>JAUYUB010000006.1 GCA_030692765.1 Sulfuricurvum sp.
CTACACCTATCGTAATAAAGTGTTTAAAAAATAAAACTTTACCCTTAACTCACCAGATCTTAAAATGGCGGGTGAAGCAAAAGTAAACTATAAAGAAGATTCCATACAGGGAACTCTCACACTCAAAAGCGATCTTGGATCACAGCTGGGACGTGTTCCTATGGTGGGTTACATACTCTTCGGTAATGACGGCTCTGTGAGTACAACGGTAAAGCTAAAAGGCAAACTAAGTGATCCTGTCGTAGAAACATCGATTGCCAAGGAGATCATCACCGCACCGTTTAACATCCTAAAACGGACAGTCACCTATCCATTTTTATGGATGATGAATGATGAGAAGAAGAAATAGCAGGTTATTCGTTACGTAACACCGTTAATGGGTCTACATCTGCCGCTCTTTTTGCCGGATACCATGCAGAAAGCAAGACAATACCAAATGCGCCGATGATGATGGAAAAGAAGTCAATAACCGTCAGATCAAGCGGTAGTGTTGACGTAGGATACACATCCGCAGGAAGTGAGATAATATCGAAACTTCCAAGAATCCATATCCCAAAGAATCCTAACAATGAGCCTGTCAAAATCCCTAACGTCCCGATAATAACCCCTAAAATCAAAAATACACGCTTAATCTCTTGTTTAGAAGCCCCAAGAGATAGAAGCAGTGCGATTTCGCTGCGACGGTTCATCACAGTCATTAGTAGAGACGAAATAATATTAATAGCCGCAATAAGAATAATCAGCATTAACACGATAAAAAGAGAGGTTTTTTCCATCTGTAATGCGGCAAAGAAATTTCCGTTGTCTTCCCACCATCCACGAATGGAAACAGAATCGGGCAACACTGCTGCAACTTTAGTTATATCCTCTTCTGGAACTCTTGAGTGAACATGAATACCGTCATAGACACCTTCTGGAAGTGCTAACACTTTTTGCAATGACTCCAGGGTACTGTATGAATATCCTTTATCATACGCACTTAATCCTGAATCAAAAATAGCCACAGCTTTAAAACGTTTCATTTTTGGAGACATGGCAATTCCGCCCGGTTCCAGTTGCGTAAAGATATAGGTGAGTTTATCTTCGCTCTTCAGCGAATACTCTTCCATTAGTCCCTTCCCAACCATTACCTCAAATCCCTTAGGAATATGCTTTTCAAGCCCTTTTGCCACAATCTCATTTACTTTTGCTTCACGCTTGAAATCAACCCCAAAAAGATATCCACCCTCAAGAAGTGTATCGTATCGGCATAGAACAGAAGAACTGATATAAGGGCTAAAAGCGAGATCCGGAAATTTTTGTTCCAATTTTTGAAGGAGTGATGTATCAACAGCCCCAAAAAATTTAGGCTGTATGGTGAGCGGATAATTCATAACGGTGAGTTTCTTCTTAAACTCATTGTCAAATCCATTCATCAATGCCATAGCAATGATAAGGACCATAACCCCAAGTGCGATTCCGCTAAACGCTAAAAGAGCCGAGATAAAGATAAAGGGCTGTTCTTTGTCAAAACGTAAAAAACGTTTGGTCAGGTAGCGGACGATGCTCAAGAGGCAAATGCCCCTTTTTTAGGTCCCGATTTACCGCAGCAGTTTTTATATTTCAGTCCACTTCCACAAGGGCAATCATCATTACGTGCAATTTTTGAACTTTCAAGTTCACTGTTTGTATGATTGAGGGACATTTGCAACTCTTCTTGACGCTTTTGCACTTCCATTTGTTTTGCGAGTGCCTGTGCCTCTTCTTCTACGTTTTCAACTTTAAACTGAATAATATGGAGAGTTTTAATCGTATCGTATTTAATCGCACCTACAAGCTCAGTAAAGAGATTATAGCTCTCTTTTTTATACTCAACCAATGGATCTTTTTGATTGTACGCACGTAAACGAATCCCTGTTTTCATACTGTCCATTTGATAGAGGTGTTCACGCCATGCTGTATCAAGTGTTTTAAGATAGATTTCACGCTCTATATTGGAACGTGTTGAGGGATCGATCACGGACATTTTTGCATCGTATTGTTCTTTTAACACAGCAATTGAGCGATCTAAAAGAGCACTATAAGTTTTTTCTGTATAAAGCTCTGTATCCAATACGCTGTTTAGCTCTTCTTGGAATATCAAGACCAACTTATCCAAATTAACCTCTTCGGATGAAACTCCCTCAAAAATTCCGCTAAGAGCAAGTGTACGAGCAACATACTCTTGGCGGATCGTGTCTATTTTAGTCGCAACATCATATGCAGGATCCAGAAGTTCACCACGGAACTTATAAACAATTTTACGCTGTTCATTGGCAACATCATCGTATTCAACAATGTGTTTACGTCCTTCAAAGTGCATGTTTTCGACTTTTTTCTGCGCTTTTTCGACAGCACGCGTCACCATAGATGATTCTATATACTCACCGTCTTCAACTCCTAAGCGCTCCATGATTGATTTGATCTTGTCCGAACCAAAAATACGCAATAGATTGTCTTCAAGACTCAAATAAAACTGTGTCGTTCCAGGATCACCCTGACGGCCTGAACGTCCACGCAGCTGATTATCAATACGACGATTTTCGTGCCGTTCTGTCCCCAGAATATACAAGCCGCCCAATTCTTTGATCTCATCACTTACTTTGATATCGACACCGCGCCCAGCCATATTCGTAGCGATCGTAATTGCACCCTTGGCGCCTGCATTTTTAATAATTTCACCCTCTTGCGTATGATTTTTAGCATTCAATACGGTATGAGGAATTTTTTGCTCTTTGATCAGGAGGTGCAGTTTTTCAGATTTTTCAATCGATGCGGTACCGATAAGAACCGGCTGACCTTTGGCATGCAATTCTTTTATCTTCTCAATAACAGCAGAAAATTTTTCACTTTCAGTCTTATAAATAAGGTCATTCAGATCTTTACGAATAACAGGAACATTCGTAGGAATAGAGATAACATCCAAATTATAAATTTGAGAAAATTCGGCTGCTTCTGTTTGTGCCGTACCCGTCATTCCTCCGATTTTTTTATACATTCTAAAATAATTTTGGAAGGTAATATCAGCAAGCGTTTGCGTCTCTTCTTTGATAATGACGCCCTCTTTTGCTTCGAGCGCTTGGTGCAGTCCTTCTGAAAAACGGCGTCCCTCAGAGAGGCGTCCGGTAAACTCATCAACGATAACCACTTGATCGTCTTGCATTACATAGTCAACGTCTGCTTCGAACAAATAGTTTGCCTTGAGTGCTTGATCCAAATGGTGAGAAAGAGAAGAATTTTCAATGCTGTAGAGATTGTCCACCCCAAAAAGTTCCTCTGCCTTGATAATTCCCTCTTCGGTAGTCAAAATAAGACGATCTTTTTCATCGACCGTAAAATGCTCATCGCGAACCAATGCTTTGGCGACCAAGTCGGCACGGGTGTAGTTTTCCAATGCACGGTTTGTAGGTCCTGAAATGATCAACGGAGTACGTGCTTCATCAATCAAAATCGAATCCACCTCATCAACGATAACAAAAGCATGATCACGCTGAACCATATGCTCTTTTGAATAGGTCATATTGTCACGCAGATAATCAAATCCAAATTCGTTGTTCGTTCCATAGGTAATATGGGCACTGTATTGAAGGCGCTTATTGGCAGGGTTATATTCCCCTTCTCCTAATATTCCTGTCTCAAAACCTAAAAATGCATAAAGCGCTGACATCTGCATTCCGTCACGAGAGGCAAGGTAATCATTGACCGTAACTACGTGAACCCCTTTACCGCTCATCGCATTGAGAATAACTGCAAGCGTTGCAACAAGGGTTTTCCCCTCACCTGTCTTCATCTCAGCGATTCGACCGTCATGCAGTACCATACCACCGATGAGCTGGACATCAAAATGGCGCATACCTAATACACGCTTGCTTGCTTCGCGGGTAATGGCGAAAGAGTCAACCAGGACACTGTCCAATGTTTGGGTTCCATTTTGTACGGATTCTTTTAAAAGAGCAAACGCGTTTTGGAGTGACGCATCATCTAAATTTGCAAAGTGTGCTTCACGCGCATTGATTTGCTCGACACGTGAAAGATATTTTTTAACTTCACGATCGTTTTTTGTGCCAAAGAGTTTTCCCATAAATGATTGGAGCATTGATTGCCTTCATAAGTTCTGTATCTAAAAAGTCGCTGATTTTAACACAGGTATACTATTGTTTTGGTTAATGGGTATGATGGTACAATTCTTTATCTATTACAACAAGGAAATTTGTGCGCTTTTTACCCTTATTCTCTTTATTAACCCTCACCCTGTTTGCTTCTCCACAAGACATCAACTCCTTTAATTCTTCTTTTGAGCAACGTATTGTCGATGAACATGGCAAAGTGATCGTTTACCGCGGTGAGCTGTGGGCGAGTAAACCTCAAAACGCACTGTGGTCCTATCAAAAACCGATCCAAAAAAGCGTTTATATCAGCGGTAAACGTTTGGTGATCCTCGAACCGCAGCTCGAGCAGGCAACTGTGCGTTCACTGGGAGATGAAATCGACTTTTTAGAGATTATCAAAAAAGCCAAAAAAATCGATAACGATCACTACAAAGCCACTGTAAATGGGCAAACCTATACCATCATATTTAAAAATGATTTACTCAGCATGATTCAATACACCGATGGCTACGACAACAAGGTCACCATACAGTTTTTAAAACCTGCCCAAAACTTAGCTATTCCTTCAAGCCGTTTTCAGCCCTCTATTCCTGCCGGATATGATGTCATAAAGAATTAAAATACGGTAATAATATACTTAAGTTATTACTTGCTATATTACAGAAACTATAATCAAGGATAAAAAATGCAAGAACGTCGAGATTTTTTAAAAACATCATTGGTAGCTTCAGCAGGACTTGTGGCCGCTACTGTTTTGCCGGCATCTGCTGCCGAAAATTCAAAAGCAAATATTTTTGCCTATACTAAGGAGCATCAAGGACGATGGGAAGGTAAGGCTGGAAGTCATGCACCTATTGTTACTATAGAGGGCAATAAGGTTACCGTGGAAACAAAACATGGTATGTCTGAAGCGCACTACATTGTCAAACATTCACTTCTTGATGGCAACGGTAATGTTTTAGGAGAGCAAATCTTTTTTCCACGCGATGCAAAAGCCATTTCAACGTATGAGATTGAAGGTAAATATACGGAGTTATATGCGATGAGCTTTTGTAACATCCATGATTTATGGGTTACTAAATTTAGTAAATAAAAATCTAAGAGAGGCTGAGCATTGTACCTAGCCTCTTGCCCTATTCTCTTCTAACTCCCAAATCCGCTTTTAAAATTGTCTTTTTGGACAACAATCTGTTTTTGCTTTTCCTTACGGGCGGTATCTTTTTCTACGAAGATCTTTTGTCTCGTTTTTGGATCCATTTCAGTGTAATACATCACTGCGGAATAGGTACCCGGCGTCGGTGTAAATACTTGTGCTTGTTCAGGATTCATTTTGAGCTCATCACTTGTAAAGCGTTTAAGGTCATGCATGTCTTTTTCAGTACATCCAGGATGGGCTGCGATGAGATAATAGGTCAAAAACTGCTTTTTTCCCTCTTCTCGGTTGAGCTGATCGTAAAGCTTTTTAAAATCAACGAGTGTTTGTTTCCCCGGTTTGTTCATCAGATGCAATACATGATCCGACGTATGTTCGGGTGCTACTTTCATCTGTCCTGAGATATGGTGTTTTACCATCTCTTTGAGATATTCATACCCTTGCTTCTTATCCTCATTGATCAGGTCATAACGTACCCCTGATGCTACAAATGCTTTTTTGATTCCCCGCACTTCACGTAGACGACGCAAAAGATTAATAACACGCGTATGATCGACTTTCATCGATTTACATAAATGGGTATCATCCACACAGCGCTGGTGGGCACAGGTGCCATGTTTGAGCTTTTTGTTGCACTCATAGCCATACATGTTTGCCGTGGGACCTCCGACATCGCTGATAATGCCTTTAAAATCCTTATATTCGGTAAATTGTGTTGCCTCTTTAATAATTGACTCTTCACTGCGGGTACGGATCGTGCGCCCTTGATGCACCCCGATGGCGCAGAAATTACACTCTCCCCAGCACCCCTGATGGGTCATAATGGAAAATTTGATCGTCTCCAAACACTTCACTGTCCCTTGCGGTTGGTGATACGGATGCAATTCGCGGGTAAATGGAAGCGCTGATACGGCATCCATCTCGTTCTCATCGAGATAATCGGCAGGAGGGTTTTGGATACTGTAACGACCATCCACCTCTTGACACAATCCTTCGGCTGAGATTGGATCGTTATTGTCATAAAATGCATCAAACAAATCGATGTATTTTTCTTTGTCTTCCAAACACTCTTTGTGCGATGGCAGTGTCAGATAATCTTTGCGAGGCTCTTTGGAGATGTAACACACACCGCGTATATTATGAGGTGATTCTCCTCTCTCCAGCGCCTTTGGCAAAGCGATAATCGCACCCTCACCCATCCCGTAGATCAAATAATCGGCTTTGGCATCAAAGAGGATGGGTTTACGCAGTTTGTTCGTCCAGTAGTCATAATGGGTCACACGGCGCAGACTTGCTTCTATCCCGCCCAAAACGATAGGAACCGTATTTTTAAAATATTGACGGATAAGATTGGTATAGACCAGCGTCGCACGGTCGGGACGTTTGTTGTTGACACCTCCCGGTGTGTAATCATCGCTATTACGGAATTTCTTGGTTGCGGTATAGTTGGAGACCATCGAATCGACACTTCCGCCGCTCACGCCCCAAAACAAACGAGGCTCACCCAGACGTTTGATATCCACATCACTCGTAACATCAGGCTGACCGATGATACCTACACGATACCCCTCACGCTCTAAAATCCGCCCGACCGCCGCTATCCCGATAAAAGGGGAATCAATATACGCATCGCCATTGATAAGGATCACGTCGCATTGATCCCAGCCGCGTGCATCCATTTCAGCACGGGTAGTAGGTAAAAATTTAAAAGTTTCGGAAGGGTTTGTTTTCATGTGCGCATTGTACGGTTAAGTCTCTTACAGCTTTCGTAAGATTTAGAGGTAAAAAAACTTACAATAATCCGATCAATGCTACTAACAAGACAGGAGGCGTTATCACTAATCCTACTTTCATATACTCGCCCCATCCGATTTTGACCCCTTTTTGCGCCAAAACATGGAGCCACAACAAGGTTGCGAGTGAACCGATCGGTGTCATTTTAGGCCCCAAGTTACATCCGATAATATTGGCATAGGCTAATGCAATGTTGCCAGCGTCTGCAATCGCAATGTCCATGATCATAATTGTGGGCATGTTATTCATCACGGAGCTAAGAATCGCAGAGAGAAAGCCCGTTCCGATAACAGCATAAACATTTCCCATACTTTGTAACTGCGTAATCACTTGGGCGAGATACGTTGTCAATCCACCGTTTTTAAGCCCGTACACAACAACATACAGCCCGATACTAAACCACACTACCTGCCATGGTGCGGCTTTAATCGTCATAATGGGTTTTGTAGCCTTGAAATAAGTAGCAATAGATAGAAATACAAGTGCACCGCCCAAAGCAAATACCGAGATTGGAAGATGATACGCATCACCGATAAAATACCCTACCATTAACAGACCCAAGAACCACCAGCTGAGACGGAACATCGTCATGTTTTTAATCGCTGATTCAGGAGATGAAAGTTGGGAAATATCGATATGCTTTGGAATATCTTTGCGAAAATAGATCCACAATACGCCTATCGAAGCGATGATACTCAACAGATTCGGTAAGAACATCATTTTAGCGTATTCCCAAAAGCCGATCTGAAAATACCCTGCCGTAACAATATTGGTCAGATTTGAAATAACCAGCGGATTAGAAGCACTGTCTCCGATAAATCCCCCCGCCATCAAGAAGGCGAACATAGAGAGCGGTTTTAACTTCAAATATTTCATTTTTGCCAATACGATAGGGGTGAGGATTAATGCGGCACCGTCATTGGCAAAAAACGCCGCTACCAATGCTCCGAGAATCAGAATATAGACAAACATTAAATGTCCGTTACCTCCCGAAAGACGTGCCATCTTCAATGCCGCCCACTCAAAGAATCCGATCTCATCAAGTACCATCGAAAGAAGGATTATCCCGATAAAGGCCAAGGTTGCATCCCACACGATGGAGGTGACAGTGATGACATCAGCAAAACTCACCACTCCCAATGCCAGTGCGACAAGTGCACCAGCAACTGCCGTCGTACCGATTTTCAACCCTCTAGGCTGCCATATTACTAAAACAAGTGTTGCCAAAAACACCCCGACTGCCAATGCCATCATCATTCTCCAAGACTTAATTGGGGGAATTGTATCATAATATCAATATATCTTGATATATTATTTTTATTTCGTTACACTTTCATAAATCAAGGAGTCATCATGAAACGTTTACATTTACACATCAGTGTCAAAGACCTCGAAAAAAACCGTCAGTTTTATACTACCCTCTTTGGCAGTGAGCCAACCAAAGTAAAAGAAGATTACCTGCAGTGGCTTTTGGATGATCCCTATATCAATTTTGCCATATCAAGTGGCCGTGATAAGATCGGTCTTAACCATCTTGGTATCCAAGTCGACAGCGATGAAGCGCTGGAAGTGATCGAACAGCGTCTCATTGATGGCAACATCGCAGGCGAAAAACAAGAAGAGGCGCAGTGCTGTTATGCATCCAGTAAAAAATACTGGGTCGAAGATCCTCAGAACATCATCTGGGAAAACTACCATACGATGGAACAAATCGAAGTCTTTGGCGGGGATGAATTTACCGGCGGAACAGGATGCTGTCAGCCATCGTTTTCAAAAGACGGAAAATGGTCTACGGGCGGAAGTTGTAGCTAACGCAATGGATGTTTTTTTAGAAACCGTATCGGCACTCAATGACGAAACCCGTGTACGACTACTGTCCTTTTTAAACCTTCATGGACCTTTGTGTGTCTGTGATATGCAAGAGAGTTTCGGGATGATTCAGTCACGCCTCTCACGTCATCTCAAAATACTCAAAGAGGCAGGATTTTTACGTGTGGAGCGTCAAGGGACATGGGCCTATTATTCGATACGCTCACCGCTTGATCGTTTTCGCCTCCAAGCATTAGAGGAAATATCCTCATTGGGAATTGATCTTCCCCCACTCATCAAACAAACAGGAGAATGTAAACTATGAAAAATGTATTGATCCTCTGCACAGGTAACAGCTGCCGATCGATCATGGCCGAAGCGCTTATCAATGCCAAAATGGGTGATTGTGTCTTTGCACAAAGTTCGGGAGTTAAAGCAAGCGGTAAAGTGAATCCGAATGCACAAGCTCTATTGGAAGCAAAAGGGTACTGGAGAGACGAATACCACTCCAAAGTGATTGATACCGTTATCGATACCCCTTTTGATCTTGTCATCACCGTCTGCGATCATGCCCATGAGACGTGCCCGATGTTTCCTAAAGCTGTCAAAACTATCCATGTCGCATTTGAAGACCCTAGTGGAAAAGAAGTCGAAGAATATGCTAGAACCCTTGATCTTATTGAAAAAAACCTATTACTGATCATTCAACAAGAACTTTGTAGCTAATTTATAGGAAAATACTCTACTATAACTTATAATTAAGTCTAAAGAGTTTCCATGTCCATTTCCTCCGTATTTTCAAATCTCTCACATGATCAACGCAAAATCGCCTTGGTTATTATCCTCAATATTTTTATTGTCATTGTCGAAAGCACCGTCGGCGTCATCAGCGGCTCCCTTGCCTTGCTCTCGGACGCGTGGCATAACCTCAGTGATGTTCTCGCTCTCATCGTAACGGCTATTGCCCTGGGTCTTGGAACGCGCGCCGCTACTTCCACCATGACTTACGGCTATGTACGCAGTGAGATGATGGCGACGTTTATCAATGCGAGCTTCTTATCGCTTTTGATGATATGGGTCTCTGTCGAGGCAGTGGATCGGCTACTCCATCCCATGCCCGTTGATGGATGGCTGACCATGATAACAGCAGGAGTCGCGCTGGTTGTAAATACTGTAAGTGCCGTAATACTAGGTGGACATGCTCATGCTCATATTCATGAACACGGTGAAAACGACGATGCACACCATCACCACGATCTCAATGTCCGTGCCGCATTTTGGCATATGGCAAGTGACGCGGTGCTCTCTCTCGCGGTTGTACTGGGCGGTGGTGCTATGATTTTGTGGGGAATACCGTGGATCGATTCTGTTTTATCACTCATCTTTGCGGCAGTGATTTTAATCGCCAGTGCAAAACTTATCTCTCAATCATTTTCAAGCTTGATGGATCGTTCCAATCCAGTAATGGTAGCTAAACTAACAAATGTTCTAAACAATCATCCCATGGTGATTCAAACCCATGATATTCACCTCATCCGACCTTCCAGTAAAGAACGCTATTTTTCTGCTCATATCGTATTAAATGAAGCACTTACGCTTGGTGAGATTGAAACCATCATCGAACACTTACGCCATGACCTCTCACATGCCGGAGCAACGCATGTTTTACTGCAACCTGAAACCTCAAAATACGCACACAGCGATGAACAGTGTGATGGACATATCCATCCTCATACGCACTAAAATATTAAAGACTACAGCTTGTTGACGATTGATTTAATCTCACTGATAAGTTCTTGCTGTCGGGCATAAAGATATTCAATCAAAAAGCTCTCATACGGCTCTTCCAAATCAAGAAGGACCACTACTTTCGTATATTCACCCTCATCCTTGATAAACTCGATATTTCCTGTTACTATCATACTCACCACACCATCTTCCGAACGCTTTGAGGGGAGATGAAACTGCAAAGTAACCAGGGTTCCTATCGGAGGGATACCTCTTGAATTATTTACTCTACAGGCTATGGATTTGATGGAAATATCCAATATAGACGCTGAAATAATACTTTTCAGGGCATTCATCGTTAGGTGCATTCGATGATCGCTTTGAATACGAATATGTTGCCGACTGTTTGCAGAGACCTTTAAAGGTAAAAAGTTACGGAAAACTGCTATTTTTCTCCCAATGTCTACAATCTTAATCTCACCTACAATGTCAAATGGGAGATTCGTGGCTTGAATAACGATACTTTTTTCAACCTGCATCGCATACCCTTGGATTTTTTCAATGGCCACATACACCATACCATCGGAAATTTTAATAATTTGCGCTATGGTATTGATACGTATCCCTTTGTAAAAATTAAGCAACTTCACTTGTGACTTTGATAAAAATAACTTTTCTAAGTAATGTAATGCCTGATCTTTACTATCCAGTGATTTATCATCAAAAGAGACTTCATGATACACCAGATGAGACAAATCACTCGCAATCAGTTCTCTTTGATTGATATGGTCGATGATATTAATCGCTTTGTTTAATTCCAGTTTAGACATATCAATAACAAAAGAGTCCAGGATAGGAGTCGCTCCGTTCACCGAAATTTGGGCAGCTACATTTTCATGCAGCCGTTCCAGACTTTTTTTGAGTTCATCCAGGGAAACCCCTTCATCAATGATGGTGAAAACATCTTTGTGCCAAAGCGCAATATTGGCCATAGCATTAAAATGTTTTTTGGCCATATCAAAAATTTGTATGCATATCTCATTGTAGACGTCTTCGCCGAATTCTTCAATCACTTTCTCTTCATTTTCTATCATGATGATAATCACAGGAATCGGTTCGCTCTCTTGCTTATGCACCACAAAAGCATCTTTTAGAATCTCAATAAAATTAATCCGATTCAGAAAGAGTTTTTCTGATTTTTTAAATGCTCCCCCTATGGGACTCATCTCTACTAATACTTCATTATCACTGATTTTATGTGCATCCACCAAAAATGATTCAGTGATTTTTCTATGATTGATCAATTCACGTATTTCAGGAGTCGAAATCTGTTTTAAAAACTGGGCAGTATCAGAATCATCAAATGCATTGAGTGCTGAAAGACCATAAAACTCTTTGAACGCATCATTTGCAAATGTCCCTTTGTTCCCGCGATAAATCCAATACATATGCGACGTATGATCCACAACCTGTTTATAGTTTAAAGATACCAACGACTCATTGTGTTTTTTAATAACATTGGGCAAAGTAGAAAGCATCATGGTGACAAATTCTTGCTCATTGGAAATGTATTTTCCCACATACCCCGCTCTAAAATGCAATGCCTCTTTATACAACGAAATATCTACGTCATCGGAGAGCAGAAAGGTTTCAAGACGCTGTATTTGACCCGCCAATGCATGTATAGCCAATGTGGATATATTTGCTAAAGAACCGTTAACGATAAGAATATGACACGACAAAGCTTCCGATGTTATCTCAGAAAAGTCAATGCGACGCATGGAGCGAAAATACTCTAATCCTGTAGTACAAATAAAACGGCTATTCTCTTCATCACCAATAACCAACAGGTCAAAAAATTTGGTATATTTACTGATCTTCTCCATTGGCATACAAAAACTCTTTAGTGTAAAATAATTGCTTTATTGTAGCGTGTTCTAAAGAGTCTAGTGCAAAATATTGATTAAAATGCGCATATAATGAGCATTAGGGTAAAATTTCAAAAATATTTATAGGAATTTTAATGCTTCGCTTTGCCCCAAGCCCGACAGGAGATATGCACATTGGCAATCTTCGGGTCGCTTTATTTAATCATATTATGTCTAAAAAACGAAATGAACCCCTGCTAGTACGCATCGAGGATACCGATAAAGAACGTAACATCGAGGGAAAAGAGAATGAAATCTTAGAACTCTTGGCTCTTTTTGGCATTGAACACGAAGAACACCAGCTTCAAAGCAATAATTTAAAATTTCATCGTGCTATGGCGCTTCAGCTATTACACGATAAAAAAGCGTTTAGCTGTTTTTGTACGCCCGAAACACTCGAAGCAAAACGCGATGCTGCCAAAGAAGCTAAACAAGCCTATCGTTATGACGGCACTTGTGAAAACCTTCATGCCGAAGAAGTGATCGACAATATGGCCCCATTTACCATTCGGATCAAAAAGCCTTCCCACAGTATCAGCGTACAGGATATTATCAAAGGAGAGTCTTCCTTTGCCCCTGATGACATTGATAGTTTTATCATCATGCGTACCGACAAGTACCCAACCTACAATTTTGCCTGTGCCGTAGATGATATGCTCAGCGATGTTTCCCTCATTATCCGTGGAGAAGATCATTTTAGCAATACCCCCAAACAGATCGCCATCCATCAAGCACTCGGGTACGACAAAAAAATCGAGTATGCCCACTTACCGATCATTCTCAACAATGAGGGTAAAAAGATGTCCAAACGTGATGATGCCTCCAGTGTCAAATGGCTTCTTGAAGAGGGCTTTATACCCGAAGCCATTATGAATTATTTGATTTTAATCGGCAACAAAACACCCAACGAGATTTTTACCCTTAAAAATGCCATTACCTGGTTTGATTTGGGCACCATTTCAAAATCACCTGCCCATTTTGACATCGACAAGCTCAAGTTTATCAATCGTGAACATCTTAAAATGATGGACCCAAAAGAGCTTTCACGCTACGTCGGATTTGCGGATGAAGAAATTGGACGATTGGCGAAACTCTTTTTGGATGAAGCACCAACTCTCAAAGAACTCCGTACTAAAATCAGTGCCATTTTTTCTCCTAAAATCGTTCCGGACGAGTACAAAGAAGGGTTTGATATTTTACGCGACTTGACGCTCAAAGCACCTCATTATGACGATTATGAATCGTATAAAGCCTATTTAATCCAACACAGCGGACTTAAGGGAAAAAATCTCTTTAAACCGTTGCGTATTCTTATCGGCGGCTGCGAACACGGCCCTGAGATGGGTGATCTGTATGAGCATTTAAAAAATTATTTGAAAGAGGTAGTAAAATGAACCCGATTGATGGAATTGTAAGCGGCATTGGCGGCATCGTACACTCACTGATGAGCGTATACATTTGGATCGTTATCATAGGCGCTCTTTTGACCTGGGTACGTCCTGACCCTTATAACCCGATCGTACAGATCATTTATCGTTTGACAGAGCCTGCTTACCGTTTGGTACGACGCGTGATGCCTACCGTTTTCAACGGATTGGATCTTGCCCCTTTGATCATCATCATCCTGCTTCAAGTTATCGATGTTATATTGGTCAATCTCATAAATGCGGTGGTTTTAGGGTGAAACGTTCTTTACTTTTAACCCTACTGATTGTATCTGCCAGTTGGGGAATCACGCTGGCAGAGATCAATGACAAACCCGCTTCACGACAAAAGAACTTCTTGATTTGGCAGTTTTTGCATCAGGACATCAATTCATCGCAAGCCAATGATGCATTCTACCAAGTCGAATACGTCAATGAAAGATTTCTTTTTGATTATGCATCAAAAACCAATGAAGCAGAGATTAAATACACCGTAAATTGTATGAAAGAGCCCGCCTGTAATCTTCCCCTGATTCCTGAAGATGACTGTCTGATGCTTGGCTTAACCCCCGCAAAAGCTGCGGCACTCAAAAATGAAGAGCGTGAAACGATTGCCACGCGATTAAATAATAAATTCGGAAATACGCAGTGGCTGCGTACTATGAATCAAGACAGTTTTTACACTGCTTTGGACAATCTAAAAAATGAGACTACTTTATTTCGCCTGGCCGGGCCAAACTATCGCTATGAACATTTTAACCATACGTTAACGCCTGAAGTCCTTATTGCCTTGTCCGCTTTGGATTCATTTGCTACCATTGTCCATTTGACCGTCAGTGAACCAAAAATGGGCCAGTTACAACTATCACTCTCCGATCTTACAGGCGGAAGATTTGATCCTCAGACCCATTTCTTTTTAGCAATGAATTCAATCAAATACGGCAAACTCGGCATTGCCCTCGATCATCTCAAAGAGGCTAAGTCACGTTTTTATGCCCCGATTGACAAGGACAAAGCTCTGTTTTGGCTCTATCAGATCACCAAAGATCAAGAATATCTCAAAGAGCTCTCCCAAAGTCTGGACATCAACATGTATGTCCTCTATGCCCGTGAACTTCTCAATTTGCCGACAGAAAACTATTTCACCTCTTTACCAACGACGGATCGCACCGACAGTGTCAAAGGGATCGATCCGTTTGAATGGAGAAGTTTTTCCAATGAGATCATGAATTCGAAACCAGAAACGATTAGCAACCTCATCGACCGCAGTGATGGCAATGAATCCATGGCGATTCAGGGATACGTGCTGGAACGCACCTATGAACCGTATATCCATAATTTCACGATGGCGTACGACCAATACATGACGAACATCAGTAATGACAAAAAAGCACTTTTGTATGCACTCATGCGTCAAGAAACTCGATTTATTCCCGGGCTTATCTCACGATCATTTGCTTTGGGACTTATGCAGATCATGCCGTTTAACGTGGATACCATCAGTAAAGTCCATCCACTCAAACCAACAACCTATTTTGATATGCTAAAGCCTGAACTTAGTATCGCTTATGCCATTTCGCATCTTAAACATTTAGAAGACAGACTCTACAACCCTACCCTCATTGCGTATGGCTACAATGCAGGTCTTGGTTCTACTAAACGCCTCTTGACAGAAGGTGGACGCTTTTTACCGGGAACGTATGAGCCATTTTTAAGTATGGAGCTCATGGGAAATGATGAGAACAGAGAATATGGCAAACGAGTGCTTGCCAACTATGTCATCTATAAAAAGATTTTGGGAGAAGAAGTGAAAATCACTTCCCTTTTTGATAATTTAGTACAACCGAGCCAGTCTGATTATTTTCGAGCTCAAGCGCTAAAGTTCCCTCACTAAAATTTTTATACTTTACCAGATAAAATCGGTTCCATGTATTGCGAACCGGTATAAGATTTCGTCGAAGATCTTTTTCAGCTAATTCTTCTATTTCTAAAGGCTCTTTGCCGTTGAGTGTCAAATGGTAGCCGATATCCTTAAAGTCCCGTTTTTTAACACTTCGCATATCGTTTTCAAAATAAATAGCCGCTATAAAAGATTCTCCATCTTTATATTGTTCAGGATACACAGGGTTCAAATAAATAGCAGAGACAATCGCCTTGGTTTCTAAAGAGAGGATAATACTTCCCGTTCGTAACTGCTCAACGGAACGCTCATGCGCTTTATCCATCGTAAAAAGATCAAATGCCCCTTTATCAGCGCATCCGCTCAAGCTTAAAAGTGCAATAAGTCCAAGCAACGAAAATCGCATAAGTATCCTTTAGTTAATTCATATTCACTATCTTAACGAAATTTCAATGATAGTTGACTTGAAGGCCAAAAAGTATAAAAAGGGTAGTAGAGAGTCATTAAGCAAAACTCAATACAATTACATAACTGATTACACAATATTCAAGGAACCATCATCAAACCCTCATACACCGATAGAAAAACAATACCAAAAAGAAATTATCCAAATCCTCCTCAGAACTTTGCGCGTAAAGCACCGCCAAAAAAAGAGAACGCAGAAACTCTCCAAGTCAATGAAATCAAAATGATGTTTATAAATTGGTTTAAATCCAGCAATGCAGCCAAAGGGCATATTATGACCAAGGCAGATGTTATCAAAGCCATTTTGAAAAAATTGGATCCAAAACAAGACAAATTTTTTACAAGAGCGATGGATGATCTGACCAACGAGGGAATCTTCGAAGTACAAACCGATGGAGTGACATTGGCATTAACCCAAAAAGGGGCTGATCTACTTTAAAGAGCATCTTTTTTCTCTTTTCAACAGCTTCTAAAAACTTATATCTCCAAGATGCGTTATATGTTATACTACAATAAATCACAGATTGGAACTTCATGAGTTTTGACATCTTAAATCGGGTCAGTGTACTCGTAAAAAAAACGTATTATACTTTTGACCGATTTAATGTCGATGCGACGTTTGCATTGCTATATCATGAAAAACCGGTAAATGTCATCGAGTTGTCCAAATACATCAGAATCACCGATCAAATCATACCGTTGGATGACAACCACTATTTTATTATTTTTTCCTTTACGTCACAGGAAAATGCCTACAAAGCATCACAAAATATTTTATCCGATCTTGACCAATTTTTAAACAACCAAACCAGCTGCATTGCACTGGATACTTTTGACACCACAAAAACGCCCAATGCAGTTTTAATCCGTTTGAAGCAGATCCTTGCCGAAACCCGAAAAAGCTCCTATATCCGGGTCGAAACCGAAGAGATACTCGATCAGTAGACATTTCTCTCTTCGCTTTTGTTTATGAGTATTGTGCAGCAAAGTAAAAATAGAGTAAAATTTCATGAAAATATTAAAGGATCATATGATGGCATGGGCAACCGCACGACATATATTAGTAGCTACCCAAGAGGAGTGTAATACACTAAAGGGAGCAATCGAGAACGGTGAATCATTCGAAAGTACTGCTGCTGAGCACTCAAAATGTCCTTCAGGGCGTAAAGGCGGAGATCTGGGTAAGTTCAGTCCTGGCCAAATGGTTCCTGAATTTGATAAAGCAGTATTCAATGGTGATGTAGGTGTTTTATACGGTCCTATCAAAACACAATTTGGTTATCACTTGCTCGAAGTAACTGCAAGAGGCTAAGTGTTTAATTAATGATTAAACACATCAACTCCCTCTTCCCTCTATGGGCTATTGTTTTTTCAGCAATGGCTTATTTTTTTCCCGTATTATTTACTTCGTTTTCAGCCCTTATTACCTATTTGCTGATGGGCATTATGCTTTTCATGGGGATGACTCTCACCAGCCATGATTTTCTACGAGTTATTAAAACTCCCAAACTCATTTCAGTGGGTCTAATTCTTCAATTTTCAGTCATGCCATTATCTGCATTGCTCATATCAAAACTCTTTGGTTTAAGTGATCAGCTCACCATCGGTATGGTATTGGTTGGCTCGGTTTCAGGCGGTACCGCTTCCAATGTTATCACTTATATGGCTCGTGGTGATGTAGCGCTTTCCATCACTATGACCACGGTTTCAACACTGCTTAGTGTCATTGCAACACCTATACTTACCTATATGTATGTTGGGCAAAGTTTGGATGTACCTGTACTGGATATGTTGATAAGTATATTAAAAATTGTCCTTCTTCCTGTATTTTTAGGTACCGTATTAAATCGCTTCTTTCATCACACAATTCAGCGAAATGAAGCTTATCTCGCAACTGCTTCGATGATCTCTATTCTAATCATCATTGCCATAGTGGTATCCCTCAATCATGACAATATGAAAGACATTGGGCCAGTAGTGATGTGTGCGGTAATACTGCACAATACTATAGGACTTTTCAGTGGATATACAATCACTGCCCTATTGGGATATGATGAAAAAATCCGTCGTACCGTTGCCATCGAAGTCGGAATGCAAAACTCTGGGCTCGCCGTAGCGCTGGCGCTCAAATATTTCTCACCCCTAAGCGCATTACCGGGAGCGCTGTTTAGTATCTGGCACAATATATCAGGTGCAATCTTGGCTAGTTATTGGAGTCATAAAACATCAAAAGTTTGATAGAATGATAAAAAAGGAAAATAGATGAAAAAAACTCTACTGACATTGCTTGCAACAGCATCTATTCTTATAGCAAACGATGCGCTCATCACTGAACTAAGAGCCCTTAGCATCATCCAAGACAATCAAATCAATATACTCAAGGTCAAAGATGAGGGAAGCATCTACCTAGTCAAAGGGGAACCAACCAATCCACCACCCGGCCAGCCAAAAAATCCTTTTGATTTTTACGTTACCAAAGATAAAAAAATCCTCATAATGGGTAACGCGATCTATACCGATACGAAAGAAAAAGTTTCTTTTCCAATCGATAAAAACATACTAACAGGCAAAGAAGCATTCAGTTATGGGACAGGAAGTAAGGTCTTGTATGCGTTCACCGATCCAGAATGTCCCTACTGTAAAGATTTTGAAAGAAAAATGGAAACGCTCAAGGACAAATACACCTTCAAAATATTTCTATACCCGTTGCCATTTCATACCCAAGCAATACCTATGAGCAAATGGATACTCAACGGTAAAGACGCCAATCAAATGGGACAGCGGCTAGTAGCCATTGCAAATGGTTCAACCGAGTATAAAAACCTGATACTAAGTGCCGATGAAGAAAAACAGTTGACTCAAACCATAGAGCAACAAAAGTCAGTGGCTCGTGATGCCCAAATAAGAGCTACCCCGACCATTTTAGACAGTAATTTTAAGACAGTAAATTGGCAAGCTCTTTAACCCACATAAATTTATAACCACATTTAATATTAGTTTTGGTTATATTATTTTAGAATATACAGATGTACTTTAAAAGGAACTCTATGTATCCTAGATCACTTCTTTCTTTTTTACTCATCTGTACGACTGTTTATTCGCAATCATTGGATTCTCTGAGCGTACAACAAAATGAGACCCAGTCCGGTGAACTAAGCTGGTTCACAACACACATGGACGATCTGGAACAGCATTTATCCAAAAAAGTAAGTATTGTTTCTTCTAATCTTGACCGTTTGATATGTGACGAAAATGACAAAAATACCACTGATGAAAACGATAACAGAAAAGCTCCCTCTGATGAGAGAAAAGAAACCTTCTTACTCTCCACTGGATTTAATGACTTTTTCAAAGATGAAACCTATTTGGATGTCACCAATCGCAGTTATGTAAAAATTCATGGCGGATATGAGTACAACGAACGAGGCAAGTCTGCTCTTTTCAACGGTGTAACCGCTCGATTAAGACTACCTAAAACCCAAAAACAATTACAACTATTCATAGGACGAGATGAAGATGGGATCATGAGTCTTAACAATGTAAGACATGAAGATAGTGGTATTGGATTGAAATACTACATGAATTCTCTATATAAAGGTTTGTTTTCACGTGCATCGATCGGTATCTCGGGTATAGACAACCCTTATATTAAAACCAATATCGAATACCCTCTTTATTTTGAAAATTGGCTCGTCAGACCTGTCCAAACTTTCAAATACTCCGCAAGAGATAAATTCGATGAATGGACAGACCTTTATTTTGATCGTAAAATATCCCATACAGAAATGATACGGTTACTGTTGGAACGCTCAACAAACAGTGAGATTAAAGGGATGCATTATCTGTCACAGCTCTCCTATTTAAACGCATACCGTGATGATGTCAGCTTAAACTATTACGTTGGTATGAACGGACGGACAAAAGACCTGGGAAGCTTCTATGACAACAATACCACCCACCTTCAAAAGGGAATTTATGAGTACACAGTGGGGGTCACATGGCGTCATCGTTTATGGAAAGATTATGTCTTTTACCAAATCGATCCGCAAATATCCTATCATGAACAATACAAATATAAACCCAATCATATTATTCGTGTTGGAGTGGAAATTTATTTTGGAAACAACAAGTAGAACGGCTTATTTTTCTTGTACTTGATTACGTCCTAATTCTTTTGCCTTGTACAACGCGTTATCAGCACGCTTTAAAATTGAGGATAAGGTGTCATCATCATAGTGCTGTTGAGTGATTCCTACACTGATCGAAAAAGAAAAATTTGTTTGCGGAGTATGGATAACCAATGCATTTGTCTTTTCAATCATTCGCTGAGCACGTACACGAACATCTTTGAGTGATGTTTCTGGTAATAATACAATAAATTCTTCCCCTCCATAACGTCCCAATAAATCAACTTTACGACTGTATCGCATCAAGAGTTTGGAAAATATCTGCAAAACTTCATCACCTACACCATGACCATGGGTATCATTTATATTTTTAAAATAATCAATATCAATCATCATCACACCAAATGGGCGATCATACCGCTTGGCACGTTTAAATTCTATTTCCGCATTGGTGAAAAATGCACGGCGATTTGGCAATCCCGTAAGAGGATCTGTGTTCGCAAGAATACGAAGTTTTTTTTGCATCTCCTGGTGACTGTAGACAAAATAATAAAACAGTCCAAATATGCTGCTGGATATCAAAATAATATTAATAGTAAAAAATACGACACTGAGTTCATGGGATACTATTGGAACATAAATACCTAAACTCTCAATATTGCGATCCATAATGCCACTGATGATAAGCAACGCAATATAGGCAATGAACCATCGAACAGTAATCGATTTTTTAAGAAAAGTGAATCCTCCCAATATCGTCAAAATTGACCACAAAACGACACCACCGGTTGCGACAACGCCACCCAATGAAATTTGGCACATAATCGGCAGTAATAGGCTAATCCAAAGTTGAATGTTTTGAGAAATGTTGTAATTTTTTGAATAATACAAATAAATAAAATTAACGGCTGTTATAAACGCATATCCAAACGGAATCAACGATTGATAGACAAGACCTGACATGACGGATATAGTTCCCCAGACAATCCCTCCAAAAGACATAAAAAGACCGAGATAAATTAAAAAACTGTGTGCAAGTTTTTCCTCATCCGTAGACTCAGGCGTGTCTGCAATCATTGATAAATTGTTTAATATGACTTTGACTGATAAATTAATCATTGTACACTTACCTTATATAAACGAACACGAGGAAAACATCATGGTAATAAAAATAAATGTGACTAAAAGTTTATTCATAACTAATATAGTATCACAAAAACAAATAATATAGTATTTATAACTTTTAAAATTTCCCTAAGATATGGTAAAATCATACTTATGTACTTACAATTCTTAATTTTACTTTCTCTTTTTTTCGCAACCGCCCAATGCGATATCCTCAAGCAAACCTATACATTCAAAGAGCCGACAATATACTCTTCAGATCTCATAAGCGGATGTTCCAAACGTTTTGAGATTTTACAGATACCCGATGGCAAAAGCACTTATCGGATAAATGCACAGATTATTGCCAAAACCTATGAACTTAACGGATGCCATATTGATCTTGAAAAAGTCCGCTATGTCAATTTCACAAAAGAATCTACACTGGATGTTTCCCCTTTAAAACAACAGCTCGTGGATGTGTTCATCTCTGCATACCCTACCATGAATATTCAAACATTAAACATCTTCCCTCGAGGTTTTATCGAATCCATTCCCAAAAATGCCAAAGCTGTATTTGATCGCGACATTACAGATAAAAATGATGGAATATTTTACATACTAGATAATAGCGGTGTACGGCGTTATTTTGACTTTTCTCTCGAAGCGTCCCTGTCTGTACTGCACAGCAGTCAAAACATTAATCGTAATGATGTTCTTACCTCCACAAATTCATCTCTAAAAGTAATCCCATTTACACAGTTTCGTGGTAAACCTATTAGCAGTTTAAACAACGACAGACAGCGTTTTCGACGTACACTGCGCGAAAATACCCCTATTGTCGATCGTCATCTCGAACCTCTTCCCATTGTCCTTAAAGGATCAAAGGTAAGTGTACAAGTGCAAAATGGACTAGTAATCGTTGAGTTTATCGCCACTGCCACGCAAGAAGGGGCACTGTATGATATTATTACGATTGAGAAAAGCGATAAAAAAAGAGCAAAAGCAAAAATAATCGGAGAAAATCGGGTGGAACTGCAATGAAAGTGGTCGTCGGTATCAGCGGAGCCAGCGGTGCAAGTTTGGGTTTAAAATTTGCAAAAGCTCTGCCTGCGCAGATACAAAAGCATCTTATTGTCTCAAATCATGCACAGATTGTCCTCGATAAAGAAGAAAATACAACTCTCCACACCAACGATCAAATCTGGGCATCTGTTGCCTCAGGTTCATACGGTGCGGATGCGATGATAATCGTTCCGTGTAGTATGAATACCCTTGCGAAAATTGCCTGTGGGATTGCCGATAATCTGATAACACGCGCGGCAAGTGTCATGATCAAAGAGCGACGAACACTCGTCTTAGCTCCTCGTGAGATCCCTTTTTCACCTATCGCTTTGGAAAATATGCACAAGCTCTCGATGATGGGCGTTATTATCGCTCCTCCTGTACTTGCTTATTACTCAGGACAAGAGAGTCTCGATGAGATGGAAAACTTTATGATTGGAAAATGGTGCGATTTGATGGGTATACAAAACGATCTCTATAAACGGTGGAGTGATAATGCATAAGGTAGCCCTTTATCCCGGTACTTTTGATCCTATTACCAATGGACATTTTGATATCATCGAACGGGCACTGAAGCTTTTTGATGAAGTTGTTGTGGCCGTTGCCGATTCAACTGACAAACATCCTAGATTCGAGCTTAGCGAACGTATTAAAATGGTCGAACTTGCGGTCAAAGACCTAGAGCGCATACGCGTTGTCGGATTTGACAATCTCACCGTTGAACTTGCCAAATCACTCAATTCGACCGTCCTCATACGTGGACTTCGCGCTGTAAGCGATTTTGAATTTGAACTGCAATTAGGATATTTAAATAATTCATTAGATCCTGAGATTGAAACGGTCTATTTGATGCCAAAGCTCAAGCATGCCTTTATCAGTTCATCCATTGTTCGAAATCTTTTAAAATTCAACGGAAAAACAGAGCACTTACTGCCAGCCTCTGTCCAAAATGTTATTTGGAGTATGAAATCATGTACGTTACCATAGAGGGGATTGATACTGCTGGTAAAAGCACCCAAATAGATGCTTTGCGTCAACTGTTCTCCGATGCTGTTTTTACCAAAGAACCGGGCGGTACTCATGTTGGGCAAACCATACGGTCTATGATCCTCAACGGTGAATTGACCAATAAACATGCAGAGATGTTCATGTTCTTAGCCGATCGTGCAGAACATACCCAACAAATTATCGTACCCAATCTCAACTCGCTTATCATATCCGATCGCTCATGCGTATCGGGAGTTGCCTATGCAACAGTGCAAGATGTATGTGATATCAATACTCTGGTACAACTTAATCGTTTGGCCACTGACAATCATCTTCCACAACATGTTTTTATTTTGAAGCTTACCCCCGAAGTACTCACCTATCGATTATCCCAAAAAGAGCACGATGCAATCGAATCTCGAGGGATTGAATATCTCCTGTCCATACAAGATGCCCTTATAGAATCAGCACATGCATTAGGGATTCAAACCCATGTAATCGATGCGTCACAATCTATTGATACTATTACAACCGAGATTGCAAATCTCATCAAAGGAGCCTTATGATTCAATCACTACGCGGGATGAATGATATCCTCTCAAACGACTATGAACGTTTTACCTATTTTATAGACACCGCGACAGCCATTGCTAAACGGTATGGATTTCATTATGTTGAGACCCCGTTACTCGAAGAGACGGCTTTATTCAAACGTTCCGTCGGAGAGAGCAGTGACATTGTCGGCAAAGAGATGTACCAGTTCACTGACAAAGGGGATAATGATGTATGTTTGCGTCCTGAGGGAACAGCGGGAGTAGTACGTGCCTTTATCCAACAAAAACTCGATAAAAAAGGGGGAATTCACCGCTTTTATTATCACGGTGCGATGTTCCGCTACGAGCGTCCGCAAAAGGGTCGCTTGAGAGAATTCCATCAATTTGGCGTTGAAAGCTTCGGAGTGGATTCAGTATACGAAGATGCCCTTATGATTATGATGGTGGCAGATATTCTCAAAACTTTAGGAATTGGCTACCGTTTACAGTTAAACTCCTTGGGTGATCAAAACTGTATGCCCGCCTATCGCGAAAATCTGGTCTCTTTTATCGAATCGTGTGGCGAAAATATATGCGAAGACTGCCAACGACGCAAAGCCACCAATCCCATCCGTGTTTTGGATTGTAAAAACGAAAAATGCCAGCATCTCTACGCCAATGCACCTAAGCTCATCAATCAGCTGTGCAATGGATGTCAGAGCGATTTTGACACATTGAAAACTATTTTGGATGATCATAATATTGCGTATGAAATCGATACGAATCTGGTACGCGGATTGGATTATTATTCCAAAACGGCTTTTGAATTTGTAAGCGACAACATCGGTTCACAAAGTGCCATTGCAGGTGGAGGACGATACGATCGCCTTATCGAATTTTTAGATGGAAAGCCGACCCCTGCTGTAGGATTTGCCATTGGAATTGAGCGTCTTATGGAACTCATCGTTATGCCCGAACCTGCTCGAAACGGCTATTATTTTGGAGCGATGGAGCTAGAGTCTTTGCCTATTATTCTGAAATGTGCCGAAAAATTTCGCCAAACTCATACTGCTGTAGTCGAATATGAGCCAAAAAATCTAAAGAATCACCTCAAGGGTGCCGATCGTATTAATGCACGTTACTGCGCAGTAATCGGGGAAAACGAAAGAAACAGCAATTCTATATGGATTAAAGATTTAGTTGAGCAAAAAGAGACTATTATCTCATTAGATTCAATCTAAGGGGTTTAAAAATGTTGGAAATAATAGGAAAACTCGAAACGGTCGAACATTTTTTCATCAAAGGTATCAGCGAAATTTTTGAATTAGGCTTTTTGATTATCCCTATTTTACTTCTCATGCTGTTTGTGTATGACCGTTATGTACAGCGCAAGCATCAGCTTCTGGTTCATTATCCGATCATTGGGCGCATGCGCTATGTGTTTGAAGCTCTTCGTGAACCAATGCGCCAATATTTTGCCAACGAAGCATTTTATGATTCACGCGATAAAATCGATTGGGTTTATAAAGCCGCTAAAAATATTCCCAACTTTATGTCTTTTTCACTCACCCAGCCATTTAATGGTTCTCGCTTTATTGTCAAACACTCTTCTCATGTTTTGAATGAATCCGAAGTTAATCAAGACCTTGGGATAACATTTGGACCAACCCGCACTAAACCTTTTAAATCTAAAACGCCCATTATTCGATCAGCCATGAGCGATGGTGCCTTAAGCCCTGAGGGAATACGTGCCTTTGCTATGGGAGCTACAATGGGCCATTTTCCAGTCAATACAGGAGAGGGAGGATTGACCTCTAATTTTTTCTATACCCATCGTCCTGATACAAAAAATATGAAATACCTTGAAACAGTAAGTGGGACATGGTTTGCCGAATTGGCGTTCAAGCTGGCTGCCTTTTTCTTTAACCGCGGCGTTGCGATCAAAATCTATCGTCGTATTTTATTGCACAGTAAAACTGAAAATACTTTTTTATACGATCCGGTATCGCATCTTCTTTTCCGTATCAATTGGGATGCCCCATTGAGTGCATTTCCACAAGAAGTCCCATCCGATATGCCGGATATCGTTTTTCAAATCGGCTCAGGGCTATATGGGGTTCGCGATAAAGAGGGCAAATTTGATTTTGACCGCTACGCGAAAGTGATCCGTTTTTGCCGCATGACCGAAATCAAAATCGCACAAGGCGCAAAGCAAACTGGCGGTAAACTTGCTGCGGAAAAAGTATCTGATGATATAGCTTACTACCGCGGCGTTGAAGCTCATAAAAATCTTATCTCTCCTAATCGTTTCCCGTTTGCTTCCAATGATGAAGATCTCTTGGATTTCATCGCAAAACTTCAAGATATTTCACTAAAACCCGTCGGTATGAAAATCGTCATCTCCGATGATGCCAATGTACGATCACTTGCTGAGACCATGTCTGATCGTAAACGTGCACAAAAAAGCAATCCGGATTTTATCACCGTCGATAGTGGTGATGGAGGAAGTGCCACTGCCCCGTTAGAACTAATGGGTGCCGTAGGTTTAACAACCCTCAATGCACTGTATATCCTTGATACAGTAATGAAAGATTATGGCTTACGTGATGATCTAAAACTCATCGCAAGCGGAAAGATTTTGACCCCTGATGATGTTGTCATCACCCTCTGTATGGGTGCAGATGCTGTTGGTATTGCTCGCGGATTTATGATGAGTGCGGGCTGTATTCGTGCCCGTATGTGTGCAGGTACAGGCTCTCACCACTGCCCAGTTGGTCTTGCAACACAAAATCCGGTCTTACGTGCATCCTATTTGGTTCTTCGCAAAGCAGGTGAAATCGCTAACTATCATAACAACCTTCTCAAAGGTATCAAAAATATGCTTGCTGTTATGGGAATACAGAATATCACTGACTTAGGACGCAACAATCTTACGTTTAAAAACGAAAACGGAGAAATATATTTTGACGTTAACATCTATTTCCACCAAAAATTCCACCACTAAAGGTCATTAATGCAAAATTACGGTATCGATATCTGGGGTGAAAACAACTTTATGATTGATCAAGGCAAAGTCAAAGTCAATTATAAAAGTTCACCGTCGCTTATAGAGATCACACAAAGAATACGAAAAACAAATCTGAGCGGTCCATTGATTTTGCGATTTCCGCATCTCATTGAAAAACAGATCAATCTTTTGTATTCAAACTTTCAACGCGCCATCTTTGAAAATGACTACACCGGAAAATTTCGTGCCGTATTCCCTCTCAAAGTCAACCAATTTCCAGAAGCCGTCGATGCTATCGTAGAACTTGGTGAAAAACACGCTTACGGCTTAGAAGCGGGTTCAAAAGCAGAGCTTGCTATCGCAATGGCAAAGACACCAATCGGATCACCTATCACAGTCAATGGGTTCAAAGACGAAGAGATGGTTACTTTGAGCTTTATGGCAGCACAAATGGGTCATGATATTACGATTACGATCGAAGGGCTTGGTGAGCTTGAATGGATTATTGACGTAGCAAAATCGTGCGGTTTAAAAGTTCCTAATATTGGATTTAGGGTTCGGTTGCAAAGTGAAGGAAGCGGTATTTGGGCTAAAAGCAGTGGTTTAAGTGCAAAATTTGGACTAACCTCTACCGAGCTTATCGAAGCGATCGGAATGCTCCAAGAACATAATATGGTACAGCATTTCAGTATGATCCATTTTCACGTTGGCTCTCAAATGCAGGATATTTCGACGCTCAAGCGTGTCTTGCGTGAGTCGGGAAATATCTATGCTGAACTCAAAAAAATGGGTGCGACCAATCTCAATGCCATCAATATCGGTGGAGGATTAGCAGTTGAATATTCTCAGCACAGTTCAACACGTTTACGCAACTATACCCTTGAAGAGTTCTCTAACAGCGTTGTTTTCTTGCTGCGCGAGATCATGAATGCCAAAGGCGTTGAGCATCCCGATATTTATACTGAATCCGGACGTTTTATCGTAGCATCGCACTCTGTCCTCATCGCTCCGGTGCTTGAACTGTTTTCACATGATTATCAACTCAAATCATTGAAGCTAAAAGACGAGAACCCTCCCCTTATCGAAGAATTACGTGAACTCAATTCTCTCCTTACGCCACGCACATGCATCGAGTACATGCACGATGCCCTTGACCATATGGAATCATTATTAACCCTCTTTAACCTAGGGCACATAGATTTGCAGGACCGATCCAATGCAGAGATCTTGGTACATCAGATTATTAAAAAATCACTCTACCTTTCTCAAGACAACCCTATGCCTGAAATTGAGCGATTACAGGTGAAGATGCAAGAGCGTTATTTGATCAACAGCTCAATTTTTCAAAGTATTCCGGACTACTGGGGCTTGCAGCAGCAGTTTCCGATAATGCCGCTTGATAAACTTGATATTCCTGCAATTCGTGCTGCCAGTCTTTGGGATATAACCTGTGACAGCGATGGAGAAATTCGATTTAAACCTGATACACCACTGTATCTGCATGATATCGATTTG
The DNA here is from genome assembly GCA_030692765.1 of Sulfuricurvum sp. Lineage (GTDB taxonomy): Bacteria > Campylobacterota > Campylobacteria > Campylobacterales > Sulfurimonadaceae > Sulfuricurvum. The sequence goes on from JAUYUB010000006.1 coordinate 28,667, forward strand.
GATGAAGAAGATTATTTTCTTGCTTTCTTTAACGTAGGCGCTTATCAAGAAACACTGGGGATGAACCATAACCTCTTCACCCATCCAAGCGAATGTACGATCTTGATTAATGATACCGGATATGAAATAGAAAACTTTACCGAATCTGACAATGTCCTCAATATTCTAGAAGATATTGGCTATGACGCTTCTAAACTTCTAACTAACCTTAAAAATAAATTGGCCACAAGTGAGTTTATTACAGAAGAAGAAAAAACAGATACACTACAAAAGCTAGAAATGTACCTCTATCAAAATGGGTACTTAAGAACAACTCGATAAGGGATAATATGGGACTTTTTTCAGAAATTGCCGAAGATTTTTCAAATGTATACAAAAATGATCCCGCTATCAGTTCTCCTGTAGAGTTTCTCTTTAACTATCCAGGGGTTTGGGCTCTTTTTTGGTACCGAATTGCCAATCGTCTTTATCGTAATAATTTTAAAGCAATCTCTCGTATGATGATGGGGATTAGTCAAATTTTAACAAACATAGACATTCATCCGGGTGCAACGATCGGAAATCGGGTTTTTATTGACCATGGTATGGGTGTTGTCATCGGGCAAACGGCTATCATTGAAGATGATGTATTGATCTATCAGGGTGTGACGCTGGGGGGGGTAAGTTTAATCGCAGGCAAACGTCATCCTACGATCAAACGCGGTGCCGTTATCGGTGCGGGAGCCAAGATTTTGGGAAACATCACGATTGGTGAAAACTCAAAAGTAGGTGCCAATTCCGTTGTAGTACGTAATGTTCCCGAAAACAGTACTGCTATCGGTATTCCTGCACATGTCATACAAAAAGGACGCGATAAAGATCCGTTCAGTCACAATAAACTGCCCGATATCAATAAAGAGATGTTTGAATACCTTCTCAAACGTGTCGCGGTTCTGGAACATATATTGGTTCAGGATAATACTGAGATTCTTGAGCAAGATCTACAGCTTGAAGATATTTATGAATCCTTTATCAGGGCTATGAAAAATTAAGCGTTAGGTACTCAATGAAACATTCTATGTTGAAAGTTACGTTTAGAATAATCTTTTTTTCTTCGTTGCTTTTACAGGCGAGTGTCGTAACTACCAATCAACTCCATTCTAGCAACTTTCAAACTACCCTTGCCACCCTTGCCTCAGACACATCCGATAATAACAAATTTTGGTATTGGCTCAATCTAGCACGTCTTCAGCAGGCGAATGGGGATTTTACAACGTCAATTCAATCCTTTGAAAAAGCCTATGTGATTTTAGATGAATACGAGGACAGAGCGACGATCAGTCTGCGTAATATTGGCTCGTTTCTTGGCTCATCCCTCATGAGTAAGGGAAGTGAATCCTATTATGGAAAAGGATATGAACGAACCCTGATGCATACCCTTAACGCTCTTAATTATCTGATGCTCAATAATTTCGAAGGTGCCGCAGTTGAAATGCGCAGGATGGAACAACGCCAAGAATTTTGGCTAAAAGAGAGTGAAGAAAAAATCAAAGAAGCCTCTGAAGAAAAAGAAAAAGCACGCCGCCAAGGTAATGATACCACGCATATTCCTGCTAACTATTCATTAGCCGCTATGCTGGAAGACCCAGATGTAAAAGCCCTCACTAATAATTATCAAGACCCGTTTTCATACACACTTGGCAGTATTATTATGGATATTTCAGGTCAATCCGCTGCATCTGGAAATTTCGGAGAAATTAGTTTAAAAAGAGCCCTAGCCCTCAATCCAGATGTTTCAAAAGCGTTTGCCACTCTTCCTAATTCTCCCTCCATCCAAAATAACAAAATGGACGTAACCATTATTTTTCTCACGGGAGAAGCCCCTGCCCTGAAAATTGAAAAAATCCGTTTTCCTATTTTACATGGTGCTGTATACTCAAGTATTGATTTGCCATCCTATACATCCCCATCAAATGACACAAGTAATGTAACAATACTAACCGATAAACTGAAATTGCAACCCCCGAGACTTCTAAAAAGTGATCTTATGGCCTATAAAACACTTAAAGATGAACTACCGGGAGAGCTCGCAAAATCAGTCGTTCGTGCCACGACCAAGGCCATCGCCGCGAAGCAGGCTTCTGACCATTTTGGAAATTTAGGGGGACTTGTGGCATCATTAGTATTCGATGTTGGAAGCAGCTATGCGGATTCCGGATTCAGGAACTGGGAGATGATGCCTAACTCAGGCTACATTGCCAAATTTGAGGCCATTAAAAAGTCAACCGTCAACATAAAACTCAATAACACGCAGGAGTCATTTGTGCTTCCATCGGATAAAAAAGGGACCATTGTTCTCATCACCTATTTAACTCCCGACAATATAAGGATTGATCATGTCTCTTACTAAAAATACAATTATCACAGTAGGCATAAGCACACTGTTGCTTGCTTTCTTAACTGGATGCTCATCAAAAGATGTCAAATACGGCGATGTAAAAGCGGTAGAAACCGTTACTGCAGATTTTGGCTCAACTGATCTTCAATCAACTGCGGAAAGTTTAACCCAGTCACTTTTAGAATCACGCTACATTGCAAAAGCACAGCAACCACCAAAAGTACGTTTACGTGCCGTTAATAACCTAACCTACGAGCATATCGATACCAAATCCATCACCGATAAAATCCGTATCAAGCTTTTAAAATCCGGGCAAGTGCGTTTCTTGGCAGATGTCGCCAATCTCAACCAAGTCAAAGATGAACGTGAACTCACCGCGTCAGCTACCGCCAACAAAGAAAACAAAGCAATGGCAGATTCAGATTACATCATAACAGGCAATGTACGATCCATTAAAAAAGCAAATGACGATGTTAAAGATGTTTATTATAATGTTTCACTGGAGTTGGTCAATCCGCAATCAGGTGAAATAATGTGGGCGGATGAAAAAGAGATTCGAAAAGTGACTTCAAAATCGTCAGTAGGATGGTAAAGCTTATGAAACGTTCACTCTTATTAACTTTAATGCTATGCGCAGCTGTTCCTCTTGCCTATGCCCAGTCACCTTCGAGTGTCATTATCGATGGTGTCGAATATATTCCTGTTCAAAATACCCAACAAGAGAACTACCCTATTCCTCCAAGTTCTCTGGGTGGTTCGCAAGACTGCTGGTATGAACAAGTGGCCATCACCAATTCAACTGCAGAAGAATTACCAAACGTTGGTAGTGCTATTGTTGGCGGTATTATCGGAGGAGTGATTGGTCATCAATTTGGAAGAGGTAGTGGAAAAACAGCGGCTACAATCGGAGGTGCAGCACTGGGGACTGCATTGGGATCAGCCCCGCAGACACAACCGCAAAGATATCAAACCGTACTAAAGTGCAATACGGCTCGCTAGAAGAGCTTAGTGTTCCTTCGTGGGATCTATAATCTCGATCACATCCAATCCAAATCCATTGAGTGCAGCAAATTCCGTATTTTTATTATCTGCAAGTAAACGCATGTGACGAACACCCAGTATTTTTAAAATCTGCGCACCTATCCCATACTCTTTCATATTTCCTTGAGCGTGCTTTGGCTTATTGATAAAAAGCAATACCCCGCTATTTTGTTTAAGATAATTAATTGAGTCAATCAGCTGGATATAGCGACTTTGATTCAACAATAGATCTATATCAGGTATGACATTATGAACACGTACATTGGATGTTTCCCCTGCTTTATAAAAAACGATTGCCGTGTGCTCATCACCTTGATGGTCTTCAAATAGATATTTTTTCACATTGACACCAAAGAACTCTATTTCTTCTTCTGCTGTGGCTTTCACCAATATCTCATTGGCAAGACGATATTCAACAATATCAGAGATGTAAACCGTTTTTAACTCATGTTTCAGTGCAAAAATGTCCAAATCATCACGACGCGCCATTGAACCGTCTTCTTTCATAATCTCACAGATTACGGCAGATTCAGCAAGACCTGCCAATCGGCATAGATCAACCGATCCCTCTGTGTGGCCGATACGAACCAGAGTACCACCCTCTTTTGCGATCAACGGAAAAATATGCCCCGGCATTACTAGCTCAGCTGGCTGGCTGATCGGATTACCCAAAATCTTGATCGTCATGTCACGTTCTGCTGTCGAAATGCCTGTTGTTGCAGCCGTAGCATCTACGGAGACCGTGAAGGCTGTTTCATGCATAGACGAGTTAGATTTCACCATTGGCTCCAAATTGAGTCTCTTGGCAATAGTAGGGTTAATCGCTACGCATATCAAACCCTTGGCATGCGTAGCCATAAAGTTTACATGATCCGGAGTTGAAAAAACAGACGCATAAACAAGATCGCCTTCGTTCTCGCGGTCTTCATCATCAACCATAATGACCATGCGCCCTTTTTTAAATTCTTCAATAGCATCTAAAACACGTTTCATTGCAGACATCATAATCTCTTTAATCTAGTATATATTTAACGATAATTATAGTCTAATAGGGTTAAAAAGCTCTCACATTCCAATTTAATCACTTTTTTTCAATAATATGCCTAAAACTCTTGACAATTTTTGCAAAAGAATCTATAATTTCGGCCTCTTAAAAGAGAACCCATTGGGGTATAGGCAAATGGTATGCCAACAGTTTTTGGTACTGTAGATTGGAGGTTCGAGTCCTCCTACCCCATCCACATTTTTATACCGCGGAATAGAGCAGTCCGGTAGCTCGTCGGGCTCATAACCCGAAGGTCGTAGGTTCAAATCCTGCTTCCGCAACCAATCTAGACTTACAACTTCTACCCTATAAACATAAAACTTAACTTTTTATACCGCGGAATAGAGCAGTCCGGTAGCTCGTCGGGCTCATAACCCGAAGGTCGTAGGTTCAAATCCTGCTTCCGCAACCAACCCTCCCTACTCTCATTAATTAATCATACCAACATCAGAACAAGCACTCATCAACTCACGACTACCAAAATGATCCATATGCAATTGTTAAGCTGATTGTAGGATGTCTCATACACTGTTTTTACTGCTCAAAAAACTTGTAAAATTGATAGACCAGCGGTTAGAAAGCTATAATAAAAGATGATAATTTAACCTCTATTTTCCATTATATCAATTTCCGTTGTTACAAAATAATGAAAGCATAGTGTTTCCATTTTGTAGTCAAACTGTAATATACATGTAATATTCATTAACTATGATTCACCAGCAAAGTGCCTGAAGCATTAGCGAAATATAATCAAGGGTTAAAAATGAAAACGATAAGTGTAATCGCTGCTTCTGTAATTATTACAGCACAGCTAGTGGCCGCAGATACTACATCTGAATCAACAGAACTTGGTTCTATGTCTATTATCAGTCATGATGACTCATTAGCAAACAGTATAATCACTGCAAAATCTCTTCAGCAAATATCACCGATGACGGATGTTTTGAATACAATTAACCACCTCCCTGGTGTTAACGTTCAACAAGCTGATGCATTTGGTATGGATGACTGGCAGACTCAAGTCACAATGCGTGGTTTTGCTACTGACCAAATTGGATTTACAATCGATGGTGTTCCAAATGGTCAAACAAATTACGGCGGCGGCGCAAAACCAGACCGTTTTACAGAGATTGAAAATCTTGAGTCTGTAAGTGTTTCTCAAGGTTCAGCGGATATCTCTTCAACTTCCAACCAGTCTCTTGGCGGAACAATTATGTATAGCTCTGGTATGCCGGCTGACGAAGAGGGAATGAAGTTTGCACGTACTCAGGGTAGTAACAATATGGAACGTACTTTTGTAAGATACGATACAGGTAAATTCAACGAGGGACATACTTCTGCTTATGCAAGTTATTCTGACACTTTCTCGAACCGATGGATTGGCACAGGTTCAAACGGTAAGTTCGAAAGAACACACGTTGAGGGTAAAATCAAACATGTATGGGATGAAAATATAATTTCTTTCAGTGCATCATACAATGATCGTTACGAAAACGATTATGATACTGTTACACTAGAACGCTTCCATACCAATCCAACAACAGATGGATTAACATGGTTCTGGACAGGTGATCCAGCGAAAGATACAAATTTTGCTGAAACATGGGCTGGACTTCGTCAAGATACTATGCTTCACACAAATCTTGATCTTACGCTTCCTGCAGATGTTCGTTTAATCGCTGTTCCATATTATCATCACCAAACGGGTGAGGGTCACTGGATGCCACCATATATTGTTTTGAAAAAAGATGACTCTTTGACAGGTGCATTTGATTCAAAACAATATGTAGATCCAGCAACAGGTGAGTATACCGCTTCACACAGATCAAGTATCTATAATAATGATCGTTTTGGTACTACATTACGTCTAGAAAAAGAGATTGAAAACCATTCTCTTGCAGTTGGTATGTGGCATGAGTTTCAAGATCGTGACAACTCTCGTGAATGGTATGAGATACTTAATGAAGCAACAAGTTGGGATTGGAACACTAAACCATACTGGCTACAATTTGACAATACATATAAAACTACAACGAATATGGGTTACATAGAAGATAAAATGAGTTTTCTCGGAGATTCATTGAGTGTAAATGTTGGTCTTAAAATGCATCTTGTCGATACAACATTAATAAATAACTTTGACAACTCTCAATTTTCACAAACGAGTAAGTCTGGGCTATTACCTCAAATTGGTGCTGTGTACAAAATCAACAATGCTAACCAAGTTTTTGCAAGTTTTTCACAAAACTTTAGTGCAAAACCTGACTATCTTCTTGGTGAATCTGTAAAAGACCCTAGTTTAAAAGCTGAAACAGCAGATAACTTCGATATTGGATACCGTTTCAATGGAAATAAACTAGCTGCAACTGCAACAGTTTATATGAATAAATTTAAGGACCGTATCGGTTCAAGAGAACTTTCTGCAGATGAAGCAGCAGATATCTATTTCACAGAAGCTACTTCGGCTTATTTCAATATCGGCGGTATTAACTCTTATGGTCTAGAGCTTGGAGCAACATACCAGTTAACTGATAGAATTAGCGTATACGGTTCATATACTTACAATCAATCTGAGTATTCTGAAAGTAATCCTACTGAGGGAATCGTCGATGGTAACAAAGTTATTGCACAACCTGAAAATATGGGCGCAATTGATATTACCTACAAACATAATGGTTATTTACTTGGTCTAAACGGTAAATATACTGGTCAGCGTTACAGTAAACTTGACAATAGTGAGCAAGCACCTGACTATACACTATGGAATCTTGTTGCAGGTTATAGTAAAGGCGTAAAAAGCGACTTCATTAAATCTGTAAATGCACAAGTTAACGTATTCAATCTGTTTGATGAAAGATTCCTTGCGGGTGTTTTCAATCCAGGTCTTTACTCCCTTGGCGCATCACGTAATGTAACATTCACATTTGGTGCTAGTTTTTAAGTAAATGCTATTTATAGAGGGCTCTGCCCTCGCATATCATAAAGTTGAGAGATATTTTGACTTTACTAGTATAGATTTCATTTTATCAATATTAGTAAATTCATGAAAATTATTTACATGAGTTTTAGCAAAAAAAGGAGAACTAATGGTTCGATCTATCTTCATTGTTTCTATTCTATATACAGCGATTTTTGCAAGTGACAAACCGCTTCAAGTGATTGCTTTTGGTTCGTGCGCAAATCAGAATGAAGCACAACCAGCTTGGAAGGCGATTTCAAAACATAAGCCTGATTTAGTGATAATGCTTGGAGACAACGTTTACGCAGACTCTGATACTGAATGGATAGAACAAGCAAATGCAGGTAAACATACCCCAGCTTTGGAAGCAAAGGTCAAAAAACATATACAAGCACAGTATGACAAACTTGCTGCAAAAGAAGAATTTGCAAAACTTCGTCTATCAACTCCATTTGTCGCAACATGGGATGACCATGATTTTGGGAAAGATGACATAGGAAAAACATTTCCGTTCAAGGACATCTCCAAGGATATTTTTCTTGATTTTTGGAACGAGCCAAAGAATTCATTAAGACGAAACCAAGAAGATGGCATATACGCAAGTTACTACTATGGTGAAGAAGGAAAGCGAGTACAGGTTATCATGTTAGACTCACGTTATATGAGAGATTCTCAATATAAAGTAAATGCTGAAGATCAAAAATTGAGAGATAAATCTAATACTGGACCGTATCTTGCAGATGCTAATCTCAATGCGCGTATGCTTGGTGATACACAATGGAAGTGGCTAGAAGAAGAACTTTCAAAACCTGCAGATCTTCGTATTATAGGCTGTTCAATACAATTCCTCTCTGATTTTACAGGTTGGGAGAGTTGGTCGAATTTTCCAAAAGAGAGAGAACGTCTTATTAAACTTATCGGACAAAAAAAAGCTGAGCATGTAATTTTTATAAGTGGGGATACACATTGGTCTGAATTTAGCAAGGTTGATGAAAATTTACCATATCCTTTATGGGACTTGACATCAAGCGGAATTAATATGGAGTGGCGCGAGATTTCACCTAATCGTTATCGTGTCAAAAAGCCGTATTATGGTTCTAATTTTGGACTTATACTTATAGATTGGGAGAATGAGCCGGCTGTTAAGCTGCAAATTAGGGATGATAAAAACAATCTGGTTATGGAGGAAAAAATTAAGCTGAATAGTTTAAGCTTTCAGCACTAATTCTTTAATTGGATAACTAAATGGAAAAAATTCTTTTGTTGGCTGCTGCAGCTATTTTATCTGCACAAACATATACTCTTAAACCAATCAATATCACGGATAATCAAAATACTATTTTGTCAGATACTCACGAGGTACTTAAGGCTAAAGTTCAACTGCAAGAAAGTGCCCCAGGTCTTTATAATCCAATCATAAATGGTCTTCAGGGGGATAAAGTCAGTATAACGATTGATGGCTTGCGTTTTAGTAATGCTATTTGGCGTTCGGGTCCCAATCAGTACTTTTCATGGATTCCCCAAGAATTTGTTTTAAATAACGAAATACTGCCAACTTCCGATGCCATAGGATCAACCATTAACGCCCAATTGGGGATTTCTGAGAATAGTGTCTCATATAACTTTGATCAATATAATACGGGCAATACAGCTCTTGTAAAAATGGATTACGGTGAAGTAAAAGCGGGCCTAAAATATCAGAACACTGGGAATTACAATGCCATAGAGCAAAGTGATTATAATCAGAATGCGATCTATCTTGAACACTCAGCTAAAAATCACTCTTCAAAACTGCTTTACAGTGTAAGTAAAGATATTGACAGACCTGATAAGCTCATTAAAAAGGTACCTTACACCTGGGATATTCAAGAGTACTTTTTACTCAAGCACAACTACTCTGTTAGCGATTCGGACTCTCTTGAGATGAGTTTTCAAAGATTTAATGAAAAAATTGACGATAATGGTGAAAAATATAACTCCAATAACAATATGTACGGTCTTAAATATAACCATATTTTCACAGATGAGCTGAATTTAATTTTTTCTAATTATTACGAAGATATGTCCCATAAAGAAAGCGATTATAGTTATAACACATTAAGTACGGGTTTTGAATACCGGCATGGCTTTGAGGATTTCTCGGTATATTCCCGCTATATATTAGCCAATGCCAATGCCCACTGGGATAATAATAAACGTGATTTTTTAAGTAATGCACTCAGTCTTGAACTCTATGAGGACATTTGGTACACACGTTATGATTATGGGTATAAATTTCCTTCAATTCAAACTATAGCATATCCAGAAACAACCGGAAAAGGGTATGACCTTCCAAACACTCATCTTGAACAAGAAATAAGCCATACCTTCACACTCGGTACTAGAGATTACTACTCTACAAATGTCTCTTATGACCTTTCGATTTACTATCTTTATATGGAAAACCTCATCGATAGAATACGCCTAGATTATCAGATTGCCGGGGAAGATGTTTATCAAATAAAAAATGTTGACAATGGATTTACATACGGTGCTAATATCGAAACAAATTTTCAGTTTTTTGATGTAAAAAATTATTTTTCATTGCAGTATGCTAACGGAAAGACAAGTAAAGACTACATTTCAAAACTAACCCCCTTAAAGCTTTTTTATAAAACAGAATATAAAGATTTATATCTCAAATGGGAGTATGCGCCAAAAAGCTATCAACTTGCAAAAAGTGATCTGGCGGATGTTCGTATTGAAGATCCTCGATACAATCAGTATCATAACGTCGGCTACAATCTTTTTAGTCTTGGCATGAAGCACACTATTAATCGCTCTAATAGCATTACGGTTAATTTTAACAATATCTTTAACAATAATGGAAGAGTATTGGGATCCTCAATTGATGTACCAGAGCAAAGTTTTAGTGTAAAATATAAATACTCACTGGCAATTTAATCGACTTGATTTGGTACATACTGTAATGGTTAGGTAATTTCAAATCGTTACTATTTCCCATGATAAAGCAATCAAAGGAAAACCAAAATGCTTAAAAAAGAGCTTGATCTCGGATACGATGAGTGCAACACCTCAAGCAACGAAAGTTTTGAAAACGTATTGGCTGATCGTCTCAGCCGGCGAGATGTAATGAAAATTGGAGCCTGTTTCATTGGGGCTTCACTTTTCGGTTCCTTTGGGGCGCAACTCAATGCCGATGATTCATCTACCTCCACTTCAGTTCCTGCTGCAGCGGTATTACTAGGTTTTAATGCCGTACCAAAAAGTCTTGCGGATACGGTAAGTGTTCCAGCAGGATATACTTCTAAAGTGATTTTTGCTACCGGTGATCCAATCAAGATGGGAGTAAGTACCTATAAAAATAATGGTACTGATAGTCGAGATTTTGAGAATCGTAGTGGTGATTATCATGACGGTATGATCTATTTTGGTCTCAAAAATGATAACAGCGGATACGATGCGACCAACTCAAAAAATGGCCTTTTATGTATGAATCATGAATACATCAACCAAAATTATATCCACACCACAGCAGAAGTTGCAGCTATCGATAAGACAGCACGTGTTACAGCGCAAGTTGACAAAGAGATCGCATTGCATGGTGTTACAATCGTTAAGGTAACGGATAGCGGCTCAGGATTTGGTATTGACAAATCATCAAGCTACAATCGACGTATTACTGGTGATACCCCAATAGCTCTCAATGGCCCTGCACGTGGAAACGTGCTACTACAAACATCCTATTCAACCAACGGGACCATGACACGCGGTACACTTAACAACTGTGCCGTGGGTTCAACACCATGGGGAACGTTCCTTACATGTGAAGAGAACTGGTCGGGCTATTTTAAAGGTGATACTCGAACCGGAAAAGAAGCAATTGCGATGAGCCGCTACGGTATCAAAAGCACCAGCCACTTTGGATGGGAAAGTGTATATCCACAATTTAGCGCAAGTATTACCGGTGCTGATGCAACCGCTGATTACCGTAATGTTGCTAATACACAAGGATATGTCGTTGAAATCGATCCATTCAGTCCAACATCTACTTCGATTAAACGCACTGCAATGGGACGTTTTGCGCACGAAACAGCCTCTTTGGGTAAATTAACGGTTGGGAAACCAGTGGTATTTTATATGGGCGATGATGCTAAAGGTGAATACATCTATAAATTTGTATCGAATCAGAACTGGGATGCAGCAGATGCAAACGGTGGGTTGAGCGCAGGGAATAAATATCTCGATGCAGGGACACTATACGCCGCAAAATTTAATGCTGATGGTACAGGGCAATGGCTAAAACTTGCTATTACTGAACCCGCAATCTCAACATATACTACTTATCCATTTGTTGATGCGGCTGATGTAGCGGTTCATACTCGTATTGCTGCCGATGTAGTCGGTGCGACTAAAATGGACCGTCCAGAATGGTGTGACGTTCACCCAACAACCGGTGAAGTATACATGACGCTTACTAATAACTCTGACCGTGGCAAAAGTGGTAAATATGGACCTGACGCAGCTAATCCACGTTATTATACAGATACCTGCGAAACAACGGCAACAAACAAAGGAAATGTCAACGGACACATCATCCGCTGGAAAGAGACAGGGGAGGAAGGAACGGCTACAACCTTTATGTGGGATATCTATCTCTTCGGTGCACAATCAGATGCCAATGGTACCAATATTAATATCTCAGGTCTAACCGATGATAATGATTTCTCTTGTCCTGATGGATTATGCTTTAGCGAAGTGACCAAAGGGTTGATGTGGATTCAAACGGATGATGGAGCCTATACTGATGTAACGAACTGTATGATGCTCGCAGCTGTTCCTGGAAATGTTGGAGATGGAGCTGGCTATAGTGTAGCCAATACGGCAGTTCCGACTAATGGAAATGCGGATCAGACCATTGCAACTTTTGTCGGTAAAGATGCTACGGCTTCAACGCTTAAACGCTTCCTTGTTGGACCAAAAAATTGTGAGCTTACTGGAATAGCAGAAACACCGGATGGTAAAACTATCTTCGTAAATATTCAACATCCAGGAGAAGAGGGGACTGCTTCAACTTTAACCAGTAACTGGCCTGATGGTGGAACATCACGTCCACGTTCTGCTACTGTGGTTATCACTAAAAATGACGGCGGGATCGTAGGCTATTAATAAGCAGCAGACAAAAAGTTAGAGCTTAGTCACTCTTACTTACATTCCTGCTTCCAAATTCAAATCTTCTTTACCGCCTGCCCTAGTTTGTAACTGTTTTGTAATATTATCGTATCACTTTGGTAATTATAGTAAGGGATAATACTGTACAAGGGGTCAATTATGAAAATCTTTTTACTATTATTTATCACTTTTCGTTTATTTGCTTTAGAGTCTTTACCAACAGGTTTCAATATCACGCCCAAAGCTTCTCAAAGCGCAGATTTTAGAGTTTTTAATCCAGATTTAATACACAGACCAAATTATTTGGCAGGTCAAGCAGTTAGTATTAAACTTTCTCCTGATAAAAAAACCTTACTAATCTTAACAAGCGGATTCAACAGAACACATAACAGTGATGGTACTTTAGATATAAATGCATCCAATGAGTATGTATTTATATATGATGTATCCAAACAAGTGCCTATAAAAAAACAAGTTATTCAGTTGGCAAATACTTTTTATGGAATTGCATGGGCACCAAAACAAGATGCTTTTTATGTCTCCGGTGGAGTTGACGATAAGATTTACCATTTTAGCATGCATGGTGGTCAATATCAAAAAACCGCTGAGATAGCTTTGCAACACAAAGTAGGACTAGGTATAGATGTAAAACCTATGGCGAGTGAAATTGCGATTAGCTCTGATGGCTCTTTATTGGCAGTATCAAATATGGAAAATGATTCCATTACTTTAATAGATAAAAGTAAATTTAAAATACTTGACGAAATTGATTTAAGACCCGGTAAAAATAACTCTAGATTGCATGGTGTAGCTGGCGGAGAATTTCCATTTGGAGTTGTATTTGCAGATAAAAAAATATATGTAGCAAGCATGCGAGATTATGAGTTAATAGTATTAACCTATAAAGACAATAAATTAAAAATAAATAAACGTATTAAAGTTGGAAGTCAGCCTACGCGAATTTTATTTGATAAAAAGCATCATGAACTTTATGTTGCAAATAGCAGAAGTGACAGTATCAGTATTATAGATACTAAAAACGACACTGTAAAAGGAAGTTTTTTCACAACTGCTCCTACAAATATCTTTAATAAATACCACTTAAAAGGTGGCAATCCAAATGCTATGAGATTAAAAGATGATGTATTGTATGTGAGCAACGGAGGTCTAAATGCTATCTCCCTCGTTAATATAATACATCAAAAAGATACGACTACTGGAGAAGTTATTGGGCTTTTGCCAACTGGATGGTATCCAAATGATTTAGAAATAAAAGATAATTATCTCTATATAGTAAATGGAAAAGGTTTATCAGGCAGTAATATTGGAAATTGCAGAAATAATGTATCAACAGATGCTAACGCATCCTTCGAGTGTGCTAGCCATAATCTTCATACTTTAAAGACTAAAAAAGCAGGATTTTTGACTATGAAAATTCCAGATCGAGAGGAATTAAAAAAGTTAACATTCCAAGTTGCTAAAAACAACAATTTTTTTCAGCAAAATGAAAAAGATGAGATGATGAAATTTTTGCAAAATAAGATTAAACATGTTGTATATGTTGTAAAAGAAAACAGAACATATGATCAAATTTTAGGTGATTTAGAACATGGAAACGGAGATGCTAATTTAACGCTTTTTCCTAAAACAATAACACCTAATCATCATAAACTCGCAAAAGAGTTTGTTACTTTAGATAATTTTTTAGACAGCGGGACTGCAAGTAATGATGGCTGGGTTTGGAGTACATCAGGGCATACAACAGAGTATACTGAAAAAAATATTGCAATTAACTACGCACATCGTGGTCTGAGTTATGATAACGAGGGACAAAACAGAAATATTCCTTTAGCTCATGCTGATATTAAAGAGCGACAAACATTTGATTCTAGAGTACCTGATGATGATGATCTTTTACCAGGTACCAGAGATGTGGCATCTGTAGACGGTGATGATGATGCACCGGCTGAGGGTTATTTGTGGGATAAAGCTTTGAAAGCTGGTCTTGAAGTCAGAAATTATGGGTTCTATTGTGATGAAGAACGTTATTTTTTAGATAAAAATGACTCCGCATATGTAGTGCCTTCCGAATATCCGTTTGAAAATAAATTAGTGCAATCGTATCCTAATAAAAAAGCTTTGCTAGGTATTACTGATCCCTATTTTCATGCCTATGATCCTGGATATCCTGATTTTTGGAGATATAAAGAGTTTAAAAGAGAATTTAATGAGTATGTAAAGAATCAACGTCTTCCAAATTTACTTTTGGTCCGATTACCAAATGATCATTTTGGTTTATTCAAAACAGCTTTAGCAGAGGTAAATACTCCTTTAAAGCAGATGGCGGACAATGATTATGCTTTAGGTCTATTAGTTCAGGATATCGCGAACAGCCCTTTTAAAGATTCAACACTTATTTTTGTAATAGAAGATGATGCTCAAGATGGTGCTGACCATGTAAATTCACATAGAAGTATTTGTTTGGTCGCTGGTCCTTATGTGAAAAAAAATGTTGTTATTTCTAAGCGTTACACTACGGTAAATGTTTTAAAAACAATAGAAGATATTTTAAATATTGAACCCATGGGACTTAATGATGCGTTGAGTGAAAGTATGAGTGACCTTTTTGATCAAAATGCAACAGAATTTGTCTATAAGGCTGTCGTTCCAAATATTCTATACAAAACAGAATTGAAATTGCCAAAAGTTTCAATACCACATAATCTTGATGAAATAAAAGTTGATCACGATAGTGCGTATTGGGATAGAGCTATGGATGGTCAAAACTTTGAAAGTGAAGATAACCTTGATAGCGTAAAGTTTAACAAAGCTCTTTGGAAAGGACTAAAGAATGAATAGTTTTTAAAAGTTAATTCGGATGAGTTACGTCGGTATCAAAACAACATTTAAAAGGAAACATCATGGAACAGTATAAAGATTTTTTGGACATAGCCATCTTCGCAATTTTGGGGATGATGAGCATTATCACCATTGGGGTTGGGATCGAGAGAACCCTATTTTATAAGAGCGTAGCAGTGGAAGAGTATACCCACCAAAAAGAGTTGGAATTAGCGTTAGGAAATAACCTTACCATTATCTCTACCATTGCCTCTAATGCACCCTATATTGGATTATTAGGGACGGTTTTTGGGATTATTCTCACCTTTTACACCATTGGAAGCAATGGGATGGCAGACAGTAATGCCATTATGATGGGATTAGCCTTGGCGCTTAAAGCGACTGCATTTGGATTGGTCGTCGCTATCCCTGCTATTGTCTTTCATAACTATTTGGTGCGTAAAATGGAGGTGTTGATGATGCAGTTGGAGATACATCATGGCAATTAAAAAAATCGAAGCGATCAATGTTATCCCCTTTATCGACATCATGTTGGTGTTGTTGGCGATTGTGTTGACCACGGCGACGTTTATTGCCAAAGGGTCGATCAAAGTCGATTTGCCCAATGCCTCAGCTCTCGCCGCAAAAGTAGACAAACCGCGTGAGATCACCATCACAGCGGATAAAAAGCTCTATCTTGATGGGAAAATGACTGATACGAGCTCTCTCGTGGCACAGTTGGGGAAAACGCCCAAAGAGACGACCATTATTATCAATGGCGATGCTAAAGTTGAGTATAACTATTTTGTTACGACCATCGATACTCTCACACAAGCGGGGTATGTCCACCTCTCTCTTACCACGAAGCGAAACTAAACGATGCTTAAAAAAAGTCTTGCCCTCTCTGCAGTGTTGCATCTCATGGTAGTAATAGCAGTTGTTTTTAGGATGGATTCCACTCCACCTCTCCTAAAATCTAAACCCGTTGTGGTGACGATGGCGGCATTACCTCAACCACCTCAACCACCTCAACTTCCTCAAAAAGTGACACCCTCTAAACCACCCCCTCCACAAGCGGTGATGCCCCAAAAAGTTTCCACACCAACACCGATGGTAGCACCGGTTGCGACCAAGCCAGCTTTGGTTAAAGAAGAAACTCGCTCTCCCATCACCCCCACGCCTGTGGAAACACCTGTTGCTAAACCCATCGAGACAATTTCTCCTCCAGCCCCAAAAAAACAGGCTCAAGCGGATACGTCGTCAATCAAAAACCAGTATTTAGGGTATCTGGTTCAAACCATTCAAGCACATAAAGCTTATCCGAATAAAGCAAAACGCTTGGGGCAGACGGGAACTGTTGAAGTAACTTTTACAGTTATGGCAGATGGAACAATTGCTAATATAAGAGTCAAACAGACCTCTAGTTTTGGACTGTTGGATAAAGCGGCAGCAGATATTTTTACTTTGCTTGCAAAAGTACGCCCGATTCCAAAAGAACTAGGAAAAGAGAGTTGGGAGTTTACATTACCGATCAATTATCAGCTAACTTAATAAACAAAGAAGTAACCGATTAAGTACAACTTCGCTATATCTATCTAATCTGTGGACCAATAAATGCTTTAAATTATCAATGAAGTAATTCAAGATACAGGAAGTATGAATATGAATACAATGGATATGATAATGTTAATTATTGCTGGGATGGGATTGTTCTTTGCAGTAAATGCCAATAGACCAAGAGGAAGTAAATCCTAGCATTATCATGACCACGAAATGCAGGTGATCTCTGCTTGCGAGCCAAGACGCATCGGAGGACCCCAAAATCCGATTCCGCTGTTGACATAAATATGGCGATTGGAATCCAGAGGATACAGCCCTTTTATGTAGGGTTGTGCCAATCGGACGAGATATTCAAACGGCCAGATTTGTCCTCCGTGAGTATGACCGCTGAGGATCAAAGCGGGGGTAAACCCTTCCAGATACTCTGTATATTTTGGCTGATGGGCTAAAAGCAGTGTAGGTACATCGCTTGGGATGTCTTGCATTGCTTGTCTGATATCAGGTAAATGTGATCCAAATCGGTATCCAAAAAGATCATATACACCAGCGATGTAGAAATCCTCAAGCTTAACCCAGCTGTTTTCCAACACATGGATATCCAATGTTTTTAGATGGGCAATGGTTTCATCCAGCGAATGAAAATATTCGTGATTTCCAACAATATAATACGTTCCATACCGACTTTTCAGATGACGCAGTTCATCAATTGCGTCTTTGATAACATTGACATGTGCATCGGACAAATCTCCCGTTATGACAATAATATCTGCATTGAGATCATTGATCATCTGAACGCTTTTGCTAACAAACTCTCGGTCAATAAGTCCTCCGATGTGCATGTCACTGATTTGAGCGATCGTGTAGGACTTGCCGTTAAAGCGGTTTTGTTTAACATCGACATACTTAACCACAGGATCCTTGGCGCCTTCTAGGGTAGCAGCCCCGATATAGGCACTTCCAAGAGCTAAAAATCCGATGTCGCTAGTGCGTTTAAAAAAATACCGTTTTTCCTCACTAAAGGGGGTGTAATGCTGTAAAAGATGAAGCACTTCATACAAAATCGTCCCAATAAAAAGGACAAATCCTACGCCAATCCCCAGTGAAAGTAAAAAATAGAGATATTTGCGGACTGAGGGTATAACGGCTTGCGAGATAGCCGATGATAACGAATACATTCAAAATCAATAGATATTTTAAAACTTTTTTTGTTCGAATACTGACATGCAGACGGGAGATAACACGAGTATAAGCCAAATAGTGAACCATAGCAAAAAAAATGGTGATGATAAAAGGAAAAAAGCTTTTCATTCCGTTTTTCCGTGATCTCTTATTTTGCGAGGGGAAGGATAATCACAAATAAAGCACCGCTTTGTGTATTTGAGACCTCTATTGTCCCTTTCATCTTATTATTGATAATCACATAGGACATATACAGGCCTATTCCTGTCCCTTTGCCTTCCTCTTTAGTAGTGAAATAAGGTTCAAATATTCGGTTGATTACCTCTTTAGGAATTCCTCCGCCATTATCTTCTATCATGATTTTGGCATTATCATTATCTGACTCTGTATGAATCGTTATTTTTCCCTCTTTTTGTTCATGTTCTTGTAATGCATCTTTGGCATTATTGATCAAATTGACAAT
The DNA here is from genome assembly GCA_030692765.1 of Sulfuricurvum sp. Classification (GTDB taxonomy): domain Bacteria; phylum Campylobacterota; class Campylobacteria; order Campylobacterales; family Sulfurimonadaceae; genus Sulfuricurvum. The sequence continues at coordinate 47,301 of JAUYUB010000006.1, forward strand.
CACCTGCTTCAATTCACTTTCTATTCCAAAAACCATAGGTGAATTCATCGAAGGAATAATCGTACAATCAATATTATGTGTTTTTAATGTACTTGAGAGGAGTTTGACCGACTCTGCAATCACAGTATTAAGCTCAAATCGAACAGCTTTTTGATTTGGATTCACAAAGTTCCGAAAATCATCAATTGTCTTTGACATGTATTGAATCTGTTCCATAGACTCATTTGTCATCTTGGCGATATATCCGGCATCCATATCTCCATACTCATAGGCATCTCCCAAGTCCTGTATCTTCAGCCCAAGAAGATTTAATGGCTGTCTCCATTGATGTGCGATGTTTTCGATCATCTCACCCATTGCAGCCAATTTTGACTGTTGAAACATCACAGCCTTTTGATGTTCAATCTCAATTTGTGAAATATCAAGTTTTTCTTCAAGATCCTGTTTGATAGCATTAGCCCGCTGTATATCCTCAAAAAACTTTTTCTTGTTTCGGTAATCGATAAAAAACATCAATAATGCCAAAACAAAAAGATAACTGACCAGAGGCAGGATAAAATAACCGCTGGAAAGGTAAATATGTTTGCTAACAGCAGCAAGAGTGATAAGCGTATAAATAAATGAAACTGTAAAAAAGAGGATGATAACAGAGAGGTATTTTTTTCGTATCATCAATATCATCAAAAGCAGTGCAATTCCAAAAGAGAGAAATAGGTTCAACAGCTGATATATAGATGGCTGAACCCCAAGATCATCATTAAAAAAATTCTCTACGAATGTTGCATTAGCAAAAATACCCGGACGGATGGTTCCATCACTCGCAGTATGCCAGCTGTCTAATCCAGAAGCAGTCGTACCGATAAATACAAATTTACCTTGTAGTTTTTTTACATCATACTGCCCGCTTAACAGATCAACAGCTGAAACAGTCTGATACCATTGTTTAGGATAAAATCGAATCATCACTTCGCTTTTTTCATCCACATAAAAATGATGATTCGCTGCTTCTACCCTGATGCCTCCTAAGAATCTATTCGAATCTTTTAAAATAACATTGTAACCTACCGATGCGATAGCGGCCATCCCCAAAATAGGGATCGATTGTTTATCGTATACTAGGATCAGAGGCAATCGTCTTAAAATCCCATCCTTGTCAGAAGAAGCATGAATATGCCCTATTCCACCGACATTTTCTTGGATTATGGGTAAATTACACACCAAATTCGGTGTTGTGTAAAATTGTCCGTTTAAGACCCCATTCTTGACAACATCCGAAGATTTAATTGTGCATTTAGTGTTACTTGATACAGTCAGATTGGATAATACCGGTAAAACTATATGATTGTTTTGTATTGTCTTTGCAAGCATCCGATCATTATCCATCAATCCCTCAGGAAGCCCGTTTATTGAAAATGGAACGTGAAAAAAGTCTCGATAAAACCGATCAAGCGTATGTGGAGAAGTACGATCTGGTTCTGAGAAAAGAATATCTGCAACTGTAGCGGCAGGCTTTCCTTCAGCAATTTTATTGATAAGCTCTGATGTAATCACTCTAGGCCATGGCCATTGACCGAATGCATGCAGGCTCTTCTCGTCGATTTCTATTATCACCGTAGAATGGGATTGTGGAGGGTTTGACGATGTTAAAAAATCGTATAATTTATAATCAAGAGAAGGAAGGAGAGTGCTGCTCCACCATCCAAGGTAGAACAGTGACGTCGCAAAAAAAGAGAGGAATATGAAAACTTTTGATCTCATCACTTACCGAACAATGACTTCTACTCTGCGGTTTTTTGGTTCTGATACGCCGTCTTCAGTAACAATTATCGGATCATTTTCTCCAGACGATGTGACACTGAGGTGCTCCATTGTGACATGTTGCTCTGCTAAAAACGATTTTACCGCATTCGCACGTTCTAATGCCAATTCATAGTTTTTGTCCGCTGCACCTGCTCTATCAGAATGACCGATGATATCTATAGCAACCGGCTGTTCACGAGAGACAATCAATTGCATTAATGCATCTACTTGATCTTTGGACGACTGCGTTAAATCTGCAGTACCCTGCTCAAAATAAAACAGAGTACTCACTGGCTTGGAGGGAAGTGCATTTAGTGTATCTTTATACTTTTCTAAAATCGCTGCTTCATCCCCTTTTTCTACAGAAAGAGGTTTTTCACTCTTAGCGACTAGTTTTGTAAGATAATACGGTTCCTCAATACTTACTTTTCCTGCATCTGTTGTCACATCGACCGCACTCTTTGTAAGATTGTTATCAAGTAATATAACTGTTGTCTTAGGATTTGAAGCTAAAAAAGGGAGAAGTAAAATAACCCCTACAGAAATTAAAAACGGTTCCACTTACTCCACCTCTACTACAAATTTTGTACCACGAATTCCTATTAACCCTTGAGGAACTCTAAAAGCTACTTTTTTAGGAGCCAATTTTCCTATTTTACCCGATTCAAATGCTGCTGTCCCCTTTTGAAGACTCAAATCCAAATTGTATTCACTTGTATAAGGCTTATAAAGGTAATCATCAACACGTAACATGCTCTTTGGCCCAACAGACACCGTAGTACCATCGTTAAATGATAATCCGACACTGCTGTTTACACTCGTCTGAAGGATATCTTTTGTATAAAGCTCCTCCCCTTTTACAGCAGTCACATAAGCGTTATTCCGCTTTACAAAAACTTCCCCTTGGGTATTTTTAATAATACCTATGGGCTCTCCGGCAAACGCAACAGTCATAAAACTAAAGGCTGCTATTAGAAAATTAATTTTCATATTAACTTCTCCTTCTTAACATAGAATTATTAATACTATCATTTATTACTTTAAATTCCAGGGTTTTTATGTCGAATACACTATTCTTAAGCTATTAACCGTTTTTTTGAATAACACGATTACGACCGCTCTCTTTTGCTTCATAGAGGGCGACATCAGCGGCTTGATAAAGGACTTCAACATCAATATCGTCAGCCGCTGCACAAATAAGACCGATTGAGGCCGTTACCACATCGGCTGCAGGATTTTTATGGTGCTCGATTCCAAGAGATTGAATATCAGCACGAACCTTATCGGCGAAGATCAGAGCATGCTGGGTATCTTCCGGTAGAAAGAACATCGCAAATTCCTCACCTCCCATCCGAAATGCAAAATCCGATGCCCGCTTGCATGCGCTCATAAGGACGCTTCCTATTTTAATGAGTACATCATCACCGCTTTGATGACCATAGGTATCATTGTACTCTTTGAATTTGTCCACATCCAAAATCATAAATGCGATCATTTGCCCATTTCTTTTCGCTTTTTGAATCTCAAGCGGGAGTGTTTGGGTTAAATGGCGTCGATTGAAAAGGTTCGTCATGGGATCACGGATGGAGAGTTCTTCTATCCTTTTTTTGTCGGTAATATCGGTTCGGATGGCACGGTATCCGATAATCTCATCGTCGCCATCATATTTCGGGCTAATATTGACATCGACCCAGTAGCCGCTACCGTCTTTGTGGCGATTGAGAATTTCTCCATGCCATTTATTCCCGGACTGTATTGTCTTCCATAGATCTTCATACAGTTCTTTTGCCATACTGGGATGGCGTACAATACTGTGAGGACGGCCTAACAACTCATCTTTTGTGTACCCAGAGATTCTCTCGAATGCTTTACTGACATAGGTTATTTTTCCATTCATCTCTGTTTCAGAAGTGATAACATGTTCATCCACCGTATCGATGTAGGATTGGAGCTCATCTTGCTGGCTGACAAGTTTCATCACGTTGATAACTTTGGCATTAAACTGTTCTTTTGAAAATGGGGTGCGTAAGATATCATTGACCCCGTTTTTAATAAAAGAAGAATACACCATTTCATTGTCGCTTGAGGTCATTCCAAAAAGGATTACGTCTTTATTAAGACGATTTTTCCGTATCCCTATATCTTGTCGAATTTGTTTAACAAATTCGCTTCCATTGATGTCTGCTCGTTCATTATTGATTGTAACAATGGCTATCTTTTCATTTCCACGCAGCATTTCAAGACATTGTGCCGGATTATCAACAACAATTGGGGTACACAAAAGCTGTTCAAAATACATTGTAAGAAGTTTTTGCATAACGCGGTTGCTCTCGAGGATCAGCACCTTTTTGTTTTTAAAAAATATTAACTCTTCAGCCAGAGCAACCGCACGATTTATCTCTTCAATACTGTCTTTGAATAAGTAATCAACAATCGGGAGTTGCAGCATCTTTTTACGCAGCTCATCATTCATCGATGCGGTCATGATAATAGTCGGGATTTTTTTTCTGATTGCCAGTTTAACGGCATCTCCATGCTCGCAGTCAGGAAGCATCAAATCAACAATGGCGGCAAAAAAGGACTCTTTTTCAAGTATCTCTTCCGCCTGAGTATACGATGAGGCTGTCACACAACTGAACATATGTCCCAGTTCAGCTCGGTACTTGAGCGCATTTAACACCGTAAGGCTATCATCAACTAAAAGTAGCTTTTTCAATTTTTTCCCTAATTTTCAATATAAAAGTACTAAATTCTACATTAAATATTACCATAAAAAGGTTATGACTGTTTATTTTTTAGACGAATGCACCATCCTTGCCATAGGCACCCGTTGATTCAAAGCTAACGAAATCCATTTTAAGCACGATAAAATACTCAAAAAAATTTCAAAACCGTATTCTGTTTGGGGAAAGTTGTTATAATGTTGTTTATCATTCGATTATGAAAATAACAATTGAGGCTATTTTTGAAAAAACGTTTAGCAGTAGCATTTACAGGCCCTTCCAACAGTGGCAAAACAACGCTCATTCTTAAAGTAGCACGAAAGATGATTCATGAACTTGGATTGAAGGTCGCTATCATCAAAAATGACCCCAAAGACAAAGCTACCTTAGATGTTCCCGGTAAAGACAGCTACAAGTTTAGTGACACAGGGGCCGAAGTAATTGTTACGTCTCCTACGCGTACGACCTACTTTTCCAAACGCCATAAAGAGCTCGATGAAATGATCGATATGTTTGGTGAATTTGATATCCTTTTGGTTGAAGGGCTCAAAAATTTACCGTTACCTCGTATCAGTATCTTTCGCAACTCCATAGATGAGGACTACTTTCCATTTATGAATGCCTTGGCAATCGATCATACCATTACTATCACGAACTACCCTCTTCCCACCTCCGTTGATGTACTCGACCTCAATAATACGGATATGGTAATAGACTGGATTTTAACACACGCAAAGGTCATTGAATGAAACAAATTTTAGAAGCGATTGAGCGAAGTGCCATTCGTATTAAACACGCTATCGACGTCAAAGATATCGGTTATTCCCAAGAGCAGAACAGTTCGGGTGAAACACAGCTGCAGCTTGACATCCAAAGCGACCTCATCATCGAGGAAGAACTAAGTGCTGTGATCAGTGTTCACACGATTGCCAGTGAAGAAAAAGAGCTGCCGATGCTTCTCAATGAAGCGGGACAGTACTTCATCGCTTTTGATCCACTTGACGGCTCATCTCTTGTAGACGTGAACTTGAGTGTCGGATCGATTTTCGGTATCTATGAGGGTGCATTTACAGGCAGTAAGCTCGTTGCCTCTTGTTATGTCGTTTATGGACCTCGTGTTGAACTTGTATTTGCACACAATGGAAAAGTAAAGCTTTATCTGCTGCAAGCAGGTGAGTTTGAATACGTAAAAGAGATTCATTTGAATGAGAAAGGCAAGATCATGGCTCCGGGTGGGACTCAGCAGTTTTGGGCACCGTATCATAAAGCGATGATCGATTCTTTTTTTGCAACCGGCTATCGTCTGCGTTATTCGGGAGGGATGGTTCCTGATTTGCATCAGATTCTCCTCAAAGGGGGCGGATTGTTCAGCTATCCGGGTGCATCAGATAAACCTGAGGGAAAACTGCGCCAACTTTTTGAAGTTTTTCCATTTGCGCTGATTTTTGAAATGGCTGGCGGTCAGGCGATTGACGGTAAAAACAGAGTCTTGGATAAAGTAACCGCTCACGTCCATGATACAAGCCCTTGTTTCTTTGGTTCTCAACATGAGGTTTCCATTGTAGCGGATGTTTATGGCCGAAACTAACAATCCCTACGATGCCAAACTGGAGGAAGCCAAAACAGCCCTCCAAGAGTGTCAAGCGTCCAAGTCACTCGAAAGCTGTCTAAATTGCCCATCTCTGATTGGGTGCCCTATTCGTACCGCGTATGTCCGTACCGTGTATGAAAGTATGTCCAAGGGTGAAACCGGCGGATTTGATTTTTAATATCTTAGAGGAATAAAACATGAAAAACTATATCACTACTCCCATTTATTACGTTAACGGTGAAGCTCATATCGGACATGCCTATACCACTTTTATCGCTGATACTCTCGCACGACACTCACGCTTGCAGGGCAATGAAACCTATTTTCTAACAGGGACCGATGAACACGGTCAAAAGATCGAAGAAGCGGCAAAAAAGCTGGGTAAACCTACCCAAGAATTTGCAGATGAGATCAGTGCTAGTTTCAGAAATCTATGGAGTGAGTTTGATATTAGCAACGACCAGTTTATTCGGACAACCGATGCCAAGCATAAAGTCGGAGTTCAAGCCGCTTTTGAAAAAATGATGGCAAAAGGTGATATCTACAAAGATTTTTATGAGGGGAACTACTGCGTCAGCTGCGAAACCTTTTTCCCTGAATCCCAGCTCATGGAAGGCGGATGCTGCCCTGATTGCGGACGTGCAACTACCATCGTCAAAGAAGAGAGCTATTTCTTCCGTCTCTCAAAATACGAAAAACCTCTTATGGAGTATTATGAAGCCCACAACGACTTCATCCTTCCAAAATCACGCCGTAATGAAGTCATGAGCTTTGTAAGGGGGGGGCTCAACGACCTCTCCGTTACCCGTACCAGCTTTAGCTGGGGAGTTCCTGTCCCTGCATCTCTCAATGATGACAAACACGTCATGTACGTTTGGCTCGATGCGCTTATGAACTACGTAACAGCACTTGGATACGGAGATGATGAAGCCAATATGGGATTCTGGCCTGCCAATACCCAGCTGGTCGGAAAAGACATCTTACGTTTTCATGCGATTTATTGGCCTGCATTCTTGATGAGTCTTGATCTTCCACTGCCTAAACGTATTGGTGCACACGGATGGTGGACACGTGATGGTGAGAAGATGTCAAAATCAAAGGGTAATGTCGTTGATCCTAGAGAAGTGTCACAACACTATGGTGCTGAAAATTTGCGTTATTTTATGATGCGTGAAGTCCCTTTCGGGCAGGACGGTGATTTCTCTCAACGCGCCCTCATCGACCGCATGAACTCCGATTTGAGCAATGATCTTGGAAATCTTCTTAATCGTGTCATCGGAATGTCTGAGAAATACTCTGATTTTCTCATCGATAGCGTCGATGTTCTCAAATACCACTCGAAAGAAATCGATGATGCTCATGCAATTTTAGGGGGCTTGGAAAACTATCTCAACGATCTGCAACTGCACCGCTATCTCGAAGAGCTTTGGAAAGTATTTACCATCGGTAATAAAGCAATCGAAGAACATGCTCCATGGGTTAAAATCAAAGAGGGACGTACAGATGAAGCGCTTGCTACCGTAGCATTGGTTGCAAACTTACTTGCAAAAGCATCGGTAATGCTCAACTCAATCATGCCAAAAACAACGGCAACCATCGCCGATGCCCTCGGATTTGAGATCAACACTCAAAGCTATCAGTCATTGATTCTGAACAAAGAGCTCTTAAAAGCTTTTACGATCAAGAAAATCCCTCCTCTCTTCCCAAGAGTCGAAGAACCATTGATGCCCGAAGCACCAAAAGCAATGATAGAAGAAGCGCCTGTCGCCGCACCGTCCAAGAGCGAAGATAAGAAAGTAACGACTGTCCCAGAAGATGGTCTCATTACTATCGATCAGTTTTTTCAAACCGCCATCAAAATCGGCACCGTTTTAGAAGCCGAAGAGGTGCCGAAAAGTTCAAAACTTTTGAAACTCAAAGTCGATTTAGGGGAAGAATCCCCTCGTCAAATCGTAGCCGGTATCCGCGAGTACTACAGTGCCCAATCACTCGTAGGGACTCAAGTGTGTGTTGTCGCTAACCTAAAACCGGCCAAACTTATGGGTATGCTGTCTGAGGGGATGATACTCGCCGCCAAAGATGAAGAGGGGCTTTGCCTGATCCGCCCTGAAAAATCCCGTAAAAGCGGATGTTCGGTGGGATGAGACTCGAAAACATCCTCGCGCTAACCAAAGGGACGCTGTACAGTGATCCCAATGTCACGCTCTTTGAAAACCTCGCTTTTGAGGCTTCCAAAGTAAAACGAGGCTCTCTCTATGTCGCTTACGTAGCTGATGATATTCAAGAGGCACTCGCCAATGGTGCCTATGGAGTTCTCTTTGATAAGCCCACACAAATGGGTGATAAAGAAGTTGCCTGGATCAAAGTTGAATCGCTTGACGAAGCACTCAAACGCTTGTTGCGTTTTTACTTACTTGAAAAAGAACTGCTGGTTTATGCATGTGATCCTATCACGCTGCATTTAGCCTCAGCAGTCTCTACACCTGCAAACTTCTGCTATGTAGAGGGAACGATGGCACAAGTGTGGGAAAAGCTTTATCCATTGGAAAAAAGATCCGTTGTATTGTATTCTCAAGCCCTCACCGATCCTGAAATATTTATTGAAACATCTCAGCTTATCCGTGCACAAGAAAGTACCATTACCATTGTTGAACAAACTCTTTTTGAAACCTCCTTTATCCACAATGACACTTTCTATGAGCGCCAAATGCTCTCACCTTTTTTCATCCCATATTTAGAACATCTACTCTTTTTCTTTACCTTTATGCGTATACAATTTCAACTCAAAAGCTTTGGGAAGATGGGTCATTTTATCCCGGTATTTACGAATTCTAGACTTGAGATAAAAGAGTTTGGAAGCAGTGAACGCGTTGTTATTTTTGAGCCATTTCTAGAGCTCATTGATGAGCAAAGAGATTTTTTACACACGCAAGCCTCTTGGGCGAAATTGCTCTATTTCGTACCCGACACTATGCGTTCAAGTATCACGATTGGAATGGATAATATTATATTCTACCGATATCCTGAAGAGATACTGACACTCTTGCAAACCAACGACTTTCATTTTGCACTCGTGGCAGGGGCCGATAAAAGCATCCTAAACCCTACCCGCTCCTCCATGACACAGCTAGGATTTGATTTTTAGTGCATCCGAATCGATTTAAGTTCCTGTCGTAAAAGTTTTTCATCCGCCAAAATAGTCCGTACCAAGTCATGAAAAGCTTTTGAATGATTCATGTGATGCATGTGTGCCAATTCATGCACGATGATATAATCCACATGCCGATACGATAATTGCATCATCATCACGTTAAACGTCAATACCCCGTTGGAATCACAGCTTCCCCATCGGCGACGCAAGTTTTTATACCGTATCTCGCTTGGCTGCAAATTCATCTTTTGTGCGTAATGACGAATGCGTGAGGGAAGCGTTAGAAGTGACTCATTATGATAAAAGCGAGTGTAATATTTTTTTAAATCGGTATTCTTTCTACTTTTTTCAAGCGATTGTTGCAATTGCGGCAGTTGTTTTACAGGGACTACTTCCCCTCGAAACCAAATCGTTTCTCCTAAACTGTGTGTAGGAGTGGCATGCTCAAGAATCATCAATCTTGCATTAATCCAATCGGACCTTTCAATAAGTAAACGACGTACACGCTGTTCATCTTTGAGCGGTGTTCGCACCCTCACCTCACCCTCTTTTGTCAATGAGATGTAGGTATTACGATTGGCAGGAACATGAATATGCAAAAAAGAGGAATGCAGCGGATCAAACGGCATACGCTATAGGGTCCTTTTGTCCTGCCAGTTCAAACCCGCGTAAACGCAAGCGACAGCTGTCACATACACCGCATGCCTTGTCCTCGCTCTTGTAACAGCTCCATGTTAACTCTAACGGAACATGGAGCTTATACGCTTCTTGAACAATCTGTGATTTTTGCATATGGACCAGAGGCATTTCGATACGGATGCGGGTCGTCTCTTTTGTCCCCAGATTCGCTGCTTCTTGAAACGATTGAATAAATGCATCACGGCAATCCGGATAACCGCTGCTGTCTTCCTCAACAACACCGATAGCGATAACCTCACATCCCTCTTTCTCGGCGATGGCAGTAGCAATGCTCAAAAATATTCCGTTGCGAAAAGGGACATAAGTGATCGGAACACCCGGTTCGATTCCCTCTGTCGGTACATCAATGGAATGATCAGTCAGAGCTGAAGCACCGATGGTTTTAAAAAAGTCCAAATCAATCTCATAGCGTTCTTTTGTCCCTAAGGCATCGGTGATCTTGCAAAATGACTCCAGCTCTTTAGAAACCGTACGCTGACCATAGTTAAAATGCAGTGCAACGATCTCATATCCACGCGAGTGCATAATATAGGCAACCAGCGTCGAGTCCATTCCTCCGCTCATAATGCACAATGCTTTTTTATTCATCTATAACCCTTTGATGAAATTATAGCAAGCTTGATCCCTTTACCCTCATTAAGCCACTTATACTCACTTCAAAATAACATGATAGAATTGCGCTTATGAAACTAAGAGTCATACTATCAATACTTTTGCTTATCACAACAACATTTGCATCTATCCATGAAGTAGAGCATATTACACATGCAGATGATACACCATGTTTTGTATGTCTGATAGGCGATAACTTATCATGTGGCGATGCCATTGAAAAAGTGAAAGAGGTTGAAACATTCAACTTTGAAAAGATAGTACAAAATACTCAAATCATAAAACTGCATGTAGAAGAAACTTCTAACCAAACCCGCGCACCGCCTGCTGTATCCTAAACTCAAAAAATAAAACAAAAAACTTTACAAAAATAAAAAATATTATACATTAGGATATAAAAATGCAAAAAAATTCACTCAATACATTAACACTCATCTCTCTCTTGGCATCAGCGACGGCAACATCAACATGGGCTTGTAACGGTTCGCATGTTTTAGGTATTGGAGGCACACACACAGCCACTGGTTACACTGTATCGGCAAACACTATGGAAAAAGGAGGCTTTTATCTAGGTCTAAATGCTGAAACAATACGTAATAAAAGCCTCTCAGATTCAACTATACTAGCGGCTTTAAACAGTGGATCAGAGCATCTACACGCTATTGATTCTGTTAACTCATACGCTCTAACGGCCTCTTATGGGATAACAGATGATTTGACATTCAACTTACAACTTCCTTATGTCTCTCGTAAAGGGATTCGTGCTGGTGAAGTTAATGGTGGTGTAGCTGAAGTTCACCCTCATGATGACATTAAAGAGTTAGGTGATGCTTCAGCTCTTTTGCAATACAAAGTATATGATGATAAGTTCAAAGTTGCTCTTTTAGCAGGGATTAAAGCACCTACTGGAAAGGATAATGTCATATTTGAAGGTGAAGTACTAGAAGCCGATTTACAATCAGGTACTGGTTCATGGGATCTTTTCGCTGGTGTAGCTTTTACAAAAGACTATGAAAATTTTTCACTTCACTCCGACTTACTCTATAAATCGAATAATAAAGGTGTAGGAAATAGTGAACTTGGAGATATTTTCACCTATAATGCAGCATTGTCCTATACCTTAGTAGATCATAAACCTCATGATTCTCTTACTGGATCAAAAGAAGAGAATCATTATGGATACTCTGTAGATACTTTTATTGAACTTAATGGTGAAAGAGCAGATAAAGACCGTTTCAATAATTCAATAGCGAATAATACGGGACATCATATCGTCTTTGCAACGACTGGCTTACAAGTCACTACGGAAGATAATTACGCACTCACTTTCGCTGTTTCAGTACCAGTGTATCAAAATATGCTTGGTGTACAAAATGAAGTAAGCTATAAAGCGATGATTGGTATTGGGAAAAGCTTTTAATAACAATGATGAAATCATGCTACAATTGTGGCATGATAGATTTAGACAACCGAACCGAAAAAAACTATGATTTTGAGACCATAAAAGCGATTGCGACATCGCTATCACCTCTTGAAGTCGAGTTAATCCTCACCCATAATGATGAGATAGCACAGATAAACAGGGAATTTCGCGGAATAGACAAACCTACCGATGTCCTGAGTTTCCCAAACGATCCGTTCCCTGGTGCACCGTTGGGGACGATTGTTATAAGCGTTGATAAGGTCTCAGAAATCGCAACCCAGCTAGGGCACAGCGAAAACGATGAACTCACCTTGCTTTTTATCCATGGAATGCTTCACCTACTGGGGATGGATCATGAAGTAGATCAGGGTGAAATGCGTGTGCAAGAAGAGCTTCTTGTACGGAAATATTCTCTTCCTCTAAGCCTTATTGTACGGACCAAAGAGTGAGATTTGAATCTTTTGGCGGAGCTAATTTTATATAGCCCAGTTCTTGTAACTTATTATAAATTCCCGATACGATTCCACCCGTTGCTTCACCACCATGTCCCCCATGCTCAACCAGAACTGTGACAACAAACTGCGGACTATCTGCAGGTCCATACGTCGTAAACCACGCGTGAGAACGTTTTAAGTACTCCATACTGTATTCACTTTGACGATTTTTGACGCTTTGACCAATCCCTGTTGTTTGTGCAGTACCCGTTTTACCCGCAATTGGGAATCGTGTAAATACATACGCTTTTGCCGTTCCCCTAGGATCATTACAGACATCGCGCATTGCACGTTGTACGATTGGTAACTTTTGCTTCTCCAGTTTTGTTAAGACGTCATGGCCTTTGGGATTGTAAACTTTAGCACCTATTTTATAAGCTAAATGAGGAACCGGTAATGTCCCCGTAGCCATTAATGCCGTATATTGTGCAATTTGCATAGGCGTTGCCAAAAAATCACCCTGACCGATTGCAGTATTAAGAGTTTCCCCACGATACCATGGCTGTTTAAACTTCTCTTTTTTCCATTTACGACTGGGAACAGTCCCTATGAATTCGTTAGGTAAATCTATGTTAGTTTTTCTTCCAAGTCCCATTCGATTCAATCCAGCGGCCATACGTTCTATTCCTATATTCAAGCTTCCCTTGTAAAAATAATCATCACAACTTTGGGCAATTGCTTTTTCAACACTGACCCCACTGCCATGTCCTGTTTTACGCCAACATCGAAAAGATCGGTTCCCAAGTCGAAACGAGCCTGTACAATGAACATGTGAGCCTTCATTTAGAATGCCAGAAGAGACATAAAGAAGCCCTAATCCCGTCTTGATCGTTGAACCTGGAGGATACAAACCATTTACAAGCTTATTAGTAAAAGGGGCATCCACGCTGTTAATCAAATAACTCCACTGCTGTGAACTTATTCCCTCAACAAAAGCATTTAAATCATACTCAGGATAGCTTCCCGCAGCATAAATGGCCCCTTTAGTATCCATAACAACTATTGCGCCGACCTTCTGCTCAAAAATGGTGTCAATGTAACTTTGCAATCGCATGTCGATATTAAGAACCAAGGTACGATTTTCTTTGGTGGTACTTCTGCTGATCTCTTCTATCTCAACATTGTGCGCATTTACTTTGATACGACGTTCACCCGCAACACCCTGAAGATAGCCGTTATAGTATTTTTCAATCCCGCTTTTCCCGACATGGCCTAAAAGTTTTAAGATAGGCTCTTTTTCAACCTCTTTTTGATTTGCTTTGGCGACATAACCAATAATATGAGAAGCCGAATTTCCATAGGGATAAAGACGTTTTGGAGAAGGAGATATTTTAATCGTTTCCCGTAAATTCATCAATGAATACAAAGGCATCATCGTCTCATGAGGAACAAAATCAACCACATCGATGTAACTGTGATTGTAATAAGAATCTTGTTGTTTATAGGTCTTCAAAATCTTTATTGCATCTAAGGTGGGAATCATTGATAATAAATAGCCCACTTCTTGGTCTAAAAGAGTGGTATCTTTCCCCTTTGTCAGATGAGGAGCAAACGCTATTTTAAAGCCCAATTCATTGATTGCTATGGGCTCAAGATTTCGGTCAAGTATTTCACCCCGAACCGGTGCCGAAAACTCTGTTTTTATACTATTATTTTGTGCCAGTATCTCATAATGTTCATTGGATTGAATGGCGAGATGATACACGCGTACGACGAGTGATATCCAGATCACTGAAAAAATTGCTAATAAAATTTTAAACTTCATCCGAAAATCGCAATCAGCGCAAATTCAATCGCCATGTAAAAAATAACGTGCCAATCCATACTAGGCAACGGCAAGATCAATACACTGTTTGCCATCCCTAAAAAAAAAGAAAACCCAAAATAGGAGAATAACACAAATATCGCTTTGATACCCATCTGTGATTGGACTGTCTGTTCGAGCTTAGGCATTACATACTGGCATATGAGTGTAAAATAGACAATGGAAGAAGCAAACCAGTAGCCTTTTTCAGCTTCAAACATTAACAACATAATGGAAGCTACAATAACCGAAAAAAGGTCATACCGTCGTAATGCTTTATAATAAAAGAATCCTATAACTGCCAACATTGGTGGGAAAATAAGATAAATACTGCTGAGCGCGATGTAGATGCCAAATAAGGCGATCCACAAAAGATCGCTTAGAGAGTTTTTATAAGCGATACTTCGTTGCATACAGGAAAAAGTTTACATTTAATACAATCAGCCCAAATTTTATGCTCGGGAATACTCTCTTTTGGAATTTCGATGAATCCTAATCTCTCAAAGAAATGCTTCTGGTACGTCAATGCCAATACTTCTTTAAGCCCCAACAGCAAGCCTTCTTGACATACTCTATTTACTAATTCACTCCCAATATTTTTTCCTCTGTAATCACTGTCAATAATCATTGATCGTATTTCTGCAAGATTAGGAGAATGGATATGCAAAGCACAAAATCCTACCAATTTATCCCCATCCATTGCAAGTGTATAAGATCGTATATTTGTTGCTATCTCATCATCCGTACGTGGCAGAATAACGCCGCTCTCAATCTCAGGGGCAACCAATAATTGCATCTGAGGAATATCGACCAGTGTTGGTTTCTTATACTCAATCTTCATGCTGCTCCACATGGGTCAATAATTCATAAATTTTGGCAACCACTGCGTCCACACCGCGCTTTTTTGTGTTCGACACCATCAAAGCGTCCGGGAACTGAAGCTTGAGTTCATTGAGCTCTTTTTGATTCAATTTGTCAATTTTCGTAAAGACATTGAGAATAAACTGGTCTTTACGGCATATTTGTTCCAAATACTCAGAGACCGAATGGTCTAGCTCCAAGTCAGGATGACGCGCATCGATCAGATGGACAAAAATACGTAGCTGCTGGCGCTGTGTAATAAAATCCGTTAGGTTACTCTCCCAATCCGTTTTCAGTGACTTAGCGACTTTTGCGTATCCAAATCCGGGAAGATCGACCAGCTTTGCTTCGAACTTCGTCCCCGTATCACGATCCATAAACTCCACATTAAAATAATTAATCAATCTTGTCTTACCCGGCGTAGAGGAAACTTTTGCCAATGATTTTCGCTGAGTAAGGGTATTGAGAATCGAGCTTTTACCCGTATTGGAACGTGCCATAAAAGCTACTTCGTTTTGCAGCGGGTTCTCGGGAGAGAGGCGAATATGAGGAGCCGATGTCATAAAAACTGAATTAATAATTTCGATCATTTCGACGTCCCTTTTTTAGTTTCATTGGCATCTTGAAGCGTAAAAACCATCATTACCGGCTCATTATTCGCACTGTCAGCGCTTGCGTGTCCATGAATCGTATTAACAATAACTTTATCCCCTTTTACACGGCGAAAATCGTCTAAACGGAGTAAATCGACTTTTGTATAAAACTGGTACTCTTTCTCATTTGGCAAGTAGACCGCTCGCTGAGACTTTCCTCGGTACTTCTCTTTTAATTCCGTAACTATGTAAAAAGAGACATCTCCTTCAGCCACTATTTTGGTAGGTTTGCGGTTGCTGTCGGTATAAATCGTCACTTTTGAAGCATTCAACTCATCTAAGCCTTTGGTCACAACAACCTTACCTGTAAAAATAGAAACGCCCTTAGACTGGTCGGCTCTAAAATTTTCAGAGAGTACTTTAAGTTCTTCGCCATAAAGGCCAAAGAGGAAAAGTAAAGAGATAAAAATAATTATTTTCATGGTTTAGTCTTTATATTAATCTAATTGATAGCTTCCCGAAACTGCATTCGCGCTTACCGTATGACTTTTTGTATTTAACTGCAGTTGTGTACCGTTTACTCTATTACTGTTTTGCGTTATCACAAAACTTCCACGTGTAGAAACCAACGAATTAACCGTATCGTATTGTCCCTCATCGGAGCGAAACTGGAGTCCGTCCTCACGCACATAGTGAACATTCCCCTCTAACGAAATGATGTTGTCTTTATAAAGAACTTCGTTTGCGCTGATCGATTCAAAAAGGTCTTTGGAATTATTGCTGAATTTTGCTGATGAAACCTCATAGCGATCTTCAAAACGTTTTCCATGGTTACCTTCGAAAAAACGATCGATCCCCGCACTGCTGATTTCATAAATAACAAACGATTCTAACTCAAATTCAGGAACTTCTTCTTTCGTCTCTTCTTTGAACATGGTAGGTTTAAAATAACCGAACATACCAATCAGTAGACTTAACAGCAAAACAAAAAAGAGATTGATAGACATCTAAATCCATAAATTCAAAAATTTTTCACGCTCACCATTATGATCGATTACTTTTTCGATCATTTCACGCACAACCGCATCCCCACCAACATTATCCAATACTGTAGCCACAGCATGAAGATGATGAACACCGTCTTTAGGCGTATATCCCTGACCCACCCACTGAAGCATATTGTAATCGTTTAGATCATCACCGATTGCAGCTACTTCATGGGATTTTAGACCAAGCTCTACACAAAGCTTTTGTGCGACTTCAAGCTTGTTGTCTATACCTTGAAACACAAAAGGAATACGTAGCTCTTTCGCGCGGCTTTCTACGATCATCGATTTACGTCCGGTGATAATCGCGACATGATGCCCCATGTTCAACCACGATCGAATGACAAAGCCGTCTTTGACGTTGAAGTTCTTGATCTCTTCGCCTTTTTCATTGTAAATGATACGACCATCAGTCATACAGCCATCAACGTCCAATATTATCAGTCGAATCACAATACACCTTTGGTGCTGGGAACGCCGGCACGTTCATTGGTCATCAATGCACGGCGCAGTGCTACTGCAAGCGATTTAAAAGCGGCTTCGATAATATGATGTTTGTTTTTACCGCGTTGCAATATGATATGCGCTGTAATACCGGCATTAAAAACAACCGCACGGAAGAACTCCTCAACCAACTCAACGTCAAAATCCCCTACTTTTCCTTCAAGCTCAATATCGTATATCAAAAAGGGACGATTGCTCAAATCCAAATCGCAACTAACCGCCGCTTCATCCATGACAATAACCGCACTTCCGAAACGTTCCACTTTTTCTATTGGATAAATCGCTTCACGCAATGCCTGACCCAAAACAATTCCGATATCTTCTACACTGTGGTGATCATCGATATGCGTATCACCCTTACAGCTAACGCTAATATCCATCAAAGAGTGTTTTGTGAAGCTCTCCAGCATATGATCGAGAAATGGGACACCGGTTGCCATAGTACTTTGACCCGTACCCGTAACTAAAAGTGCTAATGCAATATCGGTTTCTTTTGTTTTACGACTTTTTTGAATCATCTCATACCCCTGTGATAAACTGACCGCTAAAATAACCCTGAGCTATAAAATCTCTGGCTTCTGCTTCGCTTCTAAATCCGCGTAACCAAACTCTGAATAATGGAGCGTTATTATACTGCGAATCTTTGATGATTGCGGAGTATCCATGAAAAGAGGCATATTTCTTTTGCGTCTCAAGCGCCCCTTGAATATTTGCAAATGCACCGATCTGAATTGCAAATGAACTTACCACTTCCTGCTTTGGACCAGCAGCCATTCTTTTGTAATCAATCGATTTTTCACCACTTGGTTCAAAGCCCAATACTTCCAGACTCACCGCAGCGGTCCCTGTTGCAACTAAATTAATTTCCTTGGCTGCTGAGAACGATAAATCGATAATACGGGATTCTACAAATGGACCTCTGTCATTGATACGTACAACCGTTTGCTTATTGTTTTGGGTATTAGTCACTCGCACGACTGTGTTCATAGGCAATGTCTTATGCGCCGCTGTCATGGCATACATATCATACGCTTCTCCATTGGAGGTAGATTTACCATGAAAATCACTACCGTACCAACTCGCACGCCCGGTCATTGTGTCTCCGACACTTACCACTGTTGGACAATACTCTTTTCCAAGCACCGTATAAGGGCGCATAGACGCTATTAAGTCTCCATTTTTTTTCTTAATACCAGATGGTGTATCGTCCAATGTGTCTGAAGGGTACTTCTTCGATACTTTGGATGGACGATATTGATACGAACCCATATAAGAAGTACACCCACTCATAATAAGTACTAATCCTAATAAAATCACTCTAATCACTTACTTTAACTTCCTCATTTTCTTTAGCTTTATGCTGAGTAAAAATATTTTTTACTTTTAATTGTTCAATGGTTGAATTGTACAGTTTTACGACTGAAACCTTGGTTTCGGGGACTTGAGGCTGATTAAGTGCTACATACTTAATAAACCCACGATTAATAGGGATTCTAATACTGTGATTGGTCGAGAGTGCATCACCCTCTCCCATCATGTTTTCACTACGGATTGCCACCGTTGAAACATCATATTTTTTTGATAACGTAGCAATGCTGTCACCGGCTTTTATTCTATGCATGACAAAATAGCCTTTTAACGCTTTTGTGCGATACGTCTCACGGAATAACTGCAGTTTATCCTCAGGAATGTAAACAGGATACATATCTTTGCTAGGAGGCGTCACTCCACGTCTAAGATGTGTATTTAACAAAACCAACTTCTTTTTTGGCATCTCCAAAACAGCTGCAATACGATTGATATCTTCTCCCTCTGGAAGATAGACCGTAGCAATAGGATTTTCAGATGCCACTCCGATCAAATGATCATATTGGATTTGTTCTAAAAAGGCTCTATCACTGGCAAGTAACGCCAATGAAACGATTTTACGAATATAGCGGCGGCTCTCGGGAGGAATATAGGCTTTGGAAGGACTCGCTAACACACTCAAATCAGTCGTTCCCGCTTTACGTATCGCACGGGAAAGTCTTCCATCACCACAGTTATACGCGATAATAGCAAGATACCATTTGCCAAACTGACGATGCAATTGCGACAAATAGGTAATAGCCGCTCGTGTAGATTTGAGATGATCACGCCGTTCGTCTACATAAGGGGTGATCTGCAAACCGTGCAGTTTTCCGGTTCTTGCCATAAATTGCCAAATTCCACTGGCACCTTGTGACGAAGTGGATAAGGTATCCAGACTTGATTCTGCAAGGGCGACAAATAAGAATTCACTTGGTAAATCGGATTGTGAGATCAAAGATGTGAGCATGGGAATTAAAATATCTGCATTCTCAGGCGAATTGGCAAATCCGTTTTCTGTACAATCACGCTTTTGCGCCACATATATATCGTTCAAATAGGGATCATTTAAAAATGAGGCAGGAATATCGAAATGTTTTAATACCGTGATTTTTTTTTCGTCATTTGGATTAAAAGCAAACGGGAATACATCAAAGGTTAATGCAATCATAAGTAACAACCAGCGCAACTTACCTCCTTATGCTTTTAATCCATAGCGAACAAGTATAACACTCTCTTATTAATGTTTGGTTAACCCCTCAAAAAGTACCTGCGCATTATGGGTTGTTATTCGTTCAATCTCTTCGCTGGAGAGTTCTAACAATTCAGACATTTTTTGGGCAACAAGTTTTGTATAAGAGGGTTCATTACGCTGTCCCCTGTGCGGATGAGGAGTCAAATAAGGGCCATCGGTTTCTATCAAAAGCTTCTCTTTTGGGATTTTAGGAAGAACATGCACCAGTTTCTTCGCATTTGAAAATGTCAACACTCCCCCTATTCCAAAATAAAACCCTTCATTGGCAAGACTCAGAAGCTCTTCATCTGCATTGTAACAATGCAATACGCCCCCTACTTCTCCAGCGCTCTCTGAGAGTAAAACCATCTTGGAATCATGGCTCGCATCACGAATATGGACAATCAGCGGCTTTTTAACCTTCTTTGCCATACGAATCTGTGCTCGGAATGCTGTTTCCTGCCGTTGTTTTTCGGCTTTTTTCTCTTCATCACTCCCCTCAAGACGAAAATAATCCATTCCGCATTCTCCGATAGCAACACATTTTGGATGAGAGGCATAGTATTCAAAATCCAAACCGTCCATCCCCTCTAAATCATACGGATGTACCCCGACCGCGAAATAGATATTGTCATATTTTTCACATAACTCTACCGCACGCCCCAAGGTTGAGGGATGCGCACCGGGAATGATAAAACCCTCAACACTTGCTTCTCGTGCACGAGCCATGACCGCTTCAAAATCCTCGCGATAACGTTCATCATCCAAATGGACATGGGTGTCAATAATCATTTGGTATTCTCCATGCGTACGCGTTCAAACAGCTCTTTTGCAAACCCTTTTGCCTCTTCACTGATCCCCTCACCACTGATAATACGGGCGATTTCTTCTATACGTTGGGCATCATTGAGCTCACGTATACGGCTCTCATCATCTTTATAGATCAAAAAGTGCTGTTCTCCCATAGATGTCAACTGCGGCTGATGTGAGATGACAAATATCTGATAACAACGCGCAAGATGTCGAAGGACTTTTGCCACACTCATCGACTCTTCACCGCTAAGATTTGCATCGATCTCATCGAGCATCAGTACACCGCCTTGCTCTTCCATACTCTCAACACGAAGCGCCAATAATGCCAAACGAAGACGGTTAAACTCACCCGAACTTAACTTCTCCAACTTTGTCCCCTCAAGTCCCAAAACAATACGATCAACCCCATGCGGATGATGATCGACCTTTTCGATACTCAAACTTGCCGGACGCAAATACAGCATCGTCAAATACCCATTGAGCTTTTCTAAGGAAGTATGAATTTCATCCGAACGTTTTTGCGAGAGCTCTTGCGCTATCACTTCCAGTTCTGACGTCAGCTTTGCTATTTTTTGCGTCAAATCACCCTTTGAGTGTTCAATCATCTCATACGATTCGAGTTCTTTGGCTTTTTCTTCACGGTACGCTATTGCTTCCGCGATTCCTCCGTAACGGCGTTTAAGCTCACTTAACTGCTCTATACGGTCCAATACCCCTTCAACCGATACCTCTTCGAGTTCTTCGAGCTTTTCCAGCGAGCTTTCAAACACCGAGCGTAATTCATTCATCGCATCATCAAAAAAAGAACTCTCAACCTCAAGC
Organism: Sulfuricurvum sp.; assembly: GCA_030692765.1. Classification (GTDB taxonomy): domain Bacteria; phylum Campylobacterota; class Campylobacteria; order Campylobacterales; family Sulfurimonadaceae; genus Sulfuricurvum. Next base: position 68,818 of record JAUYUB010000006.1, read on the forward strand.
ATACTCAACGCATTATTTACCTGTGACTCATATCCAAACACTCCTTGTGCGGCATGGATAGATTCTTCTATTTTTTCTTTTTTAGAGAGCTGTTTTTTTATAAGCGTTAGTGCTTCATCTTCGCCAACAGTAGGTTTGATCGCATCTATTTTTCCGATCTCATACGCAGCGAATTCTTTGAGTTCTGTGAGCTTTTTTTCCTGATCTTCGATTATTTTGAGCTCATCGCGCAAAGTTTTGTATTCCGAAAATTTTGCTTTATGCTCATGTAAACGATCACGATGTTCTGGAAACACAAGCGCAATACGTTCATCTAACAATCCCAATAATGATGCGGGATCAAAATCGCTGTAGTCCTTTAGACTCAAATGACGTAAATGCGATGAGCTGATGGATTCCATCGATGATTTTGAGGTACGCTGATTGTTGATAAAATAATTTACTTTCTCTTTTTTGACATGACGAAATACATTGATAGGCTCATTGTCTATCCCGTATTCTTCCTCATTGAGTTGCCATGACACCGAGGATTCGCACACGCTCGCATCCACCCCATCCAGACCTACAGAGGCCAAAATAGAACGCATCAGTATGGATTTACCACTTCCACTTGGTCCCGTAAAAACGATCAAGCCCGGCTTAAACTCCAGTTCCGCTTCTTTAAAGGTTAAAAATTCTTTGAGATAAAAACGCTCTATCACCGCTTAATCCCCCCAGCCCAATTTTTCTTTTAGTACTTCAAAATAGTTAAACTCTTTACGATGGATCAAATGCGCTCCACCATCTGCCAGTTTTATGTGAACGGTATCTTTATCGGTAATTTCTACCATGTCCTGACCATCGACGATGACCAATGCACTTGTATCGGGTGTTTTAATCTCGATCTCAAAATGCCCCGGTAATACAACCGAACGCTGGGTGAGTGAATGGGGGCATATAGGTGTCAGCGCAAAAACTTGCGTAAGGGGAAACAACACAGGCCCACCGGCAGAGAGGTTATACGCGGTTGAGCCCGTCGGGGTAGAGATCACGACACCATCACCATAGTAGGTGTTGAAGTTACGTCCATCAACATACGTTTCCAAACGAATCATCTTCGAAATAGAGGGACGTGTCAGTACGATGTCGTTAAAGGCAACTACTTTATTTTCTCCATGTTTGGTCGTAATGGTTGCTTCCAACATAGCACGTTTATCGATTCTATAATCTCCGTCAAGCAGATCATCGATAAAAGATTCAAGCTCTCCAAAATCCAAGTCCGCCAAAAAACCCAATTTCCCAGCGTGTATTCCAAGTACCGGTATTTGATACTCATACGATCGGCGCACAACAGATATAAGCGTTCCGTCTCCGCCGATGGTCACTAAAAAATCACTGTTTTTACATAGCAGATCAAACGGTTGACCCATAACGTCGATCATCCCACCGCTCACATGATCGATCGAGACCTCGATACCGCGCGACTCAAAAATCCGCTTTGCTTCCAAAAACATCTCTTTGAGCTCAGGAGTAGAGGGGCGTAATACAATGCCGACACGCTTAATGTTTTCTAACTTCAAATTTTTTCTCACATATTCATTTATTAGCTTATTATAGCCAACTTTATATACAGAGATAAAAATCCTTGCAAATTTAAAACTTGTTTAAAAATATGTTTTGATATTATGTCTAGATTTTTTGTGGTCTCGCGTTATGACTTGAAAAATGTAGAAAAAGAAAAACGTGGGTCAAAGAATTAAAAAACGTGAGAATGTAGCTCGTAAATATTTTATAAAAGGACTATCATTATGCGTAATCTATTATTAGTTCCACTGAGCTTTCTATTCGTAGGGTGCATTGGCATCGGTAGTGTTGTTTCTGAGAAACGAACTTACGAAACTAAGTCATTAACAATAAAAGAAGATGTTCTTGCAAAAAAAGGTGAACCTTACAAAAAAATCACCCATGGCGATCGAGAAGATTGGTTTTATAAGCGTGAATTGGCATGGGGCGGTATAGTAGTTCATTTTTTTCTTATACCAATTCCACTACTTCTTCCTTATGGGTACAGGGATACAGTTATAAACTTTGAGAAAAATACTAAAATCAGCGAAGAATTTGAATACGGAAGGACTCCTACAATTCTTTGTGGTCCACTTGTTCCAATGATACATGGAGCACAAGGTGATGATTTTTGCAGCATATTCCCCAATTATCGATTTAACTAAAACATGGGTCATATAATTCCCTCGTTCCAACTCTTGTGAGTGGAAACCATAGGGCAATTTGCAACATTATCAAAGCAAAAGTTTCTTAAGGCTATAATTGCGAAAAATATAATCTAAGGACTTTGATTTGAGAAGTCATTTTTGTACTGATTTAAGTGAAGTAAACGTTGGCCAAAAGGTCGTATTGTGCGGATGGGCGAACAGCTATCGCGACCATGGCGGAATCGTATTTATCGATCTTCGTGATAAAAGCGGCTTGATACAGCTCGTTTGTGATCCAACGGACAATGTTCACGCGCACAAAGTTGCCAGTGAAGTACGCGATGAGTTTGTCCTCATAGCGCACGGACATATTCGTGCACGTGGCGAGGGTCTTATTAACCCGCGTTTGAAAACAGGTACGATTGAAGTCGTAATTGATGAATTAATCATTGAAAACCGTAGCGAGCCTGTCCCTTTTCAAATTGGTGACAACAGTGTTGGAGAAGAAATACGTCTCAAATACCGCTATTTGGATCTTCGTAATCCAGCGATGTACAAGACTTTTTTACTACGCTCAAAAGCGGCGATAGCAGCTCGAAATACGCTCGATAAGCTAGGATTTCTGGAAGTCGAAACCCCTATTTTGACCAAATCAACTCCCGAGGGCGCACGTGACTATCTCGTGCCTAGCCGTGTGCATGAGGGTGAGTTTTACGCCCTTCCGCAATCTCCACAGCTTTTCAAACAGCTTTTGATGGTGGGCGGATTTGACCGTTATTTCCAAATCGCACGATGTTTCCGTGATGAAGATTTACGTGCCGACCGTCAGCCTGAATTTACCCAGATAGACGTTGAGATGAGCTTTTGTAACCAAGAAGACGTTATTCGTGTTGCTGAAGAACTTATCGTTGCGATGTTTGAATCTGCGGGACACACCGTGACGACTCCGTTTAACCGTATTAAGTTCAACGATGCGATGGAGTGGTACGGTTCGGACAAACCGGACATGCGTTACGACCTCAAAATGGTCGATGTGATCGATATTTTTGCACGTTGTGACAATGAGATCTTCACAGGTATTGCCGCAAATCCAAAAATGAACCGTATCAAAGCCCTACGCGTACCGGGTGCTGATTTGGTTTTCTCCAAACGTGAGATGAAAAGCTTTGATGACTATGTCCGTAAATTCGGGGCAAAAGGGCTTGGCTATTTTCAGATGAAAGAAGACGGTCTTAAGGGACCTTTGGAAAAATTCTTTTTGCCTGAAGATCTTCAGCTCCTCGTTGAGCGCACAGGTATGGAAGTGGGCGACGTTGTCTTCTTCGGTGCAGGTGATAAAACAACCGTATGGGATTATATGGGACGTTTCCGTATTTTCATTGCGGAACATGAGAAAATGAATCTGATCGACAAAGATCGTTTCGAATTTGTCTGGGTTGTTGATTTCCCGATGTTTGAAATCGAAAACGGGCGTGTAAAAGCACTTCACCATCCGTTTACGATGCCTCGTGACCTTAATCATGAGCACCTGGACGATATCGAATCGATCGCATACGACATCGTACTCAACGGTGTGGAACTGGGCGGCGGATCGATTCGTATCCACAAACAAGAGTTGCAGTCACAAATCTTCCACCTTCTTGGTATCGGTGAAGAAGAAGCGCAAGAGAAGTTTGGCTTCTTGCTGGATGCACTCAAATTCGGTGCACCACCGCATGGCGGATTTGCCCTTGGATTTGACCGCTTCATGATGTTGTTGTCTAAAAAAGAGAGTATCCGTGACGTTATCGCCTTCCCTAAAACACAAAAAGCATCGTGTATCATGACCGATGCCCCTAACACCGTTGATATCGCTCAGTTACGCGAACTTCATATTCGTTTACGTGAGACTGCTAAATAATGAAAAAACTTTTTTTAATCATCGGTGCACCAGGCTCAGGAAAAACAACCGATGCAAAGATTATCGCTTCAGACAATCCTAAGTCAATGGTCCATTACTCAACGGGCGATCTTCTCAGAGCAGAAGTTGCCAGTGGAAGCGAACGTGGGCAGATTATCGACAGTTTTATCAGCCAAGGGTTGATCGTACCGATCGAAATCGCCATCGAAACCATCATTACCGCAATTAAAAATGCCCCAAGCGATATTGTCTTATTTGACGGATACCCGCGAAGTCATGAACAGATGAATGAACTCGATAAATTTCTGATAAACGAAACTTCCATTAAGCTCCAAAGTGTGATTGAAGTGGTAGTCAGTGAATCTGTCGCCCGTGATCGTGTTCTGGGCCGTGCACGCGGTGCAGATGATGATGAAAAAGTATTTAACAACCGCATGAAGGTCTATACAGACCCACTTGCTGACATCCAAGACTTTTATATGGCAAAAGATCTTCTTCATAAAATCGATGGTCAACGTGATATTGAAGCCATTGTTTCCGAGATGGAAACATTTATTAAATCAAAAATATAATTAATAGGAAAAATACTATGAAAATCATTTTATTGGGTGCTCCGGGCGCTGGAAAAGGGACACAGGCACAGGTTTTGACTAAAGCCTTTGATATTCCACAAATCTCCACAGGTGATATGCTTCGCGCCGCGATCAAAGCGGGTACCGATCTTGGTAAATTGGCAAAATCTTTTATGGACTCCGGTAAATTGGTAACTGATGAGATTATCATCGGTCTTGTAAAAGATCGTATCACCCATGAAGATTGTAAAAACGGTTTTTTATTGGATGGTTTTCCACGTACCGTTCCTCAAGCCGATGCACTCAAAGCAGCCGGTGTAGCCATTGATGCCGTTATCGAGATTGATGTTCCTGATTCTGAGATCGTCAAACGTATGTCCGGACGCCGAGCACATCTAGCCTCTGGCCGCACTTACCATGTCATCTATAATCCTCCTAAAATTGAGGGTAAAGATGACGAGACAGGGGAATATCTCGTACAGCGTGACGATGACAAAGAAAACATCGTCCTTGACCGTCTCAGCGTTTATCATGAGCTTACCCAACCGCTTGTTGCTTATTATCAAGGTGTATCCAAAGCCGATGCGTCGGTAAAATACATTTGCATTGACGGTACTCAAACCATCGATGTTGTTGAAAAAGAGATTCTTTCTCAACTCAAATGAAAACACCTCATTTTTATGCCGTCATCATTGGGTCTGAAATACTCAATGGACGTCGTGAGGACAAACACTTCCTTTATCTCCGAGATGCTTTGATGCAACGAGGTCACACCCTTTTTGCCTCGTATATCATCAAAGACGATCATGATCTGATACACACAACCTACAGTATGATAAAAAATGATCCCCATGCTGTTATGTTCAGTTTTGGAGGAATCGGATCGACTCCTGATGATTTAACGCGCCAAATAGCTTCCGAAGTCTTTAGTGATGGAAAACTTGTTTCTCATGAAAAATTCCATGCCGATATTGTTGAACGTTTTGGCGATCAAGCTTTCCCCAATCGTATCCACATGGCCGAACTCCCGAAAAAAGCAGAACTCCTTCCCAATGTTATCAACAATATGTCAGGATTTTATTTAGAAGATCGCTACTTTTATATGCCGGGATTTCCTGAAATGTCCCATCCTATGGTGGATTACATTTTGAAAAACTTTTACCCTCAAGCTCCCGTTACCTACCGTAAAACCCTTATTGCACAGACCAGTGAGAACACCCTTGTTCACATCATGAAACAACTCGATCCAGCAGTAGATTTTTCTTCTCTTCCAATGCTAAATGGCGGACATCCGTCCGTAGAAATATCTGTTGCCTCAACAAATGAAGCCTTATGTGATCAAAATTTTTCATTATTTATTCATGATTTAGTTAAAAACGCCATTCCTTACACCCTTATTTAGTAACTTTTTTAATATTTATCCCGCTAATGACGATATACTCTTAAGGTTTTGTATTTCAGCAGTAAATGTAAATCTATACTGGGAGAAAAAGATGCTAAATTATTTACTAATTGCCTTGCTAATCATAATAATCGCCTATATAGGTTACAGACGTTATTTTTTCCAAAAGCATAAAACCACACCCCCTTCAAAGCCTCACTTTACCCTAAAAATAGAGCACGAATAATCCTTCTTTAAATAGCATAACCTACAAGCTTCAACACACTCCTAGGGGTTTATGCTAGAATTCCATATTAATATTATCACAAGTGAGAGAATATGGAAATTTTAGAAACAGAATCCGCTTTCAAAGCAAGTGTTCAAGAGATTCAGAATACTGCTGGCTATAAAAATCCACTTGGATTTGGTATTTGTCGTGTTGATTTTGGCCAATTGGACTCAAGTAAAGTTCTTCAAGCAACTTACCCTGTTATGAACTGGAATGAAAATTTTGGCAGTGCCGCTGTTTTTATTAAAAATGTACAAGAGCAAGGACATAGTATTGACTTTAATGCCGATGAAGTCATCATTCCTGTAAATCTAAAGTTTTTAGAAGGGTGTCTTAATGCATTCACCCCTTATGCAGATGAAGCGTATGGCGATGCCCATAAAAATATACAAGTCATTTCTGCGTTATACAATCACATCAAAGAAAATGGAATGCGCGACGAAGAGTTTCGTTTAGTACTCATTTTTAATGATGCAGCTTGTAAAAGTGTTGAAGCTACGTATCTCAAACTTTACGCGCTCTCTGCAGGAAAAGCTGGTTTACGTACATTAAACCTCAATGGCGCATTTGGCGCATTACACAACGTTGCATGGTCTGATGGGCAACCAATTGAACTGGAATGGCTACGTGAAAATGAGATTGAACTCAAAATTGCCAATCAATATCCTAAAATCGATTTTGTGGATAAATTTCCTCGTTTCCTTCAGCACATCATTCCTGCCAATAATACACGTATCCTTGATGATTCAAGAGTTCGTTTTGGGGCACAACTGCATGCGGGAACTACTATTATGCCGGGTGCCAGTTATGTCAATTTCAATGCAGGTACAACGGGTTCTAGTATGGTAGAGGGACGAATTTCGAGTTCTGCTATCGTCGGAGACGGTTCTGATGTCGGAGGTGGTGCTTCCATTCTAGGCGTACTAAGCGGTACAGATGGTAATCCTATATCCATCGGTAAAAACACCCTTTTAGGGGCGAACAGTGTTTGCGGAATCCCTCTTGGTGATGGCTGTATTATTGATGCAGGTATTGCAGTCTTAGCGGGTACGAAGATACAAATATCTCCCGATCAGCTTGCGCTTATCAAAGCAGCCAATCCTGCACAATCTCTAAAAGACTCTACTGTGTTTAAAGGCTCAGAACTTGCTGGATACAATGGAATCCATTTCCGTCAAGATTCACAAAACGGATCACTCATCGGTCGACGTTCCACGCGTGAAGTCAAACTAAACGCTGATTTACACTAAATCCATTTTCTCTACAACTCTTAAGGTTGTAGGACATATACTGTGTCTAATTTAATATAAGGGGTATTGTGATGATAAGTTCAAACGTATCTTCCATTCTCTCGCATCAAACATACATGAATAATGATGCACACAACGTAGCCAATGTAAATACAGATGGGTTTGTTCCACAAAACACTGTCATAAAAGAGGCTGACAATCAAGGATCTACTCAAGCAGTAACCAGCAAAGCTACTGATGTTGGAAGCGAGAAATCGCAAACCAATCTAGCAAAAGAGCTCACTGATCAAATTACGATAGAGAATGTCACTGAAGCAAATGTAGTGGCAATCCAGACACAAGACAGAATGTTTGGATCACTTTTGGATATTAAAGCTTAGAAAGCTTCTCTTTGCCTTTTTGACGGGCAGTAGGAATTACAGGCGCATGTGTAAATATATTCATACTCACCAACGTTCTTAATAGCATATTGTTGAGATCAAAGTTTTCAACTTCTCTCCCGAGTTGAAGTGTTGTAATCACTGCTTTTCCAACAATGTCTCTCCCTTTTTTTCCCGTCGTATCAATCGTTCGTATCCCCCATATATTATGCATTACCATAACATTATTTTCATAGGTTCCAATATACAACAGAACATGTCCCTTTTTATATAAAATAGTTTCAAAAGGGATGCCTTTTTCTTTTATTAATGCAATTTTTTGACTATTATCAAGTCCATTGAAGGAAATAACTTCCCCTTTTTTAGCTTGTGATGCTGAATTTCTTGGCAGCCAAATCCCAAAAGGAGTCAAATAATCACGGATCATAGATGAACAATCACGCTCTTCAAACATCCCACCCCAACCATAAGTATTACGCAATAGATGCATTCCTATCTTAGTCAGATCCTCTTTATTCAGCAGATGTCTTCCAATGTGTCCTACATCTTTTGGAACCATCATCTCTTCAGTACTGCCACTGCTTTTCAAAAAGAGAACCTTGAAACCTTCAGACGTCTCTTCTATAAGTGGCAAAACCATTCCTATACGTGAATAGGCAATAAATTTGTTGGATTCGTCGTACAGAGGTATTTGATCCTGAGTAATAAAAACTTTTTCTTTATCCTGGATGAGTTTGATCTGTTCTTGAGTTATCACTCTAACCCCATCGCTTTCAACCCATCCTGATGCATTATTGGTAAAAATATACACCCATGAACCATCTTTGGAATAATGGGAGATAAAAATAGGTTCATTAAACGCTACACTGCTGTTTTGCAGTAGATCAAATGGATATCCCTCGCCTGGTTTTGTTGGATTTTTGTAGAGTGGTTTTGATGTAGGAAACACACGGATATTCATCCATTTAGTAGTAATCGCAGGTTTATTAACTGTTGAAAAAGCCAAAAAATTACTCTGAACAACAAGCTGGGGAATCCATGTAGGATCAATAGGTTTTAAATTACTCCCATATCCTCCAGTAAAGGCACTGATGGGCCACTGAGCTTCTTTACTGCAAATAGGCGCTGCTACTAAATAACCCCATGGAGCATAATAATGCTTCTCAAAATGTTTTTGAACTTCAAAAGGAATCTCTTGATTCGTAAAATTCAGATCAAGATAGGGTGAAAGGCTTTGTGGAAAATATTCTAAATCATTGACTTTTTTAAAAATTGAAGGAAGTTCTGGCTCAAGATCTTGAGGCAATGGGACATCATATACATCAGACGTCGTATTTAGATCATTACAAATAGGAGGCAAAGAGTTTGCCTCTGTGTCACGTGAAGCTATTTTTGGATGCGTTTTACTACACCCGTTCAATAAAAATAAAATTCCAAAAATACCTACACACTTCGCTACACTTTTCATTCATTCACTTTGATACTAGATATACTTATTCAACACCACCAAAACGTCCCACGACACGCCCAATAATCTCTACTTCATTGCGTTGTGCCACATACGTTGGATAGTCTTTATTGTCTGAAATAATATCGAGTTTACCATCAATTCTCACTTGTACTCTTTTAATAAATAGCCCATATTCAGTTCGTATGGTAAACACACCACCTCGGCTTACTTCTTTTTTAGCTCGATTGATAAAGACAATATCGTTGTAACTAAAAGATGGCTCCATAGAATCACCCGAAACGTTAATCGCCTCAATATTGCGTAATTCTTTCTCACCGCCCAGTGACATCACAAAATTTTCTTCTAACATTAAGGGTTCAAAATCCAGCTCTTCATTTTCAGCGCCCCCACCTGCGGAGGCACTTACCGAAGAGAAATACCGCACCATATAAAAGCGATTGGTCGGTTCAATCAAGCTTTCGGGAGATTGATTGTAAAGAATCCAATTAATAGCAATGGAACGCTTGGCACAAAAATCGAGCAATTCATTAAACGGAATCTTATTGCGCTTTTTCATCGTTGCGAAATTCATTTGAGTAATTTCCAATAACTCTGCAACATCTTTATCGAATACTTTTTTATCGGGGAATTCCCCTGAAACGATATCTTTGATCGTTTCAACAATTTCAAAAAAACTTTTCATTGAGCCTCTCCATCTTTTAATTGTATGTGATATTGTAGGTATTATGGCATATATTTCAATAAATATGTCAATTTGTCATATTAATACTGATAAAGTTGATAATTAATTACTATTTGTCAAATCAATAAAAAATTACTATCCAATAGGAGTACACAATGGCGCGAATAATTAAAAAAGCAAATACAATGATGGATCGTTTTGAAGAAAGAATGGAAAACTGGGCAAAAAAAATATTTTAATTCGAAGCAGAATCTTCTTTATCGAACTGATTGATACGCGAGAGGTGGTAGCCTCTAAAAATGTAGATGAGAAAGAGGATAAAGCCAATGACCATGATCGTATCAAAAGTTTGAAAGATCACATCATTTCCTTGTATCCTATGAAGTTTTGTTTAATAGCTTCATAGAGTATGATTCCTGTACTTATCGCGAGATTAAGACTTCGCCCCTCTTTCGTCATTGGAATGGTCATACATTGCTGCGGAAATTTAGCCAATAAATCAGCAGGTAAACCCGCTGTTTCACTACCAAAAAAGAGATAATCTCCTTCTTGAAATTCAAACTCAAAATATGGTTTATCCGTCTTGGTGGTAGCATAAAAAAAACGGTCACTTTTTTCAATTGAATCAAAAAAATCGTCCAGACTTTCCCATACTTTTAAATCAATTTTATGCCAATAATCTAAGCCAGATCTTCGAACGGCTTTTTCGCTGATGTCAAATCCAAGAGGCTTAACAAGATGCAATGTCGCACCCGTATTGACGCATAAACGTCCGATTGCTCCGGTGTTGTTAGGAATTTGAGGGTTAACAAGGACAATATTAAACATGGTTTAGAAAATGACTGTTTTATTTACATGAACAAAAATACGATCTTCTAGTGCCAGCTTCAATGCTTTTGACAAGACGATTTTCTCAACATCTTTTCCCGAACGCTGCATGTCTTCCCAACCGTATGCATGATCCACATGAATAACATTTTGCGCGATAATAGGACCTTCATCCAGATTATTATTTACAAAATGGGCCGTTGCACCAATAATCTTAACCCCACGTTCATACGCCTGCTTGTAAGGGTTGGCACCGATAAATGCCGGAAGAAAAGAATGGTGAATATTGATGATTTTATCTTCATACGCTTGGACAAAACGTGGTGTTAAAATACGCATGTACTTTGCTAATACAATATAGTCAATATCCCCCAATGAAGCTAAACACTCTAATACCTTTGTTTCATGACTATCACGATCCAGATCCACGTGTGAGACCGTATAAAAAGGGATATCAAATTTAGAAACCAACGGTTCTAACAGATTATAGTTTGATACAACCGCTACGATCTGAGCATCCAGTTCACCTGCCTCATAACGGATTAAAATGTCACCTAGCGCATGAGATTCTTTGGTTGCCATCAATACAATACGCTTTTTACGTGGCGCAATAACTTCTAAAATGGTGTTTTTTGGTAGAACATTGGATAATTCTTGCTTTAAATCTTCTACATCAATATCACCCGCAATGACACTGCGCATAAAAAACTTATTGTGCACTTTATCTACAAATTCATGATTGGAAATAATATTAAGATTGCGATGATAAAAAATACTCGAAACTTTATAAACAAGTCCCTTTTCATCATTGCACTGAATTAATACACGATACTGTTCATTCATATTGATACTCATTAACGGATTGTATCCAAACGGTTATCGATCGTTGCCAATAAATATTCAAAAAAATTCAAGGTAAGGTCCACTTTCGCTTCGATATTAACATTATTAGGAGATTGAAACCCTTCAAATAAAACCAACAAACGCTCTCGTATCCCTTCAAGCATCCTTACTTCATCATCTGATCCCACATTTGGCATTTCCTGTGACAATACACTCGCAAACGATACTGAAGCTTCTTCTTCAATGGGTTTAATAACCGCGGTTTTTTCAGCTTCTGCAGGTGTTTCTTGAGACTTAACAGAAGAATCCTGCATAATAACATTGTCTAATTCGGCTAACGTCGATAAAATGACATCTTTTAATTCCATGCGCGCAATAGCCACCTTTCAAACTGGATAAACTCTTCTTTTTCATCCATCTGAACAAAAAAAGTTTTCATTTCGTTATTGACACCCAGAAATTTCTTACGCATTCCCGAAAGACGGCGTATGGCAATTTTAGCATCACTGTTCACAGGATCTTTTTTCAAAATTTCTTTGTATATCTCCAATGCCTCTTCTTTGAGACCTTGAAGCTCATAAATATTAGCTAAGGTTAGAGTTTGCATTTAGCCGCAAAATCAGCGATGATAGAACCCATTTCGCTGGTAGTACAAATCTCTTTTGCATCAAATGCTGCTAAATCCTTCGTACGGTATCCAAGTGAGAGGGCTTGCTTGATAGCAAAATCAATACGATCAGCCGCTTTGTTCTCACCTAATGCAAAACGCAGCATCATAGACGCGCTTGCTATCGTAGCAATAGGATTAGCAATCCCCTGCCCTGCGATATCGGGAGCAGAACCGTGAATTGGTTCATAAACACCTATTTTAGCACCCACAGACGCTGATGGCAGTAAACCGATTGAACCAGAAAGCATGCTTGCCTCATCGCTGAGAATATCACCGAAGATATTACCTGTCAAAATAACATCAAACTGTTTCGGATCACGAATCAACTGCATTGCTGCATTATCCACATACATATGCGTCAGTTCTACTTCCGGATACTCACGCGCCACTTCAATCACCACTTCACGCCAAAGCTGACTGACATCCAACACATTGGCCTTGTCTACCGAACACACTTTTTTACGGCGTTCCATGGCTATTTTAAACGCAACATGCGCGATACGGATCACTTCATCGCGCGTGTAAACCATGGTATTCCAGCCCTTGTTTTCATCACGCCCTTTTGGTTCACCAAAATAGATTCCGCCGATAAGCTCACGTACGACCATCAAATCAACACCTTTGACGATCTCTGGCTTCAATGAACTTGCATTAACAAGCTCATCATACACACTGGCAGGACGGAGATTGGCAAATACCCCAAGTTCTTTACGAAAACGCAACAATCCGCTTTCCGGACGTTTTTCTCTCGGGAGCGCATCCCACTTTTCTCCGCCGATCGCCCCAAAAAGTACGGCATCGCTTGCAAAAGCAATGTCAATTGTCTCTTGCGGTAACGGATCGCCCGTAACATCATAGGCGCATCCGCCCATCAATGCCTCACGGTAATTAAACGCAATGTTTTCGCTTGGTGCAACGGCATCGAGTACTTTGACCGCTTCATCAATAATTTCAGGACCGATTCCGTCCCCTTTAATCAGTGCAATATTATAAGTTTTCATACGATTAGTTTCCTTGAGCTGCGATTTCAGCTGCAGCATAGTTCATGAGTCCACCCGCAGAGATCAGCTCTTGCATAAACGGTGGGATTGGGATGAAGCTATAGACTTTACCCGTTGTTTTATTGGTAATCGTTCCGGCATCCATATCGATACTAACCACTTCACCCTCTTTAATCTCTGGGCTCTCAGTTAATTCAAAAATCGGCAATCCCATGTTAAAAGCATTACGGTAAAAAATACGGGCAAACGTAGGGGCGATAACTGCAGCAACACCGGCAGCTTTAAGTGCGATGGGAGCATGTTCACGAGATGAACCACAACCGAAGTTATCCCCAGCAACAATAATGTCACCCGGAGTCATTTTTCCCACAAAAGTAGGGTCGGCATCTTCCATTACGTGTTTTGCGAGTTCTATTGGGTTTGAGGTGCTCAGATATCGGGCAGCGATAATGAGATCGGTATCAACATCTTTACCGAAATTCCAAACTTTACCTTCCATTTTTTGCATAATTTATCCTAGTAATCTAAATTGTAGTGATTATAGCGAAGATGAGTTGAAAGAGTTTTAAATCAGCCGTATGAATTAAGCGAAAATATCGCTTAATTCAGGGTGTTTTTCCTGGTATTTGACAACGTATGAACATTTAGCCACCGCCTTCTTACCTGCTGCTTTGATCACGTCCAGGACATCTTTTAACAAAATACCTGCAAGACCTTTTCCCGCCAATTCATCAGGAACAATCGTGTGCGTGAGGTGCATATTGCCATTTTGATCATCATAAGTGATATATGCGATATACCCATCGATATGGTACTCGTATTTGCATTCTGGTTCATTGTGAATAAGTGTGTAAGACATTATATTTTCCTTTATTATTAGTCGTAAAATAAGAGAAGCGAACTCTTTATTAAACGTATTCTAGCATAAAATTCAATGATCTCTTTAGAGTTTATTTGCTTTTAGCCCAACTAGAATTCTAATTATTCTCCTGTCTGTATCTGATGTAAAGTAACAGTCATATAAGCAAAAGCAGCCCGTCATTTAACCCATTTATAAGTGATTTTATAAATATCCAAAAAAAGAGCCACTATTTGAATGCTCTGCCTAATACTTTTAAAAATGTCATCACATCACCCGATAAAACGATGAAATAAAATATCTTCTGCATTTTGCCGTGAATCAATAACAGATAACACATAGACATGATCTGCATCAATTTTATACATAACACGCCATCGGTCAATAATCAACTCACGATAGATTAGGATACCAAATTCTCGCAGTTCGGGAACAATTCGCCCTCGTTCTGGAAAGGTATTGAGTTTTTGAGCTTGGTCTTTCATTGATTTTAAAATTGAACGGGCATTTTGAGGGCTGTCATGATGGATATATTCTAAAATAGCCGATAAATCATTTTGAGCCGTATTTGTCCAAAAAACTGAAAAAGTTTTTGCCATTAGACTAATTTTTGTTCGATTTTTTCAAAAAAGGAGTCTTGCGATACAAAGTTACCGCTTTGAATCTCTTTTTCCCCTTCAGCTAACAGCTTTAACAAAGAAATCGCATTCTTCATATTTTGATAGCTTTCGATGTCTTGTATGACAGCTTTTGCTTCCCCATTTTGAGTAATAATGAGAGGTCTGTGTGATTCATTAACGTATAACAATGCATCTGCAGTTTTTGCTTTTAAATAACTGATTGGTTTAATATCGGTCGCTAAATTCATGATGACCCTTTTACAACTAAATTTAAATATGGTACTAAATTTAGTCTTAACTTCAGCTAACGTTTTTAATTGCTATTAACGTTTCAAGCTATTCGTAGTGGCAAGCATTTCATCACTGGTGGTGATTACTTTGGAATTTGCATCATAGGCGCGCTGACCTGTGATCAGGTCCGTGAGTTCCACAACGAGCTGTACATTTGAAAGCTCTACGAAGCCTTGGCGAATGTTTCCAAGACCGTTGTCACCAGGAGTCCCCTCTACAGGCTGACCAGAACTGTCCGTTTCGACAAAAAGGTTATCTCCCATCGCATGCAGACCCGCCGGATTGATAAAGTTGGTCAATGAAATCTGTCCTACTTGCGTTGCTTGTGCCTGCCCTGCTTGAGTAACACTGACGATACCATCCGTTCCTATACTGATATTAGTCGAATCTTCCGGGATAACAACCTCAGGAATAACCGTATATCCATCTGAATTCACTAATGTTCCATTTTGATCTATTTTCAATGCCCCATTACGTGTGTACACTTCCGTACCGTTAGGGAGCTGTAATTTCAAAAAGCCCTTGCCTGTAATCGCTAAATCCAAAGAGTTATCGGTTTGCTTGAGACTTCCTTCTGAGAAGATCTTATTAATCGCTGTTGGTCGAACCCCGAGACCCACTTCGATACCTGTCGGAGATTGAGTGGTGTCACTCGTTGATGTTCCCGCATAGGTCATGACCTTATACATCAAATCCGCAAACTCTGCACGTGATTTTTTATACCCCATCGTGTTAACGTTGGCAATATTATTCGCAGTCGTGTCGATTTGTGTTTGCATGGCCAGCATTCCCGTAGAGCTGGTATAGAGTGATTGCATCATTGTGTTATCTCCTTAGGTTATCGTCGTGTAACAGCGATTTTTTCAATCGCATCACGGTTAAGATCATTCATTTGTGAATCCATTGCTTTTTGATACATCCCTACCAAACGGTTTGCTTCAACAAGCGCGATCATCTCATTAACCGCATTGACATTGCTTTTTTCTGTATAACCTTGCATCACTCCGCCGCTTTGTGCCACAGGTTTCAACGGATCAGCTGCATCAGGGACATATAGGTTGTCTCCCTCTTTACTCAGCATACGAAGATTTTCAGGCTGAACGATCAATAAACTTCTTCCTGCAACCATTTGTGTTGATCCCGGTACATTTGTAGCAAATTGACCATTTTTACTCAATGTTATGATGCTGTCTCCAGGATTAAACGTGATCGCTTTTTGATCAGATCCTATTACTTCGTAGCCTTGCTTATTAACTAGTTTTCCATCTTGGTTCATGGTGAATGAACCGTCTCGCGTTAACCGAATCCCTTGTGGTGTGCTAACAGCAAAAAACTGGCCCTCTTTGTTTAAAGCAATATCAAACGTGTTATCTGTCTGTTGCAATGTCCCAAGAGAAAAATCAGTATAGGCATCGCTGATTTGAGGAACTCTGGATAATGATCGATTCAAATATTGCGCTGCTTGTTCGGTATGGTTTTTAAGTGGAAGCTCATCTCTGGCTTCTTTATACAAACGGGCAAAATCACCTGTAATAAGCTGCTCTTTCTTATAACCGGCTGTATTGACATTGGCCAAATTGGCTGCAATGCTGTCCATACGGTTAAATTGAGCAACCATTCCACCCGTCGCGGCATAATATCCGGTCTGCATTCCTGATCCTTGAAATGATATTAAAGCAAGTAAGCAAAGGGCATTCCACATTTTTTAAAAGAAAGCAACTTTAGATTGAATGGTAAATTTAATACTATTTGGGTATAATCCAATTCTTTTTTAAACGGCAAGGGAGCCTTCTTCATAATGAGCGTCAAAGACTTAAACAAACACATCGAAACACTGTTTACGGAACATAAATCTAAAAATTGTCTTACTTATGAGGCCATTGTTGAGGCTTTTGATAAGCAACCGACTCTTGCTCAAGCTAAAAATATTTTAAAATTGGCAGAAAAACACAAAACCTGCCTTTTTACTTCTTCGGAACATGCAAAAATTCTCAATCAGCAAGAAGCGGACGCAAAGCGTGCAGCTCAGATTAAATATATTGAAGAAGCAAGTACAGATCAGTTTGACATTCTAAAACAACATGAGCTTTTGGAGTGGTCACGATCGGATTCCCCGGTTCGTATGTATCTGCGTGAAATGGGACAGATTCCTCTTTTGACCAAAGAAGAAGAGGTTGAGATCTCTAAACGTATGGAGATGGGTGAAGAGATCATTATTGATGCAATTTGTTCTGTCCCGTATCTCATTGAGTTCATCCTAGATTACAAAGACCCTTTAATTAACCGTGAAAGACGCGTTAAAGAACTCTTCAAAAGTTTTGAAGACGATGCAGAAGAAGATGCTGGTTCGGATGATGATTCGGACGATTCAGACGATGAAGAAAACAATGAAAAAGCTCCTTCTGCTAAAGATAAAAAACGTATTGAAAAAGTTATAACCTCCTTTAAAGCGCTCGAAAAAGCAAAAAAAGACTGGGCAAAAGCAACTGAAAAAATGCTTGATGAACGTCCACTAGAAGAGATGGACTCCGATTACGTCTTCTTCTTTCTAAATGTAAGTTTTAAGAAAAAAACACTCAAAGATGCATTAATGGATTTGGGGCCAACCTCAAAACTCATCAACGAACTAGTACGTTCTATGGAGACAGCATTACGCAGTGATGAAGGTTTTGACCGTGAACTAAAACGACTGGAATACAAACTTCCGTTATTCAATGAGCAATTGAAAAAAAATCACATCGTTATTGTTGATAAGATTACAGAGCTTACCAAAGAAGAGATCGCCGCCAAAGTTCCGGAAGCTACTATGGTCAGTACCTATATGGAGATCAAAAAACTTATCCAGACCAAAGAAGCGTCTAAAGGCGGCTTTGATATGGAGCCTGAAAAACTTTCTGATATTTTGGAACAGATCAAACGCGGAAAAAACATTTCCGAAACCTCAAAAACCCGTATGGCGAAAAGTAACTTGCGTCTCGTTGTTTCCATTGCCAAGCGTTATACTAATCGCGGTCTTCCCTTCCTTGATTTGATTCAAGAAGGAAACATCGGCTTAATGAAAGCAGTTGATAAATTCGAATACCAAAAAGGGTATAAATTTTCAACGTATGCTACATGGTGGATTCGTCAGGCTATCAGCCGCGCGATTGCCGACCAGGCACGTACTATTCGTATCCCGATTCACATGATTGAGACAATCAACCGTATTAATAAGATCATGCGTAAGCATCTCCAGGAACATGGTAAAGAGCCAGATGTCGAGACCATCGCGGAAGAAGTCGGCCTCTCGGTTGAAAAAGTCAAAAATGTTATTAAAATCACCAAAGAGCCGATTTCTCTCGAAGCTCCTATCGGTAATGAGGAAGATGGACGTTTTGGTGACTTCATCGAAGATAAAATGTCACTTTCTCCATCCGATGCAGTTCTCAAAGATGACCTCAAAGTTCAAATCGAAGGTGTCCTTGAGCAACTTAATGAGCGTGAAAAAGCAGTAATTAAAATGCGCTTTGGAATTATGGATGACGAAAGTGACCGTACTCTCGAAGAGATCGGAAAAGAGCTCAATGTTACCCGTGAACGTGTTCGTCAGATCGAAAGCAGTGCGATTAAAAAGCTGAAACACCCAAAAGTGGGTCGTAAATTGAAAAACTACATCGAAGACTAATGACATTCGATCAACAATGGATTGAGTACGACTTTAATCCATTTATCCTTTTTAGCGCTAGCGGTAAAGTCCTCTCACTCAATACGGAGGCTCAATATCTGCTCGGAGCTGTGGAGCCTTCCGTTATCTATAAGATCGCGATGGCCAATGCCAATTCCACTTTTGGATTCAAGACGACATTCATGGAGCTAGAGTTCGGCCGTTTCAAATTTTTTGGAATCACCGTAGGCTATGAAGATGAAGAACAAATCGGTATGCGCCTCTATCAACTTCCCTCTTTTCAATTCACCAAGCAAAAACCAGAGGGAAATTTTGTCAACGTGTATACACTTATTGATTTGTGTATTAGCTCTAATTCGATTGGCTCATCTGTTAAATACATCAAAGAACTTGACCCATCAATACCTGAAATACGATTGCAACCCGAGCTTTTCATTAAACTGCTTAATAAAACATACCAGGCATTTAGTGAAAATGAGACGATATTGACGCGTCTATTTTTCAGAGTCGGTGAACATATCAAATATGAGGGTGAAAAATACTCTCTTTTTGCCATCGAATTCTCTGCGCCTCATCTTAACCGAAAATACACATCAGAGCTCACACGGCTCGCAGAAGAAAACAATCTTTACTGCGATATGAGAGAATCAAAAGTCACCGTTAATATACCGATGATCTCTAAATAATCATTTAATAAACTCTTTCACCGCTTCAAAAATCTCCTCATAGTGTTTCTCATTGAGAATGACATGCTCATTTGCCTTTAGAAGCACTTTTATTTTCTCTTCGCTTTGTATTGTATTGTAAATCATATCTGCCCCTTTTGGATTTACCACAGGGTCATTGTCCCCTTGAATAATTAACGTTCTTGCTGTGACTTTTTTTAGCAGCGGATATGCGTAATCAATCAATTTTTTGAGTTCTCTAACCGATTGTATATGATGTTCGCTGTAGTTAACTTCAGGATTCTCAGGTGTGTCTTGGATGTATTCAATTTTGGAATTAATCACCGAAAGCCAGCTGCTGATCACCCCCATCGTAGGAAGTAAATAGTTAAACCGCAGGTCATCAAATTTTATGGCAGTATTAATACAAATCAATCCATCCACTTTGTGCTGTTTAGATGCTGCTGCTATAAGCGCAAGTACACCACCTGCTGAAAACCCGCAGAGGTAGAGTCTATGACTAATCATTCTCATTGCCGCAAACCCTCGGTTAAAACTGTCAATCCAATGCATGTATGAACTTCCTTTTAGATCTTCGGGAACAGTCCCATGACCTTCCATGCGTATGCAATAGACATTAACCCCCAAGGAATGAACGAAGTTAGCCAATCCTTCCATCTCTTTGGGTGCAGATTTATAGCCATGAGTGATAACCATCCCAACATCAAAATGCGGGTTGTACAAAATAAATGGTCTTCCAATGTCTTTTGGTTTACTATGAATAACTGAGTAATAGTGTTGATATGCATAGTCAAAACGTCTCATATCCTGTTCAAATATCGCATCAAAAACACCCTTGCCTACTTCTTGCAATGAGCGCTTGACTGTATGAGTTAAAAGGCTCTTTAGGTCTCCAAAAAGATCCACCTCGTTCAACACAACACGCAGTGTATTTTTAAGCCGTACCATCCCAAAGGTATGTTCATCTGCAAGCGCTTCTTTATCTATACGATAACTGCCATCATCAAGCGGAATTAGAATCTTTTGCTCACATGCTAACGCCAAAACAGTATCAAACATCTCATAAGGCTCATCAATCAAAAGTTTGTAAAAATCACGATGCAGCATTCCATGGGTCTTATGTACTTTCAAACATAGAATCTCTTTAACAGACAGAAAAATGACCGCTCGCAAATGAGATAAGCGCAAGGTATCTGTTGGGTAGTTTTCCAATGCTAAAGCAAATATATGGTCAAAATTTACAAGGGTATTTTTATAGACTTTGTCCATCACCAAGGTAGTGAGTTTATGCCGACTGTACTCAATGAGAGCATCGTGATCACTTTTTGTATGACCGGTAATATTAAGTGCTTCACGTGCGGTATGTATCTGTTTTTCTATACTGATCGGTGCATCAAGATGAATGTGCATATGTGCATTGACCAAAAGGTTCCCTTCAACCTCTAGCTCTTCTAAAAACATTTCACTTTTAATCTCTAAAATAGAACCTGCCATCTGAGTAAAGATATTTTTGCCCGTGCGTATCGGAAAATAATTGATGCTTACGGGGACAATTTGAGTCGCGACATACGAAAAACCTTCATTCTCTTTGACACCGTATTTCTTTTTAAATGCATTAACTGTTACTATGTCTCCCTCTTTTTGTGCATGACGGCATGCTTGTTTTTCCAATTCACATTTAAGCGCTAGTACGGCAGATCCCGTTGGCATAGGATGGGAACCATGTGCATTGTGTATCATAAACTGTTTACCGCTTATAGTCACTTTTTTGTTTTTAAGCATGCTACCCTCTGGATAAATCAACCAACTGTTGTTACCCTGCAAAAGGTCCGAGAGAATAATAGTATCTCGATTGATATCTTTGGTTGAGATCGTTCCCAAGGACTCCAAATACTCTTTCAGTTTTGGCTGAAACAATCCAGAGTCCGCTAAAGATCGGACTTTAATATTAAGTTTTTGATACAGAAAACTAGGGATTAAAAACGTTTCAACACGTGTAAAGTGATTTGCACAAAACAAGGTAGGACGTGTAAGATCCAAATCGGGATGCACACTGATCGTCAGACTCGAATCTAAGATGTGCCTGACGTATTTAATGAGCTGATGAGTGGACCCAAAAGAAATTTTTTTGAGTAACAGTTCTTGCCCGGGAGTCATCGCTAGTCTCGCACGAAGGTATTCACATCATAACTGTCAACTTGAACTACTTCTTGTTTAAGCGTATACGCTTTTTTCAAGCTTACCCCCTCATCCTGAGTAATCACTGATTTTTCGACCGCTTGTTCTATGAGGAGATCAAAAGGTGCTTTTGGCAATGTGTGGGCACGTATCGCTTTTTTCATTTTACCAATGATCGGTTTAACCTCATTATGTAACGTGAATGCTTCCTCAAGCGCTGACAATTGCTTGCCCACAAAAACATCTTTTGTCAAAGCATCGCGCATTTTTCCTTGCGTCAAGATGATTGTAGCCAAGCGATGAAGCTGTACATCATTGGCAGGTTTTCCCATACGGTTTAAACGCATGTAAAAACGTAGCGGTGCAAATAAAAAGCCACCAAAGAGATTGTGGGCAACATCATCAAACGCTTTTTGTATATTACTCAAAGCAAAATCACCTACGTAACGCATAAAGATTTCGCTCTCTTTGGAATATCCTTCCTCTTTGTAACGGCGCATGGTTGCCATGAGTAAATAGCTGTACGACATTACATCCCCAAATCGCGCGGAGATCATCTCACGCTGCTTAAGTGTCCCCCCAAACATCCCCATAATCATGTCGGTCATGAACGAGAAGGTTGCCGATGTCCACATTAACTTACGCTCATAATTTCGTGCGATCCCGCTTGATTTTGGAAGATAGATGTATCCTCGAGTCAGACTCAATAATGTCATACGCACCATGTTCCCCAAGGCAAATCCAATATGAGCGAAAAAGTTTTTGTCAAACTCTCTGGCGTTATGTGCTCCTAATGCTTCAATCTCTTTGTAAGCAAACGGATGACAACGAATCACCCCTTGACCAAACTGGATCAATGTACGTGTCATGATATTCGCACCCTCAACCGTGATAGCAATCGGCGCTCCCATATAGGCATGACCGATTAAGTTACGCTCACCCAAACTGATCCCTGCACCGCCCACGATGTCCATAGCGTCATTGATCGTTTTACGAAATAGCTCTGTTGAGTGGTATTTCATCACGGCATTGATAACGGAAGGTTTTTTGCCCTCATCAATCGCCCCAATCGTAAAGATACGTGCGGCATCAATCATGTACGTCATTGCCGCCATGTGTCCCATAACGGACTCAATCCCCTCAAAATTACCGATACTCGTTCCAAACTGCTCACGCACGGTTGCATAGGCACCGCAGACTTTGGTACTAAGTTTGATACCGCCTGTACACGTTGATGGAAGTGAGATTCCACGACCAACCGCAAGCGACTCCATAAGCATCATCCACCCCTGCCCGATACCATCCATCCCACCGATTACATCATCAATATCAATGACAACATCTTTACCCTGAAGCGGTGAATTGACAAACGGTATTCCCAATGGATTATGACGTTTTCCTTGTATAACACCCTCAAGACTTGACTTAACTAAGGCGCAGGTAATACCCAGATCATCCCCTTTGCCTAAAATATTATCCGGATCTCTTAGTGTGAATGCCAATCCGATCAGACTCGCTATCGCACCAAGCGTGATATAACGCTTTTCAAAGTTAAGACGAATTTTTGTTTCCCCGTTCTCTTTGAAAACGATTCCATAAGCACGTATCGACGTTGCATCCGAACCTGCAAGCGGTTCTGTCAATGCAAAACACGGAATATCGGTACCATTTGCAAGACGTGGAAGGTAATAATCACGCTGTACTTGTGTTCCATAATGAAGCAACAGCTCTGCTGGCCCAAGTGAATTGGGAACCATAGTGGTAATTGCCAAGGCTTGTGAATGGGTCGCCAGCTTTTGAATAACCGCTGAATGACCCAGTGCCGAGAATCCAAGTCCACCGTATTCTTTAGGGACAATCATCCCAAGAAACTTTTTATCTTTGAGATACTGCCATACCTCAGGTGAAAGATCACGATGCTCAGATGTCTCATAATCATTGGTCATACGACATACAATATCCACTTCATTATTCAAAAAAGCATTCTCTTCAACTGTTAATGATGGGTATGAATCTGTGAGAATGGTATTAAAATCAGGACGACCCGAAAAAATCTCACCGTCCATCCATACCGTCCCTGCACGCAGTGCAATTTTTTCTGTTTGAGAAATGGAGGGCATCAGTTTCAATTTATCAATGATCCCCATCAGAGGCTTAGAAATCAATGCCGTTCGAATCGGCTCAATAAGTAACAGCGCGTTAATCGCAAGATAGATCGTCACACCCATAGTATCAGGGCATGTCAGATAAACAAACACCGCCAAAACCGGTGACCAGATGATAAATTTAACACGGTTGTACCATAAAATAAGCACCAAAACTAAAAGTGTATACAAATAATAATTCATTTAAATCCCTTTGTAAAAAGTTGAGCCCGAACGAACCAGCTCTTGCAGTAACGGTGCCGGCTCAAAACGCATACCATGTTTATCACGTAAACGCAACAAACTGTGAAATACTTTCTCTAAACCATAGGCATCCGCATATTTTAGTAATCCTCCTCTAAATGGAGGGAATCCGGTTCCCATAATCATAGCGACATCCAAATGCTGTGCATTTTTAACAATTCCTTCTGCGAGACAATACGCCGCTTCATTAACCATTATGAGCATCGCACGATCCAAAATCTCTTCTTCGCTAAAGCGTTTATTTCCCGTTTTAAGAGCTTCAATCTGCGGGTTGAGCTTTTTCTCTTTTCCTTCGTGAATGTAAAACCCTTTGTTGGCTTTTTTACCCAATAAATGAAGTTCATTGTATGCACGATCCAGAAGGGTGGAGACCTCCATGCGTTCACCATACCCTTGGCTCAATACACTGGCTACTTTATATCCCACATCCAATCCTACTGTGTCCGCTAGAACAAAAGGACCCATCGGCATACCAAAATTCTCGATAAGGGCATCGATACGCTCAACACTCTCCCCTTGGTCCACGATTTTTGCGCATTCATTGATGTACGGAAGCAAAATACGATTGACCAAAAAGCCAGGGCAGTCATTTACCACAATTGGTGTCTTGCCCGCTTTTTTTGCTAATGCAACAATCGTAGCAATAACCTCCGGTTTTGTCTGTTTAGAGGGGATTATCTCCACTAACGGCATCTGCTCTACTGGGTT
This sequence comes from Sulfuricurvum sp., assembly GCA_030692765.1. Taxonomy (GTDB): domain Bacteria; phylum Campylobacterota; class Campylobacteria; order Campylobacterales; family Sulfurimonadaceae; genus Sulfuricurvum. The sequence continues at coordinate 93,688 of JAUYUB010000006.1, forward strand.
AAAGAAGTGCATACCCACAAAACGCTCAGGATGTTTCATCTCTTCACATAACATATTGATCGACAATGATGATGTGTTGGTGGCAATAATGGCATCGTCTCTCATCACGGCTTCTAGGTCTTTGAAGGTTTGCTTTTTAGTCGCAACGTCCTCCACTATCGCTTCAATCGCCAAATCACTGTGGCCAAAAGAGTTCAAATCGGTTCCATAGGAAATCAGCGAGAGCTTCATGTCCACTTCTCGCGCATTAAGACTGCGTCGCTTTTTCAAAAATTCAAAGGATTGCGCAACATGCTGTAACGTCTGCGCCGCCTTATCAAAACTTCTCGCATACAGGCGTACTAACAAATCCATTTTGGCAAATAGCCAAACAATGCCGCCACCCATAGCACCGCCGCCAATGACGGAAGTAAACCGTATCGGTAAAAGTGCTTCTTTGCCTACTAACTGTTTTTCGTTTTTAACCGCTTCTATGGCGAAATAAACTGAAATCAAATTTTTTGACTCAGGAGTAACTGCCATTTGCGAGAAGACATTGGCTTCATATTCCAGCGCACGTGTAGGGTCCATACCATTGGTCTTTTTAAAGATGTCGATGACTGCTAAGGGTGCCGGATATTTGCCCTTGCTCTTTTGCATTACCGTTTTATGCGCGACACTGGTGATTAACCATGGGAAGAGTTTTTCAACCATCGTAAATTGATACCGTTTTTTGAGAATAGCCTCTCGTGCAACGGGATCTAAAATAGCTTTAGTAAAAGCCTCGAGTTTAAAATCCAAATACCCTTGAGGTACACACGCATCGATCATCCCCAGCTTGAGTGCTTTAGCACCATTGATGTATTTGGCTCCTAAAATAAGCTCCAGTGCTTTTGAGGGACCGATAAGCGCTTTTAGCGTCTGTGTTCCTCCAAAACCCGGTATTACCCCTAGATTTGTCTCTGGCAATCCGATTTTGGTTGCTTTGTTTTCTGTAGCAATTCGATAGGTACAACGCAATGCAAGTTCAAATCCACCCCCCAAACATGCCCCATCAATCACAGCAATCGTAGGAAAAGGGAGATAGGCTATTTTTTCCAAAATTATTTGCCCATGTCTCACTACATCATACGCCGTATCACAGTTATCCAAAGAACGTATTTCCGTTATGTCCGCACCGGCAATAAAAATATCTTTTTTACTGCTCACAAAACGCAGTACCTTGATTTGTGTATTCTTTTTTAATGCATCCAAGTGCCCGTTAAGCTCTTCCATGGATTCATGATTTAAAATATTGACTTTACTGTCTGGAATATCAAATACAAGCGTAGCAATTCCCTCATCAACGGTAAGTGTAAAATTATGTGTTTTCATTACGATACCTCCAATATCATTGATGCACCCTGACCACCGCCGATACACAACGTTGCCAATCCACGATTTTTATTTTCTTGACGAAGCGCTTTTAATAAATGAATCACTAAACGTGTTCCCGTCATCCCTACCGGATGACCCAGAGCAACAGCCCCTCCATGTATATTCAAAATAGTCTCATCAATACTTCCGACTGCTGTTGACTGATTGAGATGCTGTTGGGCATAAGACGCTGATTCAAATGCTTTTAGATTGGCCAAAATCTGTACTGCAAAAGCCTCATTCATCTCAATAAGTTCCATATCTTTGAGTGTCAAACCTGTTTTTTTGAAAATCTTCGCCGTTGAGTACACAGGACCTAATCCCATACGACTAGGGTCAAGACCTGCATACGCATAAGAGCTCATGTAACCAAGCGGTTCTAGTCCAAGTTCTTTGGCTTTGCTCTCACTCATCACCACCACTGCTGCAGCAGCATCCGAGACTTGAGACGAGTTTCCTGCGGTAACCGTTCCATTTTTACGGTCAAAAAACGGCTGTAATTTACTCAATTTATCAGGCGTTTGATCGTAACGTATACCATCATCGTCCATCATCACTTTACCGCGTAGGGCATCATACACAATCGGAATAATCTCTTGGGCAAAGATTCCCGCTATTTGTGCTGCCTGTGCTTTGTTATGACTCATGGAAGCGTAAATATCCTGGGCTTCTCTACTGATACCAAAATCCTGTGCCAAGATCTCTGCGGTCGAGCCCATCATCAAGCCATTCGTAGGATCGGTCAATCCCTGCATCAGTCCAATAATAGGTTTTAGAAATGCCGGCCGTAGATGACTGATATTTTTGAGCTTTTCTGACACACTGCGAGATTTGAACAACCCCTCAAATACACCCGTCAATGCTGGTGAAAAGAGAAGCGGAATATTACTCATAGACTCAACGCCCCCGCACATATAGATCTCGCCTTGACCGCTTAGAATCTTGTCGGTAGCCGTAGTGATCGATTCCATACCCGATGCACAATTACGATGGACAGTATACGCAGGAATACTGGCCCCAAACCCTGCTTTTAAACCGATAACACGCGCTATATTAGCAGCATGAACCGGTTGGGAAACATTCCCAATGATGATTTCATCGTATCGATCATAGTCAATTCCCACACGCAGTGCGAGTTCTTGCACCACATGAGCACCCAGCGTTTCGGCCTGAATATTTTTAAGTAAACCTCCCGACTTGGCGATTGGGGTTCTAATACCGTCAATAATAGCTATACGTTCATGTTTCATAATTCATTCTCCCTATGGTGTGGATTGTGTGGTTGATACATTGCTTCAATTTCTGTACTAAATTCACTGTAAACACGATTACGTGAAACTTTCATCGATGGGGTTAGCATATGATTTTCAATGGTTGGTAAGATTTCAATCAGGGTATATTTTTGAATTTTCTCCCATGCGTTAAGATGTTTGTTCACTCGATTGATCAAATGAAGCATACGCTCTGTCGTTTTTAAATCATGGATGTAGTCAGTGAAAGGTTCACTACTCATCAGTGGGTCGAGGAAAATCAATGCAGTAACGTATGGCTTGTTATCTGCAACGATGATCGCATAATCAACCCATTTACTATGCGTCAAATGATGTTCAATATGAATCGCTGAGACATACTTACCTGTGGAGGTTTTGAAAAGCTCTTTTTGACGGCTTTTAATAAAAATATATCCTTCATCATCGATCACCGCTAAATCGCCCGTATGAAGCCATCCGTTTTGTATGGTTTTGGCGGTTTCCTCAACTTTGTTGTGATAACCGTGCATCACATTGGGACCCTTGACTAAAAGTTCACCCTCAGCGGAGAGCTTGACCTCTACACTGCTGAGTTTTTTACCACATGAACCGAATCGATATGCGCTGGGAGTATTGACACTCACAACTGGTGAAGTTTCACTCAAACCGTATCCCTGATACAGCGGGATACCGATATTGACAAAAAATCGCTCGATAGGTGCCGACAACGCAGCCCCACCACTGATCATATACTGCATACGACCACCTAAAGCTTCGGTGAGCTTAGAATAAACGAGTTTATGGGCGAGCCTATCCAAAAGACTTAACGGTTTATGCACATCCCTGGTATCTGCCAAACTCAATGCCAATTTTCCTATGATCCCTTTTATCCCATGGGTATCATTGATTTTATCGTGCATTTTAGTATAGATTTTTTCCAGTAGTCTTGGAACCACCGTCATCACCGTAGGGCGTATTTCTTTGATAAGATTTCCAACGTTTTTGACATCATCCGCAAAATAAATACTGATACCGTTGGCCAAATAGTATAAAACAACCATCCGCTCAAAGATATGGGCCAAAGGTAAAAAACTGAGAGCAACTTCATCAGAGGTGATTGGTATGGCTAATTGGACGTCTTTGAGCTGAGAAATGAGGTTTCTATGGGCTAGCTCAACCCCTTTTGGCTTTCCAGTTGAACCGCTGGTGTAAATAATCGTAGCAACATCATCTTGGGCAACATCAACATCAGGTAACTCAGACGAAATCTTTAAAAAAGGATCAAAGTCAATTGCATTTTGTAAATGCGATTGTATGCCCAACGTTACAACGAGTTTCATGCTGTGCAAACTCTCTTCAAGCTGATCATACTTTTCTTGCGAAGCTATAAAGACATATTCTATCGCACTATCATTGATCTCATAGTGCAGGTTTTCTTGTGAGATATTGGCAAAAATCGGAACCGATACCGCTCCTAGACGCTGCAAAGCAAAATCGATCATCAGCCAAAAAGGGGAAGAGTCAGACACAATCGCGACACTGGTTCCCTTAACTACGCCATGATGGGCAAAGGAAGCCGCTAAATGATCAACGTGAATAACAAATTCCGCAGATGAAAAACTTTTCCACATGCCGTTATCGAGGTAAGAGAGATAGGTGTGATTATCTACGGAGGTTTTGATGTGGTCTAAAAGCTGGGGAAACGTATTAAACGAAAACATACAAACTCTTTTAAAACAGGTTAATTAATAACTTTTGTTTATCTTAGAGTTTTTTAACTTAATTTGAACTTTATTTTAAATAATTATATATAACAGATTATATTAATCAGAAGAGTGACCTATAAACCACTCTTTGGCTATAAGATACCCGATAACGATTCCATAGCCTAGCCCTACGAGATAGGCTAAAAGTTGCATCATATGGCTGTTTTGTAAAATGACAAATCCCATGGCGAAAAAAACATAAGGGATTACACGATAAATCGAAATCAATGCGGAACCATTTTTGACCGTATTTTCAAGAATCGCTTTTTTTTGGAGCTGCTTTTCGGCTTTGATCATCTCTTTGACGTCTGCTATTTCCATATCCCGTTCATCATCATACAGATCATACGGATCTTCCATCATATCAATCGCGTCTTTATGGTCGCCTATTTCTGCTTCGCCCACTTTTGAGTGAATCATATTGCGGTACGCATACAGCGATCCCATGGTTATCATGGCGCCAGAGAGCATCGCTACTTCAAAACTAGCGAATGTAGCATCCGAAATCACTAACAATAAAGCAATGGGCAGATGTAAAAGAACAATAAACAGTGCGGTTCTTTTAATCTTCGTCATCATCATCTTTGCCGATGGTTTGCCCCATATTGTATCTAGGGTCTTTGGCTAACTTTTCAAATTCTTTGTACTGTTTGCTGTAGGCTTTATAGATATTGACTATGGCAGCCGCAATACCGATAGCCACACCTATCCATAACAGCCATCCAATTCCCGTAAGTTTCTTTAGCCCCAAACCGATACCAACACCGATCAAAACCGCCACAACCATCGAAATCCCAAGAGAGAGGCTCTCTGCTCCCTCAATGATCGGTTTTATTCGTGGTTTTTGCTCTTCTACGTTTTCCATTAAAGTGCTCCAAAAATAGTGTTTGCAGCTTCTATTGTCTCTTCGATCATAGCATCGGTTGTTGCTGTAGAAATAAATCCGGTTTCAAACTGCGAACAGGCAAAATAAAAACCGGCATCCAGCATCGCCGCATGAAATTTTGCAAAACGCTGTGTGTCACTCGTAAGCGCATCTTCGAAATTGCTAACAGTGCTATCACAAAAGAAAAACCCAAACATTGATCCGCGCACATCCGTTTGTAACGGTATATTATATTTTGCTGCTGCGTCACCAAATCCTTGCATCAACCGTTTTGCTCTGGCTTCGAGTATCCCAAACACTCTTGCGTTTTCACGAAGCTTTCGTATCGATGCAAGACCTGCGGCCATAGCCACCGGATTACCGCTGAGTGTACCCGCCTGATACACACCGCCCTCAGGTGAGAGACACGCCATGATCTCACGACGTCCGCCAAAAGCTCCTACTGGCATTCCACCGCCGATAACTTTGCCCAGTGTTACCAAATCAGATTTGGTTCCTGTCATAGACTCAGCACCATGTAAACAGGCACGAAAACCGCTCATAACCTCATCAAAAATCAATAGCGCACCATGTTCATCACATAACGCTCTTAATTGTGCCAAGAAGTCTTTGTCCGCAGGAACCAGTCCCATGTTCCCCGCGATAGGTTCGATAATAACACACGCGATTCCAGGGCTGTCAATAAAACATTTGCGTACACTATCAATATTGTTATATTCCGCTAACAAGGTATGTTTGGTAAAATCAGCCGGTACGCCTGGAGAGCTAGGTGTGCCAAACGTTGCGGCACCCGAACCCGCTTGAACAAGTAATGCATCACTGTGTCCGTGATAACATCCCGTAAATTTCACAATATCATCTCGTCCCGTAAATCCGCGTGCAAGACGGATTGCACTCATCACGGCTTCTGTACCGCTGCTGACAAAACGGACCTTTTCGATCGACTCGTAGATTGATATGATCAACGCTGCAAGTTCACTTTCCGCTTGCGTAGGAGCTCCGAAACTCAACCCGTGCTTAACCGCTTCAATAACCGCGTTTTCGATACTCTCATCACGATGTCCAAAAATCAATGGACCCCAGCTTTGCACATAATCCACATAACGGTTACCATCAATATCTATGAGATACCCACCCTCACCGCTCTCAATAAAACGAGGAATCCCACCAACGCTTTTGAATGCACGTACAGGAGAGTTTACTCCGCCCGGAATGAGCTCTTGCGCCCTTAAAAATGCTTCTTGTGAATGCTGAATATTCATGAATTATCGTCCTATAGTAACGTCTTTTATTAGTACATGAATTATAACCATTAAGCTATTAATTTGGCTATAATTACCCAAAACCTACCTAACGATTGAGACTTATGCCGCGAACCAAATCTTTTTCTTTATTTGCATTTATCATTGCATTAATGGTTCATTTTGTTGTATTTCTGGCGCTGCTATTGTTTAATACCCTCTCCCCAAAACTGTTTCCCAAGCCAAAAGAAAAAACCGAAGAATCACGTTTTAAACTCTCCATTAAAGAACGCCCAAAAACATCCAAAGAGGCGCTTGTAAAAAATGAAATTCCAAAAATCACAAAAGCCCCTCCTACGCCAAGGGGGGAACAGCTCAAAACACCCACAACCTCTCTCAAAACACAAAAAGCTTCTGATCCAAAACCATCTCCTAAACCGCAAATAGCCCAACCGATCACACCCGCCCAAGAATCAGCTGCAACGCTTCCTGAACCAAAACGTGCGTTTGAACGGCACGTTGCCCAAAAAGTAGCCGCCATAGAACACCAGCCGCAGCCTAAAAAAGAGCCAGGATTGTATGATTTTCTCTCAAAAGCCGACCCAAATCTACGATCTTCATCGGAATCAACCACTAAAGTCAGCGACAATATACAAAAACTCTATGGAGATAAGTTCGGGGAGCTATCTGAGGGCGAGCAAAAATACATTCTGGACCATCAAGAAACGATGCGCCGTATCACCCAAGGTGTTTTAGATCGCTATGGACGTTCCAAGGTTCCCGATAATCTCCATGTGGATGAAACCAACACGATTGAGTTTTATCTCCATCCCGATGGCAGTATTTCAGATATGCATTTTCTAAAAAACAGTCGTTTCTCAATACTCAATGACACAACCAAAGAGACCATAGAACTCGCCTACGCCCGATACCCTCGACCGGCACAAAAGACACTTATCCGTTATCGGGTCTGGTACAATTTACGGTAAGTTTTTGAGTACAGCCAATGCACCCTTATAAATGGGCTCATCAATAAACCCGTACCGTTCATCTACAAAACCTGTAACCCCGTTTGTTTTTTGTTCTTCAAACAGTTTAACAATTTCCCGACACCGTTGCATCTCTGTTTCACTGTGTCCGAGAATCTCATGGATCAGTGTCACTTGATCAGGAGTAATGCACCCTTTGGCAGCCAAACCGATCATTTTTTCCAGTTCAAGCCAATGTCTAAACCCGTCATTGTTTTTATAATCTTGATAGACAAATGACACGGGCTTCACTCCGCATGCTCTGGATGTCATCATAAAATGCGATAGCATATACTGCATGGTAGGATTGTCAGGGGTTAATAGACTCTGTGACAGTCCCAAATCAGCGAACAAATCCAGTACTCCTAAATAATAGGCTTTAACTCTGGGATGGATTGCCAATGCACCCAATGCCAGCCACGCTTCTTTTGTTTCAATGGAGAGATGAACTTCGATGTTTTCATCAATCAGTTCAAGCGCTTTTTGGATTTCCTCAACACTGCGAATTTTGGGAATACGAATGGCATCGGGCATAAAAGGGTTCAGATAGGCTATTTCTTCGATTCCACCCTCATCCAGCGCATTGATACGCACCACCAGTTTTTTATCCAGTTTTGGAAACGTCGACAAAGCAATGGCACATAAACGCAGAGCATACGGTTTTTGCTGCGCACTCACTCCGTCTTCGAGATTGAGAATAATACATTCGGCGTTCAACATGGGGATTTTTCCCAAATGTTTAAGATTATGTGTTGAGAGCATTAAACATGAGCGAAAAGAGAGGGAACGATTTTGAACTCTGGCCGCGGGAATTGCCAAGCGGTTTAACGCTTCTAAATCGAGCGTATCAATGAGTTTACTGAGGTTTTCGTTTTGCAGCAGCACGCTTGAACTCTTCTCGGTGAAGATAATAATAGAGGGTTTGTATCTCTGTATCGGTGAGATAATAACGCGGCATTCCCACTATCTTGCTGTTGACTGCATGATAAAAGAGTGAAAATGGGATTTTGTTGATCGGTTTTCCCTCAAATACTTTTTTTTCGCCTTTATGTTTATACTGGGCAATCCGTCGTCCTTCACCCGATTCACCGTGACACAGTTGGCATCCGATTCCGCGTGGATTATGATACAGATTCGCAGCATATTCTTCTTTGGTGATAAACGTAGCAGCACCGTAAACATGCATTCCAATAAACAAAGCCAACAGTGCTTTCAACATCATCCCTTTAACCAATTGTTAGTCTTTTGTCGGTATCATACCCTAAAACAATTTGACGGTGACTAAATGCAGCTATTAGACGGTAAATCCCTCGCCAAAAAAATCGAAGAAAATGTTGCGCATGAAGCAAAAGAGCTTAAAAATCGTACGGGAAATGTCCCCGGATTGGCCGTAATCTTAGTAGGCCACGATCCTGCAAGCCAAGCCTATGTAGGAATGAAGAAAAAAGCATGTGACCGTGCCGGGTTTTATTCCGTAACTCATGAAATGCCCGATGATATTTCTCAAGAGGCAATCATCAAAACCATTGAGATGATGAATGATAATCCCAATATTGACGGTATTTTGATCCAGCTTCCATTGCCAAACCATATCGATACGACCAAAATTCTAGAAATTGTTGCCCCAAATAAAGACGTTGATGGGTTTCATCCCTACAATGTCGGACGATTGGCAACAGGGCTTGACGGTTTTGTCCCTTGTACTCCGCTTGGTGTTATGCATCTTCTCAACGAATACAATATCAATCCAAAAGGCAAAGACACCGTCATCGTCGGTGCTTCCAATATCGTTGGAAAACCGATGGCGGCATTGCTCCTTAATGCTCATGCAACGGTTACTGTCACCCATATTCATACCAAAGACCTAAAAGCCCATACCCTCCAAGCTGATATTTTACTTGTAGGTGCAGGGGTGATTAATCTCATTAAAGAAGATATGGTCAAAGAAGGATGTGTTGTTATTGATATCGGAATCAACCGCGCCAGCGATGGGCGTCTTGTGGGAGACGTCGACTATGATGCGGTTGCCCCTAAAACTTCTTACATCACCCCTGTTCCCGGAGGCGTAGGACCGATGACCATTGCGATGCTACTGTCCAACACCCTCAAAGCCGCACAAAACCATGCAAAAGAGCAGCACTCATGAAGAAAAAAATTCTCGACACTCTCGTTAAAACCTACCATTTTTCAAACAGTTGGACAGGAACGATCATTATCGTGCTGTTTGTCATCTTTTTTATCGCACAGGCATTTCGTATTCCCAGCGGTTCGATGAAAGATTCCCTCTTGATCGGTGATCATCTTTTTGCGAAAAAATTTGCCTACGGCATCCCTACTCCGCACCTTCCATTCCTCGAATTTCCTCTCGTCCCGGGCACCGATGGGCACATCTATCATGGGGATGAGCCAAAACGTGGTGACATCGTGATCTTCCGCTACCCTAACGATGTAAAACTGCACTACGTCAAGCGATGTGTTGCCCTACCGGGAGATGAGCTTTTTGTTTTAGAGAAAGTCTTGTATCTTCACCCACGTGAGGGCAATGAGTATGCGAAAAAAGCATTCAGCAACTATGAACTTAAAGATATAGATGGAAAACTGTGGGTCAAAGATCCTTATACGTTAGAGCATCCTGGGATTCATCACGATGACAATATCATCGATAATGGTGTCTTCCCTCCCGAGATATTTAACACACAAACCATTATTGTCCCTCAGGGAGAGTATTTCATGATGGGTGACAACCGCGACCACTCCAATGACAGCCGTTTTTGGGGATCTGTCCCTTACGGCTTGGTTGAAGGGACTCCTTGGTTTGTTTATTTCAGTATAAATGACAATTACGAAGTACGCTGGGATCGTATCGGCAGAACACCACATGATTTAGAGCAAAAAGAGATCTTGGATCGTGCCGTAGCTCAACGGATTATAGAAGACGCAAAAGACAATGAACTCTATTGATCTCCTAGGTATTCCAACCGCCATTATTGCACTGCTTATTGCCATTATCGGCCATGAGATCATGCACGGATGGGTTGCATTTAAATATGGAGATACGACGGCAAAAAGTAATGGACGTCTGAGTATTAATCCGCTCGTCCATATCGATCCGATCGGTTCTATTCTTGTTCCCCTCATGACCTATTTTTTACCCATGCTTTTAGGGGCATCAAGCGGTTTTTTATTTGGATGGGCAAAACCGGTACCTGTCAATATGCAAACCGTTATCCGAAACGGCGGCTACAATGCAGCGATGCAGGTGAGTTTGGCTGGGATTGTTTATAATCTGTTTTTGGCCACCCTATTTTCTGTTATTTTGACCTCGATGCATGAGCCGCAAAGCTCAGAAAGCCTTATTTACGTCTTTACAATGATGCTAATCATTGCACTTGTAAAAATTAACGTGGTGTTAGCTGTCCTTAATCTCCTTCCTATTCCTGGATTCGACGGAGCTCATTTTATTAGTTATGTGGCGTTAAAATTTCGTGTTTTAAAAGTCGCCGAATTTTTCGCTAAAGCCGAACCTTATGGAATGATTGTTATCATCATCATTTTAATGACACCGCTTAAAATGCCGTTATTGATATGGCCCGTGTCAACACTACTCAATTTATTGCTAAGCTAAAAGGGAAAGAATGAAATTTTACGTTGCAACCGATCATGCAGGAATTGATCTTAAAAACTTTACCGTTGAGCTTTTACGTAATAAAGGGCATGAAGTTGTTGATCTTGGGCCCTTTGACAAAGAGAGAGTTGACTATCCGGATTACGCAGTAAAAGTGTGTGAACACGTCCTCGATGATACGAATGCGCAAGGTATCTTAATCTGCGGATCGGGTATCGGCATGTCAATCGCTGCTAATCGTTTTCACGGTATCCGTGCAGCACTGTGCCATGATGCCTATACCGCTACTGTTGCACGTGGGCATAACGATGCAAATGTATTGTGTTTCGGAGAGCGTATCGTAGGTCAGGGAGTTGCTGAATCTATTTTGGACGCTTGGATTGCAGGTAAATTTGAAGCAGGCCGACATTGCGGACGTGTGGAAAAAATCGAATCGATCAAAGGATAATGGATGTTTTTTGAGTGGTCACTGCTCACCATTGTTACATTGGGAGCCCTCTTTTTCTTAGTTAAAATGTTTTATTTCAGCAGTATTACTATCAAAGAGCAACGCACTAGTGAAATGATGAAGTTAACACTTCGAGAAGCGGAAATACTGATACGTAAATATCAGATTCAATTGCAGCGTTCCCTTGGCAATGTAGATATACTCAGTGAAGAGCTCAATAATTTACGAAATGAAGTCAAAGCTCTTAAGCAGCGTAATTCTAAATACCGTATCGATACGGATCGCCTTCAAAATAAAATTGCAGAGCTCGAAGGGCGTATTGACGCACTTATATAATATATTATTGAAGGATTTTTATGACATTAAGCGTACAAGATAAAACCGTTTTAATGGACTCTATTCGTGATATTCACGATTTTCCAAAACCTGGCATAATTTTTAAAGACATTACGACGCTGCTTTCAAATAAAGATGCGTATGGACTTTTAATGAAACATTTGCATGATCGATACAGCACCTATAATCTCACTCATATTGCCGGTATTGATGCCAGAGGCTTTATTTTTGGTGCGGCACTAGCACAGATGCTAGCCATAGGCTTTGTTCCAATCCGTAAAAAAGGAAAACTTCCTTACACAACCGTATCTGAAAAGTACGCACTTGAATACGGGGTAGATGAAGTTGAGGTCCATATAGACGCATTCAGTAATGTCAAAAATCCAAAAGTCTTACTCATTGATGATTTGATTGCGACCGGTGGAACAGCCTTTGCCGCTGCAAGTTTGATCAATAAAGTGGGAGCTAAGTGTGTTGAAGCCTGTTTTATCATGGGTCTTGATTTTTTAAATGGTAAGTCCAAGCTCGCAGAAGTAGTTCCCGTGTATACCGTTATTGGAGTTGACTGATGTATATCCCCTCACCCTCAAAGTTTGACCCTCAAAATGGGCACTTTGGTATTTTCGGAGGACGCTATGTTCCTGAAACTCTTATGCCTGCACTGCTAGAGCTTGAAAAGGCCTATGAAGAGATCCGTTTTGATGAAACCTTTTGGAAAGAGGTCGATGGCTATCTTACCGATTATGTCGGACGCCCTAGCCCGTTGTACTATGCTGCCAATCTTTCGCAAGAACTAGGGGCAAAAATCTATCTCAAACGTGAAGATTTAAATCATACCGGTGCCCACAAAGTCAATAACGTCATCGCCCAAGGACTCATGGCAAAACGCTTAGGGATGAAAAAAGTCATAGCTGAAACAGGCGCAGGACAGCACGGTGTTGCAACCGCTACTATTGCGGCATTACTAGGATTGGAATGCGAAGTTTTTATGGGTGCCAAAGACGTTGCACGCCAAGAGCTCAATGTTTTTCGTATGAAATTGCTAGGTGCTAAAGTTCACGCGGTAGAGAGTGGATCAAAAACGCTCAAAGACGCTATGAACGATGCGATTCGACATTGGGTCACCCATGCGCGTGATACTTTCTACATCATCGGAACGGTTGCGGGACCTCACCCCTACCCTATGATGGTACGTGACTTTCAAGCCATCATCGGCTGTGAAGCGCGTGCACAAATTTTGGAAAAAGAGGGGAAACTTCCCGATTACGTACTCGCATGTATCGGAGGCGGTTCTAACGCTATTGGAATGTTTCAGCATTTTCTGGAAGACGCTAGTGTTCAGTGTATCGGTATCGAAGCAGGTGGCCTTGGTGTCGAGACTGACAAACATGGCTGTTCTCTTCTAAAAGGACGTCCGGGTGTTCTGCACGGTCAAATGAGTTATCTGCTCCAAGACAATGACGGTCAGATCCTAGAAGCCCATTCGATTTCTGCCGGCTTAGACTATCCGGGTATCGGACCGGAACACGCGTTTCATAAAGACAATGATACCGTGCGCTACGACAACATCACTGACCAAGAGGCTCTGGATGCATTTGTATGGCTCAGTCGCGCAGAGGGAATTATCCCTGCATTTGAATCGGCTCATGCCGTAGCCTATCTCAAAAAGATGGAAAATATACAAGGAAAAACGATCATCGTCAATGTCTCAGGACGCGGGGACAAAGACATGATACAAGCCAAAGAACTGCTCAAATTTGATTAATTAAGGCTATTAGTGGAACATCTTTTTTTAGAATGGCTCAAAGAATACGGCTACATCGTACTTTTCGCCTGGAGTATCCTCGAGGGTGAGCTTGGACTCATTATGGCAGGGATTATGTCGCATACCGGTGATATGTTTTTACCTATCGCTATTTTTGTGGGTGCATTGGGCGGTTTCACCGGGGATCAAATTTATTTTTATGTCGGGCGATTTAATAAAAGATACATTCATCGCCAACTGGTGACCCATCGCCGTAAATTTGCCATCGCCCATTTGCTTATCAAAAAGTACGGCTGGCCTGTTATATTTGTCCAACGCTACATGATTGGTATGCGTACTGCCATCCCCATGGCCATTGGACTTACCAAATACTCAGGAAAAAAGTTTGCGCTTATTAACTTTATTAGCGCTGTTGTATGGGCATCGGTCACCATTATTCCCGCTTATTATTTTGGCGCCGAGATTTTAATAGTTTTACAATGGATAAAAGCCCATTGGTACTTTGCAATACCATTTATATTGCTTGTAGTTGGAGCAATTAGTCTAACGATTAAACGTATAGAAAATAATTTTTTGGAGAAACGCCGTGAACGTAGAACTTTATAATCAACCTCTCTCTTCCGTAGTTGCTGACATTACCATCGAATTTGTCACCTCTTTACAACTTGAGACACACGCTCATACATCTATTTTGTCAATGGCAAAATTTGAAGGTAAAAGTGAGCAAGTTTGCCTTCTTCATGAGCATCAATTAATCGTATGCGGTTTGGATAACGAATCCAATGATGAGTATCGTCTCGCAATGAACTGTGTCATTAAAACGCTTCTAAATACAAACTACACCAGCGCAAAACTCTGTATCCCTAAAGAAGCTTATTTTCATGCGGTAGTCGAGGGTGTCCTTTTAGGTGCATACAAATTTCAAGAGTACAAATCACAGCCTAAAGTTCCATCATTGCAAAACATCTTCTTCGCCTATAACAGTGAATACGACTTTGAACATTTTCAATCCATTTTAACGCAAACACGCATCATCTCCCAAGCTACCAATTTTGTACGTGATTTAGTCAACCAAACTCCCTACGACATGACACCGCAAGCCATGGCTATTACAGCCGATTCGCTCTCAAAAACTAACAATCTTGACTGCATCATTCTGGATGTTAACGGTCTTGAAGATGAAAAAATGAATGCCATGCTCGCCGTTGGGCGTGCCTCAATCAACCCTCCTCGTTTGATACATTTAGCCTACAAACCTCAAAACCCTAAAAAAGTAATCACCCTTGTAGGCAAAGGACTCACCTATGACAGCGGCGGGCTTAGTCTCAAATCTGCAGCCTCCATGGTCACCATGAAAATGGACAAAGCAGGCGGCTGTGCCGTTATGGGAATCATCAAAGCGATCAGTGAACTGAAACTCGACATCGAAGTCCACGCGTTTGTAGGAGCTGTTGAAAACATGATCGGTGGTAATGCCTACAAACCCGATGACGTACTCGTAGCTAAAAACGGTAAAACCATCGAAGTGCGCAATACCGATGCCGAAGGGCGTCTTGTTCTTGCTGATGTGTTAGGCTATGCACAAGCAAATGTAAAAGCCGACTATATTTTTGACTACGCAACCCTCACGGGTGCCTGTATGGTAGCTCTTGGGCCCTATACAACAGGTGTTATGGGACATAATGAAGAACTCAAACAATCATGGCTAAAAGCCGCCGATGAGAGTGGTGAATACTGCGGAAACCTGCCCTTCAACCCTCAACTCAAAAAACTGATCAAAAGCGATCTTGCCGACGTGTGCAACGTCTCTAGCAAGCCATACGGCGGAGCCATCACAGCAGCATTGTTTCTCGATAACTTCATCAATGAGGATATGAAACAAAAATGGGTTCACTTTGACATCGCAGGCTCTGCGTATACTGAGAGTGCTTGGGATGTTCACACCTATGGCGGAACTGGCGCAGGGGTACGTATGACACTGCAATGGCTACTAAAATTACAACAACAAGGAAATAACTAATGGGCTTATCAATCGGACTCGTAGGACTACCAAACGTCGGAAAATCAACCACTTTTAACGCGCTTACCAAAGCGCAAAATGCAGAAGCTGCCAACTATCCGTTTTGTACTATCGAGCCTAACAAAGCAACCGTACCCGTACCTGATTCTCGTATCGACGAACTGGTAAAAATCGTCAAACCTGAACGCGTACAATACTCAACGCTCGATTTCGTAGACATCGCAGGTTTGGTTAAAGGTGCAAGCAAGGGTGAGGGATTAGGGAATAAGTTTCTTTCCAATATCCGTGAAACGGAAGTGATTTTGCAAATTGTTCGTTGTTTTGAAGATGAAAACATTGTCCATACCGAGGG
Source organism: Sulfuricurvum sp. (assembly GCA_030692765.1). Taxonomy (GTDB): domain Bacteria; phylum Campylobacterota; class Campylobacteria; order Campylobacterales; family Sulfurimonadaceae; genus Sulfuricurvum. The sequence continues at coordinate 109,800 of JAUYUB010000006.1, forward strand.
GCGTATTGATCCGCTGTTGGATGTCGAAATTATCGAAAATGAACTTATTTTTGCCGATATTGAAGTACTTACCAACCGTATCGAGCGCCTTAAAAAACAAGCAAAAAATGAAAAAGATGCCGCAGTGATGGTTGTTTTTGCTGAAGAATTGGCTGAGTTCCTTGCAGATGGCAATCTCGCGCGTAACTTTCCACAATATAACAGTGAAATGTTTGAAAAGTTAAATAACGAAGTACGTCTTTTGAGTGCAAAAGAAATTATGTACGGTGCAAATGTAGACGAAGACGGAATGAGTGAAGACAATGAGTTTGTAACAAGACTCCGAGCTCACGCCGAAAAACACGGATGTGAAGTCATCAAATTATGTGCCAAGATCGAAGAAGAACTTGTCGGTCTCGAAGAAGACGAGCGCAATGAATTTTTGCGTGACATGGGTGTCGAAGAATCAGGATTGGAGCAAATCGTCCGAAAAGGATTCGATAAACTGGGTCTCATGAGCTACTTTACCGCAGGGGTAAAAGAGGTACGCGCATGGACCATCCGTAAAAACTGCACCGCACCAAAAGCTGCCGCCGTTATCCACAACGATTTCGAAAAAGGGTTTATCCGTGCCGAAGTCATCGGCTATGATGATTACATCGCCTGTGGTGGAGAGGGTAAAGCCAAAGAAGCGGGGAAAATGCGTCTTGAGGGAAAAGAATACATTGTTGCTGATGGTGACATCATGCACTTTAGATTTAACGTTTAACCTGCTTAGGGAACTATAAATAAAACTTAACACTCTTTTAAAATGCTTGAAGATATGATCGTTTCAAAATTTCTACTAAAGGATAAAAAATGGCAGTTCGAATTACCGATATGTGTATTTCATGTGACGCATGTCTAGATGAGTGTCCAACCAATTCCATTGTGAATGATGATGATAATCCAACAGGTGAAGATATCTACTACGTTCACCCTGAAACATGTTCTGAGTGTGTAGGTGACCATGATACACCCGCGTGTCAAGCTGCATGTCCTACGGATGGCTGTATCGTTTGGGATCTTCCCTATGATGATAGCCATCGTGCCCATTTTGAAGGAAATAGTCTTTATAAATTAGGCGCAGATGCGTCAAATAGTCAGCCACATCGCGCCGAAGTCTCAATGGAAGATAGAAAAGCCGGCAACGTTGAATCCATCATCGAATAATATTTTATTTTTAGTCGTTTAAGGGGTGGGTAAATACTCGCCCCTGCACATCAATCCTAGCCCAAACTTTTTAGAAGCCAGTAGATATATCCTTCTTACTACATATACTTTTTCATAAACCTCTACTCCAATATGCCTCAGATGGTGATATAATGCACTTAAGATTCAACATTTAGCATAGGAAGACAAATGAATGTCACGCTTAAATATGTAGGTCCAAAAGCCTTGTTTTCTGTATCGGGTATTAGTTTTGATAACAGCAAAGAAGATAAAATTATCTATTTAAGTATTCTTGCAGAACTTATCGAGGCACTAGATCATGAGTATGCAAGCGATCAGCGTTATGTCGTAGAAACGGGTAATAAACCGTTGGATGAGACTATTTTATTAGAGTTGATACGCAAACGTCCTTCAAATTTGGATGAACAACTCGAGTACTGGCTTGATAAAACAACCCAAGAGATTGATAATGATATTAAGCGTGCACGAGAAAATCTGATTTTAAATTCAGAAGAGCGTCAAGTTTTGATCAACAATCTTGAAATATTGCGCCCTTACCGTATTCAGCGCTCAATTAATAAAAGTGTTTATTACGCAGGGGTGAAGCTGTTAGCATCCATCATCAAACAAAGCGGTATTCAATACATCACCACACCAATGTATCCAAAATTTCTCCATGTTCTGCATTCAGTACAAGGATCGTTGCGCGCCATCCATCCTCCGGTTGAGAGTACAATTGACATTTACGAGCAACAAGGGCACTTAGTAATACAGCTTAAAATTCTAGGTGGTCGTTAATCAAATCATCTTTGCGATGGTTTGACCAAATCGGACATTTTCTCCTATCGTAACATTCCACTCACACATCTCTTTTTCACACAGCATGATGATGGTTGACCCCATTTTAAAACATCCAAAGTCATCTCCTTTTTTCAGACGAAGATTTTCATATTCATAAACAGAGGGGATAGAAACCGTATTCGTTTGTATCTTCGGTTCAAAAGCCACTTCCATTTGTCCCACATTCAGTGCACCTACCAAAACAAGGAAAAAACGTTTATCCTGTGCGCTTAAACACTCCAAAACAACCCGCTCATTTTCAATGAACAAATCAACTTTATTTTTAAGTGTGGGAATATTGACGGGGTAGAGCTTTCCAGGGATATGAACCGCTTTGACAACCTGCATATCCAGGGGACTATGATAACGGTGATAATCACGCGGAGAGAGGTAAAAGTTTACATAAGAACCATCTCGAATTGATTCTTTGGCTGCATCACTAATCTCCTCTCCTAAAAAATCATTCACGTCATAACTCATCCCCTTGATTTGCAATGCACGCATCTCTTCTATCATTCCCCATTGCGTAACCAGTGAGTCACACGGGCTTATAACCTCGTTAGCTTCTGTTGAAAAGGTCCGCATAGTTACAAAATGGCGTGTAAACAGCTCATTGAGACTTGAATAGCTTTGCGGTGTTTTAAATTCACTCATATCTAATCCCATCATTCGTACATATGTGTTATTGATGAAGTTTTGGAATGTGGCTCCATGCTCTTTTGACGCAAAGCGTCCGAATGCTTGGGATAATGCTGACGTAAAATGCTGCTTCATACTAGTCTTGTTCCTCATCTGATTGAATTTCACGCTTGGCAATCTCTTCGATCAATACCGTGGCATAGCACCCTTTTGGAAGGGTGAAATGGAGCTCAAACCATGCCTCATTTTCTTTATATTCCCCCTCGACCTCTTCGGGATATATCCAACCGTACCTTCTAGCTCCGTCTATTCCATTGTCAATCGTGTCAAACTTTGCTTCAATATCACCTGCAAGACCCGATGCACGTGTAGCACGCTTTCCACTGAGCAATCCGCTGACGGAGATATCATGTTTGTTAAAACGCTCTATCTCTTCTGCACTCTCATAATGGAACAGCTTTCCATACGGATAGTGCATCATCACGTCCCCATGTATAAGCTTGAAGGGATGTGTTTGCTTTTTCATCACTTCCAGTTCAGCTTTATCCATTTCAAGCGCTACAGTCAGTTCATCAAGAGTGAATGCTTCCACTAGTTTTGACATCTCAATACGACGGCTCAACCATCCATTAAAAAGGTAGCTTTGGTATGCGTTGATATAAAGCTGATTCAACTTTCGGTTTTTTTCTTTGAGCGTCCCCTCAATGATAGCCTTGCCTTTAAGATAGTTTTCACCATCACGACCAAAACGTTGAAATCCAAAATAGTTGGGCATCCCATTTTTTTTGATCATTTTAAGCGCTTCTTGAATTTTATACGCTGCTGTCGGATTCACTTTTTTTAATCGTATAAAAAAGCGGTTTCCCTTGAGATGACCCATGCGAATTTTGTTATTGTGATACTGTTTTTCGAGGATCTTTATCCCCTCATGCTCAAAATTATCCAACAATGGTTCGCATTTTTTTGGAATGGAGATGTACTGCTTGGTTTGCGCATTTTTATCTTTCATACCGGCATAACCGATGTCACGGCTTTTGATATTTAAGTGTTTAGCAAAGATTTCAAGCATCTGCCATGTAGTAAGGTTCTTTTTGCGTACATGGAGAACCAGGTGTTCCCCCTCTCCGCTAAAAGGGTATAAAGGAATCTCATCCACCACGAAATCACGTGCTGATTGGCGAAAATGAAATTCGATTGGGCTATGCGGTAAATAATAATGACGATTCATGGGTAACTCCCTAAAAATGATGCGCTTTACAGCGGTTAATAAACTTACCACGACGTGCACTTGCAACAATCGTTAAGGAAGTCCTTGTTAGTTTTGCAATACGTTTAACTGTCTTTGCTTGGCTTGGCTTAAAAGCAATGAGCATCTCATACTCTTCTCCACTGCATGCTGAGGCTTTTGAATACCGCTTTTTCCATGATATACCGCAACGATTAGCGGCACACAGTTTTCCCATATCGCTGTATAGGCCATCCGAGAGATCCATGCCGCATTGTAAATAAGGACGGGCTTTCATAATAAACGCCTGTCGCAAAACAGGACGAACAAAGCGGCTCTTGGTATGCACTTTTCCACCCGCCGTCAAATAGCGCAGATGACGCAATGACTCTCCGATTTTACCGGTATGCGCAATCATATCACCGGATTTCAATCCCTGACGCAATAACGGATTTTTACTCTTAGACACAATGGTGATCGAAAGATCAAGCTTACTATTGGAAATCGTATCTCCTCCGATGATCTCAACACCAAACTGAGACGCACATTCACGCATACCTCTCGCTAATTCATCCATCTCGTGCAAACTCATACTTTTAGGCATCGCTGCACCTACAAGTGCATACAATGGCTGCGCATTCATCGCGATGGCATCCGAAATATTAATAATCATCGCTTTATAGCCGATTTGGTAAGCAGTAAGCCATTTACGTTTAAAATGAACATTCTCAAAGAAGATGTCTTTACTGTATATCCATTCTCCAATAACGGCACCATCGTCACCAATATGAGAGCTTTTCTGACTCATGGAATTGATAAAGTAGTTTTCAACGTTCACAATGACCCTAGGATGAGATATAATTAACATGATTATAGACTAAATGTAGTTATAGCTGTGTTAAGCGGATTCTATGCTAAAATGGTATCTAGTAATATTTAAAGGAATTAACATATGCTCGTCTCCATAGAAAAAGTATTTTTCAATCTTAAGCTATCTCTTTTTATTTTGCTTCTTTGTGCTGCTTTTCTTGGAGTTCAACTCATTAATATTACCAACTATTCTGACCGTCTTTCTGCCCTTAAATCTCAGCATACCCTTATTGAAAGCATTATCACTCAAGACTTAAGTGATTCTAAAATGGCCACTATTCTGGTAAATGATGACATAGCCAAACTCTCACTTGCTGTCAAACTTTCAACAAAAGATGCTTTATTGGATTCCTTTTTACTTTTTACACAAGAGGAGACAGAAGTATCTGATACCTTGCACACCTCTGCCTCCGCATTTCAAGAAGCTGCTCTTTTTTGGCTGGAATCAACCCCTCTCGGACGTGCAACAATACAACATCGCATGATGATTGCACGTGATGCTTACCTTACTGATATCGCACATACGATCGACTTTCAAATTCAACGTATCAATCAATCCATAGAGATGGCAAAATATACTAGTATGATTCTCGTTTTTCTAGGATTATTGATCTATCTTTTGTACCGATTTCGTTTAAATCAAATATACCGTGATATTAAAAAAGCCTGTTCTGTTGATACCGATGGAACAAAAGCTGAAGCATTAACACAAGAAATCAATTTTATTTTTAAACGTCTCGCTCGCAAGGCTCCAATAGCCAACACAAGTCAATCCTTGCTTCATCCTCAGAGCGGACTCAATAATGAAAAGGGAATGCTCACGATGTATAACGCCAAAAAAGCAACAAAAAGTTCCAATTCACTTTTTACTGCTCTCTTTGAAATAGATCAACACATCACCCTCTCCAAATCACTCTCAAAAGACGATATGGGTACACTTTATAAAAAAATAGGTGAGATTATCAGTATGTATGAACAGCCTATGGATGTTGTCGCACATCTTGACAACAACAATTTTGTTTTTTTCATGTCACGAAATTCAAAAGACCTTGCTTTGAGTGACGCTGAAAAAATTGTTCATTCGGTTCATGACTCAGCTTTTAACACCGCGAAAGGACCTATTAAAGTGACTCTCAGCGGAGGGTTTTTACTCAAAGCTCCAGTCAGTACACTCGAATCATCCATTTTAGACGCACATAAAATCATGGAAAAAGCCAAAGAAAGCGGCGGAAATCGTGTTGCCCAACTCAGAGAAAAAGCAGATCAATTCCAATAAGTATAGCTCCTGATAGAAAAAAAAGTTATTACTTTTTTTTATCTCCTTTATTTTGTTACTTTTATGGACAACAATCCCATGAAACGGCCTCTTCAACAACCTTTTTTCTTATTTTACTTCTTAATTAAGTATTTCGAATGCTATAATCGTGGATAACTTTTTGCCAAAAAAAATGGCTTAGTAATTGAAATTATTTTTACAATAGAAGGAAGATGCATGAGTATTCCCATTTATACTTACGATGCAATTATCGTTGGAGCTGGCCTTGCAGGATGTGCTGCAGCTCGTGAATTACAATCTGCGGGTAAAAAAGTAGCTGTTATTACCAAACTCCATCCTCTTCGTTCTCACTCTGGTGCGGCTCAAGGCGGAATCAATGCTGCGTTTAGTGACAAAGACAGCGTTGAACTCCATGAGTATGATACGGTCAAGGGATCTGACTATCTTGCAGATCAGGATGTAGTCGAATTTATGTGCGAAAAGGCTCCTGAAACCGTCCGTTGGGTTGAGAAAATGGGTGCTGTTTTTAGTCGTAATGAAGATGGGACCATCGCACAGCGTCCTTTTGGCGGACAATCCTCCCCTCGTGCATGTTTTGCAAAAGACCGTACAGGACTTACTCTCCTTCAAACCATGTACGAGCAAGCATTTCGTGTTGGTGTAGAATTTTGGGACGAATGGTATGTTGCTGATCTTCTCTATGCAGAGGGCAAAGTGTATGGAGTTGCAGCCTATAACATCCGCAACAGCGAGTATGCTATATTCAATGCTAAAACGGTTATGTTTGCAACTGGCGGATATGCCAGAGCATTCAAGATCAACTCAAATGCACATGCTAACACTGGTGATGGGCTCTCTCTCGTAGCACGTCACGGCCTTCCATTGGAAGACATGGAGTTTGTACAATTCCATCCATCAGGACTTTCCGGAAATGGTGTTTTGATCTCTGAAGCCGCTCGCGGTGAAGGCGGACGTCTTCTCAATTCATTGGGTGAACGTTTTATGGAAAAATATGCACCAAATGCACTTGAACTTGCTTCTCGTGACGTTGTTGCTCGTGCGATCATTCAAGAAATTCGTGAAGGACGCGGTGTAGGCCCACGTAAAGACGCGGTTTACATCGATCTAGTCCATCTTGGAAAAGAGAAAATCATGGAGCGTCTGCCTGAGCTTCGTGATCTTGCTATTACTTTTCTAGGCCTTGACATGATCAAAGAGCCTATTTTGATCTCAGCCACTGCTCACTATTCAATGGGTGGAATACCGATGAATAAAGACGGTCATGTTCGTAAAAACAATACCGAATACGTCGAAGGTTTCTATGCAGCAGGTGAGTGTTCATGTTCAAGTGTTCACGGTGCCAACCGATTGGGTGCAAACTCCGTTCTAGAAGCATTGCTGTTCGGCCGATTCGTCGGTAAAACCATGGTCAACGATGTTGACGGTATCGCATTACGTGTGGCAACACAAGCCGATGCTCAGAGAATGATTGATGAAGTCGAATGGGCATTGACAAACCATGGTCAGGAACACGTTCCAACCCTTCGTGATGAGCTTCAGCAGTCTATGACTGACAATGCAGGAGTATTTCGTACCAAAGAGACACTAACCACACAAATGACAATCATCGAAGACTTGCGTAAGCGTTATAAAGACATCCGTGTCAGCGATAAATCAAAAATATTCAACACAGAGTTGCAAGAAGCAATCGAATTTGGTCATATGCTCGATTACTCACTCTTTATCGTAGCCAGTGCACTTGCTCGTAATGAGAGCCGAGGGGCCCACTTCCGTGAAGATTTTCCAACACGTGATGATGAGAAATTCTTAAAACACACCATGGCATACATGGATGAAAACGGCACAATCTCCCTTGATTACATGGATGTCACTCTTGGCAAACATGAAGTCAAAGCTAGAACATACTAAGGAGCATCGTATGGACGAAATCAAATCACAACAGGTGACCTTTAAACTTTTTAGATTTAATCAAGAAACAGATTATCTTCCGTATTACAATACCTACGTATTAGACATTACTCATGAAGAAGTTATTCTCGACGTTCTAAACCGTATCAAGTGGGATCATGATGGATCTCTATCGTATCGCCGAAGCTGCCGTCATGGTATTTGCGGTATTTGTTCGATCAAAGTAAACGGTAAAGCAATCTTGGCTTGTAAATCACGCCTTTTTGACCTGATTGAAGTTTTCGGTACGGAATTAACGATTGAACCATTAAGTACAAAAAGAGCACTCAAAGACCTTATTATTGATAAAGAAGATTTCTGGAATAAACACGAGCAAGTTACTCCTTTCCTTGTCAGTGATATTGATGAAAATCCTACTCTTGAAACTCTAGTTGTCCCTCACGATGCCGAGAAATTACTTGAAGCGGATTATTGTATCCAATGCGGAGCATGTCATTACTCATGTCCTGCATTAGAGATCAATGATCGCTTTATCGGTCCTGCAGCATTTGCAGCAGCGTTCCGTTTTGCCGCGGATGTACGTGACGATGCTTCATTAGAGCGTCTACATGTAGTTAATGAAGAAGCAGAAGGTGTTTGGGATTGTGTTAAGTGTATGGAATGTGCCGAAGCGTGTCCAAAAGATGTTAATCCAATCGAAAAGATCACCAAACTGCACAACATGATTTTCCAAGCAGGAATTGCCAAAGATAATGTTGCAACACGTCACGCCGTTGGCTTTGCCCATTCAATCCAAAAACACGGATTGCTTGATGAGGGTGAACTTGTACGTTACTCCGAAGGAAACATCGGTGTGCTTAAACACATGCCAGAAGCATTTGAAATGTGGAAGAATGGCAAAATTGTAATGCCGTGGAATATGCCGAAATCTAAAAATCTTGATGAAGTTAAAAAGCTTATGAAATCTTCATCTACCGTTAAATTCTAGGAGTCACCATGGAAAAGTTTAGATACGCACTTTATACAGGTTGTACTGCTCGCGAAAGTACTCCTGAACTTCTTAAATCGACGTTGGCAATTGCTGACAAATTGGGAATTGAACTTGTATTATTGGATGAAGCATCATGTTGCGGTGCTTCCCACTTACAAGACTATGATGATATGTTATCGTTGGTACTCAACGCTCGCAACATCTGTTATGCAGAGAAACTTGGGCTTACCATGGTTACAATCTGTAATACATGTCAGCTAAACACAGCGATGACGAAACATCGTTTAGATACCAATCCTGAGCTCAAAGCAAAAGTAAATGAAAAGCTTGCCGAAGTAGGTCTTGAGTACAAAGGGACATCTGAAGTAACCCACTTTTTATACGCGATTATTCAAGACTACGGCTTGGAAAACCTCTCTAAAAAGGTAAGTGTTCCTCTCAGCAAGTTTAACATTGCACCGTTTTACGGATGTCATAACATTCGTCCATCAGAATTGCAAAACCTCTCAAACGGCGGTGAAAATCCTTATAATCCTACATCACTTGATGATCTTATCATCGCGTGCGGTGGTAATAATGTTGATTACGATGCTAAAAATAAATGTTGCGGATTCCATGCAGAGCTTCAGTCTCCGCGTACTGCGGCTGTATTGACAGGAAATGCCCTCTCAGGCGCAATCGATGCCAATGCAGACTGGATGGTAACCCCTTGCCCTCTGTGTCATCTAAAACTTGATGTTCAACACCATAGTGCTTCCAAAGCAATTGGCCGTGAAGTAAAACTTCCGGTTCTCCATATGCCACAAATGGTAGGACTTGCACTTGGTTGTACTCCTGCTGAACTTGGTTTACAACACCACGTAACTAAAGTCAATTTCGTTTAATAACTGCTCTTTTTTCAGAGGGGATACCCCCTCTTCATCTTTAATAACTCAATTATTATGATTTCGGACGAAATGCTTTAATAACCTCTTCGTTACACTCCAGATACGGTCCTTCTATCAAATCAACACAATACGGCACTGCAGGGAAAACAGCATCTAAACACTCACGAATCGATTTCGGCTTTCCTGGGAGATTAATGATCAGTGATTTTCCTCGTATTCCCGCTGTTTGACGTGAAAGAATCGCTGTAGCAACGTACTGTAAGCTCACTGAGCGCATTAACTCACCAAAGCCAGGCATCATCTTCTCGCAAACATTTTGAGTTGCCTCAGGGGTAACATCACGCAATGCTGGTCCCGTTCCCCCCGTTGTCACTACCAAACAGCACCCTTGCACATCGCACAGTTCGATCATCGCAGCTTCAATCGTCTTTTGATCATCGGGAATACAGCGATAAACAATCTCATGTTCACTTTTCAAATACGCTTTCATCGTGTCTTGAATCGCTACACCCGAAATGTCTTCATAAATTCCCGCACTGGCACGGTCTGATGCCGTAATAACCCCTATCTTAATCATTTGCACTCCTGTAAAAAATGGTTTGCCTTTGGCATCGATGTCACTGTCGCATATCTAAGAAAAAATGAACGTGCGGCATCGGCGTCAATAATATGATCTTTCATCCCAAAATAGACCTCGATGTGAATCCCTTTTGCCACTATTTTTTCCAGCAAAAGATCATCCCATATAAAGTCTAATAGCTCTTGGAGTTCATCTATAGTCCCCATCTTTAGATCAAGAGGCTGTACTTCGCATGGAGCAAAGCATCCATGAACAAATCTTTGGCGATAATTTTCGGGATCCGAGGTAAAACTGGCAAGCTGCAAACGTTTGAACGAACTTTTGGCCGTCTGAAAAAAAGCTGGTGAAAAAAGCTGTAAGGTGTCTATACGGTTTGTAGAATTTGCCGCATGCAGTGCCGCTTTGATCGCGCCATAGCTAAATCCCGCGACCGTATAGTCACTCTCTCGTAAAAACGGCTCAAAAAAACGGCGATCGTTGGTAAGCGAAAACCCGCTATAAAATGTCATTCATGGTCTCTTTTGCTAATGCTTTGGATATCTGTTCGTATTCGCTCAAGATGGCTTCGAGTTTATCAACACTGCTGCTATAGCGTTCCAGAAGTGTTTTGATCTCTAGATACAATCGATCGATCAAAATAATGCAATCATTCTCACTCGCTAACAGTGACGTACCCATTCCATAGTCGTAAATCATTGCATGGGCCAGCTCACGTGTGGACACAACATCATGTTGCGCATTGGAAGCATGCTCCCCAAAACGAAGATCACACGCAGCCATTCCTGCTAAATGTATCCGTATTTGAGATTCAATTTCATGTTTGAGTAGCGGTTGGGCACTGGGAGGAGTAATCGTATCGTTACTCAACGTTATCTTTTCGTATGGGAGATTGGACCACGTTGCGGCAAAAACTTTTCCTGCCTGATAACGAGCTTGATAATGACGTTGCTGCTGCGTAAGCATTGCTATTTTTTTCTTACCGAACATCACTTTGTCTTTGACTGCTAGGAAATGGTCCATTTTCACTTGAAATTCACGCTGTTTTAGACACAACAATGCCGCTTCATTGGTGAGTGCTGCCAGCGACGCACCGCTAAATCCAACTGTCATCTTTGCTAATTCCTCTACAGAGAGTTCATGGGGAATCGCATGGAGATATTTTTCCAAAATAGAAGCTCGCTCCGTTGCCGTAGGTAGCTCAACAAATATACGACGGTCAAATCGTCCTGCACGTAACAATGCACTGTCCATCACTTCAATATTGTTGGTTGCGGCAATAACGACGATTCCTGCTGTCTCTTCAAATCCGTCCATCTCAGTGAGAAGTTGGTTCAGTGTTCCTTCTCGCTCATCGTTACGCCCGCCGTCACGTTTCTTACCTACGGCATCGATCTCATCGATAAAAATAATAGAAGGAGCATTTTTTTTGGCTGCAGCGAACAGCTCATGAACTCTCTTCGCCCCCATTCCCACATAGATATGTACAAATGACGCACCGCTTTGATAAAAAAACGGAACATCGGCTTCTGCTGCAACAGCTTTTGCAATCATCGTTTTTCCAACGCCGGGAGGACCTACGAGCAGAACACCGCGTGGCATACGGGCACCAAAATTATAATAGCGTTTTGGATTGCGCAAAAAGTCGATAATCTCTTCGAGTTCTTCTTTTACGTCCGTTATCCCGCCAATATCGCTGAAACGAACGTTGGATTTCACAGCAACAGCGGATGCATTGCTCACATTTTGGGCTTCATGTGTCTTTACTGCAACAGGTTCTTCCGTGTGAGTTGAGCCCTCAAACGTAAAACGTCCTTTGTAAACCCATCCCAATGTTCCGATAATACCGCCCACGATGATGATAAAAAGAATCCATCCATAACTACTTTTAGGTTCAATTTTTAGCTGAGAAACCAGTTCCTGAGGTAAATTAGCAGATTGGATTTTAACAACGCCATAATCGCGTGTCGAAAGATACGTATACTCACCATCCATCACCGCATGATCCACTGTTCCTGTGCTAATTAAATGAGAAGCTTCTGCCAAAGAGACCGTATCAGTGTTATCACGCAACAAAGCATACATCAATAAAAGAAGAATAATTCCACCTGAAACAAGAAGAATCAGCTGATTACGATTAAAATTTGGCCACGTTATGTTCATCTGCTACCTCATAGTTTTCAATTTGAATCCAATTTCCGGATAAATCTTCGTTTGATTGAATCAAGATTTTATTGAAAAACTGATCCAGTCCGCTATAGACTCCATTATTTTCTGACTCCACCAGAACATCCAATGGGACTTTTACATTTTGACGGAAAAGACGGTTATTTTTTTCAATCAATGCGGTTAACTCACGCATACGGAGATTGGAAACCGATCCGTTGACTTCTGGCTTCATCGTAGCGCTTGGCGTTCCATCACGCTTGGAATAGGTAAAGGGATGGATATGGGTCAAATAAAGCTGTGCCGCATTGTCCATCGCTTCCTTCCACAGATCGTCACTCTCACCCGGATGCCCTACGATAAAATCAGTTCCCAGCGCAAACCCTTTTTGATGAAGCATGTCAAAAAGCTCCACATCACTCTCAAAACGGTTGCGGCGGTTCATGATTTTAAGCATCGCATTGGAACTGTGCTGTATGGCAATGTGCAAATGGCGCTCAAGCCACGGCTCATCCAATATCTCACGAAACGAATCGTTGATCTGGATCGGCTCCAAACTTCCTACTCTAATACGGCGAACCCCTCGGATCATCGACATTTTTTTCATCAACTCTGCGATATTTTTTCCCTCGCCTTGACCGTAACTTCCTACATTTGTCCCTGTAAGGACAAATTCGCCAAATCCGTTGCTTGCCAAACGATAGACCTGCTCTAAAATTTTTGTTTCATCCATATTACGGGAGTCACCGCGTACAAAGGGGATAATACAGTAGCTGCAGCGAAAGTTGCATCCCTCTTGTATTTTAATAAATGCTCTGGATTTTCCAACAAATTCATCGACAATGGCATCATCGATGTAATTGAGATCACCAATTTCGTAAAAACGGTTCTCTTGAGACAACAGCGTATTGATCTTCATTTTCTCTGACTGCCCAAACACTCCGTGCACTTTGTTCGCACCAAAAAGACTTTCCCCTTTGGTATGCGCGCCGCATCCTGTTAAAAAGAGCTTTTTTCCCTGCTTTTCAATACTGTTGATGTATCCGCGTACGCTTACGTCTGCCCCATTGGTGACCGTACAGGAGTTAACAACAACGATGTCTGCTTCGCTCTCATTCTCTGTTACATCATACTGCGTCAATGCACCCATCATCACCTGCGAATCATAGACATTGGTTCGGCATCCAAAGGTCTTAAAATAAACTTTTTCTTTCATGCGTCTTCCATAACGGGCTGTTTCTTTTTCTCAATGGGACCTGTGTAAAATGTTTGCGTAGGGTAAGCAATAGCAATGTCTGACTCGGCATTAAATGCATCAATAATGTCCGCCGATATTGTACTGCGAAGTGTCAAAGTCGCATGAGCGTTAGTCAAATACCATGCACTTACTTTCAAGCCGTTAGCCTCAATAAACGTAAAAACTCTCGGTTCAACATTGGAGTTTTTTAAACTGTACCGATCGCGTAACTTGTTCATCTGCTTACGGGTTATTTCCGTGTATCCTTTGGCATATTTTCGGCAAATTTCTTTGGCAATATGAACTGCTTTTTTATGATTGGATTCAAATGTAATGGTGATATCGATCCCGTCCCAAACGGTTTTAAGTGACGCATGCGAATAATTGGCAATCATCGAGGTGAAAACATAGTTGTTGGGAACAAAAATGATACGTCCTGCCCGACGATTGGTATTGATTGTCGTTAAAGTAACATCTTCCATCAAGGTAATACGTAACAAGGAGATATCCAAAACATCCCCTACATACTCCATCCCCTCTTTGACAAAACGAACACGGTCCCCTACATGAATCGATCCGCCAAAAACAATCACGAACCATCCGATGATAGACATAAACCAGTCACGTAAAGCAATCGCAAGACCTGCAGAGGCAAATCCCAAAACCGTCGCTAAGTAACCGACATTGTCCATAAAGCTGAAAAGCAAAATGACAATGACCAAAGTCACCGTTACAAACGTTAAAATCTTATTGGCCATATAAAAACGTTCATTATCCGTAATATACCGCTTAACGATACGCTTGATTAAAAATGCGATAATAAACAATACAATGATTACCGAACCGATGTTCAGTAATTTATAAAGTTGATCTTTAATCTCTTTGTTAAGTTTTGCTTCAATGGACTCAACGCGTTTACCATACACATCTGCCGTAGAGGTAAGCGTGTCAAGTGCTAATTTGAACTTTTCTATTTGCAACAGTGTCGCATCAAGCTCAACTTCATAATCTGCTTTTGGGTTTAGCTTCATCAGCTGTCGGTATAATGCAACTTGACGTTCCATAACATCGGTTATTTCTCTAAGTTCTTCCGCTTTTGCTTCATAATCTTTATACTGACTGTCAAGACGCTTGATATAGGAAAATCCGGTAATAATTCCAAACGGATTGGTGATTTTAGGGGCTTCTTCAACCGTATCAGGTTTTAGTAAACTGGCGAATGGAGAGGTCCCTTGCATTCTAAAAGCATCAATCTGATCCGTTAGAATCTTTTCTTTGGCTTGTAAAGCTTCGATTTCCAATCGCCGCTCAGCTGTTGTACGACGATCTTTTAGCTCAAGGATACGTCGCTGAACTTCCCGTAAACTTTTACGCGAACTTTGATATGCCATATAAGAATTGTAGCTCTTTGTCCAAATACTGCTGTCTCTTGTCAACTCTTTTTTGATTTTCGCCAATTCATGCTCAGCATTTTGAATCGTTATCTCTTTGGATTCTCCCTCTATAAACTCAGCATCTTTTTTAGGGGCACCATAGGCACAGCTTGCAAGAAGAAAAAAAGTGACAATAAACGTAAAATACGACTTCATGATTATGCCTCTTCGTAACGTTTCAATACGTTTTTAACCGTATCCGCAGGAATGGAATCGGTGATTTTAACGCCGCCAATAGAGTGAGGAAGGATAAAGGTAATCGACGCATCTGAACTTTTTTTATCCAGAAAAAAAGCTTGATAAAATTTTTCAATGTCCGCAATCGGATATGTTAACGGTAAATCATAACGTTCTAAAACAGCTCGAATACGTTTTGCTTCTTCACGATTCATCAGTTCAACATCACAGGCCAAATCATTCGCCATAATCATACCGATCGCAACACTCTCACCATGCAAATAGGTCTCATAACGGGTTTCATTTTCAATAACATGACCAAAAGTATGACCGTAATTGAGTGCTGCACGAAGTCCCTGTTCTTTTTCATCGGCTTCTACCACTTTGGCTTTAGTCTCAACTGCTTGAGTGATTGCCATGATAAGATTATCTCCCTCTCGTAAATCATTATCTTCCAGCCATTCAAAAAATTGAGCATTAAATGTCACTGCCATCTTAACGATTTCAGCTACTCCAGCCCCAAATTCCCGTGCCGGCAAGGTAGTTAAAAAAGAAGGGTCGATGTGAACAGCTTTAGGCTGATGAAATGCCCCGATGAGATTTTTTCCATACTTGTTATTAATCCCGGTTTTTCCACCAACGCTTGCATCGACTTGAGAAAGAAGTGTTGTAGGGATTTGGATAAAATCAATCCCGCGATTGTACAAACTCGATGCAAAACCGCCCATATCCCCGATCACTCCTCCGCCAAAGGCTATCAAAAGAGATTTACGATTTAAACGGTGATCAAACATACGATCCAAAATAAATTCAATGCTCTCCCAATTTTTATACTGCTCACCATCGGCAATCGTAATGATATACACCTCTTTTGCACTCAGACGTGACAGCAGCGTTTTCAAATGGAGACCCGCAACTTTTGGATTCGTTAAAATCGCGACTTTTCCATCATATTTTATTTCATTCAAGGGTCCAATATGGATTGGATAAGAGTCGTCAATGGTTCGGTTAAGGGCAATATTGATCGTCATGCGTGGCCTAAAAATAAAGTATGGTAATGGGCTATAGTGTACTTTAAAGTCTCTTAAAATTAAGACTTCTTAGATCTGTGTGGGGATAAAAAGCTGATGATAGGAGTCTAGTTTTGTGTATAAAGTTTCTGTATCTGTCGCTAAAAAACGTTTCAACGGACTGGCAAACATCTTTTGGGTAAAAGGCAAACACTGTAAAAAATTATCATTATCTCTTAACAGACGGATGGGATTTTCTTCGGTTTCTGTCACATGAATGGATTTGGAGAAAATATCCGAAAGATTATTAAAATGCTCAATAGCCCGCAGATTACTCGTTCGGTCTTCAACCACATAATCAATCAATTCCAAATCAAAACCAAGCTGAGAAGCTACGTCAAAAATCGTTGTAGAGATATGCTCAACATGATTTTCTTCACCCAAAATCACCACTGACTTTTTCAAAGTTGAAAAAGAACGATCCGCCAATTTCAATACCGGTACGTTGCTTTTGTAAAGGCTGGATCGAATTGCTTTTTTATTAAACATCTTTTGGGATACAATAAATAACCCGATATGATGTTTTCGAATGTCTCTGGACATAATCTCTTCATCAACCATTCCAGCATAAACAATATCCAATTCAATACCGTTGTCTACATACGATTTAATATGTCTTAAACTGTCGATGTTTCCGGGATTGACTACTTTTATCAGTAAGGGCTTATTGAGTTTTTTGTGAATATAGACGCTTCGGCGTACCAGTTCATGAATGGTTTTTGTCTTTTCTATCTCCATATCAATGTACAAATAGAGTTTACTTCCAAAAGGAGCCGGAAATTGACCAAGCTCACGCTTAATAGCACGATAAACGGATCTTAGAACATTGGGTTCTCCTACCAATACGAGTGTATCATTGGGCTGAATCATTTTTTGATCCGTAGGAAGAATAAGCTGACGATTGCGGTAAATTGCCGCTATTTTCCAATTATTTTGCTCGATAGCACCAATATGGCGATATACGAAGGAACTTCCAAAAGGGACAAGGACCTCCATTATTTCCCCATTTCCCAATCCAATGTTTTGAGCCAGAACAGGGATGTTCGGGAGAAACTGGATCAAGTTAAGACCAATGATTTGCTGCATATTGACCCATTCAATTCCGTCGTCAGCATTTTTGGTATTCCATAAATCAAGTGCGATAATACGAATATTAGGTTTGAAAAGACGTATATTTTTAATGGTATTTTCTAAATCCAAAGGATTCTCCATGACTAAAATAGCCTGAGAAAAATCGACCTTCAAGACATTGGTGATTTTATAATTACTGGTAGGATCAAAAGTAAAAAATTTAAATCGTGCCGTATCATAGCCTTCAAAAGGCTCTTCCTCTTTGGATTGAACGACATAATAAATGTTTTCACTCGTTTGAATACCGATGACACTCTTTATAAAGTGCCGGCCGATAATCCCATCTGCAACGATTAAAATTTTTTTCATTCTTTAGTGACCACCTATTGTTACCGTGATTGTACCATACAAATATTCACGACTCTATTTATGAACATGGTATACTAACAATAAGTGATTAGTAAAGGATGAGTATGAAAGTTGATACAAAAAAGTATTTTGCGGCTTTATTTATATTTTGTGCAACAGTTATTGCTATAGGTATTCATGATTACAGACAGGATAATCATCTCCTCTTTGATACGATTACAAAATCATTGCTTATTTTTATGGGAGCGCTTCCATTTATGCTTCTGTATCGCAATATTCTGTCC
Organism: Sulfuricurvum sp.; assembly: GCA_030692765.1. Taxonomy (GTDB): domain Bacteria; phylum Campylobacterota; class Campylobacteria; order Campylobacterales; family Sulfurimonadaceae; genus Sulfuricurvum. The sequence continues at coordinate 128,032 of JAUYUB010000006.1, forward strand.
CGTAAGGTTGCAGATTTATCCCAAAAGATGGATAGGCAAAATGAGAGGCTGTATGAAACGACGCATCTTTTAGAAGAAAAAGTAGAAGAAAAGACAAAAGAACTCATCGACGAAGGATTTCAAGATCCTCTCACCCATCTGGCCAATCGTCATCGCCTTATTTTTAACATGGACCGCTATGCCTATCATACCCTTATCATTATTCATCTGCAAAACTTCAAAGAACTCAACCATTTTTTCGGAACGAATATCGGAGATTCTCTTTTGCGGCAGTTTGGATTGTGGCTGGAGCGTATGAACTACAACGCCTATCGATTAGGGCATCATGAATTTGCTCTCTTGCATGAAAAAAATTACGATCAGGAGGAGCTTACCACTTTTTGCAATACGTTCTTGCATCAGCTCTCATCTCATGTTTTTGCGGCCGGTCTTGAAAATGTTTCCCTCCATGTACGTATGGGAATTCATATGGGGGATGAGCTTTCACTGGCCCATGCTGATACAGCACTGCAATCCGCCATAGAGATGTCAAAAAGTTTTGTTTTGTATGATGAGGATGAGGAAAATGTTGAATTACAGTGCCATCATAATATCCAAACAGCCCTCAACATACGTGAAGCGTTTCATTCCGGACGTATCATCTGCTATTATCAACCGATTATTTCAACGATAACGGGTAAGATAGAAAAATACGAAACGTTGGCTCGCTTAATAGATACCGATGCAACGATCATTCCTCCTCATGATTTTTTAGACGTTGCTCAAAAAACACGTCTATACCCTCAGATAACCCAAGAAATTGTCCGTCAAACCTGTGAAGTCTTTAAAGATCGAGAGGAAACCTTTACGATTCATCTGTCTCATTTGGACATTATCGATCATGCAACGATCCATTCTATCGAAGAGATGATTGTCAGCACCAATACGGCTGAGCGGATTATTTTTGAACTCTCTGAAGAAGATATTTATGAACATTACATTCCAATAATGTTGTTTATGCAGCATATTAAACGTCTCGGAGTCAAAATAGCGGTTGACAATTTTGGCAGCAGTTACTCGAATTTTGATAAGATAATGCATTTAGAAATTGACTATCTCAAAATTGACGGTGCCCTGATCAATAAAATCATACACAGCCCACGACATACTCAAATCATCCAGACTATCGTCTCTTTCGCAGATGCCATCGGTGCAAAAGCAATCGCAGAGAGTGTTGAAACAGCTGAAATCTTAGAAAAAATCACCACCATTGGCGTTCCTTTTGCACAAGGATACCATATCGGGAAACCTGGTCCTTTGGGTTTTGACGCAAAGTAGTCATTTTTATTTAAAGAACAATCCCCTCTTGACCCAAACGATAGAGGGCAAAATCATATTTAATCGGATCATTAGGATCAAAAGAACGTAATGTTTCGGTTAGTTCCAATGCCGCTTTAAGATCACACTGTTTACGCTGTAACAATCCAAGTTTTTTTGAGAGTGAGAAGGTATGGGTATCCAATGGCATAATCAGCTCACGAGGGCTCATCACATCCCATAGACCCATATCCAATGAATCGTTTCGTACCATCCAGCGTAAATACATCATCCAGCGCTTCATTGCCGATGTTCCTGCTATGCGTTTGATCGGTTTTCCAATAAGAAATGTATAACCTTGCGATCGGTAGGTATTGAGATCATACAGTGTCTCAATCACGGCACTGATTCCTCCCAGAACACCCTCTTTCTCATAGCCAAGCTTGAACGTCTTCTCAACGCCCCCCTGACGTTTTAATCGTCCCAGCGTAATCAGCCATTGTGCAATATCCTCACTGTTTTGAAAGCGATAATATTTCCCTGACGTTGAGCGTATAATCTGCTCGTCATGAGCATCTAGCAACGAAGCATCCAAAGAACTTAAAAAGGTGACAATCGCTTGAACATTGCCATACGCAAATAGCGCACAAGTCAACGCATGGCATTCATCTCTCGTGGTGCGTGCAATCATAAGGGGATCGGGCTTCTCACTGCTTAGCTCTTCACTGCAATTACGTAATGCTACCTCAGCGTCTAGGCGTGCTTGCAGTTGTGTCATCGGCCTAGCTGATAGAGCTTTTTTCGCTCCGAGGAACCTGCTATATTGAGTTGAGCACGGTATTTGGCAATCGTACGGCGCACCATAGTGATTTTGAATTTGGTTTGTACCATCTCTAGGAGTTTCATGTCACTTAGCGGTTTTGCATGCGATTCTGCTTTGACCAGTTCATTTACATACTCTTTGATTGCGGCATTGGAAACATCTTCATCGATTGCCGTTGTAAAAAAGTCTTTCATAGGCAGCGTTCCACGATCACAGGCGATGTATTTGTTCGCAATAGCGCGTGAAATCGTAGAGGGGTTATGTCCAAACTCGTCTGCAAGTGTTTTGAGTGTCAAAGGCTTAATCGCACCGCCCGTAAAAAAGTCATACTGATACTCAACGATCATAAGCCCTACTTTGTACAGCGTTGCTTTACGCATCTCCAACGCATCTATCAGACTTCTTGCTTCTTTAATCTTATCACGCACAAACGCATGATCCACCCCATATTCTGAATCGATCGAGATCGTAGGATAGTAGCGATCATTCAAAGAGACTTCGATTCCCGTTTCGGGATCGTTGTAAATCATCAAATCGGGGATGACCTGCGCCGATTCCTCCATGTAGTCAATACCGGGAGGATTTTTAAAACTTCCGACCACATGCATTACCTCAGAGAATTTTGGCTCTTTATGAAAACGGTTCAAGGCATCGAGGTGCTCGATCATCTCAATAGCCAGAGAGTACGCTTCATCGCTGATGGATGAGTGCTCAAGCTGAAATAAAAAGGACTCTTTGAGATCGCGCGCACCGATACCTACCGGATCGACATGACGAAAACGCCCCCGTATCTGTTCAAACTGTTCAAAAGTGATCCCCTCTTGAGCACAAAATACTTCGGTATCTCCCTCGTAATATCCACCCTCATCAAGATTTTCGATGACATGACGGGAAATCGCTTGTGACATTGGCGTCGGAAATAAAGGAGCTTCTATTTGCTCTTCTAAAACATCATAGAGGCTTCGATATGCAATTGTGAGAGCTTCTATCGCTTCGGAATGAGAGTTTTGAACATAACCGTATTGAACTTTTTTCGGAATTCTTGCACTAAAAGATTCTTCGTATCCTGAACGCACTTCGATGAGGGGATTGGACTCCACAAACGGAGACATCGCTTCCCCCAAATCGCTCAAACTCGAATGAAGAATCGGAAGCCAGTTACGCAGTGTATTTGAAAGCTTATTTTTAAGCTCAACGTTGGTTCGAACCCTTAATGCTGCCATGATTTACAGTTTAAACGATTCGCCAAGATAGTGTTCACGCACATCGCTGTTATGTGCTATTTCATCACTCGTACCAGAGGCCAGCAACTCTCCGCTTTTAATGACATAGGCGCGATCACATACAGCTAATGTTTCACGTACGTTATGATCGGTAATCAAAACCCCGATACCGTATTCCACTAATTGTGCGATAACGTTTTGTATGTCAGTGACTGCAATCGGGTCTACCCCCGCAAACGGTTCATCCAAGAGTAAAAATCGGGGTTTATTGACCAGTGCACGTGCGATCTCAGCACGACGACGCTCTCCGCCACTGAGATTGATCCCGCGGCGATTACGAATGGGCTCGATGTTAAACATTTCCAGTAACTCTTCGATACGCTGTTGAGCCAATTCTTTGGAAAGCTTCCCCGCTTCTGCTGCAATTATCAGGTTTTCTTCGACGGTTAAATCTTTGAAGATCGATGCTTCCTGCGGTAGATAGCCAATCCCCATAGCGGAACGCTTATGCAACGGAAGATTGGAAACATTTTCTCCATCAATGTAAACCTCACCCCCTGTAGCTTCCACCAATCCGCAAATCATATAAAACGTGGTTGTCTTACCCGCACCGTTTGGCCCCAAAAGTCCAACAACCTCGCCTGTGCGAAGTTCCATACTGATCCCGCGTACGATCTCATGCTTTTTGATCGTCTTGATCAGATTGTTCACTTTTAGTTCATGTATTTGTTCAGCCATTTTCTACCTCGTAGCATCGTGTTTCATTATCAAATTTGGTAATTTTTACCACAACGTATGCGAACCCTGCTTTTTTCAGAAATTCAATCAACGCCGCATCTCCCCATTCGACCAAATGGTATCCTGGCTTTTCCAACTCTTCGAGCATTCCCATGGATAAGAATTTCTCAAAACCGTAATTGTACAAATCATAATGAAACAACTTCTCTCCATAACGCTGTTGAAGCGAAAATGTGGGAGAGGTCACCGCTTCATCGATCCCTAAAAAACGCGAAAACGCTTGGGTAAAGGTCGTTTTCCCGCTCGCAAGATCTCCTCGCAAAACAACAACGCCGCCACTGGGAAGCTGATCACAGATATGTTTGCACAGCTGCGGCAACTGATCAATAGAAAGCTGCATCATAATTTTGACGATACTGCAATGATTTGAGAGAGTTTCTGGGATGCTTTACCGCTTAGCAATCCATCACGAGCGATTTCAAGCCCTTCTTGTACATCTCGTGCCATACCATCCGCTATAAGCGCATACGCAGCATTAATAAGAACAATGTCACGCTGCGCGTCCGTAGCACGGTTGCTAAAGAGATCCAACATTATCTGAGCGTTTTGAGGTGCTTCACCTCCCAATATCGCTTCAAAAGGGGCTTTTTTGATCCCATAGCTTTGCGGATCGATCTCAAATGTTTCAATCCCGCCATTATGCAGTCGTGCCGCATACGTTATATCGCTGATACTGATTTCATCCATCTTCTCACGCGAACTCACTACGATTGCAGATTGCATTTTTAAGGAGAGTAAAACCTGAGCGATCTTATCAACGAAAACTTCGTCAAAAACACCCAGTAAAATACGCCCTACTCCCGCAGGATTCGTCAAAGGCCCTAATACATTGAAAATTGTCTTTTCACTTAAACTGCGGCGGATTGGCATGATGAACTTCATAGCAGGATGATGGTTTTGGGCAAACATAAAGGTAAAGCCCGTTTCTTCAAGCAATCGCGCGCTTTTATCCAACGGCAAATCCAAACGTATCCCTAAATGCTCCAATACATCCGCACTACCTGATTTAGAAGTGATAGAACGGTTCCCGTGTTTGGCCACATACGCTCCGCACGATGCCAAAAGAATCGAAACCGAAGATGAGATGTTAAAACTGCCGCTTTTATCCCCCCCTGTACCGACAATATCAATCAGCCTTGGAGTCAGAGAAGCATTGACATCCAATGCCGTAGCATGAGAACGCATCACTGCCGCCGCATCCGCAATCACAGAGACAGGAGTATTTTCATCCAATGTAAGAGTCAGCAAAAGCTCCCTCATTTGCTCATCGCTCAAACGGTGCTCAAACAGCGCTTCAAAATCACTTTTTGTCGGATTCATGACAATTCCTTAACGTAAAGGTTTTGCTGACTCTTCGGGGTTGATTTGATGGTCGGGAGAGCTAATACTTCATATCGCAACGTCATTTCAAGATAGACTAACGTTATAACATCACCAACGGCAACATTTTTGGAAGATTTAACCACTTTTCCGTTAATTTGAACAACACCCTCGTTGATCATGTCTTGAGCAATGGCTCTACGTTTGGTGAGATTGACGGCATTTAAAAATTTATCGATACGCAAAAAAAATCCATATACAGTTATTTTGAAGTGTCAATTGTAGGTTATCAAAGCTAAAAGACACATAAGGGCGCAAAAAATGTTCCACAATTGTGCTAGAATTACGATCAAAGGATAAATAGATGGAAAATTTGACCCAAAGCACCACCAACATCGTTTTAATGATCACGATTTTAGCCGTTGCTTATTGGGTACTGAAAAGTAAAAAGAAATAAAAACTTTTATTTGAGCAGTGCCACAGGAGCGATGTACGTACCCTGAAATTTGTCCACCCCAAGTGCCCAAAGATTTTCAAGATCTTTGGCATCTTCGATATTCATCGCAATGACTGAAATTCCTAAACTACGTACCAGATTCTTAAAGCTTTCACTTGTCTTGCCCGTATCATTGTCAACCATCATATCCAACAAATAGGCTCCATTGGATTTTACATAATCAGGACGAATGGATTGAAGATAGGCTGCCCCTGCTTCGGGGATGGTGAAATGATCGATTCCAAACTGGTATCCATACGTCTTAATCATAGCGCCCAGCGTTCTTACCGCCTCAAGTTCATGAACAGCGATTGTATTGCTCACTTCAAACCATAGGACCAGATCACTGGATTTACTAAATGTTTCAAGCTTCTCGCGCAGCCACTGTACATTGGTATGTTTTTTGATAAAGTCTCCGCTTAGATTGATTGCAGGAGGGGTAAACGACTGCCGTTCATTAACGTATCCAAGTACTTTTTCGATTCCGTAACGATCCAAAATATCAACAAGACCCAAGCTCGTGGCAATAGGGAGAAAATAACCGGCTGAATGGATCACACCCTCTTTGTCCAAGAGACGTAAATAAATTTCTTCATGTATCGGAGAAAGAACCTCACCGCGGCGCTGGACAACACTTTGAAAGGCCAAGACCATCCGTGACTCTTCAAGACTTTGAATCAGCTCATTTCTCCACTCTTCACGCCCTAAAACAAGCGATTCATCCGTTTCAATACTCACTTCTATTGTGAAATTACCTTTCGTCTTCGCTTGTATGATTGCGTAGTCAGCGCGTGAAAAGAGGGATTTAAGGGTATCCTTTTCGCTGTATTTGCCTATTGCGCAGCCTACCAATAAATATTCATCCAGTTCAGGATCAATCCATTTAAATAAGATTCGCATTTTTTCAAGGACGTTTTGGACTTTAGCACTTACCGCAGCAATTTCATTCGCAGGAACAATCGCAAAAAAATCACTCTCATTGAGTCTTGAAACAAGAGCATGCCCCATTGCTCCGATATCAAACATAAAAGCTTCCGAAAATTTTGTAATAAGACTCAAATACTGTTCGTACCCAAGTTCCTTCTTAAAGCGGTCAATCTCATCAAAACTGAACATCACATAGACACCGGCTGATAAGGATGCATCTGACTGCAAGTAATCAGGAAGCTTTGTGGTTAAATATCGTCGATTGTGCAGCTTGCTTTCTGCATCTTTGTAAAGCAATTCGTGATAGCGGCGCAATGTCTCATTTTCACGGTCAAAAATGTCTTTGACTTTTGCCACCATCGCATTCATCGCAACCGTAACGGAACGAAATTCTGTAGTAAAAGGAATTTTAGTTTCGATAATAAATTCATTGTCAATAATCGCTTTTGCCTGATTGCGAATACGCACAAGTGATTTAAGGCTCAAAGAAAGAAGAACATAAAGCAATCCAAATACAACCAGAGCAATCATCATGAAAGTCTGAACAAGATCGATGAATGTGGAGTAAAGCTGACGATAGGCATTACCTGTATGCCCGCTTACTTCAAGTGTTCCAAAACGGCTCCATCCAATCATGATATCACTCTTTGCACTCACATTATGAATCGGTACATTATCAATAAACCATTGCGGAACATCGCTTACTTTCATATCATTCTCACGATTATAGATCACTTTTTCATCAAGATCATTCAATCTGATGCGCTTATAATAACCGCTGTCGAAAATAGCATTGATCATAGTCTCCATCGTCGACGTATCTTTTGGATCGGCTACCTTTGAAAGCGATAGCCCTAATGAGTGGGCGGTATTTTTTGCATCCGTATAGAGCTGATTTTGGACGAACTCGGTAGCCGATTTAAAATTAAGTACCATCACCGATATGAGAATAACCCCTAAAAAGAGGCTCAGCATAATCACCATTTGTTTAAATAAACTCATCCCTAATCCTTTTGTCGAGTTATAATAAGCTCATCCCACGGACGTGTCTGACGAGCAGCCGCCGGAACCATTTTCCCGATCTGGGCTTGTTTTGCGTTAAAAAGTTCATCCCCGCTGAAACTGTAAATCGGAATTAGATCATCCCTGGCACTTGCAGGAAGGATCTTATAATTGTAATTATCCATTACCAATGGGACCGATTTAGGCGTTTCATAATAGGTCAAAACCATATGTGCACTCTTGTAACGGATCGATTTGGCATAGGTCATAAATAGCTTGGATGTTGGAACACCAAGCTCTTTAAGTGTGAAGTATTTGGCAATGACATAATCTTCACAGTCAGCTTTATCCTTACCGATAAATTCTAATCTCGTCGCCCAGTAATCGCTTACTCCCCAGGTCACTTTATCGGGTGTATAAGGGGTTTGGTTGAAAAAATCGTTCACTTTTTCCATTTTGCCCATATCGTCAAGATCTTTGGCATCGTTCATCATCTGCACCAGATAAAAGGCACGCCGCTTTGCAAACGTACCGTACTCTTTTTCAACTTTATCCATAAAAACTTTGGCAATAGAAAATTCTGGAGAGCTTAGAAGAATGGCGACAAATACCACCAAAATGAAGAAAAGTGCGAGCGTCTTTTTCATACTCTTATAATAACATGATTTTAATCATTTCATGGCGCCCAATTTATTGAACTAATCCTTTTGTTGCGTGATAATAAGCTCATCCCACGGACGTGTCTGACTAATAACCGCCGGAACCATTTTTCCGATTTGTGCCTGTTTGGCATTAAACAGTTCATCCTCTCTGAAACTGTAGACCGGAATCAAGTCATCCCGAACGGACGCCGGGAGAATTTTATAATTAAAATTATCCATTACCAATGGAACCGATTCAGGCGTTTCATAATAAGTTAAAACCATATGTGCTTTTTTGAACCGCAATGATTTATCGTAAGTCATACAAAGCTTTGAGTCAGGAATACCCAACTCTTTTAACGTAAAGTATTTAGCAATGACAAAATCCTCACAATCGGCTTTGTCACGACCAATAAACTCCAACCTGGTCGCCCAGTAATCATTTACTCCCCAGGTTTCTTTATCCGGAGTATAGGGGGTTTGATTGAAAAAATCGTTCACTTTTTTCATTTTTCCCATATCATCAAGATCTCTGGCCTCATTCATCATCTGTACTAAACAAAAGGCACGCCGTTTTGCAAACTCACCGTATTCTTTTTCAATATTATCTATAGAATATTTGGCAATAGAAAATTCAGGAGAACTTAGAAGGATGACGGGCAAAGCCGCCATAGTTAAAAAAAGAGAGAGTATCTTCTTCCGCATAAGTTTATTGTATCATTATTTTAGACAATCGTGTGTACAGTTGTATCCTCAACTTTGAGAGTAACTGAGTTGTCTCCACTTTTATAGATGTCAAGAGTGTGGCCGTTTTCAATCACATTTTCTGCCGTTAGTGTCCACTTATGAGCTGTATCAGCAGGATCAGTAGGATTTACTAAAGTAACCGTATCTGCACTGTCACCAAAAATAGTCAACGTATGAGCACTGTCAGTCATATCAAACACATCTTGCACTGTGAGGCCATTTAACTTATGAGCACCGTTTTGATTAAGATCAATAACCTCAATATTTTTGATTATATTACCCAATGCACCAAAGTCGATATCTGCATTAGTTGCCAAAATCAGCGTATCCATACCAGCCCCTGTATCTAATCCAGTATCTGATGGATCAAACAATACGGTGTCATTACCCGTATTCGAAAGAACAGTCACGTTAAGCGTCTTAGATGTCGATGCATGATCACTATTTGCAGTTTCTGTGGATGTAGCAGTTACTTTCAAAGCTACACTATCTGCATATCCTGAGGGCGCTGTAACGCTAAGTGATGCATGATTCCATCCAGTGATATCTACTGTCGTACCATCACTCATAGCTGTACGTGTATTGCTTCCGTCCGAAAGTATAAAACCATTTGGAATTCCACCCATTGTGAGTGAGAGTACTTCTGAGCCATCTGTATCAACCAAAGAAGCCGTAACAGTAGAAAGATCAATAGAATATCCTGCAATACCAGCATTAGAGGCTACAAAAATATTATCAAGAAGCCCGCCAAGAGAGTTAGGGTTCTTTTCAGCTGCCACGAATTCAAGTTTGTGCTTACCAGCATCCAAAACAGGCAGCACTACGGTATAGCTTTGAAAACCTGTCGTCGTAGTATTCAACGTTTTAACAATGTTTCCATCCAATATCACATTAATAACAGAACTATCTAAAGTAGTGTACACCGTTCGAGGTGCATAATCAAAAGAAACCGTATACATCTCACCTACTTTAGCATCAATAATTGTATACAAGTTAGATGCATCTCCAGCATGACGCTCTAGTTCAATAACGTTATTTGTCTTACCATTGCGCATGTACGTATTTTCTTGTCCAATTTCTATTTGTCCTACGCCAGTAACTTTATTATTATCTGTATACCAAACGCCACCTGCTAATTTGCTAACATCGGCAGTAGATGTATAAGCTCCTATATTTCCAAACTCTTCTAAATTCGTGCTCGCGCTATAACTCGACATACTCAATGTTGGAGCATCTGCAACAGGAATAACATTTACTGTAACTGTTGCAGGATCAGATGTCAATGCACCATCAAAGATTGTATAGGTAAAGCTTGCAGAACCGCTATAGTTTGCTGTTGGAGTAAAAGTTACTGTGTTATCATTATTTAGAACGACAGTCCCATTACTACCATTCGTAACACTTGCAATAGTCAAGTTCGCATGTGCTGTATCAACATCGGTATCATTACCCAGCAATTGAGCCGCCGTGTAGGTTACTGCAATATCTTCAATTGCAGAAAGACTATCTGCAACGGCTACTGGTAAGTCGTTCGTACCATTAATGGTGATGGTTACAGTTGTCGGTGTTCCGTCTACGGAAAGAACACTGATCGTATCAGTCAATGTATCGCCCTCACCAAGTGCCTGTACTATAGGGCTACTGTTATTGAGGCTGTATGTCCAAGAACCGTTTGCCGCAACACTGAAGGTACCGTGTGTCGCAACCGTACCTGTCTGCGGTTGGAATGCTGACTCACCCACATCAACGTCATTGATTGCAAGTACTCCACTTGTACTTAGAACAGTATCTTCTGTAACCACTCCAGCATCATCACCGATAGTGCTGTTACCTTCTGTAAATATTGGTAAGTCGTTAACCGGGGTCACACCCACGTTGACGATCGCGGTCGCGGTTCCGCCCTTGCCATCAGAAATGGTGTAGGTAAAGCTTGCCGGACCGTTATAGTTTTCAGACGGTGTAAAGACGATGTTACCGTCTACCAGTGCAACCGTACCGTTGACCGCATCTTGAACGCTTGTAATCGTGAGAGCATCGCCATCAGGATCAATGTCGTTTGCCAACAATATGCTTGGTGCAATCGTCAATGCTGTATCTTCCAGCGTTGTAAGAGCATCATCCGCAGTACCTGTCGCGTTATCTGGATTTGCAGTAGGAGCAGTATTTATTCTAATAGGATTACTCGTAGAAGATACTGTCGTTGTTGATGCAGTTGCATCAGTCGTGGCAAGAGCCGTGCCTACATCTCCTACTGCTCCCGTACGATCCGCAAAAATATCACCGGTACGCTCAGTATCAGTCACACTGGTACCCGTTGCTGTTTCACCCGCATTTGTTGTATCAATATCTGTTTTTAGAGTCTCATCTGTATTTGTCACTTCTAACGGTACAGTTTCATTTGAAGCTATAGTTGCCAATGCCTCATTTAAAGAATTGATATGAATCGTAGAATCATCTACATCAAACGCCTTAGTCAATACCGAAGTATCAAAATATAAGGCATCATTTCCAACGATAATCAATGTCCCTGCACCGGCAATTGTCTCATCCACAACAATTTGTGCATCTTTCGCATTATTAGCATCACCATAAACAAGGTCACCATCATGTATTTGTTCGCCAGCTTGGAGCTGATGCTCATTCCCTGCTCCATCTTTAACGAAAAACGTACCATTTTCTAATGATTTTACCAATCCGATAACTTTTGCCATGCCTTTTGCCTTTGATAAAACTAAATCCCTTATTTTATCGGAATAAGAAATTGATTTCTATTGTACTTAGGTACTAATTTGGATCATATATGTTATTTTTGATTGTTATTCATAACCATAATCCATTTTTTATGAAGAGAGGGTGTGGCGGCTGGAAACCGCCACTCTGAAGATCATGGATGAGTTTTTTTTTAAATCACATCAATCGTTGTCTCAATTTTGAGGACAACGGTAGGATCGATACCAGCCGTATCCGTATAAGTATAAATCTCAAAACCGATCTCTGTTGTTGTGCCTACTGTATAATTAGTACCGCTTGTTGACGGAAGATTAACGCTGTCAGCCAGAGAATCACCGGTGATTGTAAGCGTATGATCCCCGGTTATAGGATCTGGTGACGTCATCTCAATAATATTTTCTATTGAGAGATTCGTCAAGCCATGATCTCCTGTATTCAGATCAATCACTTCGATATTCGTGATTGGATTATTACCAGTGTTCAATGCACTAAAATCAATATTATTGTTTTCTGAAAGAACCAATGTATCAATACCGGCACCCCCATCAATGGAATCATCCCCCGTTAATACACCACCAATGGTAGCTACATCACTGATCAGGGTATCGTTGCCATCTCCGCCAATTAGGGTATCGTTGCCTTCCCCTCCGATTAATATGTCATTACCATCCTTACCGATTAGCGTATCGTCACCGTCAAGACCTACTAAGGTTACGGCCTGACTGTCTGTAGGAGCTTCAAGATAATCAACCCCTCCGAAATCCTGAATGACGATATGATCATCCGGGCTCAACTGGATTTGAATGCCATCTTCGATCAACACACGGTCTCCGTCACCATCAGTGACGGCGAGGTCAAATGCCATATTGACCAGTTCACCTGGATTGAAAGTTGAAGCTCCGAATCCAGCCAGAGAGAAGGGGTCACCACTAACATAGTGGTACTCGACTGTTGTGAAGCCACTATCCGTAAAGACCGCAACTGTCTTACTATTTGTTATACCGGATATGGTCACCGATCCGTTAGCCTCAAAAACGATTCCCGCAGCGACATTAGTCGCTACATATGCAATACCATTGACTATCACACGGGTAATTTGCTCCGATATTTTTCCCCCTGGTAGTGTTTGATAGTCACCAACATCATTTGGCTCATTCGCCGTGCCGTAATCAAAATCATCAAATGCCCTGAAATTCACCGTAGTTGTATCGTTAGGATTCACAGCGAAAGTCGCAACGGCACCATTGACCATCACATGATTGAGGAAGGCGTGGTCCGCAGTCAAAGTATTGTAATCTATATTCTTCGGAAGACCACTGATATTTTGATCGACAAAATCAACCCTGATCGCCTCCCCCGATCCCGTATCCTGACCGCCTCCGCCAGGCCCGGTTGCACCGCTCACACCTACCTCGTTAGCCGTTTCATTTATCGTTTTGCCAGCTAAACCTGTCGGTGTAACCAAGACGCTTGGCAAGCCATTCCCTGACGTATCATCGTAGTAGGCATAGTTAGTATTACCGCCATGGAAATCCCATGTACCTGTTGAAGTATTGAAGTTGCCGATACCGCCGTCGATCTGCTTGAGCAATGTGAAATCATAGGTATCCGGAACAGACCCATTTGGATCAAGCGTAACAACAAATGCACCAGAAGTAGCACTCCCCGCCATGGCTGTGACAAAATCACTACCAGCCAAGGTCGAACCAATCATTGTTAAACCATTTGTATATAGATAAATATGCTGGGTACTCGTAGTATATCCACTGTCTGACCCGTTCGGCGCAGCAAACGAGACAGTCCCACCATCGGCGCCATAGTTGTTATCGACATTATTGTCGATATCCAGCCCAACACCCGTAATTGTGCCCAAACTGCCAGTCTTATTCACCACATAGGCAGTCATCGGGTCAATCACGCTTGGCATATCGTCATCAAACGTGATGTTCAGTGTACCCGCCGGAACTGCCGGGCTTGAATCGCTGTCTGTCACTGTGTAGTTCAGTGCCACTGTCGCATCGTTCTCGTTATTACCGCTCGCATGCAATACGTTCTGTTTCAGTGTAACGGTATACTCACCCGTATTCACATCGTCCACTTTTACGGTAAATACTTCACCACGTCCAATCGATGACGCACTCAACGTCTTGGTCGTGTTATTCCAACTGTATGTTACGCTCTCAGTTCCTACGGTGCCAGACAAACCATTCATTCCTGCAAGGCTGATCACCACAGGAATATCACCGCCAGGGGTGTGTGTCAGTGTTCCGCTGTAGGTCGCTTCGTTGTTATCGCTGTCGAGGTTTGTATCTATCCAATCTCCCAGCCCAGCCGCCGCATTTCCGCCCAGCGCATCGTCGTCCACATAAGCATCCGTCGTACCCGCACTAGGCACGTTAGCATCCGTAATGTTGAACGCAATACTGATGTTCACTGTATCGCCATCACCGTCTGTCACGGTAAACGTCGCGTTGTCTGTCGCCGCAGGTGTATTATCCAGTACCCGGTAGCTGTATGCGCCATTCGCTGTGACTTTGAGGTATCCTCCGCCAATGTCGATCTCTTGCGAATAGCCGTCACTATCAAAGATCAGTGCATTCGTCCCAATGTGGGTCACGCTCGCGCCGTCCGCACCCGCTGCGAAGTCCAGCGTTCCCGTCGCTGTCGTACCTTCGGCCACATTCTGTGCAGCCTCATCTGTTGCGCTTGGCATATCGTCATCAAACGTGATGTTCAGTGTACCCGCCGGAACTGCCGGGCTTGAATCGCTGTCTGTCACTGTGTAGTTCAGTGCCACTGTCGCGTCGTTCTCGTCATTGCCGTTTGCATGCATCACATTATCTAGCAGTGTCACCTTGTACGCGCCAGTCGCTGCATTAGTCACTTCAACCTTGAATAAATCCGTACCGATACGTGTACCGCTCGTAGTGGTCGCTGTCAAGGTGTTGCCAACCCATGCGTAGCTCACATTCTCAGTTCCTACGGTGCCAGACAAACCATTCATTCCTGCAAGGCTGACCACCACAGGAATATCACCACCTGTCGTATGTGTCAGTGTTCCGCTGTAGGTCGCTTCGTTGTTGTCGCCATCAGTATTCGGAACCGTCAAATCTCCTGTCGTGCTCGCAGGATTGCCGCTCAACGCGTCGTCGTCCACTGACGCATACGTAGTACCCGCTGTGGGTACGCTATCCGCCGCCAGAGTAATGCTTACCGTTGCCGTCGAGGTGTCCCCGTCTTTATCGGTGATCGTGTAGGTAAAGCTGTCGCTCCCTACTTCGCCCGCTATCGGTGTGTAGGTAAAGGTACCGTTTCCATTGTACACTACCGTCCCTTTGGTCGCAGCAGTGCCCAGTGCCACGCCCGTAGCTAAATCCACTTCGTCCGGCCCTACCGTGTCATTTGCCAGTACGTTGATCGTAATCGGCGTGTCTTCTGCAGGCGATGCGCTGTCGTTGACCGCTGCCGGTACGCCATCAACCACTCCAATCGTCATTGTGTTAACTGCAACATCTCCATCTGAATCTTGCATCTGCAAGTTAAATGTGTCGTATACCGTATCCATACCCGCCTGCGTGTGGGCCAGTGTGGTATCGCTTAGTGTGTAAGTCCAGCCATTATTTGCGGTAAATGTTAAGGTACCGTACGTACCTATAACCGTGTTACCCACAATAGCATTAATCCCATTTACCTGCACTGCTGCTACCGGATCGTAGCTGTTGATATCAAATGTACCGCTGACAGTATTGACGATCTGAGCTTCATATACTGTGCCGCTTTCTGGCCCGATAATTGGTGTGCTGTCTTTAAGAAGTGTAATGGTTAGCGTAGAGTTGGAAGCATCACCATCACTATCGGTGATCGTATAGTTGATCATTACCACACCTTCTTCACCATCTACTGGATTATAGGTTACTTGACCGTTAGAAAGAAAGGTCACTTGACCTTGTCCTTGCGCTACACTAGCCGCTGTTAGGGTTGCACCGTCCGCACCATGGCTATCATTGGCCATTACGTTATAGACAATATCGCTGTCTTCCACACCCTGCGTACCCGTATCAGCTATTGCCACCGGACCATCATCATTAATCATAACTGTCAAATCGACGGGTGCCGTACTGTCTCCGTCATCATCAGTTACCACTACTGAGAATATGTCTTCCGGAAACTGGTCATTCACACCAATCTGAGTAGGATCAGTATGTGGGGCATTATCACCAAGTACGTAAGTCCAGCTATACACACCTCCGCTTACCGTTACTATTAAATTACCGTAAGTACCTGTTACAGTACCTCCATTTGTCACGTCTACACCATTAATCACTACACCGCCAACAGTGTTTATTGTATCGCCACCTGTTGTGATATCCAGAGTGCCACTGGTAATCAAGCTGCCCCCTACATTACCCCCTTGTAGTGCACCTTCATCTACTACTGCGACATTTCCTTCGGTCAATATCCAGTTTACTGTCGGTATACTGTTTTCTTCCAATAAAACAAGCGGAGGCTCATTCAATGTGGCTTCCGAGCTTGTCGGTCCGGTCTGATTTAAGTTGGTTGTAACATCCCCCACCGCACCAGTACGAGCTGCAAAAGTATCACCTACACGCCCGGTATCCGTGACTGCATCACCGGCAGCCGTTTCTCCCGCATCGGTAATATCTTCATCGACTGCTGCATCATCGGAGGATATTGTTGCCAATGCCTCTTTAACGGAATTCACATATACCACTGCATCGTTATGACTGAACATTCCTGCCAGTACAGAAGTATCAAAGGTCAGTGCACCAGTTCCTCCTAGTACAAGATCACCGGCACCGGCGAGAAGCACATCAATTACTATCTTTGCATTTGCACCATTCGTCGCGGCTCCGTAAACGTTCTCGCCTTCATAAATCGAATCTCCTACTTTAAGCTGACGAATCTGCCCATCACTGCCCTTAACAAAAAAGGTCCCCGTCTCAAATGATTTTACATTCCCAATAACTTGTGCCATGATAGATCCTTCAATAAGAATTTATAGATACAACTATTGTAGCACTTTTAAATAATATAAAACAATTGTACCCAGGTACTAATTGAGCTACTTTTGATATACGAGTTATGAATTATAATTATTTATGAAGAAGGAGAGAGAGAGCCAAACGGTCTTTGACCTCAAGTTTTTGATAAATAGCAGTTGCATGCGCTTTGACTGTACGGACAGTAATATCAAGTTCATCTGCAATGTCTTGATGTGATGCCCCCTCGCCAAGCATTAAAGCGACTTCCCGCTCTCGCTTGCTCAATTCATCAAGCAGATGAAGCGATTTTTCTTGACTTCCTTTGATCTCATGGATTTTGGAAATCATCATCGTGATAAAATCAGGATGAAGCCAAACTTTTCCCTCTGTAAGAGCTTGATATGCGGAATGCAGATGTGTTTCATGCATCATCGCATTACCATACCCCATTGCCCCCATTTGCAAAAAATTCTGCGCCTGAGTAAAATCAGGATTAATAGATAAAAGCATCACACGACGCGAAAATAAATTTTCAATCTCTTGTTCACTCAATGCATTAACGATCGTATCGGATATAAAAACAATACTATCATTTTCACACTCAACCGAAAATTCTTTCATAAACACGGCCTTTGCATCTGCAAACACAGTCATCCATCTCGTTGCTAAAATATTATTGTCCGAGATCAAATAGAGTTTCATTTATCGCTCGCTAAACGTATACTGCTTAGCCTTGATAATAGGCTTGAGAATGTATTGAAGTATTGTCTTTTTACCCGTTACGATATCGACATTAATCATCATCCCTGGAATAATTTTCAGAGGTCTTTCTTTTGTGCCTAAATACTTTTTATCTGTTTGGATCTTAACGACGTAATAAATATTATCTTGTTTATCGGTCACGGTATCAGGGCTTATCGTTACTACTTTTCCATGTAATGAACCATAAATGGAATAATCGTATGCCGTCACTTTTACAATTGCATCTTGCCCGGGATAGATAAAAGCGATATCCGCAGGCTTTATTTTCGCCTCTGCAAGCAGTCCTCCCTCAGTAGGGACGATTTCTATCAAGTTATCCCCTGGTTTGATGACTCCCCCCAGCGTATTAACATACAGTTTTTGAACGATACCGTTGATCGGGGATTTGATTTCTGCTCGGGTTACTTCATCCTGCAATGCAGAACTTTCAGCTCCTACACGTTTGACCTCTGTTTGTGCTCCCGCCAACTCTATTCGGGCTT
This sequence comes from Sulfuricurvum sp., assembly GCA_030692765.1. Lineage (GTDB taxonomy): Bacteria > Campylobacterota > Campylobacteria > Campylobacterales > Sulfurimonadaceae > Sulfuricurvum. The sequence continues at coordinate 146,282 of JAUYUB010000006.1, forward strand.
TGGATGTAAATTCGCCTCGGGCTTGACGGATCTTATTCGTAATTTCATTCATGGCGGCATTTAAACGTGGGATGGAAGTGACAACAGCGTTATAACGCTCTTGTATATCACTTGCTTGACGTTGCAATTGCAAAAACTCTACTCTGGGTTTAATCCCTTGAGCCACCATAGGTTCTGTCATAGCAATTTCTTCTCGTATAAATGCCAACGAACGTTTTGATTCTGCAATTCGGCTTTTAGCTTCTGCCAGCTCACTTTGTTTTTGACGATACAAATCATTAAGAGAGCTGATTTGGGAATTGATGTATTCCTGATTGGCCATATAGGCACTTCTTTCCTGCGCGATTTGCTCTGGAATCTCTCTCATATCTGCGGCACTGGGATTAAATCCAACTCCAAGGGCTTCAGCTCGAAGACGAATAATTTTTGCACGAACTTCTGCCGATTTGTACTGAGAACTTTCATACGTTGAAGCAGATTTAACGTTTTCAATCTTTAAGACGGTATCCCCCCCTTTGACTTTTTGACCCTCTTTGACCAAAATTTCACTGAGTATCCCGCCCTCGAGGTGTTGGATCATCTGGTTTTCCCCGCCAGGGACAACTTGGCCATCGCCGCGCACCAGTTCATCGATCGATGAAAACCCTGCCCAAAGCAAAAGAAAAACTACCGTAATAATCCAAAAAAGCAGGACAGAGCGTAACTTACTTGGGCTATCTTCCAAAACTGCCGCGGAGAGACTGCGCATAAAATTATAATCGTTTTCATCAAATGAAAATTTTTTATTCGGATTCATGCGCCACCTCCTGAGAGTTTTGCCAATACCTGCTCTTTGGGTCCATCCAAATATATCTTCCCATCATTAATAACAATAATACGATCAACCAAAGGCAAGACGGTATTTTTCTGAGTGATCAGTATCACTGTTTTATCCGCCAAATATTCCTTTAAATTGGCGATTAAACGATGCTCTGTCAACTGATCCATCGCATTCGTCGGTTCATCCAATATGACCATCGGACAATCCAGTAATAATGCCCGTGCAATCCCGATACTTTGACGCTGACCACCGGAAAGGCCCATCCCCCGCTCACCAATGGGCATCTCATACCCGCTTGGATGTTTTCGAATAAACTCGTCGGCACCAGAAATGACGGATGCTCGGATCATCTGCTCGTCACTGACACGTGAAAAGCGGTAAGAAATATTATCTTTTGCACTACCTTTAAACAATGTAATGTCCTGTGATACATACGAAATATTTCTCCGTAAATCAGCTGGATCAATTTGTCCAATATCGATTCCATCCAGGAAAATAGAACCGTTTTTAGGCTGATAAAGATTAAGTAAAAGCTTGGCAATTGTACTTTTTCCTGAGCCAATACGCCCAATAATAGCAACTTTTTCTCCTGGTTTGATCTTAAAGTTGATGCCACTGATCGCACTGTACTCCGAATCGTCATACGAAAAACTGACATCTTTAAACTCGATTTCCCCATTTAGTATGGAACGGGTAATGAATTTTTTACCATGAGGACGCTCTGCAGGCTGTGAAATAATACCATCAAGAACATCGTACGCCGATTTGGCATCTGAATAATTAGCAATCAACGCTGCAGCCTGCCCCATGGGTGCAACCGTGCGTGATGAGATAATTATAATAGCAATCAATCCCCCCATCGTCAATTCATGTTCACCAATCAGATAAACACCAACGATAATAGAAAGCACTGTCGTCAACTGCATCAAAAATCCCGTCACCGTCGATATGGATGTGGAAAGCATGCGTGATTTAAGACTCTTTTGTGCTATTTCTCCGGTCGCTTCCTCCCATGCCCATTGAACCTGTCCGGTTGTCCCCAATGTTTTGAGCGTTTCGATGTTTTGCAGCGCTTCAACCATAATAGAGCTTTTTGCCGCAGATGCTTTGTGCGTCTCTTCAATACTTTCACGCAGAGAATTACGTATCAACAAAGCATAGGCCAATATCAAAATCATCATAGTAATCGGGACAAGAACAATCCAGCCGCCTATGTATCCAATAACCATCAAAAACAAAAGGGCAAAAGGAAAGTCAACCAATGCGGTCAATGTTGCATTGGTCAAAAATGAGCGAATCGAATCAAAATCTTTGAGGTTGCTGGCAAACGATCCAACCGATTTAGGGTGAGAAGCCATCCTAAGGTCAAGAACTTTTTCAAAAATAATGGACGACATGATGACGTCGCTCTTTTTTCCGGCACTTTCTAAAAGGATGGCTCTGGTAAATTTTAGAAACGTATCCAGTAGATAAACCACTAAAACACCGATTGCAAATACCCAAAGGGTTTCTTTGGCATTATTGGGGATAACACGGTCATAAACGCTCATGGTAAACAAAGGACTGGCCAAAACAAATAGATTCACTAAAACAGTGGCATAGATGACATCGCGATAGATATTTGTCGAAAGTTTTATCGTATCCCAGAACCAATGCTTATTCTCCACATTAAGCGTAAGCGAATCATGTTCATCGTAAATAAACGGCTTTTTTATTAAAAATGCGAAACCCGTATATTCCCGATTCAAATCATCCAATGAAACTGTATTTTCAATCGCTTCTTCGCCTGGAAGAATGATCTTGCAGGTATTGTCGTCATAGGAAATAGAATCCAAAATACACGCTTGAGATTTATCAAGCAATAATATCATCGGCAATTGTAATGAAGATATATCGGAGAGTTTTCGCTTAACCAGGGTACTTTTCAAGCCTGCCCGGCTCGCTGCACGGGCAAAAAGACCTTTGGAAGTTTTTAGACTGTATAAGCTTGGAGTTCCTGCCAGAGGCGGGATCGGCAACCCTGCTGTCAGCGCTTCTGCTGTATACGGTTTGTGATAAAGCTGTGTGAATAGCACAAGGCATTGCAATAACGGATCAATTTCAAATGCTGCCCCCTCGTGATCAGAAATATGGGGTGCCGACTCTTCACTCATTACCTGAAACCTTTAGTGATAAAATTATTTTCTTCCAACCGAGGGAACCGAAGTACCCTGATCTTTACCATCTCGTTTGTATGGATCATTTTTACGATTCGCAAAAATGAGATTTTTTACGTTATCGTCATGATTATGTGCGTTATCAAGAACTTTCAAACCGACAACTTCCGTATGCTTTTGGGCTTCGGAACCCAGCACGTTTTGCACCATGGATCCCATAGCATCCAATACACGATAGTACGCAAACAAAAGATTGCTTTCAGCGACAACGATCTGTGATTGTGCCGATATATTATCGTTTTGTGCAACTAACAAATCCAATAAGGTTCGGCGCCCTAGATCGTACTCTTTTTGAAACAATTCAAGGGTCTTGGCACTGGTGGTTTCATAGCGCTTTAAATGGACAAGCTGCTGTTCAAGATAGGTTTTTGCAGCCCATGAGAGCCCGCCTTGTTCATCCAATTTACGAATCGTATCCCGTTGGATCTCATTTTCTTGATGAATCTTACTCAAACTCTTTTGAATTTGTGCCTCATCTGAACCACCGCGGTAAAGATTATAACTCAAGGTAACCCCTACTTTAAAACGATCATCTTTGCCTTCAAGGCCGCCAGAGTCTTTCGCCCAGCTCTGACGTGCAAACGCATCAATTTTAGGATAATAGTTTTTATATGCAGCACTTTTTTGCGCTTGTGCCGCTTTGATGTTGTATACATTTACCAAAACAGAAGGGTTATGGGTTCTGGCATACTCCTGCATCTCTTCCAATGTGAGTGGGATATCTCCGGTAAAACTGGTATTATCCAGTTCACTTGCTTTTACTCGTCGCCCTAAAGCACGTTCAAGATTGTACAATGTATCTTGGAGGTTATTTTCTGCAACCACATAGTTGGCCTTTGCCAATGAAAGGGATGTATCCGCTTTTTCAGATTCAGAACGGGTTGTCATTCCTGCTTCATATAACTTATTCACTTTTGCATAAATGTCCTCGTTGAAGGTCACATTGGCTTTTGCAATGCACAGTAAATCCCGATTTTTAATCGAATTAACATAAGCATCAATAAAGCGATATGCCGCATCATTGGCATTTTCTATGTAATGATTTGCAGCCGCTAGAATACGCGCTTTATTGTAATCTGACTCATACACCGTCCCAAAACCGTTAAAAAGGTTTTGAGAAAGTAATAAGGAATGTTCATAAGTCGTAAATGAACGAGATTGATTTTGAGTGACCGGTGCTTTTGTCCTTTCACGAGCCAGCGTACCCGAATAATCAAGTGTCGGAAGCCATTGAGCTTCCGTCGTTCGTAGATCTTCCAAGGTCGCACGATAGTTATGCAAACGTTCTTGGACTACGGGATGGGTTGAAAGAACTTCATTAACCCCCTCTTTTAACGTCAATGCATTCAATGCGGATGCCGTACACAAAGACAAGGTCATTGCTATTTTTAAAAATGGAACTTTAGAACTTAACATTTTGCTACCTCTATTCTCAAATTTACTTTGAACCACTCTGATTGATATATGATACCCTACCCACACTTTAGAAAAGTATCCTAAAAACATTGTACTCCACAAATAGTTTAAAATAACCTAAAACAATAAAATATATTGAAACATAATAATTTATAGCTATAAAATCTTTTTGTTATGATACAATTAAAAATTCTAACAATCAAGGGAGAAAGTTATCATGCGTTTAATATCAACATGTACAGCATCTCTACTCATCTTAGGGATGGGTATGAATCTAATCGCAAATTCCGAGCAGCAAAGTACTCCTACGACTGACAGTTCAATGGCTGTTAAATCAGTAGAGTTTGTTCCCGGCCATCCGGACTGTTCACCTAAAACTGTCGTAGCTCCTTTCGTCGCAGCGCCTGTTGTTGTAGCAAAACCAGCTCCTGTTATAGCTAAAGCTGAAGGGGATCAAGATAAAGACGGAGTCCTCGATTCCATGGACAAATGTCCGGATACACCACGTGGTTATAAGGTTGATCCCACTGGATGTCCTGTTAGCGTAGATCTTCGCCTCCATTTTGCCTTTAACTCAAGCGTCATTCCGGTAGCCGATTATCCTCAAGTCGATAAATTGGCAAAAATCATGAAGGACAATCCTCCGGCAAAAGCAGTCATAGTGGGGCATACCGATCATACAGGGACAGATGAGTACAATCAAAAACTCTCAGAGAGACGCAGTAAAGCTCTTGGAGACAGACTGATAAAAGATGGTATTGCAGCCGATCGTATCACTACTTCAGGCAAAGGGGAAAAAGAGCCGATGGCTACTAATAATACCCGTGAAGGACGTGCTTTGAATCGTCGTATCCATGTGGAACTGCACTAAGAGTTTTAGCAACTATCCCCTTGAGGGGATTATTTCATTAAATAGTTTTTTGTGTGTTCTTTTAGCCGGGTATATATCTTCTCAAAATCAGTTGAATAAACGCGCGTTTGTGCTATCGATGTTATAAAGTTTGTATCACGTGCCCAACGCGGTACGAGATGCATATGTATGTGTTCCGCGATACCTGCACCTGCTTCACTTCCCAGATTCATCCCGATATTAACTGCATGGGCATTAAATCCCTCTTTGAGCATACGTACCCCTTTTTGTGCCAATGCACTCATGTGCAGCCATGTCAACGGATCAAGAGCTTCCAGCGCATCCGTGTGAAAATGTGGAATGATCATAAAATGCCCAGGGGTATAAGGATAACGGTTCATCACAACAAAACAATGCTCATCGCGGTACAAAACGTGATGTTCTTCATCCATAGACTCATTTTCACTGATATGGCAAAATACACACCCTTCGCATTTTGCTCCGGCTACGTACTCATTTCGCCATGGGGCATAAAGAATGTTATTCATCAGATAAAATTAGGTGCATCATTAGCGAAAAGGATGATATCACCCGCTTTCGTCACCTCACCCAGCGTTTTGACCAACTGCGCTTTATCAGCGAGCATTACGACTTCGTTCACCTTTAACTCGGTTTGAAATTGAACCGCATTGAGCTGCCCCGTGATAATGGCAATGTCAAAGACGCCATTAATAGCGTTAATAAGTTCACGGTTTAGTTCTACTGTACTTTCTACCAATCCAGGCGTTACAATCACTTTGCGCCCTGTATGCAAAGAACATAAGCGCACCCCCTCAAGCATCCCGTCGATATTACCGTTATATCCATCATCCAATATGACTTTTCCACCTGCATCGATGCGTTCTAAGCGATGCTCAACACTTTTGAGATGATACACGGCTTTCTCTATCTCTTCGGCACTCATTCCCATTTCATGTGCAATCAAAATCGCCGCATTAATGTTCATCGTTTGAAAACCACCTAATACAGACGTATGGAAATGGTGTTCCTCTCCATCCAAAGTCAGATCAAAATCAGTACCTTCCAACGTAGCATTCAGATTCTTAATATCATCCCCAAAAAATGTCACTTTTTCATGCGGTACATCCGTCACTGACGTATGAATGAATGCTTTTTGCAAACGATTGGAATGAATAATTTCGAGCTTGGTTTGCTTGATACGTTCTACTGTTTTAAAGTATTCCAAATGCTGAGGACCCACTTTACCAACAACTACGATTTGAGGATTTAAAAGTTGTGTAATCGCATAAATATCCCCAAACTCACGGGCTCCAGCCTCGCAAACATACACTTGCGTATTGACCGGAAGTGATTCATTGACATCACGGATAATACCGCCTATCGTATTGACACTGCGGGGTGTCGCATAGACATTGAACTTATTGGATAATGTCTGTGCGATAAAATTTTTCATCGACGTTTTACCATAGCTTCCCGTAATACAGATGATTGTCAAATCCTGCATCGATTCAATCCGACGCTTTGCCTCTCTTTTGTACATCAAAAATAAAAACTTTTCTACGCCCCATGAAGTCAAATACGCAAGGCTCAGCGGCAAAAAGACACTGTACGTATCACTGACATCTCTCAGTGTCCAAAGGGTGTTTAGAATGACGGTAATAAAAAGCAAAAGAATCAAAAAACGCTTTACACGCCATGTCAACACCAGTTTTTTATCAAGTTTTGCATGCCAAAGATACAAAAAGGGGATATAGGCAACCAACACGAACGGCCCATAAGTACCAAGTATGTAGTAAAGGATAAAAGGGAGTACAAAATACCCAACATGCCACCATGTCTTATGATGACGCAAGACCACACGCTCGATACGGTAATCGTACCACTGCAAATTGGTAATAAGATACCAGCCCAAGGCAAAAACAAAAAGAAAATTTGCTCCAAGAGCGATCATCTGTGTTAATTCCATTTATTCTTCCTTTTTATCCATACTTTTTTCTATTTCATGCCCAATAGAAGCACCCTCTTTCAAGAGAAAATAGTGATCCCCGTCATACGCGACTAGGCGTGAATCTTTTATAAGTTTTTGCATCACTTCACCAGTCCACAAAGGAGTTGCCGTATCTTGCTTACCAAAACATAACAAAGCTTTATTTTTAAACGCTTTAAAATAATCCGTAAAATCTTCATTGACGACATTTTTAAAGGTTTGATACATTACTTCAGACATACCTTGCGCATCGGGTGCAACAAAGAGGGATCGCAATGAAGTAAGCCCTGTAAATTTGAGAAGTTTAAAAAGGGCTATTTTTGTACGAATTTTTAACGGTTTTGGAACCAAAATTCCTGCGGATGCCACCAACACCAAAAGCTCCGCATTCAGTAAAGTAGCTACTTTTCCGCCAAATGAATGTCCTAAAATAACATTTTTACGGGCATCGATTTGCGTCAAAAAAAGTTCCATGATTTGGGCATAATCGGTGGTTTGAAGCGCTATATCGCAATTACTGCCGCCAAAGCCCGGCATATCGATGTAAATATGACGAAAAGAAGGAAGTGTTTTAGAAAATGCCTGTTTCATAAGCGTTTTATGAGAACCCCAGCCGTGTAAAAAAATAATATTAGTGGTTTGCTGGGGATTTAGAATCTCATAACTGATAGAAAATATGGCCCCTTTGTAATGAACCGTTTTGACTGCCACTCTTATTTCCCTTTTGCTTGAGAAATGGAGTGAATGTAGTCGTACTGTATGCGAATCTCTTTTTTACTCGGCAATGATCCCAAAAGTGCATTGATCGCACCGCTAAAGTCTTCAAAGAGATAGTTCGCCATCGATCCCGGAATCGGATTAATCTCATTGAGATACACAACCCCATCGATTTCAAAAAAATCACATCGGATCAAGGCTCCCTCGAATAGCGGAGTATAAAGAGTCTTAAATGCTTCTCTCAGTTGGGTTACAAGAGTATCACTCACGGCGGCTTCAGCTACTTTTGCCGAGCGTGAAAAATCAAGGTATTTTTTTTCAAAATCCAAAAACTCTACTTTTTGTGGCTCTTCAACAATCGAATAGGTAATCTCACCTCTGGCGCTGTATCCTGCCAAATTGTACTCTTTAACTCCCGAAATAAAAGGCTCAATCAAAAGAGTATTGTCAAATTCAAATCCCACATCCAAGGCGTATTCCAGCTCACTGACTTCACGCACAATACTCACGCCAATAGAGCTTCCAAGACACGATGGCTTGATGATAAACGGATACGGAGTCCTAATCGTTTTACTGCTCGCTCTCGTAATGACTTCATACGGAAGTGTTTTGACACCCATCGACTGTGCAAACCATTTGGTGTAATGTTTGTCAAAACTAAGCATCGATGCCTCTTTGCGAGGTCCGATAAACGAAATGCCATAAAAATCAAACAAAGATGCAATCGAACCGTCTTCACCATCGCCGCCGTGGATCAAATTAAGAACAGGAGACGTATGCATTTTAGAGCCAAAAAGTCCCCGCTGCTCAAATCCCCCTTTTACCAATGTGAGTTCTGGCATCTTGAGGTGTTTTGCTCTTGAAAATGTGATTGCTTTCATATGTGCATCATCAATAAGATAAAAACGATGGTCCTGATCGCAAAAAATAAAGCTCAAATCAAAATTGGAAAGTTTCCCTTTTACGGTAATCGCACTTACAATGCTGATCTCATGTTCGTAACTGGCTCCGCCGAATAAAATTGCTAATTTCACTGTTGTCCTTGTTAAAGTTTTTGTAATTGTTTTAACGCTTCTTTCACTAAAGAAGCGGTATCGGTTGCACTGGAGGCGCTTAATGCTTTGGCAATTTGTTCACGCTTAAATCCAAGTGATTCAAGTGCCATAGAGGCCTCTGTTGCGGCACTGCTGACAACGGTATCCCCTTGTAACAATACGGCATCAAAGCCTGCCAATTCCACCATAATACGCCCTGCACTTTTAGGTCCTATTCCGGGAACTTTTTTGAGCGCATTGACATCTTTAGACGTAATAATACCCGCAAACTGCTCCGGCGTAAAGGTACTGCAGATTGCTAACGCTGCTTTGGGACCGATTCCATTGATTTTTAGCATACCCTCGAAGAGTGTTTTCTCCCCTTTTTGGACAAAACCGTACAGTTGTTGTGCATCTTCACGAATAATGTGCGTTGTATGCACTCTGATACGTTCACCGCTTAATGCACTGTAAGTGTGCAGGGAAATAAAAACCTCATAAACTACCCCGTTTACATCCAAATGCATCGCAGAGGGTTCTTTATAAACAATATTTCCTTCTAATCCTATTATCATTTTGCTAGTACCTTAATAGAGAATTTTCCCTCCTCATCAACATGCAATCCGAATATACCGCCTATACTGTTATCCGGGGGAACAAACGTCACATCAATAGGGGGATCTATTAATTTAAAAATAATTTCGTTGTAGTTATGCCATCGGTCATGATTGATAACACGTGCATCAAATATCTCATCTTGCAATGCCCTATGCCGTCCGCTGATAAAAGTATAATGATCTTGTTTGTCTTGATACTCTTTTCTCAATGCCTCGAGCTTAAGTTTAAATTCTTGAAACTGCTTATATTTTTGGGCATAGGCGATGGGAATTTGTACCCCATTATTTTTATATTCAATAATTTTTCGCTTAATATCTTCATACGCTGAAGCATTTTCCCTCATCGTTTTCTCATAACCAGAGAGCTCTTTTCCAACTTCGGCTATCACCTTTTTAACATCAATCATCAATGCTTGTTCATCGTCTAAAAATTCTCGTGATTCATTGAGCAACGGATCAATGGTTAAAATATTTTCCCCACCTTGCAATTTTTGAATTTCTATACGCTTTGATGCAGTCAGTTTTGTATGAGATCCCAGTAATTCCACATCAATCTCTTTTGCGTGTACCGTTCCGCCTGTTGCCTGAGTGATCTTAACACGATCACCTTCCACGCTTCCATGTTCAAGACGTGTCACATGAATCTCTTTTCCATAAGCTTTCCCTTTATGGACATTGATCGTTAAATCATCCGCTGTAATTGTGGCACTGCTATGAACATGCCCTGATACAACAGCTTTGCGTGCAGTTACTTTTGCATCTTGCCCAACATTACCGTCAATATTGATTGCATTCACGCTCACTTCCATACCTATGCCTATGGCGTCTTTTAGTGGGTCTTTCTCTTTGACATTAATCGACACATCCGAGTCCAGTTGCGTATCAATGGAACCAGTGGAGCGAAAACTGATCTCTGTCACATCTATTTCGGTTTTAATATCATACATACCGCCCTCAAAAGTGACATAACCACCCGATTTGGCTCGAAATTCAACTTTTACATCATCTTCATTACGTTCTATGTGTTCACCTATAGTAAACGTAGGTTCATTTTTAATAATCGGTTCTTTTGGAAGAATAATTTCTCCTCTGCAATTTCGCCCATTGGTCCCTGTTTGTGGCTTAATGTATTCTATAAGCAAATCATTGGCAATAACACTGATCATATACCCGCGCTTTGCATAGTCTATGCGCCCTGCTTCATCAAGATTATTTTGTTTATTATCATAATGTACTATCAGCTTATCATCGATAGTCGGTACGGGCTCAAAACCCTGTGCCACCAGAAAACGCTCCTGTTCATTGACATGATAAGAGCCATTTACCTTTATCTTCGCTATAAAGTCTGACAAGTTGTCATGCATCATGGAGTCAAAAACCCCAATCATAAGATTTGCTCGAAGCTTCTTCTTCATAATAAGCTCAAAAAAATCCTTTTCAAAAGTATCTTCGTAAACAAACTCGCTGCCCGGTTTAATGGTTAAATAAATCTTACAAAGAGTTGCATTGCCGGCAATGGATAATTCAACATGATCAAGTTTATGAATATCCTCAATAGAGAATATTTCTACTTCATATGTCTGCTTAAGTTCAAACTTTGGATTTAAATACAGATCATCATGTATTGCGGCAATATTTGCTTCAGACAGTTCAGTCCATTCCTCCGAATCAGTTTTAGCTTCAGTAGTCATCAGACTAAGTGTCTGAACTTCTAAGAGTCTAAAATCAAGCGTATGAACTGAAACATGATGCGTGGTCGCTGCTTGTATTAACTCTTTTGCAATGTTACTGGTACGAACTACAAAAGGAGTAATAATGGATGAAGCTTCAGTAACAATTGCGTCATGTGGCAAATCAACCATTATATTTTTCCTTCTTCTATATACTATTTGGCTATTTTAATGACATATCGGTTAAACTCACGTAAAACTTAACGATAGGTCCTGTTTATCTATGTTTAAATCGATATTTTCCAACTCTTTTGGTATCCTCATCTCACGCGTTAGCGGTTTGGCTCGAGACATTTTAATGACCTCTGTCTTGGGTGCTAATATGTGGAGTGATATTTTTCTCATGGCCTTTAAATTTCCCAATCTTTTTCGCCGTATTTTTGCAGAAGGGTCATTCACTCAAAGCTTTATGCCCTCGTATATCGCAACACGACAAAAAAGTGTTTTCGCGGTTGCGATTTTCATCCGATTTATGGCGTTTATTGTCTTTTTATCGTTATTAGTGACCCTGTTCCCCGAATTTTCAACCAAATTGCTGGCATGGGACTGGAATGCGGATCTGATTGCCAAAACAGCGCCGCTGACCATGATCAATTTTTGGTATTTGGATCTTATTTTCATCGTCACCTTTTTAGGGACACTGCTGCAACACAAAGAGCATTTTTTCACTACCGCATTCTCCACCGTATGGCTCAATATCGCCATGGTTACAGCGCTGTTACTCTTTAGTCACAGTGATCCAAAAACCATCGTTTATGCACTCAGCTTTTCAATTCTCATCGGCGGTGTCATGCAAGTACTCACCCATTTGTATTCTATACGCAAACAAGGACTAATGAAACTTCTCGTAGGGGGATGGAACTACCGTAAAACAAAAGATGTCAAAGAAGATGAACGCAAATTCAGCAATCTCTTTTTTCCTTCGCTTTTGGGCAATTCTACCGCACAAATCGCCTCGTTTATCGATACGAGTCTGGCCTCTTTCTTGGCCGCAGGTTCCGTTTCGTACCTCTTTTATGCCAACCGTGTTTTTCAACTCCCATTTGCCATCATTGCATTAGCCATTACGACCGCACTGTTCCCCTCAATCGCCAAAGCAATCAAAAATGAAAACCATACCCTCGCCTACCGAAATCTTCATAAATCGTTTTGGCTGCTCAGTGCTCTGTTAGGGATATCGGTTTTAGGTGGGGTTCTCTTATCTGAGCCCATCATCTGGCTTTTGTTTGAACGGGGCAATTTCACAATAGTCGATACACACAATACCGCTGATGTACTGATGATGTATATGGTCGGTCTTATCCCTTTTGGTCTGGCAAAACTTTTTTCTCTGTATTTATACGCCATGCACAAACACATGAAAGCCGCTAAAATAGCGGGAATATCACTCATCATAAATCTCATCTTTTCGCTATTGCTTATGAAACCAATGGGCGCTGCAGGATTAGCATTGGCTGGGAGTATCGGAGGAGTCGTTCAGCTCATCCTCACCGCCAGAGAGATTGGATTTGGAATCGTTTGGAATCTTCTCAAAACCAAGTACAGTTTTTACTTTATCCTCGGTGTTGGGATTTTTGGAGTATTATTTTATACGCTAAACCATTTTTTACTCAATTTAATCCGATAAAGAGAGACGATGTTTCTATACGACAGTGTACAAAAAACAAAATGCAAATTTGAACCGCTTATCGAGGGGAAAGTCTCCCTCTACGTCTGCGGACCGACCGTCTATGATGATGCCCACTTGGGACACGCTAAAAGTGCCTTGGCTTTTGATCTCTTAACCCGTGTGCTCGAAGCCAACGGCTACGATGTCTTATTTGCCCGAAACATCACCGATATTGACGATAAAATCATTAACAAAGCTCGTGATCTTGGACTAAGCACCACAGACATAGCGACACGCTATACCCAAGCCTACCACCGTGATATGAGTGCCATCGGCGTACGCCCTCCGACACTGGAACCAAAAGCGACCGAATCCATCTCTGCTATGACACGCATGATTGGGCAACTTATTGAGAAAAAACACGCTTACGTTATCAGCAACGGCGATGTCTATTTTGATACGCAAAGCGATAAGAGCTATCTCTCTCTTTCAAACCGACAAAGCATCGAAAACATTAGTCGGGTCACTGCGGTAAGTGAGAAAAAAAACGAGGCTGATTTTGTTCTTTGGAAAGCGGTGCATGACGAAAGTGTTTCCTTTGAATCTCCCTTTGGTCCAGGTCGACCTGGATGGCACTTGGAGTGTTCAGCAATGATTGAACAGCATATGGTCACCAAAGACCTCCCCTATGCAATTGACATACATGGAGGAGGGGCAGATCTGTTGTTCCCTCACCACGAAAACGAAGCCGCACAAACACGCTGTGCGACCAATCACGAATTGGCCCGCTATTGGATGCATAACGGTTTTATCAACGTGGACGGAGAAAAAATGTCCAAAAGCCTTGGGAACAGTTTTTTCCTCAAAGACGCTCTCAAAGCCTATAATGGCGAAGTGCTGCGTTTTTATCTCCTTAGCACCCATTATCGTGGTGATTTTAATTTTAATGAAGAGGATTTGATCGCTTCCAAAAAACGGCTTGACCGACTTTATCGACTCAAAAAACGTATTTTTGGACTCACAGCGGAAGTAATCGATACCGAATTTAAAACGGCCTTGATGGAGGTGCTAAGCGATGACTTGAATGTCTCCAAAGCGTACGCGCTTATCGATGAATTGATCTCTAATGCAAATGATGCGCTGGATGCGAATGCTAAAGACAAACTCTATCGCCAAAAACTTCTCTCTTCTCTTGGATTCATCGAAACCGTATTAGGCTTTGGAGGTCAAAATCCGTATGAATATTTTCAATTCGGTCTGGATAAGGCGACAAAAGCTAAAATCGACGGCTTGATTTCAAAACGCTCTGAAGCCAAAGCACTCAAAGACTTCGCCGCTTCGGATGCGATTCGTGATGAGTTGACATGCATGAATGTGTCCATCATGGATACCGCCAACGGAACCTTTTGGGAGATCAGTAATTGAAAGAAATCTATCAACGCTACTGGCCCTATATAAAAGGGTATAAGTTCCATTATTCGATGGTTCTCATCGGTATCATACTTACTGTCATCGCAACAGCAGGAACCGCTCAAATTATGCAGCCGATCATGGACGATATGTTTATCAAAAAAGATCCCCAAATGCTCATCTTTATTCCATTACTGCTCATCGGAATATACGTGATGAAGTCTTTGGGAAGGTATTTGCAATCGGTTTACACCAACTACATCGGACTACACATCATTTCACGCCTACGTGAAGATCTGCTGGAAAAAATTATGTACATGGACATGCAGTTTTTGTACATTAACCGCAGCGGTGAGCTCATCTCCCGAATCACCAATGACCTCGCCCGTGTCCAATATTTTGTCTCATCCATGCTTCCTGAGCTTATCCGTGAGAGTATCACTGTTGTGGCATTGGTTGGTTATGTTATCTGGCTCAATCCTATGTTGGCATTTTGGTCCCTCATCGTTATGCCCGTGATTATTGTCCCATTAATCTCCATCACCAAACGGCTCAAACGACTGTCGCATCGCTCACAAGAAAAAAACGCGGATGTTATGACACGATTAACGGAAGTATTCAACAACAGTGAAATCATTAAAGCTAATGCGACAGAAGCGTACGAGCTGGCACGTTTCAAACAAGACAATGAATACTTTTTCAAAATCAACATGAAATCCACCTATACCAATGAATTAGTCTCTCCCCTCATGGAGATCATCGCAGCTGTAGGTTTGGCCGCGGTCATTTATGTTGGAGGACGCCAAGTCTATGATAATAAAATGAGTGTTGGCGAATTTACTGCATTTTTAACCGCAGTTGGCCTCGTATTCCAGCCGCTTCGCCGTGTCAGCAGCATTTACGGAAAAATTCAAGATGCCCTTGCGGCAAGCGAACGGGTCTTTCATATTTTTGATATAAACAACGCAATCCAAGACGGAGCAAAAGAGCTCTCAGAACCGATAGAAAGCATTCAATTTAAGAATATTACTCTCAAATTTGGGGATAAAAAAGCATTAGAAGCCTTAAATCTCACCATTCACGCAGGGCAAAATATTGCTCTCGTAGGGCAAAGTGGCGGCGGTAAGAGTTCACTTGTCAACCTGCTTCTACGTTTTTACGATGCAAACGAGGGTTCAATCAGCATCAACAGCCATAATATCCAAGAGTACACCCAAAACTCCCTACGCCACCAAATTGCCAGCGTATCCCAGCGGGTCTACATCTTCCAAGACACCCTTGCCGCGAATGTCGCATACGGAAACGATGTCGACGAAGAAAAAGTCATCGAAGCCTTAACAATGGCCGATGCCATTGAATTCGCCACAAGTCTGCCTGATGGAATCCATACGATGATGCAAGAGTTTGGGGCCAATCTCTCAGGCGGTCAGCGTCAGCGCATTGCCATTGCCCGTGCCATTTACAAACACGCATCTCTGCTTATTTTAGATGAAGCGACCAGCGCATTGGACAACGAAAGTGAAAAACGGATTCAAAATGCTCTTCATGAATACTCTAAAGATAAGATCACCGTTACCATTGCACACCGCTTGAGCACCATCACTCATGCCGATGCCATTTTGTATTTTGAAGCGGGTAAAATCATCGCACGGGGGACGCATCAAGAGCTCTTGGAAACATCCGATGCCTACCGCCGCTTGGCGGGAGAGATGGTTTAATTTTTTCATTAAACCATTTTAGAGTATAATCGCATCAATTTATCACAAGAAGGCAAATATCTATGATCGATTACGAATCATTAAAACCGTGGTTATTCAAGCTTCAGCCCGAAAATGCACATACATTAGGGGCTCTAGCATTACGCGGTGCCGGCTTTTGTCCACCTCTTTTAAATCATTTTATCGCTAAATACTTTGTCACGCATCCTTCTTTGACCCAAGAACTCTTTGGGCGTATTTTTCTCAATCCGGTAGGACTTGCCGCCGGTTTTGATAAGAACGCCACTATGATTCAGGGAACATTGGCTATGGGGTTTGGTTTCACCGAAATCGGTACTCTGACTCCAAAACCCCAAGAAGGAAACCCTCGACCACGACTTTGGCGTCATATCGAAGAAGAATCGTTGCAAAATGCGATGGGATTCAATAATGATGGATTGTTCCGTATCTCTCATCGTTTAAAAAATATTTATCCGTTTAGCAGTCCTATCGGTGTCAATATCGGAAAAAATAAACTTACCTCTGAAGAAAATGCGCTAAAAGATTATACAACGCTCATCAAGGCATTGCATCCGTATGCAGATTATATGGTGATCAATATCTCTTCCCCTAACACGCCGGGATTACGCGATTTGCAGAATGAAGAGTTTATTGCGCAACTTTTTCAAACTGCCAAAACACTGACATCCAAGCCGATCCTTCTAAAAATCGCTCCTGACATGTCAGAGGACCAAGCGGTGGCACTTTGTGTGCATGCTGTTGCAAGTGGTGCAGATGGAATCATCGCCACAAATACTACCGTTGACTATTCACTGCTCGCTGATCCTGAAGATATTGGCGGAATCAGCGGCGAAGTATTGCGTGAACGCAGTTTTTACATCTTTGATGCCATTGCACGCGAACTGTTCGGAAAAACAATCCTTATCAGTGTAGGCGGTATTTCTACCCCCGAGGAAGCGTATCGCCGTATTCGTGCCGGAGCATCGCTGGTCCAGTTGTACAGTTCTTTGATTTTCAAAGGGCCTGAAGTCGTTGAAGATATCAACAGCGGTCTTATCGATTTACTTGCACAAGACGGTTACACCTCGATCACCCAAGCTATTGGCGCCGATCGTCAATGAAACTACTCACGATATTATTTTTTACGCTAGGAACTTTAATGGCCACCTCTTTACCTCACTACGAAACGAAAACGCTTGCCAATGGATTGCAGATCGTTGCCATTCCTATGGAGAACCATTCAGGGGTTATTTCAACTGATATTTTTTATAAAGTAGGAAGCCGCAATGAAGTTATGGGCAAAAGCGGTATTGCCCACATGCTTGAGCACATGAACTTTAAATCCACCAAAAACCTCAAAGCGGGTGAGTTTGACGAAGAAGTCAAGAGCATCGGCGGACTTAACAATGCTTCCACAGGATTTGATCATACACATTACTACATCAAATCAAGCAGCGATAACTTGGGAAAATCTCTCGATCTCTTTGCCGAGTTAATGCAAAATCTCAATCTCAAAGACGAAGAGTTTCAGCCTGAACGTAATGTTGTAGCTGAAGAACGCCGTTGGAGAACCGATAATAATCCGATGGGCTACCTCTATTTTCGCCTCTTTAACAGCGCCTATATTTACCATTCTTACCATTGGACACCGATTGGCTTCATGAATGACATTCAAACATGGGCGCTCAAAGACATCCAAGATTTTCACCAGATGTATTATCAGCCAAAAAACGCTATTTTGATCGTCACAGGGGACATCAAACCCAAAACCGTCTTTGCCGAAGCGAAAAAGTACTTTGATAAGGTCCCTAATACGGTTGAAATACCTGCCATTAAAATCGTTGAGCCTGAACAAGACGGAGCACGTCGTGTCATTGTCCACAAAGAAAGCGAAGTGGAAATGTTAGCCATCTCGTTTCCGATTCCCAATTTTCAGCACGCAGATCAAGCAAAACTCTCTGCAATCAGCGAACTGCTCAGTTCGGGTAAAAGCTCACGTCTGTACCGTAAACTCGTAGATGAAAAACGCCTAGTGAATCAAGTACATGCCTACAATATGGAAACCATCGATCCGGGTGTCTTTTTATTTTTAGCCATTGCCAATAAAGGTGTTACTGCTGAGGAAATAGAAAAAGAGCTTTGGAAAGAGATCAAAGCACTCCAGTCAAAACCGGTCAAAAAATCGGAATTGGACAAAATAAAGATCAATACCCGTGCTGATTTCATCTATTCCCTAGAGAGTTCTACCTCTGTGGCAGAGTTATTTGGAAGCTATTTCTCACGCGGAGATATTACTCCCTTAGAACGCTATGAGGTGTCAATCAATGCACTAACCCCCCAAGATATCCAAGAAACAGCCAAGCGCTATTTTGATGTGGATAAATCCACTACCATCATTTTACGAAAAGGTCAAAAATGAATCTAGTTACAGGCTCAACAACCGCCCTTATCACCCCTTTTAAAAACGGGAAATTGGATGAGCAAAAGTACGCTGATCTCATAAGAAGACAAATAAAAAATGGGATCAATGCCGTGTGCCCAGTGGGTACAACGGGTGAGAGTGCAACCCTTAGCTATGATGAAGACCGTATTTGTATGGAAATCGCCGTAGAAGTCTGCAAAGGAACAAGTACCAAGGTTCTCGCAGGTGCAGGAAGCAACTCAACAGCAGAAGCGATCGAGGCTGCAAAAGTTGCTCAAAAATGCGGTGTTGATGCAATATTTTCTGTGGCTCCTTATTACAACAAGCCTTCTCAAGAAGGACTGTATCAGCACTATAAAGCGATTGCACAATCGGTCAGTGATCTACCGTTTATGCTCTACAATGTCCCGGGACGTACCGTTGTGGATATCAGTGCCGATACGGTTATCCGACTCTTTGATGATGTTGAAAACATCTATGGTATCAAAGAAGCGACAGGCAGTATTGAGCGTACAATAGAACTGCTTTCACGACGACCTGATCTTAAAGTATTTTCAGGGGATGATGCGATTGACTACGCCATCCTGGCGTGTGGAGGAGCGGGGATTACCTCAGTTACTTCCAACCTCTTGCCGGATATGAAGAGTCAATTGGTTGCCAAAGCACTCGCAGGTGATTTTGCAGGTTCTAAAAAGATCAACGATGCCCTTTTCCCTATTAACAAAGCGCTCTTCGTAGAGTCTAACCCTGTTATGATCAAAGCCGCGATGTACATCGCGGGACTCATCGACACATTGGAATATCGCCTTCCGCTCGTGGCACCTAGTACCGCCAACCTAAAAATGATCGAAGAAATCATGAAAAACTACACCATTCAAGGAGCATAAATAATGACAAATATGAAAGGCAAAACGCTGGTAATCACCGGAGCCACTAAAGGTATCGGTCAAGCCATCGCTGAGAAATTTGCGCAAAATGGTGTCAACATCGCATTCACGTACAATTCTAACGCTGAGACTGCAGCCGTATTAGCAAAAGGGCTCGAAGAAAAATACGGGATCAAAGCACGTGCTTATCCTCTCAATATTTTAGAAACAGATGAATTTAAACCCCTTTTTGAAGCCATTGATGCTGATTTTGACCGTGTTGACTTTTTTGTCAGCAATGCGATGATCTACGGCCGTCCTGTTGTTGGCGGATACGGCAAGTTTATGCGCCTGAAACCACGTGGTCTTAATAACATCTACACTGCAACAGTCAATGCCTTCGTCGTAGGAACCCAAGAAGCGGCAAAACGTATGGAAAAAGTGGGCGGCGGTGCTGTTGTCACCATGTCCAGTACGGGAAATCTTATCTACATCGAAAACTATGCCGGTCATGGAACCAACAAAGCAGCCGTTGAGGCAATGAGCCGTTATGCTGCCGTTGAGCTTGGTGAGATGAACATCCGTGTCAATGCCGTTTCAGGCGGTCCGATTGACACCGATGCCCTCAAAGCATTTACAAACTACGAAGAGGTCAAAGCCGAAACCATTCGTCGCTCTGCCATGAACCGTATGGGTTCTCCTAATGACATCGCGGGTTCTGTTTATTTTCTGTGCACCGACGAAGCGAGCTGGATTACGGGTCAAACGATCGTTGTTGACGGTGGAACCACCTTTAGATGATAAACCTCCCAAATCTCCTAGCACTCTCCCGCCTGCTCATCGCACCCGTGATGTTTTGGGTCATTCTCAATCCGCAAATTTTTACCGACAACGGCTGGCACATCAGCTGGAGTTATTACACCGCCTCGCTGCTTTTTGTCCTTGCCAGTGTTACCGATTTTTTTGACGGTTACATCGCACGTGAACTGGACCAAATTACGATTGTTGGGCAGATTCTCGACCCATTGGCCGATAAAATGCTTACGTTAGCCGCTTTTTTAGGTCTTATGATGAGTGGTGAGGCTTCTGCTTGGGCCATCTATATCATCATCGGAAGAGAGCTGTTTATCACGGGTCTTCGTACCCTCTCACTGTCTGAGGGGATCGACATCAGTGCTTCATGGGCTGGAAAAGTCAAAACCGTTGCACAGATGATCGCTATTGGATTTTTGCTGATGCATTGGATGGGCGGAGAACTACTATTGTGGATTGCCGTTGCCCTTACCATTTATTCAGGCGGTGAATATCTCGTAGGATTTGCAAAAGCCTATCGCACTAAGGAAAGTACATGAGCTGGTTTATAGCACTTCTTATTTTATCCGCTCTTATCTTTTTTCATGAGTTGGGACATTACAGTGCCGCTAAATTTTTTGGGGTCTTCGTAGAAGTATTTAGTATCGGATTTGGGACAAAACTCTTCTCTTTCAACTGGCTGGGAACAAAATGGCAAATTTCTGCTATTCCCTTAGGCGGTTATGTGAAAATGAAAGGTCAAGACGATCTGGATCCAACAATAATTAGCAGTGATAACGACAGCTATAATTCTAAAAAGCCATGGCAGCGTATTATCATCCTCCTTGCAGGTCCCGTTGCCAATTTCGTCCTTGCATGGTTTTTATTGTACGCCATTGCCCTTGGTGGTCCAAAAGCGCTCTCTCCGGTTATTGGTATGGTTTCGAAAGACTCACCTGCCCAAATTGCAGGTCTTGTAAAAAATGACCGTATTTTGGCTATCAATGGAAGTTCCATTACCCAATGGGATGAAATATCAGAAGCGATTGTCTCCTCGAACGGAGATTTGACCTTGCAAGTGCAACGTGAAAATGCACTCATGTTTGTCACACTCTCTCCTCGCATCAGTGAATCCACTAATATGTTTAAAGAAAAAATCTACAAGCGCATGGTAGGAATCGCTCCATCGGGTGACACTTATACTCTGCATCTGAATCCGATTCAAGGTATCCCCTACGCTACTAAAGAGACCGTTAACGCATCGTTGATGATTTTTCAAAGTGTCCAAAAACTAATCACCGGTGTTGTCCCTACCAAAGAGCTTGGCGGAGTTGTGAGCATCGTTCAAATTACTGCAGATGCTACTGCCTATGGCTGGATGAGCCTCTTTTTCTTTTCAGCGCTCATCTCCGTCAATCTGGGTGTTTTAAACCTTCTCCCTATTCCCGCTTTAGATGGAGGACACATTATGTTCAACCTTTACGAGATGATTCGTAAAAAAGCCCCTAGTGAAGCGGTCATTACTCAACTCACTATTGGCGGATGGGTTATCTTATTGGGACTTATGACTTTGGGTCTATACAACGATATAACGAGATTAATGCAATGAATACATTAGAACAAAAACGTCATTTTGATGCCATCATCGAGCGCATTGAGCACGCCCGTATCCGTGTCAGTGAACATCATATTGTTAAAATAGTTGCGGCAAGTAAATACGTGGATGCAGATGCTATTGCTGATCTGTATTCCATTGGTCAGCGCGCTTTTGGTGAAAATAAAGTACAAGATTTGACAAAAAAAGCAGATTTACTGGAAGAACTGCCATTGGAATGGCATTTCATCGGTACACTGCAAAAAAATAAGATCAATCAGCTTTTAGCGGTACGTTCTTATATGCTCCACTCTATTGATTCACTTGACCTAGCGCTTGCACTTCAAGAGCGCTTGTTTAGAGAGAACCAAACACTGCGAGCACTGGTTCAGGTCAACTCTGCCTATGAAGAGAGTAAATGGGGCTTCACTCCCGAAGAGTTTTTGGATCGTTACGCACAAATCGCGAGTGAGTGTCCCAACCTTCATCTTCAGGGAATTATGAGCATCGGAGCCCATACCGATGATCGCAACATTGTCAAAAAAAGTTTCGAAACTACCCGCTCTTTGTTTGACCAGCTACCCAACGCCACAACGTGTTCCATGGGGATGAGCAGTGATTTTGAGCTTGCAATAGAGTGCGGTTCCAATCTGGTACGCCTTGGATCTATCCTTTTTAAACAATAATAGTTAATTAAGGTTTAGTTAAGAACTCTCCGTTTTTATGCTATGATATACATAAAAATATTTTTGCTAGGAAAATGAGTGGATAAAGTACGAATTAGGGCAACACTGTTGGCGATGGGGATTGTCCTCATTCTCGTTGGCTATTTCGTTTATTCCATTTTGCAAGACAAAAAACGGGTACTTGATGAAAAGACTCAAGCTCACCGTCAACTTTTGCGAAATGCCTTCGAACTCTCTGTCTTAGATACTGAAAAAGGGCTCAATCACTTCGCCTGTAAAATGATGGCCGATCATCGTATCGTGGATGCTTTTGAAACACGGGATCGCGATACTTTATATAGACTTGCCCTTCCCTATTTTAACGATGCAAAGTTGCGCGGAGATGTGGACTTAACCGGCTTTATTCACAATGACGGTTTTCATTTCCTCCGAATGCAAGAACCAAAAAAATTCGGCGATAATATCACCAAAAAGCGCCCGATGCTTGCGGAGGCTATACGCATTCGCAAACCCATTACCTCTTTGGATGTCACCAAATACAATATCTCGCTTGTCAGCATCATTCCTGTTTTCAAAGAAGAAAGATTTATAGGCATTATCCAAGCATCCGCAAAAATCCAACGGATACAAGAACGGTTAAATGCCCATTCAGCCATCAGAAGTGCCATTGCTTTTGACACCAAAGCTCTCAAGCAAATGCTGCCGAATTACCAATCAAAAACCTATGGCTCCTATTCACTCATCTCTTCCAATGATTCATTGTTTGAACAATTACCTCAAAATTACGCTTTTATGGATTCCATCCGTTATACATATTTAAGTAAAACCTATATCATTGCCTCTCGTGAATTGGTGACTTATGCTCATAAACCCTTAGCACAAATGATCTGCGCATTGGACATCACCGATGATGAGCTTGCTTACGAAAAAGAATTTAACAATATTTTGTTCATCAGCACACTATTGCTTTTACTGCTGGTGATCATATTACATATCGGTTTTAAAAAACTCATAAACAAAATAAGCTCACTATCATCTCAATTAACACAACAATTGGACGTTCAGATTCATCATGACACCCTAACCGGACTGCCTAATAGAAAAGCATTACTCGAGAACATCGAGCAAAAAAAATACGTCGCTGTTTTACTCCTGAATATCGATAACTTCAGAGAGACCAATGATTTATATGGTCATGAAATAGGCGATAAAATTTTACAAGAAGTGGCAAAATCAATTGAAAGAATTATCGAAAACTACTCTTTACATCTTTATAAAATGCATTCAGATGAATATGCACTGGCTCTCACCCAATACATCAAAGTAGAAGACTTCAACACGATGTGTCAAACGATACTCGATCGTCTTCATTCTCTCAGTAATGAGATTGACGGAATCACTATATTTATCACTTTTAGCATGGGTGCGGACATCTGTTTTGATGAAGGGTGTGATTTAGTCGGGCGTGCAGATATGGCACTCAAAACGGCCAAAAAACGCGGGTATACTTTTGTTAAATACCATGATTCTCTTCAGATAAAAGAAGAGTACCACAACAATATACATTGGAGTAAGAAACTCAAAGAAGCGATTAATAACAATCGTTTTGAACTTTATTACCAAGGTATTCATGATGCAAAAACGCAAAACATCTATGAATATGAAGCCCTGATACGAATCATCGACGAAGATGGTACTGTTGTATCTCCAGGTCAATTTTTAGAAATTGCGAAAAAATCGCGTCTTTATGTTCACATTACCGATTTCGTCATCAATGCTATTTTTAAACAGCTGATGGAAACACCCCACCAATATTCGATCAATCTCTCTATTGATGATATATTGGATCCGAAAATTCAAAGCAAAATTTATGAACTGCTTGCAGAATATCCTGTTGGTGACCGGCTTATTTTCGAACTTCTAGAGGGTGAAGGAATTGAGAACTATCAAGAAGTTTTGGCATTTATTCTGCGTGTAAAAGAGTTCGGATGTAAAATTGCCATTGATGATTTCGGTACAGGATACTCCAATTTTGCCCATATTATGAAGCTTAATGTCGATTTTATCAAAATTGACGGTTCGCTTATCAAACGTCTTGATCTTGATCTCAGCGCGCAGGATATTGTCCGAACGATTGTAGAGTTCGCCCATAGACTCAATATCAAAACCGTTGCCGAATTCGTCTCAACCAAAGACATCTATGATGAATGTATAGAGTTAAATATCGATTATATCCAAGGCTATTACCTAAGTGAACCCATACCGCTTTAATTTTTTCCTCCCTTTTTAGCCTTTTTTCTCCTTCCTTATGGTAATCTATGAGGCAAAGGGGTTAAAAATGCCGTTTATCCGATTTTTTGATGAAATATCCAATAAAGATGTAGCTATTGTGGGCGGTAAAAATGCTAGCTTGGGCGAGATGTATTGCAACCTCACTCCAAAAGGGATACATGTCCCCTTCGGATTCGCAACTACCGCGCATGCTTATCGTACTTTTTTAACACAAAGTGGAATTATAGAGTCCCTGACCCAATTCCTTTCAACCCTTGACCCGCAGGACATGCATTCCCTCTCAAAAACAGCTCTCGCTGTGCGAACACTGATTCTGAATACCGAATTTCCAAAGCCGTTATCCCAAGCCATTGTAAGTGCTTATCAGCGATTATGCCTTCATTACAACCAAGACAGCCTTGACGTTGCCGTTCGCTCTTCCGCAACGGCTGAAGACCTTCCTAGTGCCAGTTTTGCCGGGCAACAAGAGAGTTTTTTAAACATCAGTGGAGAAGAACGTCTTTTGGAACATGTTCGCCGATGCTATGCTTCTTTGTTTACCGACCGCGCAATCAGTTACCGTCACCACAACGGATTTCCTCACATGAGTATCAGCTTGTGCGTGGGTGTCCAAAAGATGGTCCGAAGCGATCAAGCCAGCAGCGGTATCATGTTCAGCATAGATCCTGATTCCGGATCGGATTCTTTGATCGTTATCAACTCTGCGTGGGGATTGGGAGAGAACATTGTTGGTGGTAAAATAAATCCCGATGAATTTACCGTCTTTAAACCAACATTGCAACACCATTCAACGATTCTAAAACGTCAGATGGGGACAAAACAGCTGCAAATGATCTATGACCCTGATAATGCTGCTAAAACACTCAACATCACCACACCGCAATCCCTGCAACATCAGTTTTCCCTTTCGGATGATGAGATCATGCGTCTTGCCAAAAATGCATCTGTCATCGAACACCATTATTCAAACCTCTCCGGCCAAGAATCCCCTATGGATATCGAATGGGCAAAGGATGGAGTAGATGGAAAGCTCTACATCGTTCAGGCACGTCCTGAGACGGTACAAAGCCAAAAAGAAAAAAACTTCACCCTCTCCTCGTATGTCTTTGATGCCGATGCACCAAAAAAAGAGCTTCTATCCGGTACAGCGGTTGGTGAGCGAATCGGAAGCGGAAAAGTACGGATCATCCATGACAGCAGCGAATTTCATCTGTTCCAAGAAGGTGAAGTGCTTGTGACCGATAACACCGACCCCGATTGGGAACCGGTGATGAAAAAAGCCTCTGCCCTCATTACCAATCGCGGGGGACGAACGTGTCATGCGGCGATCATTGCCCGCGAGATAGGGGTGAGTGCCATAGTGGGTGCGACAAATGCCTCAACACAATTAAAAGATAGCCAAGAAGTGACCATCAGCTGTGCACAGGGGGAGATTGGATACGTGTATGAAGGGCTCATCCCTTATCATGTCCATACCCTTGATCTCAGCGACTGCGGTGAACCTCAAACGCACCTCTATCTCAACATCGGCGACCCGCAGAGTGCTTTTCGCTACGCTCGATTGCCCAACCACGGTGTGGGACTTGCACGTATGGAATTTGTGATCAACAATACCATCAAAGCCCATCCGCTGGCTTTGATCGATATCATGGACAATAAAACCGTTCCAAACGCCGATGAAATCAAAGTCCTGATGCGTGGATACGACAATCCCAAGGAGTTCTTTCAAAAGAAGATCATGGAAGGTATCGGTATGATCTGCGCCGCTTTTTACCCAAAACCGGTGATTGTCCGTACCAGCGATTTTAAATCCAATGAATACCGTCACATGATCGGCGGTGAAGCGTATGAGGTAAAGGAAGAAAATCCGATGATAGGCTTTCGCGGAGCTTCCCGATACAACTCAGAAGTCTACAAAAAAGCATTTGAATGGGAATGCGAAGCATTGCGAAAGGTGCGTGACGAGATGGGGTTAACCAACATGCAACTGATGCTCCCCTTTGTCCGCACTCCGCAAGAGGGACGTAATGCCATAGCTATCATGAATACCCAAGGGCTGGTACAAGGGGTTAACGGTTTAAAAATCTACGCCATGTGTGAAATTCCCAGCAACGTTATCCTTGCCGACGAGTTTCTGAAAATTTTTGATGGTTACAGCATCGGCTCCAATGATCTAACCCAGCTAACATTGGGCGTTGACCGTGACAGTACCCTCGTGGCTTCCATCTTCGATGAGCGCAATGAAGCGGTGAAACGGATGTTGAAAATGGCGATTGACGCGTGTAAAAAAGAGGGAAAATACATCGGGATCTGCGGTCAGGCACCCTCGGATTATCCTGAGATTACCCAATTCTTAGTAGAGTTAGGGATTGACTCCATCTCTTTAAATCCCGATTCGATTGTCAAAACATGGAAGCACGTTGTCGAATTGGAAAACGCTCGTCAGTAATCCTACTGAAGTGTTATGATAAACCCTTTTCGCCCACTGCTACACAGTTCAACATTCCCGCCGTGAGCGTTCGCGATGTTTTTGGCCAACACTAATCCAAGACCGTTCCCTTTTTCTTTGGTACTTTTAAACGCTTCAAACAGAAGTTTCTCATTGACGATAGCAATACCGCTGTCGTAGATGGCAAAACGGTGGAACCCATCCATATTGGAATAGACAATTTCAATTCTGCCTTCTTCATTCTCATCATCAAGCTCGATCGCGTCGATGGCATTAAATATGAAATTGGAAAAAAGCATCCCCAACAGATCCAAGTCCCCTTGAATTTCAAAATCCTCTTGGGGAAACACAAATTGGATCTCTTTGGCAAAACTGTAATAGCCGATAGCATTTTCAAGCTCGTTACGTATAACACTCCATCGCA
This sequence comes from Sulfuricurvum sp., assembly GCA_030692765.1. Taxonomy (GTDB): domain Bacteria; phylum Campylobacterota; class Campylobacteria; order Campylobacterales; family Sulfurimonadaceae; genus Sulfuricurvum. Next base: position 173,952 of record JAUYUB010000006.1, read on the forward strand.
AAGGGGCTTTTTGGGTACTGATACCTTTTGAAAACATCAAGGTCGCTTTGATAATGCGCTCGATGCGATAAAGCGATTTTTGTATCTCGCTGACAATCGGACGGTTCTCCTCTTTGACCCGCTTCATGAGCGTCGAGGCCAGCAATGCAATCGAGCCGATCGGATTGCGTATTTCATGACTCAAATGTGCTGCCATTTGTCCCATGGTTGCGAGATTTTCTTTGCGTTTTTGCTCGGTTATATCGGTTGCACTAAAAAGCTGTTTTTCATTATGCAATGCCGATTTGATCAAATACGAGCGTTCCCCAAAAGCCACCTCATAATCCTGCTCGTCCCAGTGCAGTGTTTCAAACAGATTTCCCAATCCTTTGGCCTGAGAATTTTGCAAAAAAATCGAACCGTCATTGTCTACAATCCATATTGCATTAGGCAAGAACTCAATGACTTGCTCAATCGTTGATTGCAAATGGTCATACGATTGGCGCAGAGCGACGTATTCCTCTTCGACCTTGTAGGTTTGGTCAATAAGGGCTTTTAGCTCTTCGGGAGAGATCGTTTCAGACATTACACTTTCCCGATATGCAGCAGTATTTGATACAGACCGTAGGCATCTTCGCTCCCCGCCAACTCTCGTATCGAGTGCATGGCCAGTGTCGGAACACCCACATCGATCGTTTCCATACCCAAACGTGTTGACGTGATAGGACCAATCGTTGAACCACATCCCATATCACTGCGGGTAACGAAAGTTTGTGTTGCAACCTCAATACCTTGCGCACACTGCACAAACCGTCCCATCGTCCGTGCGGATGTTGCATAGCGCTGATTGGAGTTTATCTTTATCGCAACGCCTCGGTTTAATAATGGAGCATGCTCATTTTCATGTTTGGTAGGAAAATTGGGATGCTGTGCATGGGCATTGTCACACGATACCATCAATGATTGGCGCATAAGGGTTGAAAAATCTTCACCAGCGATACGGCGAAGTACCTCTTCGACAAATGTCCCCCCTGCTCCTACATGCGAGTCACTTCCTACCTCTTCGTGATCCATACACGCTAACATCATCGGATCATTCGTATGGATAAGGACTTGCAATCCTACATAACAGCTCAATAGATTGTCCAGACGTGCAGAGGTAATAAACTCTTCATGAATCCCTAAAAATGACCCTTTTTGCACATCGTAAAAACTCAGCTCATGGGCGAGTAATTTTCCCTGACTCTCTCCCGCTTCCTCTAATACCCATGATTCGAAATCAAACTCCTCGCTGCACGCCATCAATGGAACAATATCGGTTTGAGAATTAATAGAATGACTCGTATTGGCATCACGATCCAAATGAATCGCCAATGACGAGACAATACCGATAGAACGTTTGATATCCACGAGCTTCTCACAACGTACCCCATTTTCATCCAAATAGACAATACGACCTGCCAAACTCAAATCACGATCAAACCACGGATTGAGCAACACACCGCCATACGGTTCTACCCCAAAACGGATCGTCCCCGCGCTCTTAGTGACTGGATTTGGCTTCAAACGCAAATGGGGAGAATCGGTATGCGCCCCGACAATCGTGTACCCTTTATCCGCAGAGGGAGGATAGGTAAACGCGATCAAGGAGGAGTCGTTACGGGTGACATAATATCCACCCCCCTCCTGCAGCTTCCATGACGTACACTCGTCGAGTTTTTTAAACCCTTTTGCCTCTAGGCTTTTTTCCATCATCGCGACCGCATGAAACGGGGTCGGGGAGGCATCGATAAAGCTCATCAGTTCTTCGTTAAATTCGCGCATAATTATCTCCTAAAGTACATCCACATTTTCCAAACCGTTTAACTCTTCAAGCACCTTATTATCAACCCGTATTGCCGAATCAATCACGACATCGGCGAGTTTTGAGACAATGATGAGTTTGATCGCGCGGCGTCCAGGATTACGGCGGATCAGTGTGTAAAGTTTTTCGAGCGGTTCAAGGTTATCACTCAATCGGATGCGTAATACCAATGGTTCTTGCGGTGCTTCAACGATTTTTGTCTCGACTTTTTTAGCTTCTTTTTTCGCTTCAGCGAGAGTCATTATCTTCGTGACACTGATACGGGTAAACATCTCTGTGTGCGTTACCTTGACCTTGAACGCGATGGGTTCGTCCTGATCCATCTTCTCTAGTTGTTCGAGCTTGTCCGTGAAAAGCATCATCTCGATGTTACCGTGAAAGTCCATGAGGCTCACGAGTCCAAACTGTGACCCCTTTTTCGACATCTTGACTTTGATCTCTTCGACTTTTCCGATGAAAATCGCACTTGACCCGTCCGCGATGTTTTCCAACTCTGATGAGAGGGTATAGTTAATACTCTCAATGGCTTCTCGAAAGTTATCGAGGGGATGACCTGAGACGTAAAAGCCCAAAGTATCTTTTTCAAACTCCAAGAGCGCTTTAAGATCGTATTCCTCGTAGTTCTTGAGGCTTAACTCAACGGTCATGACCTCATCATCATCCCCAAAGAGACTGAATTGCGCATCTTTTTGCAAAGTAGAGCTTTTTTTCGCTGTCTCCACCATCATTTCGACTTGCTCCAAGAGCGCACGGCGGGAGTAGCCAAAACTGTCCAACCCCCCGGCTTTGATAATGCACTCGATCACCCGTTTGTTTACTTTTTGTGGTTCTATGCGGTTGATGAAATCTTGTATGTCTTTAAATTCACCCTCTGCTCTTGCTTCGAGCATCGATTCTACTGCCGCTTCTCCAACCCCTTTGATCGCCCCTAGACCAAAAAGTATCTGATCTTGACCGTCTTTGTTGATAGCTGAAAATTCGAGTTGCGAGTGGTTAATGTCCGGAGCACCCAAAAAGATCTTCATCCGCTTGGCTTCGTCGATGTATTTGACGACTTTATCGGTGTTGTCTTTCTCAGACGTGAGCAATGCCGCCATAAACTCCTGAGGATAGTAGGTTTTGAGCCATGCCGTCTGAAAGGTGATCATCGCATACGCGGCAGAGTGGGATTTGTTGAACCCGTATCCCGCGAATTTTTCGATCAGATCAAAGAGTTCGGAGGCTTTTTTGTAATCCAAGTTCTGCTTTGCCGCCCCTTGGCTGAACTCGTCGTTGTACGCCGAGAGGTCTTTTTTCTTCCCCATCGCACGACGTATAATGTCCGAGTAGCCCAGACTGAACCCGCCGATCGTTTGAACGATCTGCATAACCTGCTCTTGGTAGACGATAACCCCGTAGGTAGGTTTCAAGATCGCTTCCATCGCAGGGAACGTATAAGTGATTGCCTGACGTCCGTGTTTACGCTCGATAAAATCATCAAGCATCCCCGACTCCATCGGTCCCGGGCGATACAGAGCCAAGACCGCAATCAAGTCCTCAAATGAACTGGGTTTAAGACGCTTATTGAGGTCTTGCATCCCTGAACTCTCGATTTGGAACATTCCGATTGTATCACCGCTTTGGATCACCTTGTAGACTTCAGGATCGTTTTCATCGATCGCGTGCCAATCGACCTCTTTTTCGTATCGGTTTTTGATCAGCTTGATGGCGCTGTCGATAACGTCGAGGGTTTTGAGGCCCAAGAAGTCGAACTTGATCAAATCCACATCTTCAAGATAGTTCAGCGAATACTGAGTAATGTAGTTCTCTTCCCCGGATGGTTTATAAATAGGCGTTTTCTTCCATAACGGCTCATTGGAGATAACAACCCCCGCCGCGTGCATCCCCGCATTGCGCTTTAGACCCTCAAGTTTTTTGGCAAATTCCCACACTCGCATCGCAGACGCATCACCCTCGATAAGCTCTCGAATTTTCGGCTCTTTTTGATACGCTCCGTCCTCGGTTTTACCCCCTTTGGTTTTGCCGTTGAGTGTAATCCCCAGCTCATCGGGAATAAGTTTTGCCATGATGTCCGCTTGGGAGAGGGGCATGTCCAAAACACGTGCAACGTCACGTATAACCCCTTTTGCAAGAAGCGAACCAAAGGTAATGATCTGAGCCACCTGCTCGCGCCCGTATTTACGCACCACATAGTCGATAATCTCACCACGACGTGCTTGCATGAAGTCCATATCGATATCGGGCATCGATACACGCTCAGGATTGAGAAAACGCTCGAAGAGCAGATCGTATTTCATCGGGTCTATGTCGGTAATTTCTAATGAGTAGGCTACGAGACTCCCTGCCGCCGATCCACGTCCCGGACCCACAGCAATCCCCATACGTTTTGCTTCACGAACGAAATCCCAAACGATGAGCATATAGCCCGGGAACTTCATCTGGTTGATGACCCCTATCTCAAATTCGAGACGATCACGATACTCTTGAAACCGTTCTTGCGGGACGTGTTTCAGCCGCTCTTCCAAACCGACACGGCAACGGTGGATAAAATACTCAGAGTCTTCTTCGATAACCAGTCCCTCTTCAAGGGCATATTCGGTCGTGAATTTAAAATTGGGAGGGGTAGGATTACCGAGGTTAAGTTCCAACTGACACTTATCTACGATCTCTTGCGTATGATAAAGCGCTTCGGGAATGTCCGCAAACAACAGCGCCATCTGCTCAGGCGATTTGACGTAAAACTCATGGACCGAGTGACGCATACGCTTGGGGTCGTCATAGAGTTTATTCATCCCGATACACATGAACGCCTCATGATACTGTGCATCGCCCGGAAACGTATAGTGGGTATCATTGGTCGCAACGAGCTTTATCCCCGTCTCCTGTGATATACGGATCACCTGCTCATCGATGAAAAGCTGATCGGCAATCCCATGACGCATGATCTCCAGATAGAAATCGTCCCCAAACATTTCTTTATACTCCAGCGCAATGCGCTTGGCTTCATCGTATCCAAGTGCTCCGTTTTTGACATTACGCTCGCTGTTGAGATTAAGATGCCAGTTTACTTCGCCTTGTAAACATGCAGAGGTACAGATAATCCCCTCACAGTTTTCACGAAGCAGCTGTTTGTTGATACGGGGAAAATAATAAAAACCGTTGATGTACGCTTGTGATGAGAGGTACATGAGATTTTTATAGCCCACTTCGTTTTTGGCAAACAAGCAGACGTGAAAACGCTGTTTAATGCTCTTGTCACCCAACTCCTCTCCATTGTGGATATACGCTTCCATCCCGATGATCGGTTTAATCCCCGCATCGCGCATCTGATGGTAAAAGTCGATGGCTCCGAACATGTTTCCGTGGTCGCTCATCGCCACCGATGTCATCCCGAGTTCTTTGACCCGCGCTGCCAATGCTGATATTTTATTGGCACCATCAAGTAGTGAGTATTCGGTATGCAGATGCAGATGGGTAAACGGAGGAACACTCATGAAAAAACCTTGGAGAAATATGAAAAGATTATAGTGTTTAGAGGGTAAAGAGGAGCTTTTAGATTTTACGTTTTGACAATATCTTATTTAACCCATCGGCAAACTCACGTACGGTTTTGGCACCGATTGCGGCAGGTCCCCCTGTGATCTCTCCCGAGTTACGCAGCTCTTCCATCAAATTGCGCATAGCAAGCAGATGTTTGATGTTATTTTCATCATAGATCGTCCCGCGAGGATCAAGACCCACTGCCCCGATTGTGACGATTCTATCTGCCAATGGTATATCCGCGGTTATGACCAGATCGCAAGACTCACAAAGCTCGGCGATACGGTGATCGGCTTCGTCAGGCCCCTGCTCCACGACTTGCATGGAAACAAAAGGGACATTCGGAATCGAAATATTTTTATTAGCGACGTAGATAGTAGTTATTTTGCGCTTGAGTACCGCGCGCATTAAGACTTCTTTGAGTGCGTTGGGAAACGCATCGGCATCAACAAGAATTTTCATCGTTATAAAAGCTCAATTCCAAATCGTCTCAGAATCACAACAGTGAGAATAAAACACCCTATCGTGATTAGGGCAGAAGCACCCATTGTTGGCCAAAATCCGATTCTTTTCAACAGAAAGGGAAATGTCAAAAACATCGGCAACGTTGGTACCGAATACCAAAAAACGTACACAACATAACTGCCCATTTTCTGTGTCGGTTGATTTTCCATGTACATCCAAATCAAAACCGTAAACGTCACTAACGGCAAAGCGGTAATCAATCCACCGAGCTTCTCACTGCGTTTTGCCACTTCGGAGATGATGACAATAAGCCCTGCTGTCAGTAAATATTTAACGATCAACCAAGACATTAGCGCCCTCTATTACCTTCACGACGCTGAGCGTTACTACGTCCTTCACCACGGTTTCCCTCAGCTCTGCGGCTTGAACTGTCGCGCTTTTGTCCTTGCGGCTTACCGCTAGGTGACTGTCCGCCACCGCCGTTACCGCGTCCGCCTCCGCCACCACGTCCTTGCATGATCGGCATTGCCATGATGCTAGGATCTGGCTCAAATCCAGGGATAACCTCACGGTCAAGCTTACGGTTGATTAGACGTTCAATCCCTTTTAGGTAATCATACTCATCAACACACACGAGGGAGATAGCTTCACCTTCGTTACCTGCACGTCCAGTACGTCCGATACGGTGAACATAGTCTTCCGCGATATTTGGCAATTCGAGATTGACAACATGTGGAAGCTGGTCGATATCCAATCCACGCGCTGCGATATCCGTAGCAACGAGAATCTTAACCGAACCATTTTTGAAATCAGCAAGTGCTTTCGTACGTGCTGCTTGACTTTTATTACCATGAATCGCAGCCGAACTCACTCCGATTTTTTGGAGATATTCAGAGAGCTTATTCGCCTGGTGCTTGGTACGGGTAAAGACCAATACCTGCTCCCATTTGTTTTCTTTGACCAAATGACCGAAAAGGGCACTTTTCTTGGCGCAATCGACCAAAATGACCTTTTGGGTTACAAGCTCACTAGAAGTATTGCGACGCGCTACTTCGACGATTGCAGGATTGCGTAAAATTGACTCACACAACGTCTTGATCTCATCCGAATAGGTCGCCGAGAAAAGAAGATTTTGTCGTTTTGGAGGCAATATTGAGATAACACGGCGAATATCTTTGATAAAGCCCATATCTAACATACGATCCGCTTCATCGAGAATTAGCATCTCTACATGGCGTAAATCAACTGTTCCTTGAGACATGTGATCCAGCAATCGGCCCGGAGTAGCGATCAAGATGTCAACACCATTGCGTAATGTCGTGATCTGAGGCTGAATACCAACACCGCCGAATACAACGGCACTCTTGTACGGTAAATATTTACCGTATGTTTTAACACTTTCACCTACTTGTGCGGCAAGCTCACGTGTTGGTGTCAAGATAAGGACACGTATATTACGAGCACCTTTCGTATTTTTGGTGCGTGAGAGTATCTCCAACATTGGCAGGGTAAAGCCGGCTGTTTTCCCAGTACCCGTTTGAGCGCCTGCGAGCATATCGCGGCCCTCTAAAATAAACGGTATCGCTTGCGCTTGGACAGGTGATGGCGTAGTGTAGCCTTGATCCGTAATTGCTTTTAAAATTGGCTCTGAGAGTTTTAAGTCTGTAAATAACATTGGTAATGTTCCTTTGGATGGTTCAAGCAGACAAACAATGCAAAGGAAATAAAAACCAGATATGCAGATATTGAGCGGCTTACGGATTTTTCCGTTTTGATAGCCGCATTATAGCGAAATTTAACATACTACCATATAAGCAAATATTCTTAAGTTCATAAAGAGACTATATGCTCCATTCGAAATTAAAACAGTTTGGCAAAGCGTCTCTTTTATCCATATATTTGGCGGTAAAATACGCTGAAACCATAATCGATGCAATCGCTAAGAAAGAGCTAAACGCTAAGGTTGAAATACCGCTAAGACCTTGCCCGATCGTACATCCAATGGCCATTATCCCCCCAATACCCATCAACATACCGCCGATGATACCGTTTCTTAATTTGTTGTTTTTTTGCGATATAACACATCCAAAACGGTACTTTTTATTAAAAAATGACATCACGAATGCCCCTAACAGAATACCAAAAACGACACTGACGCTAAAAGAGAGGGTACTGCCGCTAAAAAACATCAAATATTCTAACGTCTTTCCCGATGGGTACACAAAACTCAAGGCTTCCAAAGGAAGCGGTTCAAAATCATCAAATCCTAAAACGCCTGTAACGTACCAAGCAGAGCCGATAAGCAATCCTACCAGAACACCATCGATACAGCTAACAAGGTTTTTAAATCGTGGTACCAGCTTCCACAATGCAACTATTAGCAATGGAATAATGACATACAGAGGCAATGCTTGATTGGGAAACCATGCCGATACGCGCAGTAAAAACTCGTTTTTCATTATTGGTTCCAAACCGATCGACAAAATCCCTTTTGCACTGATGTATCCAAACACCGCGATAAAAACAATCGTCACCAAAGAGTACAAATCGCCTTGTGAAAACTTCACTAAATGACGGCTGCTGCAGCCATCCGCCAACATCATCCCCACACCAAACAATCCGCCACCCAACAGGATAGAAAAATAGTTAATATCCGCTTGCAAGTAAACACTCTTGGCCAAATCTATCGCATAGGTATTCGCTAAAACTTGGGAAGTAATAATTGCTGTAATAATGGCTATTATGACTGAAGCAGCCCTACGTGTTGACTTGGTGAGTACGAAATCTTTGATAGCACCACTAAAACAAAATTGTGTTTTTTGTGCTACCACGCCATAGGTTAAACCGATCAAAAAAGCAAAAATATTCACCATTTGATATGACTCTAATGCTTCAATGTAAGACATCTCCATTACCTCATTTTTTCGCAAGTATAATGGAGAAGTGTAAAAATATTATAAAAACTTATTATTGTTTATCTTTAGCCAAAATTATCTTCCGAAAATTGCTTTTGAATCGCTATGACCTTATCCATATTTTGGATTAAGGCATCAACACAATCCTGATCCAGCGTTTCCCCTGAAAGCTCTTGAAGAGTACTTATGGCTTTTTCATTACTCCAAGCTTCTTTATAACTTCGGACACTGGTCAATGCATCAAAGACATCTGCAACCGCTACAATACGAGCTTCTAGCGGAATTTGTTCTCCTTTTATCCCCCTTGGATATCCTGTGCCGTTAATGGCTTCATGATGATATTCGGCAATATTGCGTAATATGTCCACATGCCCAAAATTTACAAGTCCAAAGTTATTGAGAAGTTCGTCAATCATCTCTCGTCCCAGATGCGCATGTGTCTTCATAATAGACCATTCTTTTACATCCAAGACTCCAGCCTTTAACAAGATATTATCGGGAATCCCTATTTTGCCTATATCATGTAAAGGGGCAAACATAAAGATATGTTCTATGTAGCTGTCATCAAGATCGTATTTATCTGCTAGTGCATTCGCAATAATACGACTATAGCGGGACATACGGTCGAGATGGCTACCGGTTTCTGGGTCTCGCAAATGAGAAAGTTTACCGGTTGTTTTAATAGCAGCCGTCAATGTTTGAATAGAGGTGAATTCATTAATCACCAACAAGGAGATCATGTGACCGTAAATATCAAGTTGGCGCAACACATTTTCGCTAAAAACATCTTTTCTATCTGAGTTAAAAAAGAGGAACCCTATGAATATACCCTCATTGTACATAGGCATTGTATAGCTTGCAGCGTATCCTTGCTGTTTAATCTTACGAGTATGTTCATGTTCTCCATGTTTAAATTCATTGAGATCATTGACCACACGCGGTCTTCCCTGTTCTAGAATATTTTTCAGAGAAGGAGCATTTTCAAGCAAAGATTGATAATGACTGAGGGGGTTATCCTCCCCGCTACTGTGTAAAAAAGTCTTTAACACTTTTGTCTCAGGGTCATAAATCGCTATTGCAATACGGATAATAAAAGGAAATGTTTCATTGATAGCGCGATGTGTAGCTTTTAACTTGTTACTAAATGAGCTTTTTTGCGTCAGTTCATGCAATGTATCTTGATGTTCAAACATTCTCTTTTTCCTACTTCAATAAAATTAGTGTACGTTTCTATTAGCTTGTAATAACACCCACTTGATTGCGTCCATGCTCTTTTGCGTGATAGAGTCCCATATCAGCACGTTTAAACAACTCTATAAAAGTATCCTCTTCTAAAAGCGTGCTAATACCCTGACTTATCGTAATATGTGATACATCAGGGAATATAGCCTCATTTACCGCCACTCGTAATTTTTCGGCTAAAATTTGTATATTGTCAAAATCGGTACTTGGACTAAGTACAAGAAATTCTTCACCGCCCCAGCGTGCAAAAACATCGACTTGTCGGATATTTTCTTTTATTATCTTAGCCATAAGTTGAAGTACCTTATCTCCAATATCATGCCCATACGTATCATTCACCGATTTAAAATGGTCAATATCGATCAGGATCAAAGAAAGCGGCTGCGAAAAGCGCCGTGAACGCTCCGCCTCCAACGCAAATATTTCTTCAAACTTATGCCGGTTATAGATTCCTGTCAATTTATCTATTGTCGCGATTCGCTCCATCTCCTTATTCAGAAGTGTCTCTGCTGTGACATCTTTTCCACTGGAGACAAATCCGGTAACGTTCCCTTCTTCATCTTTTAATGGCGTAATCGTTTTATTTTCATAAAAAAGATCTCCATTTTTTTTACGATTAACGACAGTCATTCGGAATACGTCACCATGCAAAATGATTTTCCATAAGGCTTTATAAAAGGCTGGATCATACGTGCCAGACTTTAATAATCTATGTGTTTTACCTAAAATTTCTTGTTCAGAAAATCCTGTGTGTTCGGTGAATGCACGGTTTACGTAGGTTATAATTCCATTTTTGTCGGTTATGACAACCCCATCATCAATCTGCTCTACCACTTTTGAAAGCTGAAGAATCTTCTCTTGCGCTGATAGTTGTTCTCGTATATCTCTGGCAGAACTTAAGATGTATTGAGTATTATTGAGCGTGATCAATTTTGCATAAATTTCAACAGGAAGGCGATCACCATCTTTACACAGATGATCTACCCTAAACCTCACATGACCTTGTTCTCGCATTTTCTTAACTGCCGATTTTATTCTCTCAGGGTGACCACTGGCGTATTGAGGTGCATCCAGTTCTTTGACTGTCATATTCATCAGTTCTTCTTGGGTATACCCTCGTGTTTTCCAAGCACTCTCATTGAGATATATAAAGCGTCCTTCCAGATCATGCACAAAGATCGAGTCTTCAACCGCATCAAATATTTGCGCTTGCAGCAGTAATTCTTCTTCTTTTTTAAACGCTTCAGTGATGTCCTGAACCATCCCATTCATCTTAATGGGTTGTTCCCCTTCATACTCAACCGAACCTTCTTCCTGAACATAACGCAATGTCCCATCTGTTTTGAGAATACGATGAACAATGCTATACTCTGTACGATTTGCTATGGCCTTATTGACCGCTGCATTAACTGCCTCACGATCATCTGGGTGTACCCGTTGTATGAACGCTTCATACGTTGCCGGAAACTCTTGCGGCTCGAGTCCAAAAATCCGATAAATCTCATTGGACCACCAAAGCGAATCGGCCTTCATGTCCCATACCCAGTTCCCCAGATGAGATAGTTCCTGCGCTTTGTTCAAACTCATAGTAATACTAGCCATTTGCGCCTCACGCATGGCGATTATTCTACGACTTCGATACAAATACCAGATAAATATTAAACTGCCGGTGATCAAAGTAACACTCAGCCCATAAACAAAGTTAGTGATTAATACTTCATTCTTCTGGTAAAACGTCATCGGACGGTTTATAAATATACTTTTTGCCGCTATATCATCCGGAAGTTTGATATTTTGCTGTTTAAGTGCCTGTATATCAAAAATCCATCCGTTAGTATCTTGAATCCTCTTCGGAAGTGGTAATTCAGGATGAGTTATGATCTGTAAGACTATTTTTGCGGCTTCGCGCCCTTGGGTCATACCGTTATCAGCGTGTCCGCCAAGAACCCCTTGTACGATAAAGGTATCTTCCATACTGAGCATATGGAAACCTCCGGTATGCACTATTTTATGGATCGCTTCTTTTAATGGTACTAACTTACCATTAGCAAAATGAAAACCTCCAATAGTAGTCAAAATAACATTTTTTCCCTTATAGGCTTTTAATGCATTCAATGTTGATTCGAAAGAAGGATTATTAAGATATCGTACACGCAACCCTTGTATCAAGGATTCATGTTGCTGTATATCGGCTTGAATAACATCAGAGGTCGATGAGCCATCACCAACAAGAAGGACTTCACGCTCTGAGGGAAACAACTTGTGAATCAGCTGAAGATTAGGAATGATCTCTTTTTCTTCATAGACACCGGTATACGAATCTTTAGACAGAGTATCTACTACTTTTTGGTTATTGATTCCCGAAAAGACAACGGGGACATTTGGAAAAAGTTCTTTTCTATGATCAATTATAAATTTTAGAGCATTATCATCCGTTACGTAGATAATATTCGGATGATACCCTTTATATTTACTGCGCATGTAGTGGACAACTTCAGCTTCATAGTCTTGATCAAATGCGCGGCGCTTTGTATCAAGGTATTCTGCCGAATACGCAGGATAAAAATCAGGGATAGAATCCAAAGTTTCTCTGAATCCATTGTTCTGCTCTTTTGTCCATTGATAATCTTCATGATAAGAGTGGATAGATAGGATAGATGTCTCTTTTGCATATACCACATAAGATAAAAAGGCAACAGCAAATAAAAAAACTTTCATAATATTCCCTTTCTCTTGCATTAGATTATTTATGATAATGGATTTTGACTTTAAGAAGATTAAAAAGAAGAATTGCGGAAAAATCCGCAAAGAAGAGAAGAATTATTTAACTTTTTCCATGTATTCACCCTCAACGGTGTTAACGCGGATAATATCACCCTCAAGAACGTGATATGGAACCTGAACAACAGCACCTGTTTCCAATGTTGCCGGTTTTTTAGAGCTGCTTGAGGTATCACCCTTGAAGTTAGGAGGCGTTTCAACGATCTTAAGTTCCATGATCTCAGGAGCATCAACGCTGATCGCTTTTCCATTATGGAAAATCATGTCGACATTCGTACCGTCTTTGATCCATTTCATCGCATCGTCACACTGCTCATACGAAAGACCCAACTGCTCGTAACTCTCATTGTCCATAAATTGCAACATATCGCCATCATCATACAAAAACTGCATTGTTTTGTGCTCAATATTTGGTACTTCAAATTTGTCACCGGCGTGAATCGTTTTTTCAATTACTTTTCCGTTCATAAAGCTTTTAACTTTACAACGTACGAAGGCTGCACCTTTACCCGGCTTGACGTGTTGAAAATCTACTACTTTATATGGGACACCTGTGATTTCGAGGCGTACCCCTTTTTTGATATCGCCCATGCCGATTGTTGCCATGCATTATTCCTTAAAAGACTATTTAGACGTATTTTACCGCAAACCGCATTTAATTCCAAACCAATTGTATTTTATGTTAGTATCTATAACTCTCAGAGATATTTGAAAATAACTAATTTTTAGGTAAAATACTAATTCTATATATTACTTATAATAACAATAAATATTACAAATATATTACAAAGGACTTTGCAAACATGAAACATCTTATCTTTCGTAGTCTTGTTTCGTGTTCTTTACTCGTCAATTTAGGACTGCAGGCTTCCCCGCTATCACTCAATGATGCCATTGAAGTTCTCAAAACACAAAATCTTGAAATAAAAGCATCAGTATTTGATGCTCTCAATGCTCACCATGATCTGAAAATAGCGCAAGGGTACTCATATGGAGCGCTCGATTTCACTCAGACCGCTAGCCGCTCCAATGATGCGCTCAGTGCATTTGGATTTAAACTCACATCCAGAGAAGTAGAAGCTGCTGATTTTGGAATAAAAGACCTCAATTATCCGACCTATCAAAATTTCCATCAATCCAAACTTACCTATACCCTCCCCCTGTATAGCGGAGGAAAACTAAGCGGATATGAAAAAATCGCAGCTGAGATGGAAAAAATAAAACAGCTTGATACGGCCAGCGTAACGGCAGAAAAAATATACCAAACCCGTAAAAGCTACTACGATATGGCGCTCATTGAAGATTCAATAACCCACATGAACCTCATCTCAGAAAACATCACCGTATTGGAAAAAACGGTCACTGCCATGATCCGCGAAGGATATGCCAAGAAAGTAGATTTACTCGAAGTTCAGGCCAAAAAAGCAAACGTAATCCGCACCCTTCAAGAGCTGAAAAATAATCAAAAACTCACCCTGCATTACTTGAGCTTTTTACTCAACCAAGAGGTCACTGAGATTGCCCTTCCGAATTTACAGTCTCTTCAAAGCAATATCAGCGAAGCGGATGTGATGGCATCCAATATCGATTTACAAAAAGCATCCAGCGCATTGGAAATACGCACACAGATGGTTGACGTTGCCAATGCAGCCTATCTCCCCCAAGTCGGTGTTTTTGGTGAAGCCACCAGTGCAGACGATACCTTTTTAGGTGATTTTAGCGATCATAAAGCTTATACCATCGGAGCGCGCCTTAGCTGGAATCTTTTTAACGGCGGTATAGACACCCATACGGTTGAAAAAGCACGTATTGAACATCTCAAGAGCAAAACACAAACACAGCTTGCCCAAAAGGGTATCTCACTGCAATACGATCAAATTCGTACTGAAATCGAAAATGACGATTTTCAAATCCAAAGCTTGTCCAAAGAGCTTGAACTCTCCGAAGCGATCTACCGCAACTATGAGGGCCGATACCGTGAGCATCTAGCCTCCATGAGCGATGTGCTCATCAAACACTCGCAGCAAATTGAAAAAATATTAGCCCTTCAAAACATCAAAAATAAACGAAATGAGCGTATCTTTGCTCTCGAAAAACTCACTGCAGGAGCACAAAAATGAAATTATGGATACTACTTTTTACCCTAAGCGCAACCTTGAGTGCGGCAGGAATAAGTCTCTCAGGCAGTGTTTTTAGTGATAACCAAAAAATCATCACCAGCCGAAACATGGGGTTTGTGACTCAAGTCAATGTATCCGAGGGTTCACGTGTCAAAACGGGTGATCTGCTCTACACCATTGATACTCAAGAGATTGATTCATCGAGAAGCCAAGTCGAATCCGCAATTGCACAAGCCCAATTGTCTCTTCAGATATACCAAAATCAGTATCAGAATGTTAATATCAATTTAGAGCGAAATAAACGCCTTTTAGAACAAGACATGGTCTCGCGCTATGAGGTTGAAAATCTTGAGCTTGCACGTACAAACCTACTTAATTCCATAAGCATTTCCAAACATCAAGTAGAACAAGCAAAGGCTCGTCTAAAAGAGGTCCATAATCAATACCGCTACTTGCGTATCCTTGCTCCTAACAACGGTGTGATTGTCTCTAAAAGCATCAAGGTAGGTGAGATGGCCATGCCGGGGATGCCTACCATGGTATTGGCGGATCTCAGTGACCTTAAGATCAATATCGAGGTTGCCGAAAGCAATCTCAAATTGACCCCGATCGGTAAAAAAGTAAAAATTTCCATCCCCTCAGTGGGCTTTGTTGGCATTGGGACGATTACTTCCGTTATCCCAAACTCCAACCCTATGACTCATACGTTTAAAGTCAAGATCTCTTTTAAAGCACGCCAAACCGTTTATCCTGGAATGTATGCTCTCGTCGAAATTTAATTAGGAGTATGACATGTCTGTTTCTCACAACATAGAGCCTAAAGATATCGCCGGTAAGCTCGCAAAAGCATTTATTCGCAATCCGCTCACTCCCATACTAGGAGTTTTTTTACTCGTCATCGGATATTTGGCACTGGAACTGATGCCGCGTGAAGAAAATCCTCAAATGATCGTCAGCGGATCAACCGTCATCATTGCACTGCCTGGAGCTACCAGCCACGAGATCGAAAATGTTATCATCAAACCGTTGGAGCGCAAGCTCAAGGAGATCAAAGGGATTGAACACGTCCATTCCATCGCCATGGACAATGTCGCGGTATTTAATGCGGCCTTTTACATCGGAGAGGCAAAATCGGATTCCAATCTCAAGATCTATGACAAGCTCATGCAAAACATGGACCTGCTTCCAAAAGGTGCCTTACAGCCGATCATAAAACCTCTCGACATTGATATTGATATCCCTATCGTCTCCGTTGCTTTTTACGCCAATGACCCCGCTATGGACCCGACACTGCTTTCGGACAGAGTAAAAGAGATTCAGCAGCGTATTAATGCA
Source organism: Sulfuricurvum sp. (assembly GCA_030692765.1). Lineage (GTDB taxonomy): Bacteria > Campylobacterota > Campylobacteria > Campylobacterales > Sulfurimonadaceae > Sulfuricurvum. Next base: position 190,193 of record JAUYUB010000006.1, read on the forward strand.
CTCCCTAACGTTGCCGTAACCAACCTCAAAGGGGAGATGAGACACCAATACAACGTTACGGTGGATATGCAGCGGCTAAGCGGCTACAACCTCTCACTGGGTCAGATCGTCCAAAGCGTCCAGTCATTGGCCTACAATGTCCCTGAGATCAAGGGAAAAACGCTTTCCAATGAGATTGTCATGATCGGCGTCAAAAATGCGATTGAAGATGTCGAAGATGTTAAAAACATCATCGTTTCCCAAAACATGGGTGCGTCTGTCTACTTGCGCGATATTGCAACAGTGACACAGGGTCAAGAGATACAAAACTTCAAATCCGCTCATATCAGCACGCAAAGATCCGATGGCACATTTTTACCGCTGACCCGCCAAGTAACCCTCACCGTATCAAAGCTCCAAGGTGCAAATTCCGTTATCATCGCCGATGACGTCAAAGAGGAGTTGTCAAAGTACAAAGAGATACTCAAAAAAGAGGGTATAAACTACGTCATCACCCGAAACGATGGTGAGCGGGCCAATGAAGCCGTCAATGAACTTGTTTTTCACCTCCTTCTTTCTATTCTAATCATCGCGATCTTGCTGGCACTGGTTCTGGGATGGAGAGAATCCCTCATCGTTACGTTCACCGTTCCTGCCATTTTGGCCATTACCTTGTTTGTGGCCTATCTCACAGGACAAACGATCAACCGCATCACCCTTTTTGCCTTTTTACTGAGTCTGGGATTGCTTGTCGATGCCGCGATCATTGTTATCGAAAACATCCATCGCCATTTTCATGCCCCCGGTGCCGCCGATGAGGACATAGACCAACTGATGACTCAAGCCACCGATGAGATTGGGGCACCTACGAATATCGCGACACTTGCGATCATCCTCACCATGGTTCCAATGGCGTTTGTAGGACAGATGATGGGACAGTTTATGAAACCCATCCCTGCCAATGTCCCCGTTGCGCTTATCGCTTCACTGTTTGTAGCCTATATCTTCACGCCGTATCTGGCGGTACGACTATTGAAAAAACCCGATCATGATTCCGAGGTTCACTGATGTATCAAAAATTTGAAAACTATTTACGTACGGTCTTAGAGACACCCAAAAAGAAAAAACAGATCCTTTGGATGACATTTGCTGCGTTTGTGATCGCCGTTGCCCTTATCCCTAGCAAAATCGTATTGGCCAAGATGCTCCCAGGCAAAAACAGCGATACCTACAGCATCTACCTCGATCTCCCTGTCGGAAGTTCCATAGAACAAACGTCCCGCGTGGGTGAATGCGTCACCCAAATTATCCAAAAAGAGAGCCAAGTCATCGACACGGAAGTCTTTTTAGGCAATGGGGCTCCTCTGGATTTTGCAGGACTCATCAAGGGGTCCCATTTTAAGAACGCTGAAAACGTTGCCGAAATCGTCGTCAATCTGACTAAAAAACATCACCGTGACGAGCCATCCTACAGCATGGTACAACGTCTGCGCCCCAAAATTACCAAGCAATGTGAGACCCTTGTTCCACAGACCAGTATCAAATTTACCGAACCTCCTGCAGGGCCGCCTACCATGGCTGCAGTCGTTGCAGAGGTATATGGCGACAATACAAATGGAATACGCCATCTAAGTCAGCAGGTAAAAGAGGTTTTCAAAAAAACCGAAGGGCTTGTTGATGTCGATATCATGCAAGACGAAATCGTGACCAAATTCGAAGTACACGCCAACAGCGCCAAGATCATCCAATCGGGACTTACGGTAAAACAGGTCAATGATATTTTGTATATGGCGTTTGAGGGGATGCCGATCGCTGTCAAAAACAGCCCAAAGGCAAATGAACAGATTCCTATCTTCCTCACCCTGACACCTGAGAACAAAAGATTTGCCTCCCGTTCACAAGATGCCATTATGTTGAAACTTTCCAGCCTAAACCTCATGAATACTATGGGGATGATGGTACCCATCACGGAAGTCATCGACATTGTTCCTGTACAATCCAATCCTATGATCATGCACAAAGATCTGCGAGAGATCTCCAATGTCGTGGCAGAGACCGATATGGTATCTCAAGTGTACCCTCTGATGGCCGCACGCACGATGATATTGAAAGAATTAGCAGATGAATACACGATCCATAAAACAGGATTATTTGATCTAGAACTCATCGATAAAAAAAGCAATCAGCACTATGACCTGAAATGGGATGGAGAGATGAAAGTCACCCTTGATACTTTCGTGGATTTAGGAGGAGCGTTTATCGCAGCACTTGTTCTAATCTTTTTACTGATGGTGATCTATTACAAAAGTTTCGCCCTTTCCGGAATTGTCTTGCTTGGGAGTTTTCTCTCCATTATCGGTGTAATATTTGGGCATTTTATTATGAATCTCTTTACGGCCGATACATTTTTCCTTACTGCCACTTCCTTGATCGGATTCATTGCCCTCATCGGTATCAGTTCACGTAATTCACTGCTGCTCATTGATTTTACCAAATCGCTTATGACCCAAAAAGGGATGGCGAAAAAAGAGGCGATTGCCTATGCCGCCGCGACGCGCGCCAAACCTATCTTTCTGACCGCTGCCGCTATAATTCTCGCCTCTACCCTACTCGCCAGTGATGCGGTTTTTGGGGGGTTAGGTGTTTCCCTCATTTTCGGTACGATTGCGGCTGTCATTGCTTCATTGATCGTTGTCCCTATTTTGATAGATGATTCCGATTTGGAACGTCATTTCAACACAAATTGATTCCTTCGATTCTCTCTGCGGGAACGAATGTTAATAATTAACTGTTTTTATAAAGAATAAATCTAAAATTAAGATTTTCTACTATAATATAATCTACTTTGATTTGTAATATTTTTGTAATAAATGAGAAAAATTGGACACCATTCACATATCTACCTTCAACGTTCTTGACGAACTCAAAAGAATTGCACAGCAAGAACATCTTCCGCTGGAAGCGATCGATTTTGATCTGCTCTCCTACCAAACCCAATACAAGGGAATCGTTGATGAGGACTGGAAAGCTCTGGAAGGAGACAACCTCGAAGAGGTTACCACTGAAGTAGAAATACGATCAAAAATATTTTTCCTGCGCCAAGAATACTATATAAAGGTCCATCCTGCTATTCAAAACCCGCATTTTGATCTTCGTTTCAGCATGGCTTTTAATAAATATCGAACCAAAATCGTAGCCGTTATTGATCCCGCTTCTAAAATACCTCTCAAAAAAGGGATACAGGAGTATCTCAAAGAAGCCATTTACCGTAAAAAACTGCGCAATGGCTATTTGGTCGGGATTACCGATCAAACATTGGATCAAGAGATCAAGGCTTTACTTCTTAAAATCCAAAAAGAGGGCCCGCTAAAAGAGCCATACCGTTTGCCGATTGCCACTTTTTATTCACCTACTCTTCCAGTCAATGACAATATCATCCTTCATTACAAAAAGATTCAACGTGAGAATAATCTTGTTGACGGTGTAGCAATAGACGATCTCATCTTTGAATATATCCTTCCACAAGATGGAATAGACGGGCGAAATTGTATGGGCGAGCATATTCATGTTGGTGAACCGCTCATACGTTATCAACATGCCATAGGTATCGACTCTCAAAGTATACGAGCCGAAGAAGATCACCAATCCATACGATTCTATGCCACCAAATCGGGATTCGTCGAGCGCAAGAACGGTCTCTTTACCATCAGTCAGGACCTACATTTAAAAAGTGCCAGCTTCAAAAGTACCGGTTCTCTCGAAGCAGGTAGCGAGAAAGAGATCAATATTAAAATAGGAGAAGGTGAAGAGGGAGATGACGCCATCGGCGCGGGTGTTAACATCGATGTCCAAACACTCGATGTCAAAGGAACGGTTGGCAGCAATACAAAGATCCAAGCCTGTGAAGTCACTATCGGAGCGCAAACCCATAAAAAATCGTTGATCGAAGTAGAAGAAAATGCGACTATCCATTTGCACCGCGGAAATTTGAAAGCTAAAAATGCCACCATCAATATCCTTGAAGCCGGAACGGTAGAAGCCAAGACGATCTATGTGAAAAACATGTCAGGAGGAGAGATCATTGCCGAACGTGTAATCATCGATGTACTGTATTCCAATGCCAAGATTACGGCACTGGAATCGATTGAAATCAAAAGCATCGAGGGTAACGGCAACGAATTGATTATCAATCCGCGCGTAATACCGAGTTATTATGACCAAATCAGTGGTTTGGAAAGTGACTTGGCAAGCAAGCAGTTTGAGTTGCAAAAAAAGGGAAAAGAGTATCTTCAAAAAGAAGTCGCACTTCAAGAACAGTATCGACACATCGAACCTATCATCCAAAAGGTCAATCAAGCCATCCAGCAAAACCGTATTCCCAATAAAGCCGACAAAGTCAGAGTCATGCAATATAATTATTTTGCAGAAACCCTCAAAAATGAAGAAATTATGATCAAAGCGCAAGAAGAGACGATACATGCACTCGAACGCAAACTCGATGGGCTTTATGATGCTGATCTGCATGCGGTTATAACGCATAGAAAAGAATACAATGGGCATACCCGTGTTCAATTTATATCTCCAAAAACAGGTAAGATTCACGCGGTATCGCCTAATGGAAGCGTAACTCATATCCGATTACACAAAGAAGGCGATGAAAAAAAATTCTTTTTTGAATCCTAAATAATAGCCTATATTCAAGCATCATCTAATGCTTTACTAGCTATCATCTTGTAATATTTTTGTAATAAATGAGGAAAATTGCATACAATCAAAATAACCACTTTTGCGGTTCCAAATGAGCTTAAAAAACTTGCGCAACAGTGGAATCTCCCAGTCGATACTATTGACTTTGATGTACTCTCATATCAGACGCAGTATATAGGAGCTATTGACGAAGATTGGCGGACACTTGATGGTAATGATCTGGGTGAGATCACCACCGAAGTGGAAATACGCTCGCCCCTGTTGCTGATTCGGCAAGAGTATCAACTCCTGGTACGTCCTTTAGTACCGCATCCACATTTTAATCTTCAATTCACTATGGCTTCAGACAAATATAAATCTAAACTGGTAGCCATTGTCGATCCCTCTTCGAGTCTTCCGCTCAAAAAAGGGTTGCAAGAGTATTTAAAAGAGACCATTAGCCGTAAAAAACTGCGCAGCGGTTTTATGATTGGAATCACTGATGGTAGTCTTGAAAAAGAGATCAATGCGATGCTTCTCAAAATTCAAAAAGAGGGTCCGCTTAAGGAGCCATACCGATTGCCCATCACGCACTTTTATCCGCCTATTACTCCAATCAATGACAACGTAATACTTCACTATAAAAAAATACAACGTAGTAATAATCTACTTGACGGGGTTGAGATAAATGACCTTATTATTGAATATATTCTTCCAAAAAATGGAGTAGATGGACGAAGCTGTACAGGAAAACATATCCATGTAGGTGATCCGCTAATTCGTTATGCCAATACAATCAAAACAGACCCCCAAAGTATCAGAGCCGAAGAAGATCACCATTCCATACGATTCTATGCCACAAAATCCGGATTCGTCGAGCGCAAGAATGGTCTCTTTACCATCAGCCAAGATCTGTATTTAAAAAGTGCCAGCTTCAAAAGTACCGGTTCTCTCGAAGCAGGCAGTGAGAAAGAGATCAATATTAAAATAGGAGCGGGCAGTAAAGCAGGTGATGATGCCATCGGATCAGGTGTCAATATCGATGTTCAAACGCTCGATGTCAAAGGAACTGTTGGCAGCAATACAAAAATACAAGCCTGTGAAGTCACCATCGGAGCGCAAACTCATAAAAAATCATTTATCGAAGTAGAAGGAAATGCGACCATCCATCTGCATCGCGGAAATCTGAAAGCCAAACATGCCATCATTGATATCCTCGAAGCCGGAACCGTAGAAGCCCAAACGGTATACGTCAAAACCATGTCAGGAGGAGAGATCATTGCCCAACGTGTCATCATCGATGTTCTCCACTCCAATGCCAAGATCACGGCATTGGAATCGATTGAAATCAAACGCATTGCAGGAGATGGGAATGATCTTATCATCAACCCCAGAGCACTTCCAAGCTATTTGGAACAAATTACTGCTCTTGAGGATGAGTTGGCACGTAAACAACATGAATTGAGTGAAAGAGGCAAAAAATACCTGCAAAAAGAACTCCTCATGAAAGAAGAGCGTACGCGTATTCAGCGAACCATTAACAATATTAATATCGCAAGCCGCCAAAATAAAGAACCCATGAAGTCTGATAAAGAACGTCTCACCCAATATAAAAGTGCGGTTGAATCCCTAAAAAACGAAGCGATTATGATCAAAGCGCAAGAAGAAGCCCTGCACGCATTTGAACGTAAACTCGATCATCTCTATGAAGCCGATCTGCAGGCAGTAGTGACACATCATAAAACCTATGACGGAAATACTCGTGTGCAATTTATTGATCCCAAAACGCGCAGAGCCTACACTATCTCACCCAAAGGCAAGATCACTCATATACGATTACACAAAGAAGGCGACGAGAAAAAACTCTTTTTCGAATCCTAGAGTAGAATTTTAAAAAGCTGCAATAAAACATACTCATCTTCAACTCAGCTACTCCCAATAATAAGACTTTTTAGTCTTATTATTTGCCTAAATATTAATCAATAGATGCATATTCTGTACTCGACTCTTGCCTATACTGTCATCCTACTTTAAACAAACGTTTTTATATGAGGAGTGTTTATGCATTATGACCATCTTATCGGCTATATGTCCGATGTACAAAATTTTGAAAAGAACATGAGTTCCCTCTCCGATAAATGGAATCTCTTAACCCTACTAGGTTCCATGTCCAATATCGGAATGGACACTAGCGAAACCCGAAAAGCATTTGAAGATTTACTCGATGAGCCTCTTATGCGTCTTACGCAAGAGACCTTTCATAAAAGCATTGATGAGCTTGAATCAAAAGCCCAATCGGCCATCGATATATTAATTCGCAATCTCTTTGAACGGACTGCCGATATCGGTTTTTTAGCAACCGATGATGATATTCGCCACTACCTTATGTTTCTGGGCACAACCGATACTTCCGTATCAGAAGAACTAAGACAGCTAAAACTAACCAAAAAAGAAGCTCTTTCAAAATATTTTCACGAATACGTTGCCAAATACAGTGTTTATGATAACATCATCTTACTTGATACAAAAGGCAAAGTACTCGTACAGCTTGATGAAACGAATCCCGTAAGCATCTCAAAAGACCCCCTCATCCAAGAATCATTAAGAACCCATCAAGGGTACGTCGAAACGTTCCGAACCAGTGATCTGACCCATCATAAGCCCTCTCTCATCTACTCCTATCGCGTTGATCACCCCCAAACCGAAGAACCACTGGGTGTTTTATGTTTAATGTTTAAATTTGAAGATGAACTCAAAAGTATTTTTCAAAAACTGACCCGTGAAAACCCTTACATCGCATTGGAGCTACTTAACCCGAAAGAGGAAGTTATTGCCTCTTCCTCTTCCCATCATGTCCCAGTTGGCGCACATTTACAAACACGTGCATGTGAAACACACCAAACCTATTATGCAGGATTTGAATATCTCTACAATGCGGTCAAGACCACGGGCTATCAGGGGTATTTTGGGCCTGGATGGATCGGACATGCAATGATTCCTCTGCATCTGGCATTTCGTTCCTCTTCCCGACCTTCCTTTTCCAAAAATGAATTTTTTGATACCGTAGCCAATGCAACGGTTTTTTTCCCAAAAGAGCTCACCGATATTTTAGACAAAGCCAAAAAAATACAAACCGAACTGGATATTACCGTATGGAATGGGAATGTCCAAATCGCCAATGCCTCCAACAATGAGAATCCGTTTACCAAAGCACTGCTCAATGAAATTTCAAAAACAGGGGAAGAGACCAAACTCATTTTTGACGATACCGTAGCCAATCTCAATACCGCAATGCTTGTGCGATACCTTGAGGATCAGAAATTTCAATCCTCACTGGCGATCGACATTATGGATAGAAATCTCTTTGAGCGCGCAAATGATTCACGATGGTGGGCGCTTACAACAACCTTCCGGGAAATTCTTTCTCAAACCAGTATCACCCCCAACGACCGTGAAAAAATGAATTCGATTTTACTTACCATTAACGATCTTTATACGGTCTATACGTCGATGTTTATCTATGACCGAGATGGATTTATTGTTGCTGTCTCCAATACCAATGATACCCATTACATCGGTAAACGTGTCGGTTATAACTGGGCTTCCCAAACGCTTCGACTCGAGTCGACTCAAGAATACATTGTTTCCCCATTTGAACCGAGTATCTTTTATGACAACCGTTCTACCTATATTTACAACGCCTGTATCCAAGATTTTTCAAGGCAAGGAGTCGGAGGAATCGGTATCGTGTTTGACGCACAGCCTCAATTTGAAGCAATGCTTCACGATGTCCTTCCAAAAGATGAAAATCATGAAATTAAAGACGGCATGTTTGCCCTTTTCATTGATCGTCAAGGACACGTTATTTCATCCACCACCAAAGAAATTGCCATTGGATCATCCGTTACGCTTCCGGAATCTATTTTACAGCTGTCAAATGGGCAAAGTGACGCACAAATGATTGAGTACAACGGAATATACTACACTGTAGGAGCCACCTGCTCCAGCGGCTACCGCGAATACAAACAAAGCGATGGATACAGCAACGATATTATTGCAATATTGTATCGTCCGATTGGAGAGTGTCAATCTCTCATCTATGAAGAGCCTGCCAGACGAACCTATACTTATCCAATAGCAGCCGGCGATGAAAAGACCTGTGAAATTTCAACGTTCTTTATTGGTAACTCGGTCTTTGCAATTGAATCCAAAGATGTAGTTTGCTCTTTAGTTCATCAAGAATTAACATCAATTCTCCATGCCAGCGAATACAACCTCGGTGTCATCGGATATGATAAGCGGATGGTGAGCGTTATATCACTCGCCAAACTTTTAGGCATTGAGAAAAACTATGTTAAAGAAAGCGATACCATTATTATCGTAAAGACAGTTATCCAAGAACAGCTTATTTATCTTGCCCTTGCCGTCGATGCTATTTATAGCAGCCCTGAGATTCCATTACGTTCAATCAGCGAATACAGTAATATTCTGAAAAATGAAAATTCCCTAACCAAAGCAGTTATCATTCCCGACAGAGCTGAAGATTTCGGAAACGAGATGATTTCCATCCTCGACATCCAAAAAATCTATACACAGCTTATTCAGCCTTACTCTCGAACATTGTACAAGATGACAATATGAGCGCTTTAGTGCAAGGAATATACACGGAAAATATCACCGATATATTGAAAGAGGAAAGGCTGGTTGTCCATTTACAGCCAATTCTTTCTCTTAGAGGTCGAACATTGTTCGGCTTTGAAGCACTCATTAGAGGTGTGGGCAAGGAAGGGGAAATACTTTCCCCTGAATGGCTTTTTTCAGAAGCAAAAAAAGCAGATCTCAGCTGTGAGCTTGATCGACAAGCAAGACTTTTAGCCATAAATACATTTGTCTCTTTTTGGAGGAAAAATAATAAACTTCTTTTGTTTGTAAATTTTGAATCCGAATTAATTGATGGGTTTAAACCCGAAAATTATCTTTTTGACGGGTTATTAAAAAACCTTGGAATTCCGTACTTCAATATTGTTTTAGAGATAAAAGAAGACGAGATAAACGATGTGAATAAGCTCAATGCATTTTGCAACCATTACCGATCACTTGGATTTACTATTGCATTGGATGATTTCGGTGTAGGTCAACAAAGTTTTGATCGATTAGCAATCGTTCGTCCTGATATTATCAAAATAGACCGTTCTCTCATCTCAGGGATAGGAAACAACTATATTCATCAAGAAATCGTTCAAGCAATCTGTAAAATGAGCAGCGGCATCGGCGCCCTGACTTTAGCTGAAGGGGTAGAGACGCTTGAAGAAGCGGTATATTCAAAACATCTTGGGATAACATTGGTACAAGGGTTCTGGTTTGCAAAACCTTCCGTAGAGCTCATTGACACAGATTTTGAATTTAAAATCGAGAGGATAAAAATACAGTGTCAAAAAATGATGATGAATTTTCAGCATGGGTACGATACCCTTTGTGCCAAAGCAGGAGATTCATGTCAAAAAATTTATAAAGCCATACTTGAAGCCCCCGATTTGTCTCAATGGCATATGCATGTGAAGTCTGCATTGGAAAACGAGTCTGACATTGAAGCGCTTTATCTGATTGACACGAATGGCAAACAAGTAGGAGATACCTTTATGCAGTGTACGGCACGTTCTTTTTACGAACCAACTGCACATGGCAGCGATCACACCTTTGGTGAGTACTATGTTCGTGCCAGAGAATCAGCAAACGGGTATCATTTAACAAATAATTATTTATCTTTGGCCTCAGGGAATGTTTGTCTGACGTATTCGTGTACAAGATTAATCAAAGATCAAATTTATGTCCTTTGCATTGATTTTACAAAATGATTTTTTAGAATAAAGGGGTTTGCATCTGTGCGAAATGAAGCTATGGAAATAAATTTTACCAAACGCTATGCATTAGCGCTTATGTTAATTGCTCTTTTATCTACAGGAACGCTCTACATTGTAGAATTTGCCTTAAAAGCCAGTGATTTTACAGCACTCATTGTCAATAAATCAGCAAAACAAAGAATGTACTCTCAACGTATCGCTTCTTTTTCTCAACAATACTATCGATGTACTTATATCAAACAAAATTGTTCAGATCATGCAACGGTACAACTCATCCTCGAAGAAGCTATACATGAAATGCGTCAGGCCAACAATACGTTATCTTCTGGAAACATAAAAAAAGATGTAGAAATCAACCTCTCCACTACAATGAGCGAAATTTACTTTGGAGACATTAATCTTAAAAAGAGAGTCAATGATTATCTCGATCTTGCCAAAAAATTAACGCAAACACAAACACAAGAAGAAGCTCTTGAGATTTTAGATCATCTTCTTTTGGTTTCAAATCCCCTGCTCGTTGACCTAAATGCAGCTGTCTATCAATATCAAAAAGAAGGGGAAGAAAATATTGCAAATATCAGATATCTAGAGATATTTGCGTGGTTATTAACTCTTTTTACATTGCTCATTGAAGTGATCTTTATTTTTCAGCCGATGGCGAATGCAATTAAACTATTTATTCAAAATGAAAGATCTCACAAAGAACGTCTTGAACAAGAAATTAAAATAAGGACCCACAGTCTTGAACAGGCAAATCAAAAGCTTATCTATAATGCTTCGCACGACCCTCTGACTGGGCTAAACAATCGCTTTAATTTTGAGCGGGAACTTGGAAATATACTCTCTAATTATCATCTTAATAATGTCCCATTTTCGGTTTTAATGTTGGATATAGACTGGTTTAAAAAAATCAATGATACCTATGGCCATAACGTTGGCGATCATGTTTTAAAAGAGCTATCGACACTTTTAAGTGCAGCGATACGAACTGAAGACAGTGCTTACCGTACAGGCGGAGAAGAGTTTGTCATTATTCTAAATCGCATATCCAAATTAGATGCGATTAAAAAAGCTGAAGAAATACGTCATAGTGTCGAAAATTATACATTTAGCTGCGATGGGTATATCTTTAACATTACGATTAGTTGTGGAGTATATCATTCACAATGCATTGAAGCGCAAGATGTTCATGAAGTCATGAAGTTAGTAGATGATGCACTCTATAAGGCTAAACATTTAGGCCGAAATCGCATTGTCTTGGGAGAATTATATGTCCCAACCGTATTATAAAAATGAGGTTGCCGATTGCAGGGTTTTAAAGAAAGGGATCTGTTTTCCTCTCAAATAGCACTGTGCATCTTCCATCTCATGCCCACCCAAAAGAATCGGATAAATTTTTTCTCTTCTTTACGCTTCTGAATAGCTCAACCTCAAACCATCCTCGCTCATAACAAACCCATGAATGGCAATTTTGCCCTCATGCACCAAGCGATGGTGCTTTGAACAAAGCGGGATTAAATTGTAGCGGTGGTTCATTCCAAAATGACCGATCGATCCCCCCTCATCCGCATTGGCCTGAGGAATGATGTGATGCACTTCGTCCACCGCCTCATCGCACAATGCGCATTTCGTCAGATACAGCTTACTGTTATAACGGCTTTTTTTCTCCCGTTTGAGCTGTGCGATCTCACCCTTGGTATCGCCGATACGCCCTCGTATCTCATACGCTTTTTGGATAAAGGTCTCATCCATGTGCAGCGATTTGGCAAACTCCAATCCGTAGAGGGTGCTTCCGCTCCCATTTTTAAGCTTACGATCATAGACGAGCTTATCCGTGGCCTCATCGTAATAGACTCCTAAATGCAGTAATACAATATTCTGTGCTTTTTGGATTTCGCTCAAAGAGGAGAGCTGATGCAAATGGGTGGCAAAGATAAACAAACTGCCAATCTCCCGTAATTTTAAAATCGCACTCGCCACAATCGCCAATGCCGACTCGGTCTCCGTACCGTGACTGATCTCATCCCCTAAAATCAAACTGTTAGGTGTTGCACGGTTGAAAATATTACGCAGTTCCAACATCTCTACAGCAAACGTGGAAAGTCCCTTATACAAATTATCTTTGGAAACGATACGCGTTAGCAGTTTATCCACGGGAGAAAATCGCATCATCGCACAGGGGACAAAAAATCCTGCTTGTGCCATTACCACTGCAATACCGATACTTTTCATCAGCGACGACTTACCGCTGGAGTTGATACCGTACAGCAAGACACCATTGACCTCTTTGGCATCTTCAAGTGTCGTGTGTTCTGCGTAGGTGTGATTGGCCCCGTCCCCCAAAAACAGATCATTTGGAATAAAGATACCGTTTTCTTCACGCGACTCTATCAACGGATGACGCAATCCCACTGCCTCGATAAATGTCTTTGGCTCATTATCCACCAAGGCGGGACGGACATAGCGGTATTGTTTCGCTACCTTTGCTGAACTCAAAGATACATCGATAACCGCTAAAAAAGAGATCAAATGCTCTATCGCATGGGAAAACCGTTTTTCGATGATTTCCATATGCTCGCGGTAGCGTTCTTTGACCATCGCCAGCATTCTGGATTTTGCCCCTGCATTTTCGATGGAAAGCTCATCCAACAGTGTAGAGGTGAGCTTCACCGTCGTCTTGAGTTTACGTATCTGAAAATCACGGAAAAAATAGTGTGTCCCCTCAATCGTGAAAAAGCTGTTGTACAGTACTTCCTCCACATTGACATAGCGGTTACGGGTCATTAGCAGATGATACCCCTCACTCTCCAACCAGCCGATTGCAGCATACGGACCGCTTCCCCCTTCAAAATGCTGATCTATATGATCAATAATCAGCTGCAGCTTCGACTCATTGGTCTCTTGCAGTTTCTCCAATGCATCAATAGCAGGGTCAATCCCCTCATTAAAGAGGTTTTCATTCACCTGATCACGCCGATATTTCGCACACGAATCAATATCAAAAATACGTTTCAACTCACTGGCACACAACCCTGCTTCGACAGCACTGTTTTTGTCATAATCGATCCCTAGACGCTTTGCATCCGCGAACAAGCTCTCAGCAGCACTCAACGATGCATGAAAATACGCCAATTCATAGGGGTGCAACTTACCCAGTTTCAGACGGCGCAGAATCCGTTCAAGATCATAGACCTCTTTGAGTTTGGTTTCCAGTGGTGCGATATGATCTTGCATTTTCTCAATCAGATCATAGCGTTCATTTAATAAGCTTGAATCGCAGATAGGGTTAAGCAAGCGTTCGCGCAGCAGCCTTTTCCCCATCGCCGTCGATGTTTTATCGATAAGTTTGAGCAGTGTCATCTCATCATTATCTCTGGAAATGATCCCCAGTTGTTCCGCCGCATTATTGCCCAGATACATATAGCGGTTAGTTCCCAAGAAGGTTGGACGGTTCATCTTTTCGATGATAGCGGGATCATGATCAATGATTGTATGGATTAACAGTGCCAGCGACTCCGAAGCATACGCAAAGCGCTCCAAATCCAAATACTCGATCGGGCTTAACAAAGAGCGTATTTGATAGATACGTTCAAACAGTTCATTTTGATAGTCAATACGCAATCTCTTCTCATTACGGTTGCTACGGTGATGGCTTTTGAGTTCTAAATAGCGATTGACCTCTTCAACATCAATACTGCTATCACAAAAGGTCACCACCACTTCAGAAGTGAGATAACTTTGCAACAGGGTAAAGATCTCATCTAGGGCATATGTTTTGTCCTCACGCGTCCCATGTATCTCATTGATCAGTGTTTTACCCGTCCCAACATCGATGGCGGCATACCCTACCGAATAGACACCGTTATTTTGATCTATCAAAAGAGAGGCAATGTAGTTCTCACTCACTTCAGCAATGTAATCAAAATTCGTACCCGGAGAGATGATATTGGAAATGTAACGTTTGATATGAGGCGGTTCGCCCTGCTGACGTACCAGGACAATGGTGTATTTTTTGGATTGTACCAAACGGCTGAGATAACGTTCGATAGAGACCGCAGGAACCCCTGCTAAAAGGGGATTTTGGACAGAGTTTTCAAGTATCGTTTTGTTTTTTCGAGTGAGCTGAATGTTCAGAAATTCGGCAACCTCTTTGGCCTTACCAATTTTCATCGTTTCATTGTTGACTTCATAGATCTCGAAAAAAGTCCCAATTTCGATAATAACGAGAGCATCGGGACCATATTTAGCTTGACACGCACGCTGAAGGTCAAAATAAACTTCCGAGAGGAGCTTGTTTTTACTTTGTAACAATGCCCCTATCTCTTCGATATTCATCCACTCACCCACAGTCATAAAAGTAAAAGATTATAACAAAGAGGGGCTAAAAGAAGACAGTTTGGAAGAAGAATTAAAAGGAAAAGCATTCTTGCGCTAAAGGCGCAAGAAACGAAGAGAAAATATTATAAACGTGCGTAAGAGACGCTGATGCACGCTTCTAAAGAGGCAAGCTCTTTGAGGGTTGTTTCACTCACAGCAGAATCAACGATAATAACCGCCAATGCCTGACCGCTCTTGTTGCGACCTAAACGGAAATCGGCAATATTAACAGCGTGTGCTGCCAATGTTGTTCCAACTTTACCAATGACACCCGGCACATCGGTATTTTTGAACAAAATCATGTTCCCTTTTGGCTCAACATCAACACCAAAACCGTTGATATCCACAATACGCTGTACGTCATCGTTGAACATTGTGGCACTGAGTTCGATCACGTCTTTATCCGTAGTCAATCTAACGGTAACCAAGTTTTTATACACAGGGCTGCCAGGAAGCTCTTCTGTCTCAATCTTGATACCCCGCTGTGCAGCTACGAAATCGGCATTAACGTAATTGATTGTTTCGCCTGACATCTCAGCCAATGCGCCCACTGTTACGAAAGTAGCAAGAGAGCTAACATATTGAGCGATATCTCCACGCCCGCTTATTTTGATAGAAATAATCGGTGCTTTGTTCATTTGAGAGGCTAAAAATCCAATTTTTTGACTCATCTCTAAAAATGGCTTAACAAAAGAAGGGATCTTTGTCTCATCAATTGGAAGGTTCAGTGCATGCGGATACGCAATTCCCTTTGCTGCTTCAATTGCTTGCTGTGCCGCTTCTAGCCCGATATTAAGCTGAGATTCAAACGTATTGGCACCCAAATGCGGAGAAACACAGATGTTATCCAAATCCAAAAGCTTATGATCGGTTGCCGGTTCTTTGTTGAAAACATCGATCCCCGCAAAACGGATTTTACGTGATTTAAGCCCCTCATAAAGAGCCTCTTCATCGTACAATCCACCGCGCGCACAGTTAATGAGGACAACACCGTCTTTCATCTTAGCAATTTCATCTGCACCGATCATTCCCACGGTTTCTTTGTTTTTAGGCGTATGAATGGTAATGATGTCACAGTCCAAAATATCTTGGAAATTCGTCGTATACTTAGCACCCACATCCGTCGCTTTTGATGAATGAATGTACGGGTCATAGGCAATAACTTCCATCTCAAAGGCTTTGGAACGGATACCGACACGGCTTCCGATATTACCAAAACCGATGACGCCCAGTTTTTTACCTTTGAGTTCATACCCATACCATTTTTCACGTTTCCAGACACGCTGGTTTTTCAAATGATCATGAGAATACGGAAACATGCGCATACAAGACAGCATGTGCGTCATGGTCAATTCTACTGCAGCAATCGTATTGGCAGTAGGGACATTCATGACAATAATTCCCTCTTTTGAACATCCAGGAATATCGACATTATCAACACCGACACCGGCACGGACAACTGCTTTTAGCTTTGAACGTGCTGCTTGAATAAACTTCTCATCAACATCCGTTGAGCTACGGGTAATAGCGACATCTGCTGTTGCAACAACATCCAACAAAGCTGTTTTATCCATATCAGCCGCAAAAATCATCTCGATTTGATCATCAGCACGTAGAAGATTGAGACCCTCTTCATGAATATGATCACATACAACGATTTTAAATTTTTCCATGGGTTTAATCCTCTTTAAACGACGAGAAAGTCGCCGAAATTTGATAAGTTTTTAGTTTTTCTACAAGGGCTGTAAGCTTGGCTTGATCGGATGAATCAATCAATGCAGTCATCCCTTCCCCCTCTTGATTTAACAGATAAGGAAGATTGTTTTTTTCAAGTTCTTGCTTCAGGCAAAAGAACTCATATGAATCTTTTAAAGGAACAACCAAACGATGCAATCTGCTCTTCGTACCACTCTCACCATCGTCTAATACGATGGTAACTTCATTGACAGGATAAAAATACTCTTTTTCATTATTGATATTAAAATGCTTAATCCACCCGACTGCGTCATCATTCGTAACCATAGGTTTTGAACTATCATCCGAAGCAGTATCCTGCCCCATGGTAGGAATGGCAGGATTAATGTCAATCATGAATACGACGATAAAGACAGCTACAAGAATGGCTATAATCGGGAAGAGCCAATAAGCGAATCGTCGCATCAGAAATTATTTAAATTTATCTTTGATCAAATCACCGAGACTGTGCGCATCGTTATCGTTAATTTCATTAAGCATCTCTTGGTCTTTGATACGTTCTAGCTTACGTACGGAAAGACGGATACGGTCACGTTTTGCATCGATAACCATGATAACCGCATCAATCACTTGACCGATTTGAAGCTCTTCAGGCTCCATAGGTGCTAGATCCTCATTACGGATCAAGGCGTCAACTCCGCCTTCTAGAGAAACGAATACACCAAACTCTTTAATGTCGCGAATAGTTGCACTAACCACTTCATTCATCTTATGGTTAAGAGCGAATTTGTCAATTGGACTCTCTTCCAATGATTTACGGTTCAATGAGATTTTTTCATCATCCACATTGATTTTCGCTACTTTAACTTCGATCTCATCACCGGATTTTAATGTCTCTTTACATTTAGCATTTTTATCCCATGAAAGATCTTGATTATGCAGCAATCCTTCTACACCGTTAATTCTGATAAAAGCACCAAAATCAGTCAATGATGTTACAGTACCTGTAAGAACATCACCTTCACGTGTTTTTTTCATAAACTCTTCAAACGGTTTTGGTTGAAGACGCTTGTAAGATACACGTAGCTTATGTGTATCAGAATTGATCTCGATGACTTCAACGTCAATCTCTTGACCCATAGTCAAATAATCTTTAGGATGCTTGATATTTTTATCCCATGTGATTTCAGAGATATGCAAGAAACCTTCGATGTCATTACCCAAATCAACAAAAACACCATACGGCTCGATGTTACTGACAGTAACGGTGATCGTATCACCCTCGTCCAATGCTTCTTCTACTTCTTTCCATGGATCAGACTGAACCGCTTTGATAGAGAGAGAAAGATGACGTTTTTCTTTATCGTATGCAATTGCTTTTACGTTAACGATGTCGCCTTCTTTGTACAGCTTTGATGGATTAACAGGACCTTTATAGCTGATTTCATTGTAATGAACCAAACCATCAATCCCGCCAGCATCGACAAACATACCGTAGCTAGTAATCTTTTTGATGGTACCTTGGATAACTTTACCCTCTTCCATCAATGCGTCGATCACTTCTTTTTTACGCTTACGCTCATCATTGAAAAGCTTACGACGAGAAACAACGATAGATGCTTCAGCTGCGTCTACTTTTACAACTTGCGCTTTGATTGTCTTACCGACAACCTGATCCGTGTCTTTGAACGCTGCAAGTGAGCGAGGAAGGAAGAAATGGACATCGTCTGCTTCAAGAAGATAGCCGCCCTTGTTCTTCTTAGTAACCAATGCTTCGATTATAACAGACTCAAAGTCTTCTTTGTGAGCATTAATAAATGCCAATGTTTTTTCTTGCTCAAGTACTTTTTTGTACGAAATCTTTGGACGCTCATTGTAGTGTCCGATTACCATAACAGTAATTTTATCGCCAACGTTAAAAAGAAGATTGCCGGATGCATCACGGATTTCATCCAATGAAAGGATACCCTCAAGTTTTTCACCAACGCCTACCAACGCACGGTTATCACCCTCTTGTATCTCTACTACTTCACCTTCTGTAATGCGTGTGGATTCTTGCTCTTTGAACGATGCCTCCAGCATTTCAGCAAAATTTTCTTCTTCAAATGCTTCGTTATCGAAAGCCATGCCTATTCCCTTGTAACTAAAATTGGCTGATTATAGCGTAAAAATGCTTTTCTTTTGATTAGGAAATAGGAGATTAAGAGTTGGTTAAGGCTTTGATTTTTTCAATAACCCCTTGAATAATCCAATCGGGTGTAGAAGCGCCTGCACTGATGCCGCACAGGTTTTTATTCACAAACCATTCGGGTTTTACATCAACATCACTCTCAATATAGTAACTGTCCGCACATTCGCCAAGTGCAATAGAGTGCAACTGCTTGGTATTGGACGAATTTTTTCCCCCTATGACGATCATGACATCTGCTTCTTTTGCCAATTTAGCAATAGCATCTTGATTTTCAAGAGTTGCATTACAGATGGTATTAAAGACACGTACTTCTTTATGGCTCATCATCAGTTTTGCTACAATTTGCTGATACTCTTCAATTTTTCGTGTAGTTTGCGCAACTACAGCTACTTTTTCACGTAAATGAAGTGCATCTACTTCTTCAACCGAATTAACCACATAAGCTGATCCTGAAGCGTAACTTTTTACCCCTTTGATTTCCGGATGGGATTCGTCCCCAAAAATCAAAATATCGTATCCCTGCTCGCTCATCTCTTCACATATTTGCTGAGGCTTGGTCACATACGGGCAGGTTGCATCAACAACATTGACATGTCGCTCGTGTAAAAGTGAAAGTTCCTCTTTCGGAATGCCATGCGTACGGATAACTGCTGTATCGCCTGATTTAAAACTATTCAAATTGTCACTCAACGCCACATTAAAATCACGTTTAAGGCGATCTATTTCATTTGCATTATGAATTAGTGGTCCATAGGTTGCCGAATCTTTATTCTCTTCCGCAATTTTTATCGCACGTTTGACACCAAAACAAAATCCGTAATTCTCTGCTAATTGTATTTTCATCGTGTCACCTTAGTACATTGTCCTAAAAGATCAAAAAAGTTAGGAAATGAGGTATTAATACACTCGATATCTTCAACTTCCATTCCGCATCGTAATCCCGCCACCAAAAAACTCATAGCAATGCGATGATCGCCATAGCTGTTAACGCATGCTTTTTGCAAAGTACCGCCATTTACGGCATATCCGTCAGGATATTCTTCTGTCGAAATGCCGCACAAGTTAAGATTATCAACCACGGTCTTTATGCGATCTGACTCTTTAACCCGTAATTCTTCCGCATTTTTAATGATGCTTTGTCCGCTCGCACACGCCATGGCAATCGAAAGTGCAGGAAGTTCGTCAATGAGCCATGATATATTTTCTTCTACAACTACCGCATTAAGTGCAGCATGCTTAACCGTAATCGTACCGATAGGTTCATACCGCTCATCCGTAATATCGTATGCGATGTCCGCACCCATACGCTCCAACACTTTAAACGCTTCAATACGGGTAGGATTGAGAGTTACCCCCTCTAAGATAGCAGTTGAATTTGGAGTAATCGCGGCCGCAACCGCGAAGAAAAAGGCACTGGAAGGATCAGCAGGAACACGTATATTTAACGGCTTCAACGCTTTTTCAAACGGCCAAACTTTCGTTATTAAGCCGTTTACTTCAATATGCGCACCCATTCCCTTTAGCATCCGTTCTGTATGATCACGGCTAAGTTCAGGCTCATAATAGGTACACACACCATCCGAACGCAAAGCCGCCAGAATCATCGCACTTTTTACTTGCGCCGAAGCTATCTTGGATTCATAATTAAAAGCCTGGAGAGAGGCGCCACGTATTGAGAGAGGAGCTAAATCCCCGTTATTGCGTCCATCAAGTTTCGCACCGATATTACGAAGCGGCTGAGTAACCCGTTTCATCGGACGACGTTTTAGGTATTCATCCCCAGTAAGGATAAAATGTCCCTGTGCAGAAGAAAGAAGTCCGCAAAAAAGACGCATTCCTGTCCCTGAATTGCCGCAGTCCAATATTTCAGCAGTCTCTTGGATTCCATTAGAGGTAATGGTGATCACGGAGCCGTCATCGTGTATGTCTGCTCCAAGTTGCCCTACGATTTTTAACGTATTGAGTGTATCTTCCGCACGTAAAAAATTCTCAATACGGCTTTGTCCTTCTGCTAAAACAGCAAACATCGCGGAACGATGTGAAATCGATTTATCAGGAGCAATCGCAGCACTTTGGAAGCTAAATGAATCTGCAGGTTCAACACATACGCGCATCATCTCAAGCTCACTCCCAATTCTTCTTTAAGACCTGTCAAAATCCACTCGATCGCTGCTGTTATTTCTTCTTCTTCCAGTGTTTTTTCTTCCGATTGCAAAACAAAACGCAAACTAAGACTCACTTGGTCTCCCAAGCTTTCTGAGGCGTATCGGTCAACCGGATAAAAACGCTTTATGTCTGCACTTGCGTGCTTGGCAATAACTTCTTTAATGGCTTCATACGTCAATGATTTAGGAATTAAAATACTCAAATCTCTAAAAGATGCCTGATACTTTGAATACGGCTTGGCTTGTATTAATCCATACGGAAGCTGATCCATATCAAGTTCACATACATATGTGTGTCCAAGATCAAGTTCCTCTTCCACATGCGGATGAACTCTAAACAGTTCTCCGGCTTCACGACCGTTTATCATGACTTTGGCACACATATACGGATGAGACAAACTATGTGTCGTTGTGTGAGCCGTCAGTTCAAAGCTTCCTACAATATCGCTAATGCGCTGAGTAAACGTCGTAAAGTCGATGCTTGGTGCTTTTCCAGCATTGGAAAGCTTATCCATCTGGGATGCACCGCTGATGATAAAAGAAATACGCTTGCTCTCATTACGATTAGTATCAAAAACCATCCCGCATTCAAATAAGGCTATTTTCTTCTGATTTACTTTGACATTGGCACTTGCTGAAAGCAACAATCCCATCAGTAAAGTCGGACGGAGTGTATCCATCGTTGCCGTGATCGGATTGAGAAGTTCTTTGCTCTCATCCGTACATGCAAATCCAAAACGCTCTAATGTAGCGCGTTCATTGAAGACAAAATGGACACTCTCAAAAAAGCCGGTAGCAGCAGCACGCTGTCGGTACATTCGTGTTTTACGGTATTCCTCAAAATCAGCTGTATTTTGATTGTTCTCTGCAAAAACAAGCGGTTTTGATGGGATATTATCAATACCGACAATACGGACGATTTCTTCAATAATATCTTGACGATTGATGATATCATGTCTAAAATGAGGGATTGTGATCGCAAAGATCGATGCCTTTGGCTTACTGATAAGCATTCCCAAGTTTTTTAAGATATGCGTTAGTGTTGTTTTATCAACTTTCATTCCGATAAAAGATTCAAATTCACTCTCATTCATAGTGATGACACGCGCTTCTCTTGGAGTTTGAAGTTCTAAGTGACCCGCATAAACAGTCGATTCAGAATATTTTTCAAACAACTCCATAGCATGGCGCATCCCAAAATTGAGTTTTGGCTCACTTCCTCTGGAGGTACGGTAATAGTGAGGGCAGCTATCAATCTTTTTTTCACCCATAATTTGGGAGATAATTTCAGGAGGAATGTAGCTGGCTTCAATGATTGCTAGTCCTTCATTGTCGCTAAAGCGGGCTTCTTTTTGCTGTGAAACCCCGATCACTGAAAGTTTTTCTTTACCATACAATGATGCATAGCCATTGTCATCTTTTACAAGTGAAATAATGGATTTGGCATTCGAAGTTTCTTCTAAGCACGAAAATGGATATGCACGTAAGATAACTCCTGTATTGTGCGTTGCGTACTGCAACAATGCGTCCAGAACGGTTTCATAGCTCTCTTCAATAATGGCCATGCGTAATGCTACGAGAAAAGGAACCTGAAGTTCTTTGATATCCACTGCCCCAAAAAGAAGTTCCGTATCAAATGTTTCTGTATGTTGAAGCTGTAAAATACGTCCGATACCTAATCGCCCTTCCTGCTCCTCTTTTTGATTCAGCTCTTTTAGATCTTTGTTAAAAGCAGCACTCAAATCACGTGCAATACCGTGAACGCTTAGACAATCTCCGCGGTTAGCAGTTAATTCGATTTCAATGATATCATCACAAAATGACGGATAATCCTTAAGCTCTTTACCGATAACAAGCTTGCCGATACTCTCATCGAGGATCATAATCCCCTCACCCATAGCAGGCAGTCCGATCTCTTTTGCCGAGCAGATCATTCCCAGCGATTCAACACCGCGCAGCTTTGCTGCTTTGATTTTTAATCCATCAGGCAGTACAGCATCCACCATCGCAACCGCAACATGAATACCGGCACGCACATTGGATGCCCCGCACACGATTTGACGTACATCATTGCCTGTATTTACTTGGCACACATTGAGTTTGTCCGCATCAGGATGACGCTCACAACTCTCTACATAACCGATTACAATTTTATCCGGAACGCGGACAGTGTCGTGGCGATCTACTTCCAATCCAATTGCATTTAATGTTTTAAGAAGCAGTTGGGTTTCAACCCCGCTTAGATCAATCCACTCATCTAACCAATTTTTAGTAACGATCATCTAAACTGCTCCAATAATCTAACATCACCCTCAAATAAAGATCTCAAATCTCCAATACGATGTATCAGCATCGCAAAACGTTCAACCCCAAGACCGAAGGCATAACCGCTGACATTTTCATAACCTACTGCTTTAAAGACATTCGGATCGACAATGCCGCACCCTAAAACTTCTAACCAACCTGTCTTTGAACAGACACGGCTTCCCTCACCTGCACAAAAAATACAGCTGATATCCACTTCGGCTGACGGTTCTGTAAAAGGGAAAAAGCTCGGACGGAAACGCACATCGATATCTCCGAACATCGTTTTCAGGAAATCTTCAAGAATATACTTTAGATTGGAAAAAGAGACTTTATCAGCTTCTTCTACGACTAATCCCTCGACTTGATGAAACATTGGGGTATGCGTTAAATCATAGTCACGGCGAAATACGGCTCCCGGCGCGATCATGCGGATCGGAGGTTGAGTACTTAACATCGTACGAATCTGTACCGGCGACGTATGCGTTCGCAAAAGCATCGCATCTTTAAAATAAAAAGTGTCTTGCATGTCACGTGCCGGATGATATTTCGGAAGATTCAATGCCTCAAAGTTATGAAAATCATCTTCGACCATAGGCCCTGTTTGAACCGAGAAGTTCATCGCCGTGAAATACTCGACAATGCGATCCATGGTTTCGAGTACCGGATGCAAACTTCCGCGCTCGCTTTGAGGAGAAAAAAGGCTGACATCAATCGCTTCTTCTTTCATCGTCTGCTCAAGATGAGCAAGTGCCAAGACCAGTTTACGTTCCAAAAGAAGTGCATTAAGAGCCTCTTTATGGATATTAAGTTCTTTTGCAAACGTCCCTTTTTCGGCATCGGGAACATCTTTCATGCGGGCGAACTCAGCGTTCATTATCCCTTTTTTGCCAAAGACAGAAATACGAATTTCTTCAATTTTATCAATTGTATCGGCCGATTTTATAGCGTTGTACCACTCTTCCAAAGCTAAATCTCCATCATTCATTATAGTTAGGCAATTGTAATCAAATCTCTTTTACAATAAGCTTCAAGGCTTCATCTGTATGATACAATGAGGATAAAAAAAAGGTGTAACATGTGTATTTTTTGTAAAATCGTCACGAAAGAAATCCCTTCAAACATGGTTGCTGAAAATGAAAGCTTCTATGCATTTCACGATATCAACCCAAAAGCACCTGTTCATGTCCTAATTATTCCCAAAGCACACTACGATAGTTTTAATGATATCCCGGGCGAGGTTATGGGGAAAATGACAACTTTTATTCAAGAAGTAGCCAAAGAAGTAGGGATTAATGAAAGCGGTTACCGTATTATCAGCAACATTGGCGAAGATGGCGCGCAAGAAGTAAAACATCTCCACTTTCATCTTCTAGGCGGTGCTCATCTGAAATGGGGTCATTTTGCTGACGCCAATTCGAAAGATTTTTTATAAAGGCTTAGACGTTTTTCTTGGCTTTATGCACCTTTTTGTCTAGGTACATTTTCTGGTCGCCTTCATGGATAAACACTTCAGCTTCGGGATATTCATCAGTCCCCGCCTGAGCAACACCTACACTGATGGTGACCTTTTCCATTTTTTTGTTAATCTCGGCTCTTAACCTGTTAATATAGATTTCTTTTGCTTTTGATTCAGTACAATTAGGAAGAATCAAACAAAATTCATCGCCGCCGTAACGGAAACAGCTGTCTTCTGCTCTTGAAACTTTTTTGATGGAAGCACCCACTACTCTTAAAATTTCATCTCCGGCTTGATGCCCCTGCGTGTCATTAACAATTTTAAAATCGTTGATGTCGATATAAACAAGACAAACAGGCTCAGAACGGCGCTGAGCTGCACGAAGTACCCGTGTCAGAGTATCATTGAGCCCCCGTACATTAAGCAATCCCGTCAAAGGATCATTTCTCGAGAGTTCTTCAAGCTGTACCGTTCTTTCTTTTACTTTCTCTTCTAGTGTAGTCGCGTACCGCTCAGATTTTTCCTTGGAGGATTCTATTTCAGAGACGAGGCTTCGAATATACGTTTCAAATACCAATGTGACATCAAACGTAATCAGTTTATCAAGGGCAGCAAGGGTGTTCACACGTACCGATTCATCTTCTATTGATTCGCTGACCGCCTTTATGAGAAGTCCCTTTAGCGTATTAATGGCAGAAAGATAAAGCTTCGGTTCTACTCCGATACGCTTGTGCACCAGACCAATACGCAAACGGTTATTCACATATTCCAAATCATACAACCCGCTAAAGAGATCAAGGACATATCGCCGCTGTGCGCTTTGCAGACGTGCCAAGGTATCTGCGTCTCCGATTAGAAGAGAAATTTCAGGGATGCTGGTTTGCAATTCATAAAATACCGCTACCAATGAATCTATCGTTGCCTCGATACAATTTTTGCATTTTTTTAAAAGATCACAATCATTTTGTGTCAAAGCAAGCAGTAGCTTACGATTGGAAATGTCAAATTCAGTAATTCGCATCTGCTCAAGTAGTGTTTGATCCGTCTGTTTCATAGTTATACTCACATATATTAAACTGTAACAGTATATCGGTAATTTGTCTGTTAAAGTATATTGTCCTTGCATCAAAATATTATTGATTATTATTTAATCAGACTTTTACCTCTTCAAATAGGATGCTCCGTTATAATTTTCAAAAAATAGGTGCTTAGGAACATAATCAATGTTTAAAAATAAATATAAAGAAGAGTTACAAAGTCTTGCTAATGTGATTGCAAATGAGATTCACAAAACAGAACTGTTTTTATTTCATGAAAAAAAATACTCTTTCGACGCGATACGTCCCGTGCAAGAAGATCTTGAATATTTAATGAAACTCAAAGATCAGGAACGCTCTTTTTGGTCTGGTTTCGTCGAATTTTTTCCAAGTGCGGTTGCTGTTTTAGATTCATCTCAAAAAATTATCAATGCAAATACAATGCTTCAAGACTTTTTGCAAGTAACAGACAGTGAACTAAAATCAAATCCATCATTTTCATCACTTGTTACTAAAAATGGTGCATGTTCTCTTTGTGACTTCATCAAAAACCATACCGATCATCAAAAGTCATCTGGATTTAGTGCTAAAGAGATCATCTATATCTCCACACGCAAAGAGGAAAATATCCCTATCTTCGTTTTTGTTGTCCCAGTTTTTGATTCTAAACAGCGCTTGTTGCATACTTTTATCATTATGCGTGATCGACGTGTAGAGTTTAAATTACGAAAAGAGTATATGCTCGATCAATCCAATCCTATTATTGCGATGCTAGAAGCTATATCCAGCGGTGATATTTCATCAGCACTGGATTTACCTCCATCAAATGATCTGCAGCACTACAAGCTGCCTATCAATCACATCATTAATAACTTTAATATCGTCATTGGTCAAATTCACACTGCATTAAAAATATCTGAAGCTGCATCGGATGATACCAAACAACAACTCCATTCTCTCAATACCTGGAGTAATGAGCAATTTATTCCAACATTAGCCGATATCGGAGATGATGCCATCACATTAGAAAGCTCTATTAAAGAAATCTCTAGCATAATCGGTCTTATCAAAGATATCTCAGATCAAACAAACCTCTTGGCACTCAATGCAGCAATCGAAGCGGCACGTGCCGGTGAACATGGTCGCGGTTTTGCTGTTGTGGCAGATGAAGTACGAAAATTGGCGGAAAAAAGTCAAAAATCAACCAGTGACATCGAAGGAATTATTATGAGAATCCAGCAAGATGCCGGTCAAATGGGTGACAATGTCAAAGGATTTATGAAGGAATCTGCAAGCGTTCTCGAGATTTCAGGCAATCTTGAGAATCGTTTTTCAACTATTGTTGATCAATTGCATACACTCAGAGAAAGTGCCCAAAAGTTTAAAGTGCAATCCAACTAATGTACAAAAAGATTATGCATTACATCCTTGAAGAGTGCCGAAATCAACGGTACTTCCGCCGCCGCTGATCATCTTTTCATTTTCACGGATCGTTTTACCGTTATGTTTGATCGTGTAGGTTATCTCAGTCGTATCGCGAATCGTATTGATCGTTGAACAATAGGTCTCCAAACTCGCCATCACCCAGCGTGCTGCGAGGGTATCATCCGCATTCGAGTCAAAACGATACTCCAAATGAAGTGCATTAAACTTTTTCGGAGCATCTTCATTGCGTACGACTTCTCCATCTACTTGCAAATTGGTTACTTCATACCCCTGTTGTTTTGGGAGCATGACAACATCGGTTGCACTGCACGTAATAATACCGCTTAAAAAGTACTCAATCGGGGAAATTTGAGGGCAATCGATGATAAAACTGCTTTTTTCAGTTTTTGCCTCAAAGCGCATTGCATCCTGGTGGCTTACGGTAATTTTCATTTGGTCTCCTGTAAATAATGATCGAAATAAATAATCTGTTCCAACGTACGCACTTCGGCCGTACCGCCTTGGGATGTACGGGCATTCATAGAGTGTTCGATGCTCAAATAGCGGATCACATCCTCTTTGATACGTTCATCGATTGCGTGAAGTTCTTTGTATTCAATCTCACTTAGATCAATGCCTAATGCCTCAGCACGGGCAACTGCTTTTCCGGTAATAAAATGTGCTTCACGAAACGGTACACCGCAATGCTCTACCAAATAATCAGCCAAGTCGGTTGCACTTAAATGACCGAGTTTGCAGGCATTTGCCATATTTTCTTTTTTCACAGTCATCGTCTTGAGCGCTTCACGCAAGATTTCCAATGATATCTCGGCAGTTTCTACACTGTCAAACACCCCTTCTTTATCCTCTTGGGTATCTTTATTATAGGCTAAAGGCAATCCCTTCATAACCGTCAGAAGCCCCATCAGATTTCCATACACACGCCCTGTTTTTCCGCGCAGTAACTCTGGAACATCGGGATTTTTTTTCTGAGGCATAATGGATGAACCTGTCGAATATTCATCCGAGAGTTCCACAAAACGAAACTCATAGCTTGACCACAGAATAATTTCCTCCGAAAGACGTGAAATATGCATCATCAATGTAGAAATATTAAAAAGGATTTCGAGTGCAAAATCACGGTCACTGACGGTATCCAGACAGTTGATACTGACGCTGTCAAAATCTAGCAGTTTTGCTGTCATTTCGCGATTGATATTATGCGGCGTACCTGCAAGTGCGGCACATCCGATCGGAGAAACATTGTTACGTGCATACGAACTCTCAAAACGCTCAATATCGCGTTTAAACATCGTTGCATACGCCAACATGTGAAATCCAAAATTAATCGGTTGAGCATGCTGTAAATGAGTCATACCCGGCAACAGCGTTGTGGCGTGTTCACGAGCGATATCCACAACAGCAACCATTAGTTCTTTAATGAGCATGACAACTTCATTGTTTTTACGCAGAACATACCGTCTAAAATCCAAAGCTACCTGATCATTTCGGCTGCGTGCGGTATGAAGTTTTTTGCCGGCATCCCCAATGATCATCGTAAGACGTTTTTCAATGGCCATGTGCAAATCTTCATCACCGATTTTCCACTCAAAATGACCCGATTCGATCTCACTCAAAACTTGTGCCATCCCCTCTTCGATTGAAGCCAATTCTTGAGAGGTCAATATTCCTTGAGCACAAAGCATTTGGGCATGGGCAATGGAGCCTTCGATGTCCTCACGGTACAATTTTTGATCAAACATAATAGAGGCATTAAAGTGTTCTAATAGTGACGATGCATCCTGTGCAAACCGTCCGGACCACATTTTTTCCATGATCTCTCCGTATAGTATAAAAAGTTAAAGGATTTTAGCGGAATTTGGTTGAGAAAAAAGCATCATCGCCCGGATGACGCCATAGGGCAGAGTGTTGTATTAGTTACAGGCGGGGACGTTACCGCTGTCTCTGGCATACTCAACGAGAAAATCTTCAAGATGTCTAGAATCTTTGGTAAATTTACGGCTTTCAAAATATTCCCATGAGCCTTGCGCTCTTTTAGAAGAGATATGAATATCAGCGAGTTTCTCACCCTTTTTATCCATATATTTCTCCCATGTCGACATTTTTTTAGAAGCCGCCAATTCCTGCCCTCCACCGTGACACTCTTTGCAGCTTTCAATGTAAACTTTTTGACCTTTATAGGTCGCACTACTGAGGACTGAAGCAGCCAATAACATAGAAAGAGCCGTGAATTTATTAAATTTTGTCATCAAAATAGTAGTTCCTGTTATAAAAAATGTAAATTGATGTTACATCAGTAATTCTAATAAATTGCTTAATATACTTCTCATGACACCCAAAGGCAAACAAGAATGTAGCAATTGGTTAAAGTTGATATTTTTTCTCTAAATTACTATCCAAATCCCAGAGTGAAAGTGATTTAAGTTTTTCAATAACAGCAGGAGTACAGTTTACATCTCCGGGCCATTGGCGCTCAAAACCGTCATAGTGGTTTTTAGATGTTCCATCGATAGAAACGATAGAGTTATGAATCATAATATCACGTCCGGCATCCATATTGTTCGTCACACGCCACAAAAGCATGTACGGGTTATGAATGTCATTATTTTGAGCATCGACAACAATAACGATTCTCAAATATTTTTCTATCGATGAGAGCATCTGGGCTACGTGTGCAAGTGAGCGTTTTTTCGTAACACTGATAATGGTAATAGGGTTAGCCGTATGACGCATGTATTGCGTCACATCTTCTACTTCGTTCATTAAAGGTCGTATCAATCCAAGAAGCTCACTGCTGTCAATCACTTCGGGTCGAGTCACAGAATAAGAAGCTGTCAGGTCAATACCAAGTTTTCCTCCAACTAACGCTTCGGGACTGGAGTGATCCAATGCATCCGTGATCCCCTCGGAGATAAAAATACATTTTGGCAAGAAACGATTGAGCGCATAGGTTGTCAATGCGTCGTAATTCGTTAATTTCGGAGCATCTTCAGGAAAGAAAAGAGCATGTTTGACAAAACTCATTTGCCCTGATCCCCAAAAAAGATGCATAAACTGTCTTGCATGTCCTTTGTAAAGGGTACGCATTTTTGCCAAAATAAGATTGTGAAATACTCCGTTTTCCGGCATATGGTAATCAATCAAATCGGATGCATTGGTTTGAAGTAGCGGTAAGAAAACACGTTCAGTTGCCCAGCCCATGTATTTATCTTCCAATGGCGGTTTGCCGACAACCGTTGCCAAATAATGAGGATTTTTTCGGCTGGTAATGGCGCTGACTTCCAGTGCTGGATAGTGTTCTTCCAATGTGTAATAACCTGTATGATCTCCAAAAGGGCCTTCAAGTACCATTTTCTCAGGATCGACCCATCCCTCGATGACAAAATCAAGATCTTCAGGAACATACAATGGCGTTGTGATCGATTGGACTAGCTTTACGGTCTCTTTTTTAATAAGACCGTATAAAAGCAATTCATTTACACCGTATGGCAATGGGGCCGTAGCGCACCAAGTATACAGTGGATCACCGCCAATACCGATTGAAACAGGCATTTTTTTACCTGCGCGTTGATACTGGTCAAAAAAATGCGAAGAGTCTTTATGGATTTGCCAGTGCATTCCTAAATGATTTTTATCATACACTTGCAGGCGATACATCCCAAGATTAACGACTTCTCCTTCTAAGCTCTGCGTATACACCTGCCCCATGGTAATAAAAGGGCCGCCGTCTTCTTCCCATGTGGTGAGAATTGGCAAATCATACAAATTGATATCTTCACCTTGAAAAACAATTTCCTGACAAGCCCCACGTGTTTTGAGCTTTTTGGGAAACATATCTTTCATACTGAAAAGATCACCCAGCATCCCCACTTTTTCTTTGAAACCTTGTGGCGGTTTCATGTGTAATAACTTTTCAATCTCGACTGCCACACCCTCAACATCGCGTCCAAATAAAAACTCGGTTCGTGCATAGGATCCAAAAAGATTCATGACAACAGGAGTCGAAAACTCTTTATTACTTTTCGAATCAAGCGGATGGGTAAACAAAAGCGCTTTACCCCCCCCTTCTTTTTTGACTTCGGCATACGCCAAATGCGGAATCTCAAGATGTATGTCTAAAGGGGTATCAATCACACACAGTTCATTACGTCCTTTTAATAGTTCTAGCGTTTTGGCTAATGTCATACTTTATGTCCATCAGCCATGATCTCGGCACGACGTAAAAGCTCCATAGCTCCCTGATCAATCAAACGCTGTGCCATCGCTTCACCGACACTCATTATGGCATCGCGAGCAACATTGAGTTCTTCACCCATCATCTCACTGCCATCTGGAAGACCCAGAATACTACGAACATCTACGGTTCCATCAGGTTGTACACGTGCACTGACTCCGATGGGAACTTGGCAACCGCCTTGTAATGTATCTATAAATCCACGTTCAATCGTTGTTTCCAAGCGGCTGTCTGCATCTTCAAGTCCACGTGCGATCTCTAGCACCCATGGCTCATTAACCGTTTCGATTCCCAAAGCTCCCTGCCCCATTGCCGGAAGCATCTCGTCCATAGAGATCGGGTGAAAATACTTAACACTGTCATTGAGTCCCAAGCGATTAATCCCGGCAGCCGCTAATATAATCGCGTCAAATTCGCCCTCTTTGAGTTTACGGATACGGGTATCTACATTGCCGCGTAAATCTTTGATAATCAAATCAGGGCGTTGCTGAAGTAACTGCATTCGTCTGCGCAGCGAGGATGTTCCTACAACAGCACCTTGTGGCAATGCTTCGATATCAGCGTATTTTTCGCTCAGCATCGCATCACGTACATCTTCACGCTTTGTAATTGCCGAGAGTAAAAGTCCCTTTGGCATTACAGTGGGAACGTCTTTAAGCGAATGGACCGCCATTTGTGCCTCACCTGCCAACATCGCTTCTTCAATCTCTTTTAGAAAAAGCCCCTTACCCCCGATTTTCGCTAATGGAACATCCAGAATCTTATCCCCTGAGGTAATAACGATTTTAAGTTCTACTTCCACATCAGAATGATTGGATTCGATCACCGATTTGATGTATTTGGACTGCCAAAGAGCGAGTTTACTGCCGCGGGTTGCGATGGTGAGCTTTTTCATCAATTACTTAACCTTTACTTCTTTATACTTATTTTTACTAGAGTCTTTTTTTCCATCAAAGAATACAGTAGGTGTTCCCGACACCATCGCCATTTGCGCCACTTTTTGATCTAATTCATACTGTTTTAGTACCGATGGACGACGAATATCTGCAAGAGAAAACTTCGTTTTGAATGTTTTATTAAACGCATCTAAAATTTTACTTTCATCTTTTTCATTGGCATTCACTTCAACGGTATACAAACGCATTGTCACATTGTCCATCCCCGCTTGCTCTGCTGCAATAGCGGCTTTTGTCAATGTGACTGCTGCAGGGTGTAGTGTCGGAAGAGGATAATGGAAATAATAGACTCCAAATACAGCCGGATATTTTGTCATATATGAAAGTGTTTCAGGAACGTAACGGTGGCAAAATGGGCACAAAGGATCGGAAAAAATAGCTACTTTGTGCTTCGAATTTGCATTGCCGCTGACAAGATTATTTTTCGTATAAAACTGCTTTGGAAAATCAGGCGCTAGAGTATCATTGTAACGCTCATTGGTCTTGATATTGACCAATTCGGTTGCCATGCTATCACCGCTGATAAAATAGGTACCGTTTTGGTTAACATGGCGGATTTCAGCACCTTGCTTCACATCTGCATCAATGGCAACAAAATAGGCTTGCCAGCCATTCATATTAGGTACGGGCTTTTTTCCATTAAGAGTTACTTCTACATTGCTTACGTTTGCATTCGAAGCAATCCCTTTTTTTACATAGGCTAATACTTCCGCATCGCTTGCGGCAAATACATTAGCGCAAAGCAGGAGAATCGTTGATAATTTCTGCATCAATAACATTGTCATCCTTTTGTTGGTGTGATTGGTTTTGTTGGGGATATTTTGGCATAAAACGACTAACAATGAGTGAACCCAATAATACGATGTGTATTATTACTGCCATTATATCTGTAAAAATACCCGGTAAAATAAGCAATATCGCTCCCAAAAGGGAAAGAAGATTGCGCTTATAAAATCCATTTGCGCTAATACGCCGTTCTTTAAGTTCCATAACATTAGCAAGCAATGTGGTTCTAAAATTAAAAAGAATTGCGATACCGACCAATGCGCTCACCATAATTTCGGTAAACATCATCAAGCCACCGATTTTTGAGGCAATGTTTACGCTGATAATGACCTCTAAAAAAAGATAGATCAGAAAATAGATCATCCGATAAGTTCCTTAATTTTTGAAAGTACATCATCCGCATTCACCGTTAGCATCTCACGAGTACTTCGAATCATAATTTGCACCGAACCGTTTTCCATCTCTTTACCGATAATCACGGTAAATGGGAAACCGATGAGCTCTGCATCGGACATTTTAAATCCAAAACGTTCTTTACGATCATCCAAAATGGTTTCAATCCCTGCTTTACCCAACGCTTCATACAATGTTTCTGCGTAGGCTACATGCGTTTCTTCTTTGATATTGGAGATCATTACATCCACCATATACGGTGCAGTAGCACTCGTCCAAATACACCCTTTGTCATCATGGTGCTGTTCGATGACGGCAGCAACGAGACGGCTCACTCCCATCCCGTACGTACCCATGATAAACGGGGTAGAACGTCCGTTTTCATCCAAATATTCCGCTTTAAGAGGGGCGGAGTACGTCGTACCCAATTTAAAAATATGCCCTACTTCGATCCCTTTGGTGTGCAGGAGTTTGCCGTTACAGTGAGGGCATCCATCCCCTTCTTGGACTTCGACAAGATCAGCGAACACCGCTTCGTTCATAACGCTCAAATCAACACCTACAAAATGGTAATCGCACTCATTGGCTCCACAAATCATTGCCGTTGCATTTTTTGTATCATTGTCCATTACCAAACGAATTTTATCTTGATCCAACGGTCCTACAAAACCGGGAATCAATCCAAGCTCTTTGAGTTCTTCTTCACTAGCATCCACCAAATCAATAGCACCTACACTGTTACATGCCTTGACCTCTTGAAGCTCATCGCATCCACGGATAAAGAAACAGACTAATTCGCTTCCCTCAACATACATTGCACGTTTTATCACTGCTTTTAGCGTGTAATACGGATCTACTTTGAAAAACTGGCTCAAATCTTCGATTGACTTGATATCCGGTGTTTTAAAACGGGCAAAATCAGCATTCGGCGCTTCAGGGATATTTTTACGCGGTGCGCGACGTGCCGCTTCGACATTGGCACCGTATTCACACGTATCACACACTGCAAGGGTATCTTCACCGCTTTGTGCCAAGACCATCAGTTCTTTTGAACCCGTCCCGCCAATCGCTCCACTGTCAGCTTCAACAACACGATAATCAAGACCTAAACGCTCTAATATCCGCTTATAAGATGCTTCCATCGCATCAAATTCACGATCCAGATCTTCCGTGCTTGAGTGAAAACTGTATCCATCTTTCATCACGAACTCACGTCCGCGCATCAATCCAAAACGGGGACGTGCTTCATCACGGAATTTGGTCTTGATCTGATAAAGATTGATAGGGAGCTGCTTGTAACTTGTTACACGATTACGCACGATACTGACCATCATCTCTTCATGCGTCGGCCCAAGAACAAAAAGGTTCTCTTTACGGTCACGAAAACGCAGTAACTCTTTACCAAACTTCTCGATACGTCCGCTTTCTTGCCACAGTTCAGCCGGTGTAACGAAGCTTAGATCCACTTCCAGTGCTCCCGCATGCTCCATCTCTTCATTAATAATCGTCTCGATTTTACGCAATACACGCTTTCCTAAAGGAAGAAAATTGTACAAACCACTCGCAACCTGTGTTACAAATCCACCGCGAGATAGATAGATATGGCTGGGAAGCTGTGCATCTTTAGGGGACTCTTTGGTGGTAGGAATATAGGCTTTGGAAAAACGCATTAGGAACCTTTATAAGATTTTTGGGTTGGTGAAGTTTGATCATCATTTTGATTGGTTAAAAAGCTCATTGCCCCGATCAATGAATCTGCTCTAAGCGGATCAGAGGCATCACGCATCCGCTGTGCAAATGGGTGGAGAAAACGTTTGAGCGCTTGCTGTGTCGCTTTTTGGACCGCCGCTTCACATTCTTTGGGAACAAAACCCTTATCGATAACTCGCTTGGTTTCCGTGTCAGCACAACGATAAGCTGCTTCATACATCGTTTTAATCAATGGCTCGATCGTGAGGGCTTTGAGCCATTCAAAAAAAGCGGCACTTTGACGACCGACAATGACAAAGGAAGTACGTGCTTCATCTTCGCGTAACGCTATGTTTGTCGATACAATTTCTTTGAGATCATCAATACGATACACGTGAATTCCAAACGATCCATTTTCGTACTCTATATCTCTAGGAACCGCCATATCAAACCAATAACGATCAAACGTACAGGTTTCCATCATCTCTTCATCAATAATAGGCGCAATAGAACCTGTTGCGGTAAAGAGAAGCTGGTACTCATTCACAGCCATAGCAAGTTCTGCAAAGGATCGAACCCTTACCTTGCATTCCTCTGCGATCTCTTGCGCTTTGCTAAACGTCCGATTCATAATCGTGACATCAGCCCCTTGCGCGACAAGATGCTTACACGTGATGACCGACATCTCTCCCGATCCGATCACAAGAGCCCTCATCCCCTCCAAAGAGCCGCAGCATTCACGTGCTTTGCTCACCGCAACACTTGCCACTGAAACCGGTTTGGAAGAGATCCCGGTTGCATTGCGTATTTCAGCCGCACATTTTTGGGCAAACTGCATGGCTCTTGAGATTTTAAGTCCGCAAAACTCATGTTCCAATGAGAGCTTGAAAGCATCTTTGATCTGCCCTGCTATTTGCGTTTCGCCTACTACCATTGAGTCAAGCGAACTGGCAACACTGAAGAGGTGATGTATCGCACCGTAATCATCCAGAATATCTCCACGCATTTTCAACTCATCCAATCCAAAATGGGAATGCGCTGATAGCAGAGAGAGAAGATAATCGCTTGCCTCTTCAATCTGACTGCAACTGCAAAAGATTTCGATTCTATTGCACGTTGAAAGAATCATGGATTCGCTGATATGTGGATGGTTGTTTATTTTTCGCATCATCTCTATTTTTGCCGCATCATCCACAAAAGCCAACTTCTCACGCTGGGAAAGTGTTGAGTTTTTATGCGAAAAACTGATGACGAGATAATGCATTAATGACTTCTTTGAATCACAGAGGTAATAATCGCACGCAGTGCCGCTTCATCGCCAATAACGCTCAACGCTTCATCGCAAAGTTCCTGTGCTCGTGCATAGGAACGTGCAATGATCCCATGCACACTCATCGCATTGGAAAGCCATTGTTTTTCTGAAGCCTCAAGCACTCTGCCATGGCATCCCATAAGCTTCTCTTGGTCTGAGCTATCCAAAACATCATACAAATCCATGTAAGGTAATGTTGTCTTCCCCTCCACAAAATCATTCAATGCAGGTTTTCCCAAAGTTTCTTCATTTCCGATAATATCTAAAATATCATCCACAATTTGAAATGCCAACCCCAGATTTTTACCGTATAAACCATAAACGTGAGCATCTTTGCCTTCAAGTAACGCGGCACAATAGGCACAAGACTCAATGAGTGTCGCTGTTTTTAAATACAGCATTTTGAGATAAAGGTCACGATCCAGATTAAACGCTCTCCCCATCTCAACATCCATCATCTCGCCCACCGAGAGCTGGGTGACCGACTGTGATATCGTTCGGGCAATCTCAGGATCAAAAGCAGTCAAGGCACTGAAAGCTTTGGAATACAAAATATCCCCCAGCATGATCGCAACCTTACTGCCATGCGTTGCATTCACCGATTCTACACCACGGCGCAGCATCGCATCATCGATGACATCATCGTGCAATAAACTCGCCGCATGAATCAGCTCAACAATCGCACCCAATCGCGCGGCGTCAGGATGGGCAGGAGCAATGGTCAAAATTAACCTCGCACGCAGACGCTTTCCACCTGATAGCTTTGAGAACAGCTGTGTTGCTTGCGGGAAATCAACTTCCTCTACAAGTTCACGAATAATGGTTTCGACACTTTCTAACATCACAACAATCACTTCTCCGTTAAATAATCCAACACTATTCGTTTCTCTTTGTCAAAGACCAAGAAATCAAACTGCGCTTTTTTGGCACCTTCGTCAAACTTTTTAAAAACAACAATCGCATACGCGGCATCTCTCTGGCTCTTCACTGCGGGAAGAAGCTGTTTTCGAAAACTTTGATTGCTGTATCCGGCATACAACACATGCTGTCCCACAAACCGATCAAAGCTTTCATGAACGATCAAAGCTTTATCCGTATAAAGCGTCCATCGCCAAGAGAGCATTCGCTCCTGCCCTTCGCTTTTGATCATAATTTTGACCATCTCATCTTTTGCCACGTTAAACGTTTTCATTTCCCGCCATGGAGCCCCATGTAAAGTGAGAAATGCCATACAGAGCAAAAGTGCTTTAAACATAATGGCGCAAGTATCCTCAATAGAGAAAATTAAAGGGGGATTATACCATCAGAAATCTTATTCCTTATTGGACTAATACAACGTATCCAATATTTTGCTTTTGTACAACATCGTTTCTACTTTGGAATGGATGATGCGGTTTTCTTCTTTGAGGGCATCGTGTTCGCGGTTGAGGGTTGAAATTTCTCTGCTTTTAAAATAGATTTGCGTCTGTATAAATATTTTAGGAAAAACAAAGATTAAAACAAGAAAAACCCCTACAAAGACATTGCGTAAAAAATGAATCCCCATCGTATCATCGGGTACGATAATCTCCTGAGTCGCATCTAAAATATCGTATTTGTCACTCATCTGTAAAACCTATCTGTTTATCTGAAAAATTCGTAATTTTGCACTTCGGCTTCGCGAGTTTGCACGTAGTTCATCCTCTTGCGCACTCAAAGGCTTCTTGGTCATGACTTTGCCGATCGCATTGTTATTGCCGCACGTGCATCGCATCGCATCATCGGGGCAAATACAGTTTTTAGCCCATGTCGAAAAACGCTGTTTTACAATCCGATCTTCCAAAGAATGGAAAGTAATAATCGCCACGCAAAGACGCTTTTGAGGTGCTTTATCAATCGCGTCCAGTAATCGTGTCAATTCACCTAGTTCATCATTGACTTCGATACGAATCGCTTGCATCACCAAGGTCGATGGATGAATTTTCTTACCCCTTGGCATCAAATGAAAAATAGCATCGGAAAGCTGTTTTGCCGATTCAAACGGACGTTTTTGAACAATGGTTTGCGCTACTTGTTTCGCATTGGTCACTTCACCATATTCGCGTAAAATATATTCTAAAGCACTTCGCGAATACTCATTGACCACTTCACTGGCACACAAAGACGCGTCAGGGTTCATCCGCATGTCAAGCGTATCGCTTTCATACGAAAACCCGCGCTCTCTCACATCAAGCTGAAGTGATGATACCCCTATATCGGCCAAAATCCCACAAACTTGATCCCCATACTCATTCAAAA
The DNA here is from genome assembly GCA_030692765.1 of Sulfuricurvum sp. Classification (GTDB taxonomy): domain Bacteria; phylum Campylobacterota; class Campylobacteria; order Campylobacterales; family Sulfurimonadaceae; genus Sulfuricurvum. Next base: position 229,040 of record JAUYUB010000006.1, read on the forward strand.
GACTCTGGGCAACCGCTGAAAAACGCCCCTGCCGAATGCTAACACGATCTCCATAGGACTCCAAACGCTGGGTTGAAAAAGCAATCGCCGTAGGGTCTTGGTCAATCCCTATTAAATGCCGTTTTTCATTGGCATCCAATAACAAAGAGGTATGTCCGCCATATCCAAGCGTACAGTCAATAATAATCCCCTCATCACACGCACTAAATGCTTCTGTCACTTCGCGATACAAAACAGGAATATGAGGGGATTTTTGCACAGGTCTGCCTTCTGGATTTAGTGCCATTATTATAACGTCAACTCGTTTAAAGCGCTCTCTATCGCATCAAAAATACAACCCAGTTCTTCCACAGTAATAATATAAGGGGGCATCACGTAAATCACACTTCCCAAAGGACGTATCAATATTCCGTTCGCCAGACAATGGCGATGGATTTGCACACCAATACGTTTAGCAGCGTCAAATCCTTGTAACTCAATAACACCGATCATACCGCACTGGCGTATCTCTTTGACTTCTTTACGTGAAACAAACCGTTTCAGCCCATCATTAATTGCTGATGCAAGCCGATGATTGGCTTCAATGACCTTATCTTTTTCAAACAGATCCAGCGTTGCGTTAGCGGCCGCGCATGCCAATGCATTTCCCGTGTAACTGTGTGAATGTAAAAAAGAGCGATACGGATTGTAATCGCAATAGAATTCGCCGTAAATTGACTCAGTCGTCATAACAACCGACAGAGGTAAATAACCGCCGGTAAGCCCTTTTGAGAGAACTAGAAAGTCAGGTGTTATATCCGCTTGCTCACATGCGAACAAGGTGCCGGTGCGTCCAAATCCGACCATTACTTCATCGGCAATAAAATGAATTCCATACTCTGTGCATAAACGTTTGGCTTGAGTCAGATACGAAGGATGGTACATCACCATCCCCCCTGCTCCTTGTACTAACGGTTCCACAATCAGCGCCGCTATTTCATGACTTTTCTCTTTTAACAATTTTTCAAAATGAGAAACAGCTTCTTGTGCGGCTTGAATTGATTGATCAATCGGACAAGGTGTTTGAACGGAACGAATCAATAATGGCTCATATGTCTCCTTATAGAGTGCAACATCCCCTACCGAAAGAGCTCCCAGAGTTTCACCATGGTAACTGTTTGACAATGAAACAAACAGCCCTTTCTCCTTGCCTTGATTTCGATGCGCGTGATAACTCATTTTAAGGGCAACTTCAACAGCACTGGAACCATTATCGGCATAAAAACAACGCGTTAACCCCTCAGGTGCCAATCCCACCAATCGCTCAGAAAGATCAACAATACCTTCATGTGTAAATCCGGCTAAAATCACATGTTCCAGCGTATCCAGCTGTTCTTTGACTTTATTATTTATATAAGGATTTGAATGACCAAAAAGATTGACCCACCAACTGCTAATACCATCAATATAGTAATTTCCTTCAAAATCTTCTAAATAAACACCCTTTCCTTTTGCAATAGGAATAATGGGAAACGTTTCATGATCCTTCATCTGCGTGCACGGATGCCACAATACGTTCATATCTCGATTTGAAATGTGCTGATTTGTCATATTTTTCCTTATTGACTACAAATTTAGGCTTTAATACGCTAACAACCGTTATAGTAGTTCACTATTCATCGAAGTTTAATGGTAAAAGCAATAAAATATCCAAATTCTACACTATTAAATGAATTAAAGGCCCACATAATCATGATTACTTGGATGCAACACCACCGCAAATACCTCGTTGTTACAATTTGGATTTCTACAATCGCCTTTATTGGGGCTGGATTTGTGGGATGGGGTCAATACAGTTATGGAGACAAAGCCAGTGCCGTTGCGCAAGTTGGCGATGTCGCCATCACGACAGAAGAACTTCAAAAGACTTATTCCAATCTCTTCAACCAATACAATCAGCTTTTCCAAGGAAAACTGGATGAAAAGCAAGCGCAACAATTCGGATTACAGCGTCAAGCGCTAAAGACCCTTGTCGATCAGGCATTAATAATAAATCTTGCCCAAAGCTACCGTATCACAGTTAGTGACAAAGAACTTTTCGATGTCATTAAAAATCAACAAGCTTTTTATAAAGGCGGTTCATTTGACAAAGAGACGTATGCAGCTGTACTGGGACAAAACCGTTTGACGATCAAAGAGTATGAAACCGCTATGCGCAAAGAGCTTCTCATCCAAAAAACTCTTTACCTTTTTACTCCGGCTGCCAGAACATTTGAAACTGACACCATTGCATCAGCACAGGGTGTTGCCGATAAAATCGAATACAAACTGTTGACTCCTGATGCTGTTACAATCGCTTCTGATGAAGCAGGCACTAAAGCCTATTGGGTAAAACACCAAAGTGAATTTAAAAAAGAGGCTTCTTACAATCTCTCCATTATCCACATGGGAGCACAAGCCAGTCAAAATGATGCCCTTCGTCGTTACATTGATTTCAAAAAAGGGACGCTTACCCCTTCTGAAAATCTCACCAAGACAACCGTATCAGCTCCAAACAACCTTTTTGCTCCTGAAATATTCAAAGAAATCACCGAATTGACAACTCAAAAACCTTTCTTGAAACCACGTAAGATAGGTGACGAGTTCGTAATTGTGAAATTGGATGCTTTTAATCCTGCTGCGAGTAAAACTTATGAAGAAGCAAAAGCAGAAGCTAACGCAGGTTATATTAATGAGATGAAGAAAAGCAAACTTCAAGAGTTAGCTCAAAACAGTTATAAAACATTTAGCGGGAATGTAAGTGATTTCATCATGCACACGCAAACAACAGCTTTAAGCGGGTTGTCGGCTGCTGAATCCGCTGAATTTATTGACAAATTGTTTGCCAGCAAACAAAAACAAGGGTTTTTGACATTGAAAAGCGGAAATGCAATTCTCTATAACGTTTTGGAACAAAAGTTGCTTCAAGATAAGACAGTAGCTGAAGAGAATACCGCGATGAAGCTAAAAGGAAATTTGCTCAATCAAAAGCTGATGAAAATGCTTGAGACTAAATATCCAGTAAAAATTTATGCAGAGGGGATCTGATTTTGAAACGAACGGTTTTAGCTATCGATATCGGTTCGACAAAAGTCTGTGCCATAATCGCCGAAATAGACGATGACAACAGCGCTCAGATAATCGGTGCAGGTATTTCAAAAGCACAAGGACTTCGTAAAGGAAGTATCACTAATATCGAGCTTGCTTCCAAATCGATCAAAAGTGCTCTTAATGATGCCAGACGTGTTGCCGGAACAGACATTAAAACAGCCATTGTTACGATCTCGGGAGCCTACACCAAGAGCATCAATTCAAGCGGAATCGTTAATGTCCCAAATAAAGAAATAACGCTCAAAGAGATTAACCGTGTTATGCACACCTCTTTGTACAATGCCAATATTCCCAATGAGTTTGAAGTACTTCATGCGCTTCCTTATAATTTCAAAGTTGACGATCAAGATTTTATCGAAGATCCTCTTGGTATGAATGCTGCCCGTTTAGAAGTAGAAACGCATATTATTACCACCCAAAAATCAAACCTCAATAATTTACGCAAAGCGGTAAAAGCTGCAGGTGTCGATGTGGAGAGCGTAGTACTCAGCGGATACGCATCTGCAATCGCTGTGTTAAATCTGGATGAAAAAGAACTCGGTGCCGCTGTTGTCGATATGGGCGGAAATACGAGTAACATTGTTATTCATGCAGGACATGCTATCCGCTATAACGACTTTTTAGGTGTGGGTTCAAATCACATCACGAATGATCTATCCATGGCTCTGCACACTCCGTTACAAACAGCAGATAATGTCAAAATGAACTACGGTTCTCTTTATGCCCCAAGCAATGACCTTATCGAACTTCCGGTTATCGGTGATGAAACATCTACGCATGAAGTGTCTCTGGAAGTAGTACATAACGTCATCTATGCACGTGTTGAAGAGACCCTTATGATCATTGCTCAATCGATTGAGAAAAGCGGTCTAAAAGATCAAATGGGTGCCGGTATCGTTCTCACCGGAGGCTTTACTAAAATCGAAGGCTTACGTGAGCTCGCAGTTGCCATTCTCGACAACATGCCTGTACGACTCGCAAAGCCATCTGATATGGGAGGATTGTTTGATACCCTTCGTGATCCTTCCTATTCGGGTGCTGTTGGACTAATCAAATATTCAGCCGGCGAATATACACCGTATGAAATTGATGTCAACAAAAAAATGCGTCATGCCGGTGAAGAGGCAGCTCCTTATGAAGCACCAATCATGGAAGAAGAGCTCGAAGATCTAGAATCAACTGCGTTTCCTTCAACGCCTTCTTCTACAGCATCCAAAATTACTGTTCCAAAAAGTGACCCTAAAGCGAAATCTGAACCATCCAAGATGGTCAATATCGCTTCAAACTCACACCCAAAAGACCAAGAACCCAATCCAATTTCCAAGTTTTGGAATTGGGCAACCCAATTATTTTAAACACATCAAGGAGCAAGCATGGAACCATTTTCAATCAATGAATCATCAACATTAACCGGAGCAAGAATCGTAGCAGTCGGTGTCGGCGGCGGCGGCGGAAACATGATCGGCTATATGCTAAAAGAGGAAATTCCTGGAATTGAACTCATTATAGCAAACACTGATGCGCAAGTATTAGAGCAAGGGTCTGCTGCAATCAAGATTCAATTAGGTGCAAAACTCACAAAGGGCTTGGGTGCAGGGATGAAGCCTGAAGTCGGTAAAGAATCAGCGATTGAAAGTTACGAAGACTTACGTCGTGCACTTGAGGGTGCGGATATCGTTTTTGTTGCTGCCGGTTTGGGCGGTGGTACAGGAACAGGTGCTGCACCTATTATCGCTAAGATTGCAAAAGAAGTCGGTGCATTGACCATTGCTGTTGTCACCAAGCCTTTCTCTTTTGAAGGTCGTAAACGTCTTAAACTTGCTGAAGAGGGTCTTGAAGAACTCAAAAATGAGTCCGATTCTATCGTTGTTATTCCAAACGATAAACTTCTTTCTATTATTGATCCGAAACTTGGGATCAAAGACAGTTTTAAAATCGTTGACAGTGTACTTGCTCGTGCTGTTAGCGGTACATCGGGTGTAATCTTAGCCAGCGGTGAAAATGACATCAACCTTGACTTTGCTGACTTGCGTACTGTTATGAGTCACCGTGGCCTTGCGCTCATGGGTGTTGGTGAGTATAAAGGGGACAATGCTGCCTACGAAGCGATCAAAAATGCTATCGAGTCTCCATTGTTGGATAATATGTCTATCAACGGTGCCCTTGGCGTATTGGTACACTTCAATATGCACCCTGAGTTTCCGTTTATGGAACTTAGTGCTGCGATGGAAGTCGTTCAAAAAAGTGTGGATGAAAGTGCTGAAGTTATTTTCGGTACGACAACGGATGAAACTCTTGCCCTTGATTTTATCCGTATCACCCTTGTAGCTACTGGTTTTGAGAAAAAAGCCGCGCAAGGTATCAATAACTGCGAATTTGAAAACAAAGAGGCAGCTTCTGCTAAACCACGTGTTGTTGTTCGTGCTGCAGCTATGGTATCTAATGGTGATTACAGTGAAGACTTCTTGGATGTTCCGACGTTTATGCGTCAGCAAAAAGACTAATTCCACATTTACATGCTCTCCTTTGACACGCTCATAAAGGCCAAAACGCTCCTTGGCCTAAGTGATCGAGTCACCCTTTCCGAAATAAAATCCCGTTATAAAATGATGATGAAACAATGGCATCCTGACAAACACCCTGATGATCTGCAAACCGCTCACGCAATGAGCACACAGATCAATGAAGCGTATGCCATCATCCTCGAGTACTGCTCCAAATACGAATTTAATTTTGATGAGAATCATTTAAAAGAGAAAACCATCACCCCGCAAGAGTGGTGGGCAAAACGGTTTGGGGGAAGATAGTATATGTAAAAGTGCAGTTAACTGCACACGAGCATTGCGCTGAGCAAAACCCAGTGTTAACGTAGCCAAAATGGAACGTGTTCTATTGGCGTTAGGATCAATGAAATGCTATAGGACCATTTGAACGTGCATTAATAAACTGTTGTACTACTTCGTTGGGTGAGTTAAGAAAAGACTCTTTATCCCCTGCCGCAACGATCACTCCATCAAATAACATCGCATAGTTATCCCCTGCTTTGAAACTCTCTGCAATATCATGACTGATGAGTACGGAGGTCATACCAATCTCATCACGCAAGCGGCAAATCATCTGGGTAATAAAGTCACTCGTTACAGGATCAAGCCCGGAAGTAGGCTCATCGTACAAAATTATCTCCGGTTCCAGTGCAAGGGTACGAGCAAGTCCTACACGCTTGCGCATCCCTCCGCTGAGTTCTTCGGGATACAAGGATTTTACAATGCTAGGATCCAAACCAACCATTGTGAGTTTTTCATCAATTTTATAATCAAGTTCTTTTTGAATCAGCTGCTGATGCTCAACCATTGGGAATGCAACATTATCCCGAATATTCATACTGTCAAACAATGCACCACTTTGAAATAAAAAACCGATTTTTTTGCGAATTTCGCGTAACGTCGCCTCATCTGCATGATCAATACGGGTCCCTTTATAACTGATCGTTCCACTATCAGCTCTTAGCAACCCTACCATATGTTTGATAATCGTTGATTTTCCACCGCCCGATACGCCGAAAATCACCGTTGTTTTCCCCTGCTCTATCTCTAGATTAACCCCGCGCAAGATCTCCCGTTTTCCAAAACTTTTGGTGACATTTTCAAAACGAATCATCGCTTGACCGCCACAAGATAAGCACGACGGCAAAAAAGAACGAGTAACATCACTAACAAGATTTTAAAATCTATCTCGCTTGCTTTGTGTAATGATTCAAACGAATTATTCATCATTGCCACTTCGCCAAGCTGTTGAAACTCCAACATTTTAGGGGTATAGATACCGCTGAAAAGCAGCAATGTACCAATGGCTCCCAATGATGCCATAATCGAAACCTTATCAATTTGCATTGCTTTAAAACGAGCAGCTTCATACACGGCGATGATGGCGGCCATCACGTATCCCCAATAACTGAAGCGGCGAAAAATTTCGCCCATAATTTTTCCCTCTTCATAGCGTGAGAGCAAGGGAATGGTTAAAAATATTTCAGAATGAAAGACCACTGCTGCGACGAATGCCCCTAACACGAAAACCGCACCGATCGTCATAGCTATTGTAAGCAAATAAAACACATCAATTAGAGCTTTTTTATTCATGATTCACCTTTAAACTAAATCCTCGGTCAAACGAGGCAAAATCTTTGTAAAATGCTAATGATTGTACCGCAAAAGATTTTAGATATTCCTGCACTTTGACCCGTTGATCGTATCCCATTTCACACATAAAAATTGGAATTTTTCGATCAAGCACTTCATCCAAAAGACGCTGTATGATTTCATCGCCAACGCTTCCTCCAAAAAGTGCATTTTGCGGTTCATACGATAAATTGCTCTCCAAAGAGACCTCGTGAGCGATATATGGAGGGTTAGATACGAGTAGATCGATTTTTTCACTCACACAACTCAGTAAATCACCCTCACGCAGTTCAATACGCTCACACAATCCAAAGGCCTCAATGTTGCGGCGTGCTACGCTCAGTGCTCTTGGAGAGATGTCTACAGCGATAAAATGGGCATGGGGCAGATGCAGGGCGAGCATTATCGAGATAATACCGCTTCCCACCCCTACTTCGACGATCGTAAGATGTTTATTAGGATTCACACGTGCCAATACTTCATCAATCAACAGCTCCGTCTCAGGACGAGGGATCAGTGCCCCCTCATCAATGTAAAACTCTCTGCTGTAAAAACTGACACGATTGGTCAAATATTCGAGAGGTTCATTGCGTTTTCTGCGTTCAATCCACTCCAAAAGACGGGGTTCCTGATCGTCTATCAACGTCTCTTGATGGGTAATGAAATAGAGTTGATCACGCTGTAAATAGGCAATCAAAAGCAGTTCTGACTCGCGACGGGGAGATTCAACGACTCCCGATAGTGCCTCGGAAATCTCGCTGTGGAGTTCTTTTAGAGTACGGGGCATGGATCAACAAAATCTTCGGTGACGTCTGCAACAATATCTGAACCCAAAGCACGAAGGCGCTCGATAACCGGCGGATGGGTTGTATGAAAAAATCGGTACAGCGGATGAGATAGGGGAAAGCTTTTGTTTTCACTTACCAATTTCGTCAGTGCCGAAATCAAGTGCTCTGCACCACCAAGTTCTGAACCCGTACGATCAGCCTCATATTCGTTGTGTCGGCTAACAAGTCCCATAAGAGGCATCATAACAAAACTCACCATCGGCATGAGGAGAATAAACAGCATCATCATTATGTGTGGGGACGAAGAAACCCCCAGCTCAACATACAGCGATTGAGGAAGATTGCCAAACGCCGCAAACATACCAAATAGCATTGCTCCCACCATCCCAATATTTTTATACAAATCCCCGTGAGCAAAATGGCCCAGTTCGTGACCCAATACGGCAATCAGCTCTTGCGGTGTTAGTTTTTGCAATAACGTGTCAAACAGCACTACCCGTTTGGATTTTCCCAAACCGCCGAAGTAGGCATTAAGCCTTGCATCACGTTTACTCGCATCACTCACAAACACGCCACTGCTAACAAAGCCTGTTTTCTCCATCAGATCTGCTATTTGTTCTTGCAGTTGCGGGTTATCCAAAGGTGTCACTTTATCAAAAAAGAGTGCTCTCACGGTAGGAAAAAACATGTTCATCAGCACTACTACACCAAATATAAAACAAAAACTCCACAACCACCACAACTCGCTTGCGTTGATAATCGAAGCAATTCCCCACACTATCAAACCGCCGATTATTATCGTCAATATGGTAGAGATCAGGGTGTCTTTAATATATTGTGCCGTACTTGAACGGTTAAATCCGTACTGCTCATCGATTTTAAACTTGGCATACCATCCAAAAGGCAGCATAACGGCGCTGTTGATCAAAATCAGTCCCAGTACGGCAAATATAGTATGTAAAAGCGGACTTTGCATCACAAAGAGTTGATCCAGCCATACCAGCGCTCCCGCCATCCATACAAAGAAAAGCGCGTATTCCACCATCGCCTCTACCAGCGAAAGTTTCTCTTTGGCTACCGCATAATTAGCGGCATAAAGATATTCGCTCTCACCCAACAGCACTGCTTGTTTACGTTTAACCTGATTGATAAATCCTATTTGCATCACACTCACATACATGCGCATCAAAATATAAAAAGTATAAAGTCCGACAATCGTCATCAACATAAAATTCCTTTAATAAAGTGTAATTATCGACTATGGATCATTAAAATGCTCTATGCTTTACCATTTACCATCAAGAGTCAATAATACGCTGGAACGTGAGCTCTCTTTGTCTCTCTGGATTTGGATCAGACTTCCTGAGGTATCGTAACGTGAAGAGGTTGTTTCAATCGGTTCGCGCGTAATGTTTTTTAGGTTTAGGGAGAGTTTAAACGTCGAATCAAGCCGTTTGGTCACATAGACATCCAATACTCCATACCGATTTTGAGATTTGACGATAAAACTTTGATCAATAGGATCATCAAAACCGCCGTTATAGCGATACGCTGCGCCATAGCCCAACCCGTAAGGAGCATAGGTGTAATCTGCTCCGAAATTCAAAAGGTACAACGGTGTTTGGGCTATCACCCCGCTAAAACCACTCGCCGTGTTTTGCAATGCTGTCTTTTGAACCGTTGCATTTCCCCATATTCCTAATCCCTCTACCCATTCGCCAAGCTGCTTTTTCACTTCCAGCTCAGTACCCCACAGCTGTGCCTCACCGCTGTTTTCAGGTTTTTGAACATAGCGGGTGCCCTCAAACCGTGTCCATTTTTCTATTTTATTTTTCATATCACGATAAAACGTATTAAGACTCACGATCCCTTTGTCCGAAAAATAATGTTCCAATCGCATCTCATACCCAATGGCCGTCTCTTCTTTAAGATTTGGGTTACCCGTGATATCGGGATTGTTAATATCATTGTCCCCCAGTGAGCTGTCAACCGTTGAACTGATCTCATCCAATCTGGGAAGTTTGACACTCTTGGCGACACTCAAACGCAGCTGATCATCGGGGGTGATTTTGTACAGCATATGCAGCGAAGGGGCGACATAATCAATGGAATCGATATTCCCAACATCCCGAGAAGTCTTTTCATAGCGCACTCCAGAGGTAAGAATGACCGTGTCTCCCAAACTCATCTCATCTTGGACATAAAGAGCATATCTGTCTTGATCCATACTTACGCTGTTTGACGTTTGGGTTGCATTTACATCATTGCGAATATCATCCCTTTGGCTCATATGACGATATTCCACCCCTCCTTTGAAGAAATGCTGATCATATAAGTACGAAAGATTGGTATTTACTCCATACACCCGAAACAGGGAATCATCTTTTTGATGCAAGGTATTCAAACTGACAGCGTCCCGTGAATTTTTTTCACCCTCTTGCTCTCTTCCGTGTAAAATGAGTTTCCAATCGGCCAATGTACTTTGAGAAATATGGTGTTCACCCAAAGCCTTTGCCATGTAAAAAATTCCGTCATTCTTGTCCGTTTCATTAATATTTTTGGACACGGTACCCGATGCGGTTGTCACATCATGGATCGTACTGTTCTCCTTGCTGGTCCCTAATACTGTATCAAAAGTATATTTATTTTTAGTGTCTGCCGTATAGATGAGTTTGGTATTGAGATTCAAGAAGCGAAATCTTCCCTCTTCATCACTGGACTGAATGGTCCCATTGCTGTCATTGGTATAGGCATCATCTCTTTGGGTATCACTGGAAGTGGTACTAACGAGATAACTGAGTTTCCCCTCTTTTTTTTCATAGGAAGCGAAAGCGGTGCCCATAGGTGAATCATGATACATCCCTCCTGTAAGTCTGATAACCGCTTTGCCATCGCTTTTTGGTTTTTTGAGGATAATATTGACAATCCCTCCCATCGCTTCCGCCGTGTATTCTGCTGAACCGTTGCTCATCACTTCCATACGCTCAATCATATCGGGGCTGATTTGCTCCAGCACACTGCCACGATGTCTTGAACTCGTGGATACTTCTTCACCGTCAACAAGAACTTTTGTGTACCCTTTTCCCACAGCCCCTTTTTTAGTTCCGTCAGGAATAGTGACCCCTGCGGTACGTTTAAGTATCTCCAGTACATTTAAATCACCATACTGCGTCAACTGACTGCCCGTTACGATCCGTTTTGAAATCGAATTTTCTTTGCGTGATTCAATCGCGGCAGTAGCATTGGCTTCCACTTGGATTGTTTCCATTGAAACCGTTTCTTGCGCGTACGAAAAAGAGAGAAGGAGAGAGGGGATGAAAAGTCGGTAAATCAAAAAATATTCCTCTGTATGTTTAAGGGAAAATTGTACTACAATTAAACTATGAAATCGCAAAGTGGCATCTCAATCCCATCGATGCTTTAAGACATGAATAGAGTCATTAACGGTAAATTTCATTTCACTGTTGAATGGAACTTGCTATTATTAAGTTGTATAAGCTATTATAATAAAATTTTAACCCTTGGGTAACTCTATGAAACATTTGCCATTTTTATTTATATCGCTATTGCTAACACAATCACTGATCTTGGCTGAAGACAGTAATGATCTCGATAAAGTCCTGGAAGAGATGACCGCTATTGCGACAAAGACTAAGCTGAATGCCGATTACGTACCCGGAACCGTAACCGTCATTAGCGGTGAAAAATTAAAATCGCTGGGTATCACAAATCTTGCGGAACAAAACGCATTTGATACGATTGTTGGATTTGATTCATCAACCCTCTCACTTAGGGGAGCGGGTGCAACATATGGAGCGCAAGGCAATAAAATCAAATGGATGATAAATGACAAGCCGATCAGTGCCGAAATATGGGGACTTCCGAAACTTGGTGCTGGGCAGGTTGTTTATCCAATACCAACCGATGCCATTGAGCGAATCGAAATTGTCAGAGGTCCAGGCTCAGCGATTTATGGCGGTAATGCAATTTACGGCGTTGTTAATATCGTTACGAAAAAAGGGGCCGATAGCTTATTTACAACCCTATCCCGGATGGAAAGCAATAAGTTTGGCAAAAGCCTAGGCGCTTACGGATCTTTTGAAAAAAATGATTTGAAAGTTTCCACTATTGTCTCGGTTGACGAAAGTGATGGCTGGGATTTAACAGCAACCAGCCAATCTCGTGCCCAACAAGGCAATCTCCCCAATGCAAGCGGCAGTAACCTTTTTATGGCTGATGCATCGTATAAAAATATTGATTTCTGGGCATACAGACTGGAAGCCAAAAATAACTATGCCCGTTTACAATGGGACCCAACAAACTATTTGCCCGCAGACAATACCAAACCCGTTCAATCCAATACCTATACGATTTTGGGTGTGCAAGGAAAGTATAATGTCCTATCCGATGTTTTACTAACTGCAAAAACCGGTATCAATTACTATACAAATCGTGCCGAAGTTGTCTTCTTCCCTGCCATTAGCGGTATCAGAAACATAGATTACGCTGAAAGCACAAAGTATGCCGAGGGGACAGTAGAAACAACCTTCGGTTCTCATAGGCTGCTAGGGGGGCTCTATGCCGGATATCTTTCGGTGGATCAAGATGATGTTAGGCAAACATGGAACAATGTTCGTCATTTATTAACGGCAAATAATCCAAAAAGAATAAACAAAGCACTCTATGTGCAAGATGAAATACAGTTTGATGACAAAAGCACAGCAACCATCGGAGCGCGTTATGACACTTACAGTGACGGGCGAAAGGCTTTATCTCCAAGATTGGCTTTTGTGTATCTTTACGATGATTCAAATATTTTCAAGGCTCAATATTCAAGAGCGTTTAGACCTCCTAGCCTTTCAGAGCAATACTCGCCTAACAATACAGATTCGAATAAAATGTATGAATCGGAAACTGCCGATACCTTTGAATTGTCCTACATTTTTAAAACGAACGATTCTTCCCTCAAAACAACTGCGTTTCATTCAAAAACCCATAATATGATTTCCTATCATGATTTTACCTACGAAACGATCAATCTTGAAAGCCCAACTACCATAAACGGGCTGGAGATTGAGTTGACAAAAAATTATGAAAAGATAAATCTTGGTGCCAATATGGCGTTTTATAAATCGTACAGGGGAGATGTTAAGCTGAGCAGAAATGGTTTGGCTTTGAACTATAACGCCAGCGAGTTTGCACTGTCCGCCAAGTTTATAGGAAACGTATTTGCTACCCTAAACAGCGATACGTCCTATCCAACCACATTATGGTATCACTATACAGGAAGTAAAAATAGAATTAGCAATGACTTGCTGGACGACAATGGTAACATCATAAGAATCTACACTACAAACGGTTCTACCCCCGCTCAAGATTATGTGAATATCACCCAAAAGATTAATGGAATAGCAAAAGATCTTGATTTAGAATTCGGTGTAAAGAATCTCTTCGGAAAAACACTGAGAACACTCTACTACCCGCTAAATCCACCAAACACATATGACGTACCCTATATGGGACAAACTTTCTGGGTTAATTTGCTTTATAAGTTCTAAGTATAAATCATATACTAAGTGCAAACAATTATGTGATTAACATGTAATTAACAAATGATGTAATAGCCTTAAATTTCAAGAAATTTACACTAGATAGAATTTAATCCTGCTACACTTTACGGAACGAGTAAAGCAAAATTAAAAGTTATAAACGTAACTTAAAAAGTAGTTCCGCCCTTCTCTAACTATCCCGCCATCAGTAGAGTAATAATAGCTTGGAAGGGTGACTTCCCTGTTAAAAAGATTTTTAGCGGTGAATCGAAGTTCGCTGGAAGATGAGAATCGGTACGTCACTGTTTCATCAAAAATATGCGCCGAATCACAGGTTGCGTCATTGCTTACCCATGAGAGCTCTGTTTTGGTCGTCTCTGAAAAATATCTCCAGGTGGTTCCAAAAGAGAGTGCTTCCGTCGGACGGTAAACATACATCGCTTTAAGCATCACCTTGGAGATGTCCGGCATGCTTTGATTAACACTTCCTCCACCACTATTAATCGATGAACCAATACCAAAATCACGGGTGCTAGGTTCATCTGGTATAGTGTAAAGTGTATCCAAATACGTTGCATTGAAATAGAGGTTGTGCTCTATCGACGTATGGAAAAAATATTCAAACTCTACCCCTTTGCTGGATCGCTCTTTGAAGTTTTGGTAGCCTGGGTCAGTGTTTGGAAACTCTTCGAGGTCGATAACATTCTTGAGCTTTGAATAAAAAAGATTCAATGAGAGCTTATGGTTTAAATTCGGCATATAGATAGCCACTGCCTCATAGGTATCGGTCTCTTCTGGGACGATCGTGCTGTCCCCTGCTCGGGTATTGATATGTCCATTTTGATACGATTCAATCAGCGTCGGAGCACGAAAGGCGGAGCCATAGAGAAGCTTTAAAATGGTCGTGTCACTGGCCCGGTAAACCAATCCAGCTCGTTTGCTCCACTGCGGCCCATAATCAGAATAGTTATCTACCCTCAAACCAAGGACCAGATCCACATCATCGGTAAGCGATATTAAATCTTGTAGATAAGCATATCCAATCGTTCTCTTTGTATTTTCCGGCAGCAACGTAGTCGTAGGATTCGCCCAGAATGCAGACTCTTTTGATTCTCGATATCGAAAATTATTGTAATCTGGATGATTTAAAATCGCATCCATATTTTGAATAATCGTATTTTCAATACTGCTGTAAAACTCATCCTTAGTGATGTTAACCTGGCGTACACCAGCCCCCATCAAGATATCGTTTGATTGCATAGAAGGGAGAGTCAATAGGGCCTCGGCTTCGAAATTCTCTTCCATTGATTTTTCATGGGTGTAAAAGCCCTCCTGCATATCGATATTGACGTCGGCAAACCTGCCGGCAATCTCCCCAACAGGACCCATATTGTTTTTGACGTCAAGCTCTCTATGCGAAAAACTTGCTTTGGCTTCCAGCTTATAATCCTCCAATGCTGTTTTGTAGGAGAGTTGCGAGAAAAAATAGTTGTTCTTATGATCTTCATCTCTTTGCGGGATAGGATTTAAATATCCCTCATAACTGTAAAAATTTCCATAGGTGTTTTGTTTTAAACGGGTGAGAAATTCAAAACTTCCATTGACGGCTTTGAATCCAACCGAAAAATCTTTCATGGCTTCATCCGTTTTTCGAACCTCACCTTTTACGTCGAGCGCTTTGCCATTTTGCTTGTAATACCCATCGGTAAACAGTTTCCAATCCCCAGAAGAGCTATGTAAATTTACCCCTGCTGTACGGTATTGATAACTTCCTGCCCCCGCAAAAAGCTGATTCTCTTTTGTGTTATTCCCCAATTTGGTAATAATATTAATCGTACCGTAAAATGCACCGGCTCCATAAAGCGTAGAATTTGGCCCCCGTAATACTTCTATTTTATCAACCAGTTGCATCGGAAAATCCATGTAAAAATGACTGCTACCTAGCACTTCATTATTGATAGCCACCCCATCAATCATAATTTTGATCTTATCAGAGAGATATGCATTGGGATTTTTCAAACCACGTACCGTAGTCATGGTGTAACCCGTTGGGCTCAATTGCATTTGAATACCCGGCAGCATATCTAACGCTTCCCCAATCGTTTGAATCCCTGCGCCGAGATAAGTATGCGCATTAATAACCGTCACAACTGAGGGGAGATAATCCACATTGAGCGATTTTTTGGTCGCGAGTTCGCTCGCATTTTCTAGTAATGATTCCAAATCTTTATTACTATCCAGCTCATTCGCATGGGCCAAAAACAACATTGATAATACAACACTGTGCAGCAAAATACTTTTTTGCAATCTAACTATCCACTCTTTCAATTATTTTTTATTATAAATAATTATAATTTTTGATAAAATATCTTATTAAAATATATGATATAATTATAGCCTTAAGTTTTAATAAATTACGAGGGGATCATGCATTGTTGTTTTTAACTAAACTTTTCACTCTTCTTTGCCTCGCTACTGCAACCATTCATGCATCCGTATATGATGATGAAACATTAACCATTTTTGCAAAAATTGCCCCTCGTATGATTTTAATGAGCAGTCAAAAAGAAAAAATCAATGAAAGTATTCAGATATGTGTTGTCAATGACAAGATTGATGAACGCAGCGCGATCTCTTTGATTGGTAAAGTACAGGATGCGTATCCCAATGGGATTTCAAATCATCCCCTTGTATTAACCAACACTACCTATGCCTCTATGGATAAATGCCAAGACAACCAACTCATGTTCCTATTCAATTCAAACAATAAAAATATCGAAAAAGCACTCCAATATTCTCATAATCATCACCTAATGAGCATCTCTTATGATCCAAAATACCTCGAAAATGGGGTTGAAACTTCCCTCTTCCTTGGAAGAAAAGTAACCCCGTATATCAATATTAATGCACTGCGTAAAAATGGGATCGAGATGGATAACCTCTTAATCAGAATTTCAAAAATATACCTATATGAAGATGGAAAACAATGAGCAATATTCGCATAGAACATAAAATTATTATCAGTATTGTTCTCTTCACGCTGTTGCTGGTTGGCTTACAGCGATATGAAGTATCTCAAGACATTGCACAACAATTTATTGCATCAAAAAAAGATAAAAATACCTTATTACTCAACACGATTGCCCCAATCTTAGGAGTTAACTATTCCCTTGGCCTCGACGATGCCAACAAGGAGTACCTAGACCAGATCGTAAACCAAAACAGCGATATGGAGGGGCTAACCATTACTTCGGCTAACGGTAAAATCCTCTACCATTATTATAAAAAACAAGATAAAGAGACCGAAAAAGACTTTTCTGAAATCGATTCCTCATTCAAATCGGTTACCGATCCCATCACAGGTGAAATACTGGCAACAGCAGAAGCCCATTTTGATGATCACGAATACCAAACGATGTTAGAAAACA
Organism: Sulfuricurvum sp.; assembly: GCA_030692765.1. GTDB lineage: Bacteria > Campylobacterota > Campylobacteria > Campylobacterales > Sulfurimonadaceae > Sulfuricurvum. The sequence continues at coordinate 246,109 of JAUYUB010000006.1, forward strand.
ACCAAACCACCACATTCAAACTTTTCGGGATTACTTTTGTTTTACTTGCCTTGTTTGTCATTTTACTCAAACGAGAATTCCGATCTTTAAAAGAACTCACCCTCAATGTCTTGCAATACGATCCAAAAATCAACAATTTCACCCTCGTCAAATCCACCCGAAGCGATGAAGTAGGGATTATTCACAATGCCATCATCGCTATGGTCGAAAAAATACAGTCCTATGCAGAAACACTGGATAGAACGAACCACATACTGGAGCTGCGAGTCCAAGAGAGAACCAAGGAGCTCGCAGAGGCAAATCAAAAACTCAGAGAGGAGACCCTCACTGATCCACTTACAGGGTTATCCAACCGAAGAGCATTTGAAAGCCATTTCAAAGACATCAGCCAACTCGCACAGCGCAATGGTGTTGAAGTGTCGGTTATTATGTGTGACATTGATCACTTTAAAAGTATCAACGATACCTTCGGGCACGCTGCAGGAGATGATATCCTGCGCGAGCTAGGCGGCATTATGAAAAACGCGATCAAACGAAGCAGCGATTTTATTGCACGCTATGGAGGGGAAGAGTTTGTCCTTGTCTTGTACGATACCGATATGAACGATGCAACACAGGTGTGCATGAGAATCCAAGAAAATATCAAAAGCCTCGATGGTTTTGAATCCCAATGGGGCAAAATTGGCGTGATCACGATGAGCTTTGGGATCGCCAGCATTGTACCTAGCGCAGAGTCTAACTACGAAAACCTAATAATCTCTGCTGATTTGGCCTTGTACAGAGCAAAATATGAGGGTAGAAATCGGATTGTTTCGGCATAATATTACAACTTTCAACTAGGATGCATCCATGCGACCTGAAGATATTACGTCCAGTTTAACAAAACATTATTTCATTGCTGTTTCCATTTTGGCACTGCTATCCACACTGACTTATTTTTCTCTCTACATGGGGATTAAAACCAGTGAAACAACCGCCCATATAGTCAATCTATCCGGTCAACAAAGAATGCTCTCCCAACGTATAGCCTCTTTCGCACAGCAATATTATCTTAGAATGTATACCGCTCAGGCGGCGAAGAGTTTGTTGTCATATTTAACCGTATCACAGAAGAAGAAGCCACCAATAGAACCAATAAAATACGCCTAACCATCCAAGAACATCTTTTTGTTTTCAATTCTCTTGAAATACGCATCACTATAAGCGGTGGGTTCTATCATCCTGATATTATCCCACTAGATAGTGTACAGGAAATTTTAAAATCTGCAGACGTCGCGTTGTATGAAGCAAAACATCTTGGGCGCAACCAAATTCGCCAATTTAAGTAGTAAGTACAAAAAACTTAAAGTAGGCGGTATACTGTCAAAAAAACTTGAGAGAAATTGTGAAATCCATCGTCGAAACAAGGGCAACCTGCTATCACTGTTACCGCCCTATGAATCAGTGCATGTGTAGCGCTATCAAAGCGATACCTACCCAAACAAAATTTATCATTTTGATGCATCCAAAAGAGTTTAAAAAAACTAAAAATGGGACCGGAAGGCTCACCCATCTCTCATTACCCAATTCGCAGCTTTATATTGATGTTGATTTTACCCAGAATAAAGCGATCAACGCTCTCATAGACGATCCAAAAAACCTATGTTATGTTCTCTATCCTGGAAAAGAGAGTATTCATCTCAACACCCAAAAAATAGAACTTGAAAATCGTCAACTCGTGATTTTCATCATCGACTCCACATGGCCGTGTTCGGTGAAAATACTTCGCTTGAGTCATAACCTGCAGCGCTTGCCTAAACTCAGTTTCACCCATTCCAAAATATCGCAGTTTCAAATCAAAGAACAGCCAAAAGAGTTTTGCCTCTCTACGATGGAATCAACCTTGAGTATTTTAGAACTGCTCACCTATCATGGGATCGAGATAATCGAGGAAACGGCTTTAGCCTCATTCTTGGACCCTTTTTTATCGATGGTTGACTATCAAATTCAATGTATTTCAAAAAGTAATATTCCGCAAAAAAATACAAAAAGATTTAGGGTTAGGGAAAAACAAAAGATTTTAGCGGTATAATATTTTCAGATACAGTTAACTACGGGGTTGGCACAATGAATAAAGATGATTTTGACACCAAAAGCTGGGAACTTTCCACCCAGGCTTTGAGTAATATACGCACCAAAAAACTTTCCCCCTTACCCAACAATTATCAAGCAGAATTTTACGAGTTACTTGAGAATCAAATGTCTGCTGAACTCACCGGCGAGATGTATACACAAGAATCCGTCTCCAATCATGTCAACAAATATCTAGAAATTGCCCAAATAGCTCTCCAAGCATTCATCCAAAGCCATCAGGACATCAGCCAGGTGATGCAGGAACATTCCCAGCGCATAAGCCCATCCCATGCCTACACCGATGATTATCTCAGCAAAAACTGTACTAATATTGTTGAGAATTTGGCCCAGCTGGATACAGATATGTCCCACGCACTGATTAAAGCGCACGATCAGATCAAACACTTGACGCAAAGCATCGAACTCCTGAATGAAGAGAATCGTATCGATCCACTCACAAAGTTTTACAATCGTAAAGAGCTTTTCAGGGATTTAGTCTCTATTGGAGATAATCTACAAAATGAGGGTGTGCCAGAGTGCTATTTGCTCATGATTGACATGGATGATTTCAAAGCCATCAACGACACCTATTCACATCTAGCCGGAGATAAAACGCTCGTCTTTGTCGCACGGACAATCGCTTCTTTGATTCGAAGCAGTGATAAGGCCTACCGTTTTGGAGGTGATGAGTTCATTATTGTTCTCAATCGCTCAACTTTGGATGTCGCTCAAACCATCGCCGAAAAAATCCGTGCACATATTGAGAAAGCACGACTCTTTTACGAAAACAATGAGATGCGTATTACAGTAAGTATCGGTGTGTCAAAACTCAGAGGAAAAGAAGTCGAAACTTCTTTACTAAGCGCGGATAGAGCCCTTTATGAAGCTAAAAATAAAAATAAAAACCAAGTGTTTATCATCTCTTCCGAAGAAGGATGATCTTCTTTAGTCGCGATCGTGACCTTTGTGCTGTTTCTTGTAATGTCCCTTGTGCTTGCCATGGTCATGATGATCTCTGTCATCGTCCACATAAATCACTTTTTGCGCAACAGCTGTATTTGTTGTACGCGTTTGAGTTGATGTTTTACTACTTCCCGCAGCAGCACCCAACGCACCACCGGCACCGCCGCCGATAATCGCACCCTCTTTACCACCGATAGCTGAACCCACAGCTGAACCGACGCCCGCACCCACCATACTGCCCAATACTGCATTGCCATCAACATTCGCAGCATTTACCGATACGGTCATTGCCAAAGAAACCATTGCTAATACTATTGACTTCATGTTACTCCTTTAAATAATACCACTATTATAACTCAGATAGGAAAAACTGACTAAAAAACCTCATGTGATTAAAATATAACCAATAGACTGAGTATAAAGCACTGCATGATACTGTACACTTTTGAGATAAAAAAATCTTAATTAGGAGAAAGTATGAAATTCGCCGATTTAAAAAAAGAGGGACACTGGCCAACGCTGTTTTCTGCCTTCTTATATTTTGACTTTAGTTTTATGATGTGGACGATGTTGGGACCACTGGCTACCGAAATTGGAGAGAGCCTCTCCTCTCGCGGGTTTACGATGAGTGATGATCAGCAAGCAACCCTGCTTGCCATCCCTGTTTTAGCGGGAGCAATTTTGCGTCTCGTACTGGGGATTTTTGTTGATAAAATTGGACCTAAAAAAACAGCTATTGCAGCACAGATCATTGTTATCGCAACACTGTTTTTAGCTTATATGAGCGCCAATACTATCACGTATGATCAGTTGCTGCTTGTAGCATTAGGTCTTGGTTTTGCGGGTGCATCGTTTGCTGTCGCCCTTCCACAAGCGGGTCAGTGGTATCCACCTCGTCTTCAGGGTACGGTTTTAGGGATTGCAGGTGCGGGAAATATCGGTGTGGTAATCGATTTTCTTTTTGCCCCAAAAATCGCGGAACTGTGGGGATGGCCATCGGTTTTCCTAGTAGGTGGCGTCCTTTCGTTTCTTGTTTTGATCGCTTATATGTTTTTGGCTAAAGATGCACCCTCAAGTGTTTACAAGCCGAATCCTAAAAAGCTTGCTGATTACATGAAGCTTATGCGTGATCGTGACACATGGTGGTTCAACCTCTTTTATGCGGTCTCTTTTGGAGGGTTCATCGGATTTGCTAACTACATGAAAGTTTATTTGATGAATACCTATCAAGCCGATATGTCAGCATTTGGAACCGATATTATGAACGAAGGAAATGTTAAAGTCATAGCGGGCTATTTTGGTGCTCTTTGTATCTTTGCAGGGGCAATATTACGTCCTGTAGGGGGTGCGGTTGCCGATAAAATGGGTGGTGTCAAATCACTTTACGTCTTTTTCAGTATGATCGTCGTACTCTCTAGTCTCAGTGCTTTCATCGCATTGCCGTTTTGGGCTGCCATTGTGGTGATGTTTTTGATCATGGCGAATCTGGGGATGGCAAACGGTGCGGTTTTCCAACTCGTACCTCAGCGTTTCGGAAAAGACATTGGCGTGATGACAGGTCTTATCGGTATGGCTGGCGGTTTGGGCGGAACAGCGCTTATCAAAACCTTCGGCTGGTCACAGGGAGCATTCGATGGCTATACCGCAGGATTTTTGATCTTTGCGGGGATGGTTGTCGTCGCACTCTCAGGTATTAGTTTGGTCAAAACCCGTTGGAGAACGACGTGGGGTGCCGTATCAGGAGCAAAAATTTAATGTTACAACTGCAATCTTCCGAATTCATCCTCCCAAAACCTTCATATGAGGGGGATGATGCCTGCGCTTTTAGCATCATAGACAATACGCTCTTTGTCAGTGTTTTATGCGATGGCGTCGGAAGTGCGCGACGTGGCGGAACTGCTGCGCGTCAATGTGTTAAATATTTCCTAGATCAATTCAAAGCACGGCCAAAGGCATGGACCATCCCTAAAACGATGGAAGTGTTTACCCGCCACATTAACAACCTCCTTTTCACCGAATCCATGACCCAGTACGAACGTATCGAACTGCTTACCACACTGTGCTTGGCCGTCATCGAGGGAGATACTCTCTACACTCTCAATCTTGGAGATTCGCGCGTCTATGTGTTAACGAAAGAGGGACAATTAAAACAGCTTACTACCGATCACACGATGGACGATGAACACATGGCGCATGTCCTCACCCAGGCATGCGGTCTCAGTGAAAATGTCGAACTCATCATCACCTCCACCCCTGTTTACGTCGGCGACACGGTGGTACTTTGCAGTGATGGAGTATACAATCTCATTGAACATGATGCGTTCACCCACCTCTTGCAAAAAGGGTTAGGGGCAAAAAGTATCGTCCAGCACATCATGCAAACTGCAAAAGATGAAGAGCGTGATGATATGAGCTTACAGATTTTTCGCATCGAAGCACTTGATCCGCTTCATGCCATCAAAAACATTCAACTGCCTATTCCACAAACCCTTAAATCAGGCGAGATCATAGATGGCTATACTCTCCTAAACCCTATGATGGAGCATGGTCGTATCTGGAAAGTAGCTAAAAATGACGACACTTTTGTCATGAAATTTCCGATGGCCGCGGATGATGAGCAAGCCCTCGATGAATTTGTCCGTGAAGCGTGGTATGCCAAACAAATCAACCACCATGCGTTTGGCAATGCATGGGTTCCGGATGATCGTACCATGCGATACTACATGATGGAACTCGTGGAGGGAGTCAACTTACGCGAGTATCTTATCAACCGTCCCATCTCTATCGACAATGCTATTGCCTTGGGTATCTTTTTACACGATGCCGAAGCCCATCTGTTACAGCTTGGATTGGTACACGGTGATATCAAACCCGAAAATATCATTGTCAGCAAAAAAATAGGGGAAGCGGGCGTTGATTTTAAAATGGTCGATTTTGGTTCCATTGTTGAGATCTTTTCCCTCAATTCACGTGCGGGGACTCCCAGCTATCTGGCGCCAGAGCGTTTTACAGGCAGTGTTATCAATGAATCCACTGAGATTTTTTCGATTGGGATAACCATGTACTGGGCACTTACAGGAACACTCCCCTATGGCGAAATCGAACCGTTTCAAACACCGACCTTTAAAAATCCTAAGCGCTGTGTCAAACTCAACAGTAACATACCCGCATGGCTGGATTCAATCATTATGCGTGCAATCACCCTCAATACCGATGAACGCTATGGCCATTATTCGGAATTTTTGTATGAACTCAAATCTCCTGATCGAGTGAAACCGTTTTTTACCAAAGGGGTCCCTCTCATCGAGCGTTCACCGCTGACGTTTTACAAGACAGCTTTTTTTATTGTATTGGCATTGGAGATTTTCACTTTTACTATGTATGTATCGAAATAATATTTTTAAGCACTAAATTATACAAAAACAGTAATAATAAACCATGAAATTGTTTTTATCTTTTCCCCTGATTTTTTTATGCAATCTGTCAGCAGAAATCATTGCTCCCATACCTCAATATTCTGTTTATAATCACCCAAAGGCACTCTTGGGAAAGCGCCTTTTTTTTGAACCTGGCCTATCTAAAAAAGGTACCATTGCGTGTGTCAACTGTCATCAATTACCAGGTGGCGGTGCGGATAACAAAGCCTATTCACTTGGTGTCTATGGTAAAGAAGGAGACATCAATACCCCTTCGGTCCTGAATTCCCGTTACCATTTTGTCCAATTTTGGGATGGCCGGGCCAAAACACTCAAAGATCAAGTCAGCGGTCCTATCTCTAACCCAAAAGAGATGGCTTCCAGCATGAAGCATGCGGTTGCCTTTTTAACCTCTATCCCTTCATATCAAAAAGCTTTTAAAAAGCTCTATCCCTCTGGCATCACCGAAGAGACCCTAGCCGATGCAATTTCAGAATTTGAGAAAGCATTGATCACCCCAAACTCCCGATATGACCGCTATCTTAATCGAGAAATCTCTTCTTTAACCTCCAAAGAGATGCAAGGTAAAAATCTTTTCTTTGATTACGGATGCATTGCATGTCACAACGGAATCACCATCGGTGGAAATATGTACCAGAAAATCGGTGTAT
>JAUYUB010000008.1 GCA_030692765.1 Sulfuricurvum sp.
TTAGCTTTACCGTTGTACTCACAGAGCCGTCATTACCGAAGAGTATGTAACCTACCATAGGAACACGTCCAAGCTGTGATCCTAGATCACTTTTGAGTGCTAGAGTACCCTGTATGGAATCTTCTTTATAGTTTACTTTTGCTTCACCCGCCATTTTCAGCTCTGGTGAGTTAAGGGTAAAGTTATCTATATTAAACACTTTATTACGATAGGTGTAGTGGCTGTATACTTCTTTTAGAGGGAGTCCATTCGCGTTATAATTTGGAACTGAAAACGTTATAAGCGAAGGGATCGTATTAACGAATGATAAGATATTATTTAAAAGTTTAAATTCTATTAATGTCGTATTTTCAATGCGCATAATACCTTCAAAATCATCTATTTTACCTCCTAATTCAAAAGACATCGCGCCCACTTTAAAGTCACTAAAGGCAAATAGATGTTCCATGAAAATATCATTGAAATGACTTCCTGTAACATGGTACAGTCCCTTTTTCATAAGCAGATCTGCCCAGCCTGACCCATGCGTCATACGCGCTTCCAAATCATCACCTGTCAACGTGGCAGTCAATGTATCAGCCATGACTTTACGGTTCTTCATGAGGTAAAGATAGGTATTGGTGGCATTGAGATGTATTGGTACAGATGCAGAGCTCTCTTGGGATTTTTTTGTTGTAGGAATATCGAGCCATCTTGCCAGTTCAGGGGCATTGATACCCATGTTATTGGCACGGATGTTAATGGATTTATCGTATTCAATCTTAAGACGGTCATTGACCCTAATGGAAGATTTCCCATTTTGATAGGAACCGCTAAATCGATACGATGAGAGGCTTTGCTCATTAACCATCATCAGGCGGTACGGGTAATCGATGATTCCATTAAAAGTATATCGCCGTTCTTTCGGGTAATAAAAAAGATTAGCCTGCCCGTGGGTGATCTGATATTGGTGCAACAAGGGAGAATTATCACTTAACAATGATATATCAGGGACCGTTATTTTCCATCCTTGTGCGATCGTTGTAAAATCAATACCCAATGATTGTGAATGAAGCGTTAAATCCTCTTGCGCAGCATTGATAGTAAAATTTTGATTTTTATGCAGATTGATATAGTTACTGATTGTATCATTCAACGGTATCATATTGGTGAGTGATATGGAGCCTTGACTGAGCTTCCATAGGTACTCTCCAGAAATGCTTCCATGAAGAAAAGTCTCTATTCTTACTTTGATATCGTCAAATATCAGCTTGTTGCCATTGGCACGTATCTTAAGTGGAGAGAATGAAAAATCCTGTCCGTTAATTTTCCAGAAAGAAGCAATATTAGAGGTTATGTTGACACCATTCTTATCACTGATGAGGGTGAGTGTATAGTTTTTAGTTGCTAATAAAGTATCTTGTGTGTTCACTTTATCAAGTCCAAGTTGAAGCCACCAAGATTTAGGTGAAATTTTTCCTGCAAAAGTCCCCTCTATTTTTTTGGGAATAGAAAAATGTAATTTTGGAATGACTGCAGAAGCGTTTTTAAAGTCATAAGGTATGGTAAAGGCTTCAAGTTTAACCGTCTCATCAAATACTTTCCATTGTGTCGGCAATATTTGAAGTGAGTCATGAATGGGACCAATGTTGTAAACAGCGATTGTTCTCAAAGGAAGTGGTGACAAAGATAATACCGTTGGATCACCTGTGGGAGTAAAAGAGTATGGAAGGATTTTTATACGGCCTTTTTTGGTATGGGCGTCATAATGACCCTCAACCTGTGCATGCAACCTGTTTTTATAGTTAGAATCAAATCCGCTGAAGAATACTTTATCAGTGTCAAGTGTTACGATTCCACCCATACTTTGAAAAATAAAGCTTTCCAATTGCAGTTCAGATTTGCCGGCTATAAATTTCCCTTTAGCTGTGGTATCAAAATTATTTAGATCAATTGAGAGGTTTAAATCAACATTGCATAGGCCGCTGTTTTGACGAATAGGAACAGTGATTTCATAATAACGCAGCAAATTCAGGATGGAGTCGTTTAATTGTGCGTGATTGGTTAATATATGGGCATTAAGCAGTATGTGTTGGGGATTGAAATCAATAAAGAGATGACTTTTCTGTGTAGGCATGGTATAAAAAGAACCATTTTGCGGATAAATTCTCAATACACCATTTTTAAAGATAAGGTCCACTTTTTTAGCAATGATAGGGGCAATTGTAGGTGCAAAGGTGTACCGAGCATCGTCTACGCTGGCACGTACATAAAGAGTGTGCAAAAGTTTCTGCGGCTGATCGTATAAAAAACTGCCATGACACTCGTGAAGTGTCAATCGGCTAGCTTTTGCATAATGTGTTATCCAAGGACGGGTTTGAGGCGATACTTCAAAAAAATCTACCAACGTGTCCAAGGTATTAAAAGAGCGATCTGCTTTAATGTCAATACGGAGTTTTTTCTGATCCCCTACGGCATATGCTTTGAGAATTGGTGTGTTTGGTAATGCAATGCGTCCCCAGGCATTTAGCTTTTGATCTTGCAAATAAAGGTGCAAAAGTCCGTTAATATTTGCTTCAGATCCACTTTTGGAAGCAAGTGTTATTTTAAATAAGGAAGGGGTTAGCGCAAAATAACCGTCCATGCGTATTTTTCCCAAACGAACATCAAGCGTTCCCAGAGAGTTTTTATGATAGTGCAGTGATATTTCTGTATTTTGATAGCGGATAACTTTGATATCAATAGAAGAGACCCAACGCTGCATCCAATAAACAGTGTCGGTAACTTTAGAAAGAGGTTTAAGTGTTAGGGGTTCATTATTACGATGGAGTTCATTTAAATCAATTAAAGAGGCTGTGATGGTGAGCCTATTATCCCATTTTAGATATAATCTTTCAAATTTTATATCCCCTAATTTGAGATGAGAAATGGTAAAACCTTCCAATAAAGCAACAAAAGTAAAAAAGCCTGCGAGTAATAGAAAAAGAAAAAAAGCGAGTAAATTAAAATGGATTTTTGCGATAATCTTATTAATTATTTTATCGTTCATTGCGTACCTGTTAACACCAATCACATCGTCAAAAATCGTTTACATACCACAAGGTTCCGTGTTTAAAAGTATAGCACATCTCCAAGAAGATGGGGTGAATCTTAACGCTATAGATGCTGTAATTTTACGATTAATAGGTCATCCGCAATCAGGTTGGATAGATCTTCAAAAAGATAATTTAACACGTATTGAATACCTGTATAAACTAACAACGGCAAAAGCCGCAACACATACTATTACGCTAATTCCAGGTGAAACAACGATTATTTTCCTGGAACAAATAGCCAAGCAACTCAGTCTCGATTCAAGTAAATTAAAAGAGGCCTATGAAAATGCTGCAAATACGAGTGAAGGTTTGCTCGTACCTGATACCTACAGTATTCCAAAAAGTATCAACGAAGAGAAGCTAATTGACTATCTGCTAAAAGAGTCTTTTGAAAAACATAAAAAGTTTTCCAATAAACTTTTAGGAAGCTACGATGAATCCAAATGGTTACAATTAGTAACACTTGCTTCTGTCATTCAAAAAGAAGCTGCTTCGGTCGAGGATATGCCCATGGTAAGCTCTGTTATTCATAATCGGTTAAAAAAGAACATGAGACTTCAAATGGATGGCACGTTAAACTATGCTAAACACTCTCACCAAAAGGTAACTGCAGCACAAATACGTAGTGATAAAACAAGCTACAACACCTATAAGCACCGTGGTTTACCAGATGCTCCGGTGTGTAATGTGAGTTATGAAGCGTTGAGCGCAGCAGTCAATCCCAAACAGACGGATTATCTTTATTTTGTACGTGGAAAAAATGGAGAGCATGTTTATACTAGTTACTTTTCTACACACCACAAAAACATAGTAAATGCTACAAAATGAAACATATTTGAAGCTTTTTATCCCTTTTTGGACTGATTGTGTAAACAAAGCTAAAAAATTCTCAACTAAGTGTTATTATTCGAATACAAAATTAAATCACAGGAGTACCTGATGTCAAAAATCATTTGGTCAGTAATTGATGAAGCCCCGGCCCTAGCGACTTACTCGCTTTTACCAATCGTTAATGCGTTTACAAAAGCTGCAGGCGTTGAAGTAGTTACAAGTGATATTTCACTTTCAGGTCGTGTTCTTGCTGCAATGGGTCTTGCAGAAGATGAACTTTCAAAATTAGGTGAAGTTGTATTGCAAGAAGATGGAAACATCATCAAGCTTCCTAACATTTCAGCTTCTGCTGGTCAATTGAAAGATTGTATTGCTGAGCTTCAATCTCAAGGGCATAAAATCCCTAACTACCCTGAAAATCCAACAACAGATGAAGAGAAAGCTATTCAAGCTAAATACGCTACTTGTTTAGGTTCAGCGGTTAACCCGGTTCTTCGTGAAGGTAACTCTGATCGTCGTGCGGCAGTTGCAGTTAAGAAATTTGCTCAAAAGAACCCACACAAGCTACGTGCATTTGCTGCAGATTCTAAAGCATATGTATCACACATGGAAGGTAAGGGCGATTTCTTCGGAAATGAAAAATCGGTAACTCTTGATAAAGATCAAAAAGTAACCATCGCACTTAACGGTAAAGAGTTGAAAACTATTGATGGTGTTGCGAGTGAAGTACTTGACGGTACGTTCATGTCAATTGCAGCATTGAAAACTTTTTATAAAAAGACTATCGCAGATGCAAAAGCAAAAAATCTTATCTGGTCTCTTCACTTAAAAGCTACCATGATGAAGATCTCTGATCCAATCATGTTCGGTTACGCTTTTGAAGCTTTCTTCGCAGATGTATTCGCTAAATACGCAGACACATTCAAAGAAGTTGGTGTTAATCCAAACATGGGTATGTCAGATTTGGAGAAAAAAATCAAAGGTCACGCTAAAGAAGCTGAGATTAAAGCGGCTTTCTTGGCAGTTGTTGAAGGTGATTCTCCAAAAATCGCAATGGTTGATTCTGACAAAGGAACAACAAACTTCAATGCATCTAACGATGTCATTATCGATGCTTCTATGCCGGTAGTAGTACGTGAAGGTGGTAAGCAGTGGGATAGAACAGGTGCAGCTCTTGAGACTGTTGCTGTTATTCCTGATTCTACTTACGCAATGTTTCACGCTGAGATGGTAGCTGATTGTGTTAAAAACGGTCAGTACGATGTAGCAACTATGGGTACAATGCAAAATATCGGTCTTATGGCTCAAAAAGCAGAAGAGTACGGCTCTCACCCAACTACTTTTGAACTCAAAGAAGCGGGTACTGTAACAGTAACTGGTGCAAATGGCGTTCTTATGAGTTTTGAGTGTGAAGCGGGTGATATCTGGAGAATGTCTCGCACTAAAGATGCTGCGATCAAAGACTGGGTTCGTTTGACAGTTGAGCGTACTCGCCTTGAGGGAATCCCTGCAGTATTCTGGTTGGACGCTAAGCGTGCACACGATGCTGAGTTGATTAAAAAAGTTAACGCGTATCTTAAAGATTTTGATACAACTGGTCTTGATATTCAATTCATGAACGTAACAGATGCAACACGTTTCACAAATACACGTATTCGTGAAGGTAAAAATACAATCGCGGTAACAGGTAACGTTCTACGTGACCACTTGACAGATATGTACCCGATCCTTGAGCTTGGAACATCTGCTAAGATGCTTTCTATCGTTCCATTGCTAGCTGGCGGTGGTTTGTATGAGACTGGTGCGGGCGGATCAGCTCCTAAGCACGTTGAGCAATTCGTAAACGAAGGTCACCTACGTTGGGATTCATTGGGCGAGTTCTTGGCATTGGCTGAGTCTTTGCGTTTCTTGGGTCAAAAACACGCTGATGCAAAACTAACTGCTTTGACTGCTGGTTTAGATACTGCAAATGCAGGTTACCTAGATAACAACAAAGAGCCAGGCCGTAAAGCGGGTCAGCCAGATAACAGAGCATCACACTTCTTCTTGGCTCAATACTGGGCTAAAGCACTTGCAGAAGGTGCTAACGCTGAGTTGGCTGCTAAATTTGCTCCAGTTGCTAAAGCATTGGTAGACAATGAAGCAAAAATCATGGAAGAGCTTCTTGCAGTTTCTGGTAAGCCACAGGATATCGGTGGTTACTTCCGTCCGGATGATGCTAAAGCTGAAAAAGCAATGCGTCCATCTGCTACATTAAACGCTATCATCGCTTCAATCTAATAATGATAATTCCAGGGAAACCTGGAGTTTCATCTTCTATGTGCAGAGCTTCTCTTCAGATAAAAGATGATATCTTATCATCTGTGGTTTATCTCTCTGACCGTATGCTTATGAGTGTTTTCAAAATAGATGAAAATAGCATTGAGTATAAATGAAGAGAGTAGCGCCTATTTGAGATTAGGAGTTAATAATGGTTAGAGGAAAACGTGTAGGAATCGTCGGAGCGGGTAATGTAGGGTCTACAATCGCTTATTCACTTGCGATGCAAGGTGCTTGCCATGAGATTATTTTACGTGATAACAAAATAGAAATCGCACGTGGTAAAGCACTTGATATGTCTCAAGCTGCCGCGGCTATTCGCAGTCATACCGTTGTAAAAGTTGCTGATAAAATGTCTGATTTAACAGACTGTGATATTGTTGTAATTACAGCTGGAAGTCCACGATTGCCAGGCATGAGCCGTGATGATCTTTTGATGATCAATGCAAATATTACGCGTGAAGTTATAGAAGGAATCGCAAAGTATTCACCTAATGCAATCATTATCATGGTTTCCAATCCTTTGGATGTTATGACGTATGTTGCCCTTAAAGAGAGTGGATTCGACAGAAGTCGCGTTATTGGTATGGCAGGAATCCTGGACAGTGCACGTATGGCTGCATTTATTCAAGAAAAATTAGGCTATGGCGGCGGTCAAATTCGTGCATCCGTTATGGGTGGCCACGGGGATGATATGGTACCGCTACCTCGTTATTCTACGGTTGCAGGTGTTCCTCTTTCTGATTTGATGTCACCGGAAGACATTGAGGATATTTTGAAGCGTACTCGTAGCGGGGGAGCTGAAATAGTTGCTCTTTTGCAAACAGGATCAGCGTATTATGCTCCTGCTAAATCTACTGCTATTATGATTGACGCGATTTTGAAAGACACCAAGCAAATTCATCCATGTGCTGTTTATCTTGACGGCGAATATGGTTATACGGATGTCGTGAGTGGTGTTCCGGTTATGCTAGGGGCAAATGGTGTTGAAAAAATCATTGAAATCACTCTCAATGATGCTGAAAAAGCAATGTTTGCCAAATCATGTGCATCGGTTCAATCGATGATTGATACATTAAACGAAAAAAAATTCTTTCAAGGAGTGTAGCAAATGTCTTTCCGTATAGAAAAAGATACTATGGGCGAAATTAATGTTCCTCAAAATGCCTATTGGGGTGCTCAAACACAGCGTTCAATTGAAAACTTTGCGATAGGCGAAGAGACAATGCCTTATGAAGTCACTAGAGCATTTTCTTATCTAAAAAAAGCGGTTGCGATTGTCAATAATGATCTTGGTAAACTAGATGCGAAAAAAGCAGAAGCAATAGCTGCTGCTGCTGACGATATGTTGGCAGGTAAGCTTGATGGAAACTATCCTCTTGTCGTATGGCAAACAGGTTCAGGTACTCAATCGAACATGAACAACAATGAAGTTCTTGCAAATCGTGCTACTGAAATTCTTGGCGGTGATTTCCGTAAAGAGAAGCTTGTTCATCCTAATGACGATGTAAACAAATCTCAGTCTTCAAATGACACCTATCCAACGGCATTGCATGTTGCAGCGGTTATGGCTGTTGAGACAAGACTGCTTCCTGCTATCGCAAAATTGAAAGCCACTCTTGCTAACAAATCAGCAAAATTTGAATCCGTAGTGAAAATCGGTCGTACGCATCTTCAAGACGCTACACCGATCACGCTTGGTCAAGAGATCAGCGGTTGGGTAGAGATGCTTAACAAATGTGAAAAGATGGCGATTCAATCACTAGAGCCGGTTCGTGAACTCGCTCTTGGCGGTACTGCCGTTGGTACAGGTCTTAACGCTCACCCAGAATTGGGCCAAAGAGTTGCGGCGAAGCTTACAGAACTTACTGGACATCAGTTTGTTACTGCTCCTAATAAATTCCATGCACTTACTTCACATGATGCACTTGTATACTCTCATGGTGCTCTTAAAGCGCTTGCTGCGGATATGATGAAGATTGCCAATGATGTTCGCTGGTTGGCATCTGGACCACGTTGTGGTCTTGGTGAGATCACTATCCCTGAAAATGAGCCGGGCTCTTCTATTATGCCGGGTAAGATCAATCCTACTCAAGCAGAAGCGGTAACTATGGTTACTTGTCAGGTCTTTGGAAATGATGTTACAATTGCTATGGGTGCTTCGCAGGGTAATTTTCAACTCAATGTATTTAAGCCGGTTATTGCCCTTAACTACCTTCAATCGGTACGTTTACTAGCAGACTCTATCACATCATTTAATGACCACTGTGCTGTTGGAATTGAGCCGGTTGCTGATAAGATTGACCACTATTTACATGATTCATTGATGTTGGTAACGGCTCTTAATCCATACGTAGGTTATGATAATGCTGCTAAGATTGCAAAAACAGCACATAAGAACAATTCTACATTGAAAGCTACTGCTATTGAGTTGGGCCTTTTAACTGCAGAAGAGTTTGACAAATACGTAATCCCAGAAGACATGATCGCACCAAAAGCTTAAATTAAACAAGGAGAAATTAATGAATATTCATGAATATCAGGCAAAAGAGTTGTTCAAAAAATACAATGTTCCTACGCCAAATGGGCACATTGCTTTTACACCGGAAGAAGCAGTTCGCGCTGCTAGTGATTTAGGTGGATCTGTATGGGTTGTTAAAGCACAAATCCATGCAGGTGGACGTGGTTTAGGTGGAGGAGTAAAACTTGCTCGTTCAGCAGCAGAAGTACGTGAATTAGCTAGCGAAATTCTTGGGATGACCCTTGTAACTCATCAAACTGGCCCTGAGGGTAAATTGGTACAAAAAGTTTACATTGAAGAGGGTGCCGATATTCAAAAAGAATATTATCTAGGTATTCTATTGGATCGTGCTTTGGAAATGCCGATTATGATGGCTTCTACCGAAGGCGGTATGGCAATCGAAGATGTTGCTCATAATACTCCAGAAAAAATTATAAAAGTATCCATTGACCCAGTAACAGGATTCCAAGGATTCCATGGTCGTAAATTGGCTTTTGCTCTTGGACTTCCAAAAGAAGATGTAAATCGTTTTGTTAAATTTGCTTCAGCTCTTTACAATGTGTACATGGATAACGATGCTGAGATGATCGAGATCAACCCTTTGATTAAAACTGGTGATGGTCGTTTCTTGGCACTAGATGCTAAAATGGGCTTTGATAACAATGCTTTATACCGTCAAGAGCATGTTCATGAAATGCGTGATTTGACTGAAGAAGAACCGACAGAAGTTGAAGCTGGCAAACATGACTTGAGCTACATTAAGCTTGATGGAAATGTTGGTTGTATGGTTAACGGTGCCGGTCTTGCAATGGGTACTATGGATACGATTAACTATGAGGGTGGTAAACCTGCAAACTTCTTGGATGTTGGCGGCTCGGCTAGTGCTGCAACAGTTGCAAAAGGGTTTGAAATCATTCTTAAAGATCCAAATGTAAAAGCGATTTTTGTAAACATCTTTGGTGGAATCGTACGTTGTGACCGTGTTGCAAACGGTATTATTGAAGCAACAAAATTAACCAATGTAAATGTTCCGGTGATCGTACGTCTAGATGGTACGAATGCTATTGAAGCAACAGAAATACTAAGAAATGCCGGTATCAAAAATATTATTGCAGCAACTGATCTTGCAGATGGCGCTAAAAAAGCTGTTGCAGCAGCAAAGGGAGAATAATTTATGTCAATTTTAGTTAACAAAGACACAAAAGTAATTGTACAGGGATTCACAGGTAAAGAGGGATCTTTCCATGCTGAACAATGTCTTGCATACGGTACTAAAATCATGGGTGGTGTAACACCGGGTAAGGGTGGTCAAGAGCATTTAGGACTACCAGTTTTTAATACAGTACGTGATGCTGTTGTAGCAACAGGTGCTACTGTTTCTATGATTTTTGTTCCACCAGCATTCGTAGCTGATGCTGTTATGGAAGCTGCAGATGCAGGTATAACTATGGCTGTCATCATTACTGAAGGTGCTCCTGTAAAAGACATGATGTACGCAAAAGCATACGCAACCAAGAAAGATATGATGACTATCGGGCCAAACTGTCCTGGTATTATTACGGCTGACGAGTGTAAAATCGGAATTATGCCTGGCTTTATTTTCAAAAAAGGAAGTATCGGTCTTATCTCTAAATCAGGGACATTGACGTATGAATCCGCTAATCAGGTTGTTAAAGAGGGTTTTGGTATTACTACAGCCGTAGGTATTGGTGGAGATCCGATTATCGGTCTTAGTTACAAGCAACTATTACCTATGTTTGAAGCAGATCCTGAGACAAAAGCAATCGTTATGATTGGTGAAATCGGTGGGGATCTTGAGATTCAAGCAGCAGCATACATCAAAGAACATATTACTAAGCCTGTTGTTGCATTTATCGCAGGGCAAACAGCTCCTGAGGGTAAACGTATGGGTCACGCTGGTGCAATTATTTCTGGTGGTGCAGGTACTGCAGCAGAAAAAATGGCAGCTCTTACTGCAGCTGGTGTAACCGTTGTTGTTTCACCTGCAGATATCGGTAAAGCTGTTGCAGAAGTGATGAAAAAACTTTGATTCAGACATTAGAACTCCACAACCTTAGCTGTGGAGGTTGTGCCGTCACAATCAGAACGGCACTTGATATTGCTGGATTTACATCGGTAAAAGTTAATATTCTCGGCTATCCTCATACAGTTTCAGCTGAAGTTGAGGATGAGAGTCGTTTAGAGCTTTTAAAATCCGTTTTAAGAGATCATGGTTACCCTCTATTAGAAGACGAAGTCCCAGAACTTCCGGATTTCGTTGAATATGACTTTTCGTAAATAGTAAAACTTTATTTCGTCAGGACAATATGTATACTGACGAAATACATTAGATCTTCAAGTAACGTATAAATTCTTCAGAAAAATAAATCCCTTTTTCCTTAAGCCTGTCAGAAACTTCAGGTACATACACATCATCAGCTGATGCGGAAAAAAGTTCTATCCACTTCGCAAAACTTTCTCTGCTTATATGGGGCACCTTAATATGCGCACCATAAATATTTCCCTTATAGGTCTTTTCACCCAAAAGTTCAGCCAGCCAAAAGTCGGCTAAAAGCTCTATATGCTCTATCCATTCATGATTTGTTATATCGTTCCCGAGCTGATGTATGAAAAAAGGGCCCAATACTTCATTGCCAATGGCTCTTGTGTAAAACAATGTCATCAAGGTTCTAAGATTTTCTCTGGTAATACTATTTTGCAGTTCCATGGTATAAGTTACTTCTTTACTTTAAATAGAGGGAGATTTAAATAATCAAACTGTGCGACTAGATCGTTAACATCCTTGTCTATATTTTCACCGATAAATATCATAATGGATGGTTGTGTATACGAATCCAATTCTTCAAATGAGACATCACCAAATGAATAATTGATCACAATTGGATTTGGAACATCCGTTGTTTTGACAACACCCTTGACCCTGTAGATGCTTTTAGGAAGAGAATTTAATATTGCATCAACATCACTAAACTCTATGTTCTCTTTGAGATAAGCGACTTTTTGTGTAATAGAAGCTCTTGTAGTATGATCATTTTGCTGATACTCATTCGCCAATCCGATGATGTCATCAACTCTGTATACCCCTTCAAAGACTTCTTTGTTAAGAAGCCCTTGCTGGGCATAATCGACTACATATCTGTCAAAGATCATTTTGCCGGTAAGATTGTTTTTGATATTGTATTCTTCTTTGATGGCGATAACATTTTGCTTGACAATTGCTAATTCAATATCTGTTACCAAATCGGTCTTATTTAAGACGATAATATTTGATCCGCCGATTTGATACTTAGCAGTCGAATTATCGATGTATGAATGCATATTTTTAGCATCAACGACACAAATAACACCTTCAACAGCAATGCCAAGATTTTGTAATGATAAAAAGATAGGAAATGGTTCAGAGGCACCAGAGGTTTCAACAAATATAATTTCGGGATTATATTTATTCATAATCTCAATAACGCCACTTTCAAATTCTTGAGCTAATTGACAACAGATACATCCTTCGGATATTTCCAGTACTTCACTGTATACATTGCTAAGTATATTGCCATCAACACCTATATCACCAAACTCATTAACTACTATAGCGACTTTTCTATCACTAAAATATTTTTTTACCGTATTGAGGAGCATAGTAGTTTTACCAACACCTAAAAAGCCAGTAATAACAAATGACTGTATCATGAATGTACCTTATTAGTTTGATTGATTTGAATGGAGTTTGTACATAAAGTGTCTTGTGCGGTATTCAGAGTTACAACTGTACTTTGAGTACAGTTGTAGTGTTATCTAGTGCTTGGTTGGAGCATCTAACATTGGCTCAAGGCCAACTTCTTTTGCCCATGCAGCTGTTAAATCATAAGCTGCAGATGCAGTGTCAAGATTTTTTTGGATAAGATCCATTTTCTTTTTAAACTTTTTCTCAATAGCTGAGTCAAGTGTAGCAGTTCCGCCTGAAGCCGTATATTTCTTAAGGAATCTATCTTTGATACCTTCTTCAATAGCTGGCTTACTGATCGTACCTAGTGCACCAAATAATGCACCAAGCATTGCCATATTTGTAGCAAGTTCAGTTCCTGCTTCATCAATTGCAAACTTAGTAAAGTCACGAGTTAGAACTTTAACATTCAAATCAGATAATACTTTTTTATCATGATCAGTCAAAAGATCTGTATCACTGTTAATAATAACAAGACCATTTTCTTTGATACCAGCATAAAAAGGCATTGTGTATGATTTACCCATAGTAATAACTTGTGGGTGATAAATCATAACGATATCTGGGTAAATTACTTCACCTCTGTCATAAACAGGTACCGTTCCAATTCTTGCATAACTTTCAGATGGAGCCATACGCTTTTCTGCACCAAAAAATGGATTAGAAACAGCATAATAACCTTCAGTGTCAGCTGCAGTTGCTGCGATGTGTGCAGCAGTAACTGCACCTTGCCCACCAAGAGCAGGCATTCTTATTTTGATTGAATCTTTTGACATTATAAACGCCCCTCTTCTTTCAATTTTGCTAAGAGTTCTTCTGCTTCTGGTGAAACAAACTTGAACGCTGCAAATCTTTCTTTGTCTTGTTCTTTCATCTCTCTAAGTCCCTCATTGGCATTAAGACCAATTTCAAGAATACAAGGTGTATAAATGTTAAGGAAAGTAGGTCCAAGGTATCGAGCAACAAAAATTGCTTCTCTAACTGCTTTAGCAACTGCTTTTGGTGCAGAAGCTGTCATGTTCATAGAGTAATGACAACCAGAAGTAACAGCAAGTTCCCACATTTTAACTTTTTCAAACTTTTTACCAGTAGGTGCCATTTTGAAAACTTGACCTTTTGGAGTTGCGCCTGATTCTTGTCCACCAGTATTTGCATAAACTTCGTTATCAAAACAGATAGTCGTGATATTTTCTTGTCTAAAGAACGATTGAAGTGTATAGTCAAGACCGATATCAACAGTAGCACCGTCACCAGCTAGAACAACAACGTCTTTTTCAATGTCTGGAAATCTCCAGTCTAAAACTCTTTTAATACCAGTTGCTACAGCATTTTGGTTACCAAAAAGTGAATGCACAGTGTGAAGTGCGATATGTGGAAACATCAATGATGTACAACCAGTTGAGTTAACGATAACCGTATCTTCAGGTTTAGGTAGTGCAGCCAATACATATCTCAATGCAGCAGCTTCTGGACAACCAGCACACAATGAATGCTCTTCTAGCAACTCTTTTGTTTCTGGAAGTTCTTTAATACCACGTTTGTCTGTAGTGTCAGACCACGTAGCGTTTTCTTCGAGATCAATGATCTCTTTAGGCATAATGTCTCTAAATTCAGGATTGATTTTATAGATATGTGTTCCCATATTAGGCTCCTTTTCCAGAGTTTAATTTTTCCATAACTTCTCTAAGAATTGCTTCAGCTGGCATACTCATACCACCTGCAACTCTTGGTCCACCTACGATTTCAGTATCGCATTTACCATAAAGTGCACGTTTAACATCTTTTTCTAACCAGCCAACAACGTTGAACTCAGGTACAAATGCAGTTTTAACACCTTTTAATGCTTCAAGAAGCTCTGCTTCAGGGAATGGTCTAATTGTTCTCAATTTAATAACTTTAGACTTAATACCTAATTTAGACAATTCTCTGTTTGCTTCTTTTGCTTGATACGATGCTGTACCACAAGCGATGAATGCGATCTCTGCATCTGCATCACCAGTAACATGCACAAGACCTTTAAGGTAATGTTTTGCATAAGGAACAGAACGCTCTACTGCTGATCTGATTTCCCACTGCCATGAAGCATGCGCAGCATAAGAGATGTAGTTCGATTTCATTACGAATGGATCACGTAGGAAACGGCCCGGAGGTGTTTCTGAGTCAATCGGAGGCAATGGTGCTTTGTATGGATCGTATGGGAAAAGTGCGATGTCATCCTCAGGAAGCATAACTGACTCTCTCGTGTGAGATACAAAGAATCCATCAACAACAGTAATAATTGGAACGTGAACGTCAGGTTTTTCAGCTACTACGAACGCTGCAATTGACATGTCAAATAACTCTTGAACGTTTTCAGCATACCAAATCTGACAACCAGTTTCGAGCATGTATGAAACTTCCAAGTTATCCGGCTGAATAGTAAGTGGTGAATTGATACCACGAGCCATTAGGATAAGTTGACATGGAATTCTTGTACCAGACCACTGAGCAAAGTTCTCCATTGCTCTGAGTGTTCCCGGTCCTGATGTTGTGGTGATTGTTCTAGCGCCTGCCATTGCACAACCAGCAACTTCAGACATAACACCAAATTCATTTTCCCCTCTAAAGTACACACCTACATAACCCTCAGCCCAAAGCTCACCGATAAGGTGTGCTGCTTCTGATTGTGGAGTAATAGGATACGATACAGATGCATCTACTGTACATCTTTTTACCGCTTCTTTCAAAACTTCAGAACCAGTCATAAAGTGCTTAGTTCTAGGAGCTTCGAAAAGCATATGGTCTGCTGTAACTAGCGTTTGTCCAGACCAGTTTTTTGTTTCTGTCATATCACTACGTTTACTCATTTTAATCTCCTATTCCTATAATTTCAGTTCTGATTTTACTTCTCTAGCTATTTTAATGAACTTTTCAAGCTCATGAGAGTGCATATCTCTTAATGTAGCCATCGCATCTTCATGACCAGACAAACCACACATTGCAATAGTATAACAATCTGTTTCACAACGTACAATTTTCAATGCAACGTTGGCATAATGACAGTGAACACCGATAAAAATCGCCGCTTTGATATTGTTATGCCAAATTGTCAAGTTAGGATGATTTGGGTTGATTTCTACTTCAGCATCAATCTTTGGATACTTAGGTCTGTAATCATACATTGGAATCATTTTAGCGTTAAGAACTTCAGACATCTCTTTGATAAGTTTTGCTTTTTTCTTTGCTTCTTCATTGTAACCATATAATACTTGAGGACCAGGGAAAATAGTTGCATTTTCACTTGTCAACATCACTCTTGCAACTTCTCTCATTGCAGTTTCTTCATCAACCACTTTTGTCAATAAAAGTGCTTTTCCTTCTGGTGGTGTGATTATACCTTCATACACAGCCGTAGGATACGGTGAATAATACGCTGGGCCTTGATTTGCCATAAGATCTCCTAATGTTTTTTTTACAGTATAAGTTTGAATTAAATATAATTTATAGACTTATTCTTTACCGTGAACCATTTCCATCGTAATACAATTACGACTAAGCATATCGGTACAAACGTACACACATAGTGCACAGCCTTTACATCTATCTTCATCAACCCAAGATGTATTCCCAACTTTATCGAACATAAGCGTGTTTGCTTCTGGACAATAAAGTGTACACGTGTTGCATTTATACTCAGCACACATGTCTGCATTAACTTTTGCTACATAATACATTTCTGCTCCATATGATGACTTAAACATAGATATTTGACATGACAATTGTCTATGTTTCTCAACTGGGACTTTACTAAAAAAAACCTTTTACTTTCCTTGAATTTCAGATAGATAAATATTTTAATTAAATATTAAATTCCCATTAATAAGTGAATAATTCTTGATAGGTAGAAACTGTATATTTTTAAGACTAGATTATCACATTAAATGTTACTTTGAGTCTTGAAGTCCAATAATACCGAGTTTAAAAGCTTTTTTTGACTATTTAAAATATATTTTAGCTTTGATATTTTCTTATTCAATACCTAAAGTAATGATAATATAAAATTTTTATCGTTTTATAGTGTTTGGTTTAATTTAAATTGGCATATCTGCATATTTTGTTCTTGTGCTACTATTAGTGACAACAATGCTGTGATTGTGGGGAGATGATTTTTCATCTATCAGAAGAGCAGAGGTGATCTGAAAAGCTTTTATAAGCAATTACTCGAAGAACTTCGAGCAAGGCTTTTTTTTCAGTTAGTTGATTTGTTGGTCGTTATCTTTGAATTTTTGGAAGTATTTGCTAACAATCGTTCCAGCTGGCGTCATGTCGATTTTTGAGAAAATAAGATAATTAATGAGACCGTGGAGGGTTAGAGTAACAATAAGTCCTTCAAAGATACCCACTTTAAATACCAACCCGGCACAGACGGTTGCAAGCAATACCGCATAAGGTCCATATTCTGCAATGTGCAACAAGCCCAATAGCATTTTGACACCAACAAATAGCATAATAACTGCCAATGCAAAGAAAGGTAAATAATCTAAGTATTGAGAATTGAGTATAAAGAATGTCATGAGTACACCAATCACTAATACGGACAGTTTTGTGTAAGCACCTGCAAGGCGATTCGTTGATGATTTTGCCAAACCATCAAGGCTTGTCATACCGCCAAAGAAACTGGCACCCATATTTGATACCCAGATGGATAATAAGGAATTGTTTGAATTAGATGGACGCTGCAATGGATCGATTTTTTCAATTGCCGCATTACCCATCACCTGCTCAATTGCATCAACCACTCCCAACATCAATGAGAATAAGATCGCGTAGATCCATAAAGATACAGAATCAAATTGAGGTATAGGCAATGCAAGGGTAAATTTAACATCTTCTACTTCAAGCATCTTTACATTAACAAAGAGTGAGGCCACAATACCAAACACGATCAAAGCAAAGTAAGGTAATGCCGGTTTTGTATCTTTAAATTTTTTAAACAAACCAAGAAAAAGAATGGCTCCAACGACAGAAAGTGAAATGACCTGAATACGAGCATCGCTCCAAAACGCTTCATGGGCACCCATACCCACACCAACCGGTAACATCCAAAGAAACGGCAAAAACTTAAGTGCAATTTTTAAACCAATCCCCGCTAATAACCCTTCAACCAAGTACGATGGAACAGCTTTTAAAAGATAGCGTTGCCAGTTAAATTTCCATATCAATGCTTGAAAACATGCCGTCATAAAAATAACAAAGGTCATATTCTCTATTCCGAAGCTTGCAATCCCCACCGCGATAATTGGGGCAGAACCTGCTGCAATTCCGGGAGCTCCTATATAGTTACCCGGGCGAAAAATCGCAAATAAAAATGCGATGAAGGCAGCAAAAGCAACGGTTGCAAGTCCTATTTGAATAGGATAATCTCCCATCATGGCGATACCAACCGATAATGGGATTGCCATGGTTGCGGTAATGACACCGGCTTGGAGATCACGTCCGGCATATTTTGCAATAAATGCTGCAGAACCGTGCTCGTTTTGCTTTGTATCTGTGTTGTTCATGTTTTACTTCACCTGTGAAATGTAATTATTGTTTAGTCAAAAAATAGGATGTAATGTATCATACATTTATTTATAAGACATAGCTCGTGAGAAATTTTTACCCATGTTACGAGTTTTTCCCCATTCAGAATAGAAGAATTGTAACATACACTTTCCATTGCTTTCTAGAAATGCCAAATTAAGCAATGTAAAAAAGGAGGTTTGAATCTACAATAAAATAGGCAATTCATGTAACTAAAATTTAGCTTTAATTTTGTACTATGATTTGTATCTGTAGCTTAGCTTATAAAGAGAAATGTTAAAAACTCTGGCTAAAGAATGATTATTATTACAGCGGAGGGGTTTTAGTGGAAAAAATCATATTGCTTATTCCAAGCATACCAATTGTGATAGCGTTTCTTCTTTTTTTCGTGAGAAAAAAAGAGCTTGTACCAAAAGTCAGTATTATGCTCTCAAGCATGCTTGCCTTATTGGCATTATCTGGAACGTATTACGTTATAACGAATGATACGCCCATTGTTGGTTTTGGCGGATTGTTAATCTATAATCAACTTTCGGCTATTTTGGTTCCCTATGTGGCTATTTTGGGTCTAGTGATTCGTAAGTACGCCACTAAATATATGTGGGATGAAGCAGGTTACCGAAGATTTTTTATTCTTTTAAACTTTATCTTTTCATCCATATATTTATTGGTTATGAGTAATAATCTTATTGTTCTTGCTCTTGCTTGGCAGCTTTTGAGTATCAGTCTATACCTTTTGGTTTCATTCAATGTGGGTTCCAATACAGCGGTAAGGCATGCTAAATGGGTCATGTTTATACATAAGGGTGCAGATTTAATCTTTATCTTTGCGATTGTGCTTGTCTATGACACATTTGGAAGCTTTGATCTTGCGATTCTTAGTGAAAAATGGCTGGCTATGTCACATAATCTTGTTGAAAGTCCAATGATTTTTGCAATCGGATTACTTTTCTTGATAGCAGCGATGATGAAATCCGCGATCATGCCTTTTCATATTTGGCTGCCTTACACCTCTGAAGCTCCTACCCCTGTATCGGCTGTTATGCATGCCGGTGTTGTCAATGTTGGAGGAATTTTGCTTAATAAGCTAGCCTACTTGTTGTTATTGACACCTGCTGTGCTGAATATCGCATTTGTAGTAGGTCTTGTCACTGCTATTGTTGCCTCCGTCATTATGCTCACTGTCTCAGATATCAAACGTTCGCTTGGGTATTCAACCGTAGGACAAATGGGTTACATGATCATGGAAGTTGGTCTGGGTGCATTTTCACTTGCAATCTATCATCTGATTGTGCACGGTATTTTCAAAGCAACGCTCTTTTTAGAGGCAGGTGGTCTTATCAGAATGGCCAGACATGAATCCAATCTTCCAAAGCGTCTTTCGTATGAACTTTTTTGGGAAGAAAAAATTAAAAGAAAGACAAAAAAAGCCTTTAACTATTTGGCTTTTTTTACCATTTTGCCAATTCTTGTTTTCGTAGGGGTCAAAGTGGTTTTAACGGACGACTTCTTTGAGTTTAATGCCTCAATTATTATCTTGGCATTTGCTTGGCTCACGGGGACTCAGCTCTTTATGTCATTTTTTAAAGTTTCTAAAGCTGACTCCTTTAAAATGATATTTGCTTTGGTGAGTTCATTTATCATTATTTTATTCACCTATGAGTTTGTAGGATTGACAATGGAACATTTTTTATATGGCAACGATGCAATGTTGTTTTATAAAGCTGCAACCTTAAATGTCGACATAATAATGACACTTATAATGTTGGCTGTAATTATGATTGTTGGATGGCTGTTTATGTATAGACAGCACTTTGTAGATGTTCCGAAAGTTGGAAACAGACCAGGTGCATTTAAATGGTTATTGTACAGTTTCTTGGCAAAAGAGGGTTATTTTTTCAGTCTAATAAAATTTTTTAAAAAGGATAATGCATGATGATATATGTTGTATTATTGTTCTTGGCCGGTGGCCTACCGTACTACATCCTTTTGGAAAATAACAAATATCTTAACAGCAAACAGATTTTTTTGTTGAGTGGATTTTTATTGATATGTGCTATTTTCCTCTCATTGTCACTTCCTGATGATCATCCTGATTTACTGGTAATGATTTCATTCGCGAGTGCAATTTTTTCCATCTATAAAGCAACAAAAACAACGAGTTTTTATAAATTAGGCTATTACCTTATATTTGTCAATGCACCGTTTTTTATCCTTTTTCAGGATCGAGGGATAATGTACAGTATATCACTTCTTGTCTCATTGACCGGTCTGTACCTAATCGCAAAGTTTTATGAAAAAAATTATGGAAGTGCAAATTACGGTAATATCACCGGGATAACACTTGTCACTCCATGTGTTGGCACCTATTTAGCTTTTTATTTGATTGCCTTGGCTCTTTACCCGCCATTTCCTAACTCCTTGTTTTTCTTGAGTTATATCTTTAAAAGTCAGCACGATCTTCTTTCGTATGTCGTAGTAACGACACTGTTTTTCGGAAACTTTTTTCTTGCTATGGGAGTTATGAAAAAAACATTGTTTGGCAGAGCAAATCCAAATATACACTATGTTCATATGACTACAAAAGAAAAGATAATTCATTTTATCGTCCTGATTGTACTTATTGTATTAAGTTTTTTCGGGCTTAAGGAGACACTGTGATGAGTATTATTGAAAAGTTAAATTCCGTTAAGGATACAGTGCCGCATTATTGGCCCATTGGCTCATTCATTCATCATAATCCACTCAAAGGATTTGAGGATCTTCATTTTAAAGATGGATTGGCAAAAGCCAAAAGCATCTTTGGTGGCAAAGTGTATATGGATTCATCCTATTATATGAATTTGTATAAAGAAGGCAAGATTCATGATTCAGTGTTAGAAAGTAATATAAAAAAAGTACTTTCTGAAAAAGGTTTTGATATACCATGGGAGTTTGCCAAAAAATTTCTTATGGAAGTGAGTCCTAAGTGGAGTGGTCTGAGAATTCAACTGCTTTCCAAAAAAGAAAAAATTGACAATGCGCTTTATGCATACTTGGAAAATGACTCAATCTATCATGATAAACAAGAGTGGCTGGATAAACTGACCAGACATATGACCCTGTATGAGATCAATGATGCACTTTTTGGCGGCGATGATAAAGAGAGCGTTGAGAAAAATATTGTTGAATTTATTTCCCGTTTTTTAGATGAAGATCAAACCACCATGCGTATGCCAAACAGAGAACTTGGCATGTTTGAAGCATTCCAACTTTTTGAAAACTTTACCTATGAAAGAGATGCTGAAAGTTTTGTCCAGGAGTCGTTTAAAAAGCTTCATGTAAAAGATGCTGAAGCTTATCTTTTGACACACTTACTCAAACTTCACGGTTGGGCTGGCTTTATCAAGTATCGTTCGGAAGACAAAGACTATATTGCGCAAAGACAGCACCCATCTACGCTCATTGAATATTTGGCCATAAGGCTCTATTATGAATTGCGTGCCGTTAAAAATCAAAAATTAAGAAATTTTGATCTTTTTCAAGAATATGCAAATATTCATCTTGACGATGTAATATTGAAACTTCTTGCACATAAACATATGCTGTTTGGTCCGGCATTGGACGCACTTGAATCCAATGAAGAAACGAGCGTTGTTTTATCTAACCATATTAGCGGTGAGCTAAATTTGGATGCTTTGCAAATACAACACTCTAGTGAAGTATTGCAAAGCGCTCTATCTCTAACAGAGTTGGCTGAGATCATTAAAAGACTAAGAGAAGAGGAGGGCTATATCTGGCTTAAATCTCTTGAGGATAGCTATATACATTCCTATGTCGATAAGATCATCAATGTGGAAAATAAAGCTGAAGAACATGTAACTGCTTCTGCAACATTTTGTCTTGATGTTAGGTCTGAAGTAATCAGACGATCCATTGAAAAAACAGGTCCTTATCAGACGTATGGCGCGGGTGGATTTTTAGGTATTCCCATCGCATTTGTTGAATTTGATAAAGCGCACGAGCTTTTTTTGTCACCGGCAATTGTAAAACCTCAAAATGTTGTATTTGAGATACCTGTTGAATCGCATGATGAGTACAGTTCAAAAACAGGGATGAACAAAACGACCAAAAAAGTTTTAAGTGATTTAAAAAACAATCCCTATACTCCCTATATTATGGTTGAAGCCATTGGATGGATTTTTGGGATTAATCTTTTTGGGAAAACATTTTTGCCTCAAAAGACAAATAAACTCTTGTCTAAGCTTAAGCCATATAAGCCAAAAACAAGGTATACACTGGATAAGCTCTCTTCTAATGAGATTGAGTTTTATGTTAGAAAGCTTCATACGAAAATCATTCATTCGGTGTTAGCGTATAGTTCTACACAAGACTATTCGGATGAAGAGATAGAATCTGTTAGAAATCATCTTTTATTTGAGAATGATTTAAAAGTTTCAATACCAGATGAGATCATAGAGAAATTGATAACGGCTCATAAAATAACACCGCAAGATTATGAGTATCAAAAAAAGAAACTGGCAATGGTTGGTTTTACACTGGAAGAAAAAGTAGCCTATCTGCAAAAATATTTAAAAATGATAGGTCAAGTCAGTGATTTTCCTGAATTTATAACGATTATTGGTCATGGTAGCTTATCCGATAACAATCCGTTTGAATCGGCTCTTGACTGTGGCGCATGCGGTGGAAATGTAAGCTTGCCAAATACACGGACACTGTGTATGATAGCCAATACGAAAGATGTTAGAGAAAAGATTAAAGAACAAGGAATTTTCATACCTGAGAGTACGAAGTTTATACCTGGTCTTCATATAACGACAACCGATGAAATCAAATTTTACGATACAGATATTTTGACTGAAGGGCAGATGCAAAAATTTTCAAAAGTAAAAGATGATTTTAACAATGCATCCATACAATCAAGATTAGAACGGTGC
Source organism: Sulfuricurvum sp. (assembly GCA_030692765.1). Classification (GTDB taxonomy): domain Bacteria; phylum Campylobacterota; class Campylobacteria; order Campylobacterales; family Sulfurimonadaceae; genus Sulfuricurvum. Next base: position 22,987 of record JAUYUB010000008.1, read on the forward strand.
AAATCTCTGCCATACACGAATACACACAAAGATATTATGATCAAATCTATGGACTGGTCGGAAATAAGACCGGAATGGGGATTGGCAAAAAACATGGGAGTTTTTGCAGGGCCCAGAAATTCAACTAAGCATTTAGTGTTAAATAACAGATTTTTTATGCACTCCTATGATTGGAAAATTGATAATGACAATGCAGATATTCTCACGGCTATATTTAATGGACCGTTGATCGTAGGTGAGTGGATTAACTTAGAGCATTATTTCTCTACGGTTGATAATCATATTTATGGAGCTGGTTCAAAGGTATATCATAATATAGTTTCAAAAATAGGAGTTTTTAGCGGTAATTACGGTGACTTGAAAATAGGCCTTCCAATTCAGTCGGTCTATTTAGAGGGAGAACCGTATCATGAGCCGGTAAGACTTCTGTCGTTTGTGGAAGCACCGTTGGAGATTGTAGGTAAAGCGGTTGAAAATTCAATAGCAAAACCTTTTATCCTCAATGAATGGATTAGACCGGTAATCATTGACAGAGAGGCTAAAAAAGTCTACTCGTATGAAAACGGTGAATTCATTGTAATAAAAGAGATCGCATAGTAAATATTAAAGGATATGAATGTATACAATAGAAATTGAAAAAATGTGTAGTTGTGTTCAAAAAAGTGGCTTAGATCAAGTTATGACATTTGATGAAAGACAGGATATGATTAATAAGGCACGTGTTTTAGAGTGTCGTATGAATCAAGAGTTTTGTATGACACACTTTTTTGAAGCGGTAGATTACGGCGATAAAATTGTTATACACGCCAGTCCAAGACCTGCTGACGATGAAGATGATGACCATATCGAAGATGCCAGAGCACTTGTTCGAAGATCTGTTGTCACCATTGGTTTTGATGCCAGTGAAGCACCTCCGAAAGGCGCTGGAGGAAACTAATATGTATACAGTAAAAATGGAGCACGAATGTGCATGTTTTAAAAAAAGTGAATATAAAAGTGAAAAGTCATTTGACAATCAGCAAGATGCGTATAATTATGCAAATATCTTAGTTGAATTCATGACGGAAGATTTTTGCACAACACACCTCTTTTTTGTGCATAAAGAAAGTGAGAATGAATTTTTGATCAGAGTGGTCGAAAATCCGAATAAAGCAGGTTCTTGCAGTACGGGTAGTTGTGGTCCTGACGACAGTGCCAGCAGTTGTGGCACTAGCTGCGGTTGTGATTAATGATTGACTTGTCGGTTTAAGACTTTTTCAACCGATTCTATTTTCGATTTTAATCTGTTTTCACAGTTTTTACGGATATCAAATTTTAGTGAAGAATAGACTCTTTCACAATCACTTAACTGCTCATAAGCCAGTTCAATGATTCCAAGTCCTTCTTTCATGCTTTTAGCTTCGAATACCGTTCCCATTGGTGTTAACTGATAAGGCACTCCTGACTTATCGATTGCATCAATAATCTTACTTACAGACTTTGAAACAGATGCTCCTTCTCTTCCATCAGCAGAAGTTGGAAACATGCTGAACTCTATTAAAACACTTAGCATATGGCTATCCTTACAGACCTATCAAGTCAATTGATTTTAATTTCCAATATATGTATGATCCAAAAATGTGCGGCATCATTGCAAAATATTCAAACACAGCATAGTACTTATTCAATAGATGGTTTATTCATTTATTATTATTTTAGCTCTCTAATTTAAAAGAGTAATAAGACTGCACGTAAATTATGTTATTATCACCGAAAATTTATATTGTTTATAATAAGGGATAACAGATGACGAATGGAAAAGTATTATCATTGTATATGACGATGCCGGATATGATGCGTTCTGGTCATCGTATGAAGTGTGATGATTTTGATTGTGACTCTAGTGGTATTGTAGGTAGCAGAGACTATGATAATGGAACAGATCAGTTACTTGTATTGGTTTCAAAAAAGAGTTATGACATAATCGAAGAGGCAGAACTCGTTCTTGAAAAAGGTGTCTTGATGGAAAATATTTATGTAGATATTGACCTTTATCATCTTAAGCCGGGATCCATCATTGAGATAGGGGAAACGCTCTTCGAAGTTGTTGGACCATGTGAAGATTATCGTTACCTCTATGCATTTGCACCTGAGCTTCCTGAACTGTTACAAGGACAGCGTGGTCTTTTTGTGTCTCCTGTAGAATACGGAGGAATTGCCGTTGGAGATGATGTTAAGGTGATTGAAGAGGCTTAATATGAAAAAAATAGGTATTGGCATAGATTACAGTAACATCTGTAAAGACTATAATACATCCTATCTCGATAGAGACAATACAGATCCGGCAACCTCGAAATGCATGAAAGCAGTCCTTGCTTGGAGCAAAGAATTTCTATCTGAACTTGCAGAAAACTTTGAATATAAAATATATAATTTTAACTCTTCTGCTTTAGCAGCAATAGACGATATTGCATCGAAAAGATTTCTTTTTTACTCTTTAGAGAAAGAGATAATATTACAAAATTATCTTATGACAAAAGAGAAGCTGAAATATGATTCATTAGCTGTTTGGGAGTTAGAGAACGATGACAGTGTACTTATAAAAAATGATGCAGATGGGAGTGGAATTTATTTCTATTTTACTGAAAATTCCAGTGTGCATCAGTGGATAATAAATGCATTAAAGGACTTTTCTTTGGATGAAGTAGACTTCCATACAAAGTAAAAATATTTCTTTTAAACTTTTATTTATTATTTGTTTTTTTTTGATAGAATAAGTATGAAGATGTGATAGTGATATCTAGTCTAACTGTATTTACGTTAGGAGAAATTGTCATGGATAATATAATTAGAAAAAAACTGGAAGAAATCGTAGCCCTTATGAATGATCCAGAGATAACTGTTGTTGAAAAAGAGCTGAAGGAGAAGCTGGAGGGTATTCTAGCGCTTCTGAATAATCCACAAGAAATTACAATAGGAAAACAAGAAGTTAAAGAAAAACTTGAAACTGTTGTAGCGCTTGTAAGCAAAGCTATGGTTAATCCAGATATAGATATTGAGTACTGCATACCAGAAGTGTCAACTACCTCTATAACTGATCCATACATCTTGGTGAAATATTCTGAAGATAAATACGTAGAGCGGAAGATCCGCTTAACCGGTGTATATTTACAAAATTCAGCTGAAATGATTGCTAAACTTGTGAACTTCTCTATTGAGCAGTTTATAGAAGAGATTGACTCAGTTCAGATGGGCTAATCCCCATCTCTTTTAGAGGGTGGTAAAAAAAATATTTAGTCGTCTTCCTCATCATCGATGCCAAGGTTATCTATAAACTGTTCCGCCAATCTATCCGCTTTTGTATAAAACTTATCAGCAATCTCTGCTACAAAGAGCCCATCGATCGTCTCTTTAAAGAGTTTAAGCCAACGTTCAAAATGTTCACGAGAAAGCGGCCCCATGAATGCATGCGGTGGAAAAGGATCTCCTCCATAACCACGCTTACCTGTCATCATAAGATCCCAGAATTTATACAAAGTGTTTAGATGTTCATGCCATTTGCCATTATTTAAATCATCTCCTAAGGACTTGATGAAAATGGGTGCCAGGATGTCATCTTTAAGTACTGTGCCATAAAACTCACGTACCATTTGTTCTATAGTGCTTCTGTCTACTGAATCATAAAGCATGGAATCTCCTACCATTAATTATGAGAGTATAGCTAAATTATTTAAATCCTTAAGCCGCTCTATGCATAGGTTTAGTAGGAATAAAACGATACATTTATGTAAATTACATCCATTTAATATTGATTTTTCATCTGCACGTAATTGTAACTATTTTACTCATAGATGATTTATCTCTTCGACCTTTAATTATATTTCATAGTGTAACTATTTTACTCATATATGCGATTATCGATTAGGTGATATGGTCAAATAAGCGTTTTAAGAGCTTAAAATACACTTTTTAATTATCCAGCTTGACAGATGATCTATTTGATTGATAAATTCACGTGACATTAGTCAGTAAGGGGTTTTTTTGTGTAAATAAATACTCTTATTTATAGGTTTGACACGCCCATTGAGGCAAAAAAGTATGCATTTGAAAGATATCTATCCAACAAGTGTTACATATTGTAAAAAAACTATCTTTTTATACTCATATCTAGCATTAGATAGATAACTTCAATATCTTTTATGCACTTTTATTGTACTTTTACGAATCTTTTTAACATAATAAGGAGTCAGACATGACGAAACGAGTAACGCAAGGTCCGGCAGGTTATATGCCACAGTCGGCACCGTCCATGGGAGTCGAGCTTGCACCGAAAGGTCAAGGTTTGCTTTATGGAAATGTTGTAACTGAAGAAGAAGCGATGAGAGATGCTGCAATAGCATTACTTACAATGGCTAATCCAACAATCTTCCCTGGTCCACAAATCCTTTGGGATTGGAAAGATGATGTTGCAGAAAAAGCTGCTGCTCTATTAGAACTTGCATCTGAGATTCCAAACTGTAAAATCATTCCGATGCCTGATTATCGTCCTAAATATCCAAAAATTGATGTTAAGGCTGAGATCAACCCTAACCATCCAAACCTTACAATCTTAGATAACAAAATCAAAGCTTGTATTTTTATCGGTGTACACTGTCACTACGCAAATCTTACTCTTAGAATGATCCGTGCTGGTACTGATTGTTATACAATCGCACTATGTGCTTATATGGGACACGAAGAAGCTATGGCTTCTATCAATGACCTACATGCTAGCGATCTTAGAAAATTCAAAGAGATCATTATTGAAGAAAGAAAGAAATTAGGAATTGAGTGGACTACTACTGAACCACCTAGAAACCCATCTTTACCAAAAGAAGACAACAGTACGTTGTCACCAGTTGATTACGGTGAGTACAGAAGTCTCATCATGACTAAAAAAGGTGAGCACGTTACTGACGTTGAGTAATTTTAACGTTAGAGTTAATGATAGACTAGAATTTGTAAAGACACTAGCAGACATAAGCTGCAGTTGAATAAAGGAGATAGTAAATGAGTTACGAAAGACCAAAATTAGTAAAAACATTTGTAGATATTAACTACATGTTAAAAGAGGCTCCACGTAAGCAGCACTTTATTACAGGTGCTCAAGCGATGGCAGAAGCTGTTAAGAGAGCAAACGTTGATATGGCGATTGCTTATCCAATTACGCCACAATCAGAAGTTATGCACCTTGTTGCTGATGCTTTTCACCAAGGGCACGTTAAAGAGTATTATAGAGCTGAAGAAGAGCTTGGTACAATGTCAGCAATCGCTGGTGCTTCAAGAGCGGGTGTCCGTTTGTTTACAGCAACATCAGGACCAGGACTTCTTAGAGGTCTAGAAGCAATCGTATCTTGGTCAGGGCACCGTGTTCCAGCGGTACTTGGTATCTTGACTCGTGTTGTTAATGCACCGTTGTCAATTCAACCGGATAATATCGAAATGGCATACATGATGCATTGTGGTGCTGTTATGTTGCATGCTGAAAATCAGCAAGATACTTTTGATATGACATTGGCTGCATTTGCTATTGCAGAAAAAGTTGATGTTTATATCCCAGTAGCTGTTGCAACAGAAGGTTTCTTCGTAACACACGCTAAAGGTTATGTTAACATGACTTCAGATGAGTTAGCATTAACTCCATTTGATGCAATCGCTGCACCGGTTCCTGCTATGGATAATGAAACTCCACCAGCAAGAATTCAAAGAGATGCGCCGGTACAAAAGTCAAACTTCATGTCTTACTTGATTCATGCTGTATGGCAACAAGAAATCTGGGATTGTAATAAGCGTGCTATGAAGTATGTTTATGAGTATCTTGGTGGACCGATCGAAGTTCAAAACCCTGAAGCTGATGTATTCGTTGTTGCTTCTGGTTGTGCTGCTGCACAAGCTCGTGAAGCTCATAGAACATCACGAGAGTTGGGCTTGAGTGTTGGTTTGATCAAAGTTAGAGCAATTAGACCATTCCCGGTTGACGAAATTAGAGCAACCGTTAAGAATGCTAAGGCACTTATCGTACCTGAGCATAACATTATTGGTTGGTTGGCTCAAGAAGTTAAAGCAGCTATCCCTAATGGCGGTATCGTTGTAGGTGGTCCAAGAGTATACGGTGGTATGACACTTCCTGTTGAGTTGATCATGAAAGAAATCCATACTGCTCTAGGTTTAGAGTTCAATCTAAAATTATAATAAAGGGGATAAAATGAGTTTAAAATATGTAACTCCGGTAGCAATGTTTAAAAAATATTTACCAAAAGATTATGTGGAATTAGTTGACTTTGGTCCATTCGGAAAGACTCAAGATGAGGCTGGCCCAGGAAACATGGGACAGTTCAAAGAGTTGATGGAAGAGCATCCAATGTGTTCTGGTTGTTGGATGGCATATTACATCAGATTGATTTTTGCTTCACTTCCATGCCCTGAAGAGACTGTAACATTGGGTACAGCTGGATGTGGTCGTTTGGCTATTTCTCAAGCGGCTGTTCCATTTATCTATGGTAACTACGGTGACCAAAATGCTATGGCATCTGGTTTGTCTCGTGCATTCCGTTTGCGTTTCCCTGATAAACAAAAAGACGTTATCACAATCGCTGGTGATGGCGGAACTATGGATATCGGTTTCTCTATGACTATGCACTCATGGATCCGTGGTGAAAGATTCACAACGATCATGCTTGACAACGAAGTTTATGGAAATACTGGTGGTCAAGAGTCAGGTATGTCTCCTAAGGGTGCTGTATTGAAAATGGCTCCAGGTGGTAAACAGTTTAACAAAATGCCTGCAACTGACTTAGCAAAAGCTGCTGGTTGTGTGTATATCGTTAGAATGTCACCTACAAACATCAAAAAAGCTGCAAAAATTATCCGTAGAGCAATCTTTGTTGCTAGAGAAGTTGGACCAACGTTTATTCATGCTTACACTTCATGTAACATTGAGTATTCAATTCCTACTGAAGAAGTATTTGCAGATGCAAAATTGAGAGAGAAAGATCGCTTCCAATTTGAAGAGTATATGACTGATGCAGCAAAAGAAGTTATCGATCGTATCGAAGCTGAAGAAAAAGCAGCACACAGAGCTAAAAAAGGTATCGTAGAAGAGGAGGTTAACTAATGGAAGCTAGAAAAAGATATAACATTCGTATTTCTGGGCTAGGTGGGCAAGGTGTTGTTACCACCGCTCACATTCTTGGTTCGACTATGGATAATGCTGGTAAATATGCATCATTGGTACCGTTTTTCGGTTCTGAAAAGCGTATGGCACCGGTTGAAGCTTATGTAAGAGCTTCATCTGAGCCAATTTATGAAGTAGGGGAAGTTGTTTACCCTGATATTATCATGATCTATCACTCACAAGTTATTACTCATGGTAAATCATATACGATGCCATTTTATACTGGTCTTAAACCAGACAGTCTTATCATCATCAATACAGACAGAAATGTACTTGAAGAAGATGATATTCAAGTTCTTAAAGACCTCAATGCTAAAGTTGTTCAATTCGATGCTACTGATTTGGCTGTTAAAGTTGCTGGTACTGAACTTGCGACAAACATGGCGATGATGGGTATGCTTCTTGGTCTTACTGAACTTGTAACAACTGAAAATATTGAAAAAGCGGTTAAGGAAAGATTCTTGGGAACTTCATTCATTTCTTCTGGTGGTACAGCTGCACTTGACTCTGCTATCGAGAAGAAATTTAAGAAAAAAGAAGAATTACTTCAAAAGAATATGGATGTTATCAACAAAACTTTTGAGATGGCAAATTCTGTAGATCTTAGCGGCAGTGAATTAATCGTTCAACTTGCACCAAATCTATAAAGATAAAGGAATAATATGTATTATGTAGCAAAAGTAAATGCAGATATGTGTGCTGAGTACAAGTGTAATACTTGTACTCTATATTGTCCAGAAGCTAACACGCTTATGTTCGATAAAGTTGGAAATACCTCATGGGTAGATGAAGACAGATGTAAAGGTTGTGCACTTTGTGTATACGTTTGTACTGACATGCTAAGCCGTAATTGTATTACGATGGAAATGGTTCACGGTAAAGAATAAGTCTATATCAGTTACCCACTCGGGTAACTTTTTGGATGGCCACTTCTGCCACCCAATAATTTAATCAATCTATTTTTATACTGAGTATTTTGGATTTTTTCCTACTGCTGATCTAACATCTTCATTCTCATCTTTACTCAATTTATCCAATGTCTCAGTAGGTGTATTTGGATTCACTGCAACGGATGCTCGAATATTAGGATCTTCATCTGTACTAAATTTGTTTAATAGCCCAGCCGGTGTATTGGGGTTTCCACCAATCCAGTAGGCCATGGATTCATCGTTGCTCAATCTAAGCAAACCCTCCAGAGAGGTATTTAGATGTTCCGCAACAAATTCTCTAACATACATACTCTCATCTTTACTTAGCTTATCCAATATTTCAGAGGATGTATTTATATTGGCAGCAACTCTCATACGAACGAATTGGCTTTCATCACCACTGAGTTTATCTAAAGTTTCAAGAGATGTATTTGGATTTTGTGCAAGCATGGATCGAACATTTTCATCATTACTTGCAGCTAACGCTAGTTCTTCTGTATTTGTCATTCTTATTACCTTTATATTTACAATATATGTTTTTAATGGTGTGAATTGTAGCTTTTAATCTCTTAATATTGATGCATCGGTACTGCAGTAAGAGTCAAACTTATCTTTACATTAGTTTTCAATGAGACTACTATCAACTACAGTACTTATATGCGTTAAAAGTTATATAAAATTCGTTGTCTAATTCATTATGGACAAAAATTAAATGTTAAAATACGTAAAAATATTATGAGGTATCGATAATATGGCTGATGAGAACCAAAAACTTTATATAGAAATGCAAATGGATGAACTCAAAGAATCCCTTGAATCAGAAGAAGATGCTCTTCAAGCAATTAATGAAGCAAGAATTGCACAACTAAAAGCTACAGCAGCAAAAAACAATAGAGAAAAAAACGCTGAACTTGCAAAGCTTTATGAAAATGCAGCAGAATACGAGAAAGAATTGGAAGGTTTTGAAAAAGAATTAGAGATAATTAATGCCAATAAACTGAAAGATATTTCTAATGTATTAGCTCAAATGCTTCCTGATGATGAGAGAAATTACCCACAAGAGTTAAAAGCTGTCGTAGTAGCGGGTTGGACAGAATTTGTTGAAATGGATAAAGCACATCCCGTTGAACAATTAGAGATTATAAAAGAAACAGATTTTGAAGATATTGCAGAAAAATTAAGTGCTACTTATCCTGATTATGAGGGTGATTTTGAAACTAATGTAAAAAATATTTTATTGAAAAGATGGGATAACCTGATTGCTATTAAAAAAGAACACATCGAAGAAGAGATTGAAGAGATTTACATCGCAGGACTAAAACCAAGTTTTGTGAAAAGAATTTATAAAGAATTCCACGGTATAACTTAATTGAACTTCTGGTTTATAGGGCTATGTATAACCCTATAAACAGCTTTTTAGTCTGAACCATGTTCAAGTGAATCTATTTGTTCAATAAATCGTTCCAAGGTAAAGGTAATGAAATTTGCTAAATCTTCAGCATCTTTTTGAAGATAGTTTTGTCTTAAAGGCATACGCTGCATCCATGGATGACCATCATCTTTCGCATAGGTGAACTGGATATAGGGACCCTCAAGCTCAATAGTTCCTTCCTTGATCGTTACTAAAACGCCAGGTATAAAATACTCAACGCTAACATCTGGATTGACTTCGGTATTGTCAATCAATTCTATGACTGCTTGTAATTTTTCTTTTTCTAACATAACGTTTTCCTTATAAATCGAGATATGACAATAGTATATCTTAATATATAAAATGCAGTTAAAACTGATCAAATAAAACCAAAAACAAATAATAAAACTATAACTTTAAGTATCATATTTAGTTGATCTAATATTAATTATTTAAAAACTTAGTTTTAGTCAATAATGCTAAAATACGCACATTGAAATTAAAAGGATTATTATGAAAGTTACTGTAGAAAAAATAGATGATATAAACTTTATTATGAGTGGTTCAGTTGAGAACAGTGTAATCGAAAGCAAAGTGGCACAATTTAGAGAGCAAGCTGCTAAAGAACCAAAAGATGATGAGTCTAAGGATGAAAAAATTGAGCAAGCTGCGGCGGCACAAGTATTTAAAGAATTTATCGATGCTGGATTAAAAGAAGCAAAAATCGAAGTAGAAAGTGTTCTCGGTCAGCCTGGACTAAAAAAGTACGAGCAACGAGATAATAGCATCTATTTTGAAGTAGAGGTAGCGATCTCTCCGGAGATTAATGTAGATATCGATTATTCAGACATCATACCTACATACACACGACCAAAAGCGACAGCCGATGCAGTAGAAGCGAAACTTGCAGCATTTGCTCAGCAGCACGCCCCATTTACAAAGATTGAAACACCAAGAGCTATTGAAAATGGTGATGTCGCTGTTATCGATTTTACAGGTTTTATCGATGGTAAGACTTTTGAGGGGGGAAGTGCAGAAAAATTCAATCTTAAGGTCGGTTCTAACACATTTATTCCCGGTTTTGAAGAGCAGCTTATCGGTATGGAGTACAACGAAACAAAAGATGTTCATGTAAAGTTTCCTGATGATTATTCATCTGAAGATTTAGCAGGCAAGGAAACGAAGTTCGTAGTTAAACTTCACGAAATTCAAGAACAAAAAGCTGAAAAATTGGATGATGCCTTCGCGAAAAAAGTTTATGGAGATCAGACTGCAACACTTCAGAAGCTTAAAGATCAACTTTCAGAGCAGGTAACAGCTGAGGAATTGTCACAAATCTACATGAGAGAGCTTAAGCCAAAAATCGTAGAAGGGCTACTGTCTAAGTTTGACTTTACTTTGCCAAATAACATAGTCGAGCAAGAGATCGATGCAAAAGTTCGTGAAAAAACACGTTCGTTTAGTGAAGATCAGCATAAGTCATATATGGAAGATAAGGGTAAATTCAAAGAACTAAGAGAGTCGGTTCGCCAAGAAGCAAGAGCAAGTATTAAAAAGTCCCTTATCGTTGAAGCATTAGCAAAAAAAGAAAATATTGTTGTGCATGATCAAGAAGTGATCGGTGCACTTGGCTATCAGGCTACGATGACCGGTCAAGACCCGCAACGATTGGTGCAATACTACCAAGACAATAACCTAATGGTATCCGCAAAAATGGGATTGATGGAAGACAAGCTTTTTGGGGTGATGTTAGGATTCCATAAAGCATAAATGATGGATGATAGCTACCTTGAAAAGATTTGGGATTGGGCAGATAAAAACAATGTCTCTGATCTGGAATGGATAGAGCATGACTCTTATTTAAAGGGCGGTTATCTAAGAGGATTGCCAAGAGATAAAGAGAAGATGCTTGGTTTGACTGAACTTAATCTTCTTGGTTCTCAACTCACTGAACTACCTCCAGAGATAGGCAATCTGGTTCATTTAAAAAAGCTTTATCTGTTAGGAAATAAACTCACCCATCTGCCCTCCCAGATAGGAAAGCTGGTGAATTTAGAAGAACTCTATGCGGCAGGGAATCAGTTAAGTGCTTTGCCAAGAGAAATTGGGATGCTTAGTAATTTAAAGCTTCTGCTTCTTCAAGAAAACAAAATCACAACACTTCCCAAAGAAATAGGAGAGCTGCTAAGTTTAACGACTCTGGAGCTTGGAGGAAACCAGCTGACAGCTCTACCGGCAGAAATTGGAAAACTTAAAAATTTAACGAAATTGACCCTTTGGAAAAATAAGCTTAACTCTTTGCCAAAAGAGATAGAGAATCTTACAGGCTTATTGGAATTCGATTGCATTTACAATAAATTAGAGTTAACCCGTGAACATGTTCAATGGCTGGAAAATTTATTGGCTCACGATTGTGATGTTTGTATCTAATTAGTCGCTCAGTAGATTTTCTTGCTATCTGTCAGTAAGTATAAATTTTTTACCGCTATAATATTTTTTTCAAACCTTATTTTATGGAGACAAAATGCTAATTAACCCACAAGAGATACAGCAAGTAGCAAATGAAGTAATGAATATGTTACATGAAGAAGAGATAGAGATTTTTAATGAGTTTTATGATGCAGTTGTGGCTAAAGATATAGAAAAAATTGATGAGCTTTTTAAAGTTGTTTTATTTGATGTCGAGGATCACTTCAAAACTGAAGAAGATATGATGGAACAAAACAAATATGGCTATTTTCAAGTCCACAAAAGTGATCATGATACCATGCGCGAAAAGCTCAATAAGTTTCATAAACGCTGGGAAATATTGAAAGGCCCTACAGAGCTGCAAGGTTTTTTAGAGAAGGATTTCAAGAGTTGGCTGAAGTTACATATCTCAAAATGGGATACTGAAATGGCTTTGCATCTCAGTGGTGGCAATTAATCTTTTTATTCCTCTTCTTGCGCGTATGGATCAAAGTTCGCAATTTGTTCCAGCGCAAGATCAAAATCCTCAGGACTCAATTCAAAAGCATGAATCCCCAAATTAGCTATCAAGTACAGTTTATCCGTATCTTTTGATGAAACCAATGCAAATATGGATTGGTTGGGCTTCTTCTCTTTTATCTCTTTTAGGAATATCACTCCCTCCATTACCTCTACGCTGATATCACTGATGATAATATCGTATTGATTGTTATCAATGTACTTTATCGCTTCTTCTTTTGTGGCGGCTTTGTCTACTTTATTGAACACTTGGTCAAAGACCGGCGTGCTTGAATCCATCATTGAGTTATCTTCTGCTATAAAAAGTATATTCCATTTTCTAGACATTCTTTTCCTTTGATTCAATCCATACAATTTTATGAATCGTGAGTTTATCAGCTTTATGCTTAGCGTTCTTTTTTTGGCTTAGACTCAACAAGAGTAGAGTATTCTTCCAAAACATAATAAGGAGATCATATGAGCGAACAAGCAAGAATACTCTCAGAGATAAACACAATAATAATGAACATTTTAAAGACCGGATCTGCATCTGTGGAAGAAGCGGATAAGATTGAGGAGCTTGAGGTATTGTTACATCAGCAAAAGTGTTTTAAAGAGCTTGAGAACAGCGAGCATGCTAATCAAGGAGAAGAGATAGCAACGCTATTTTTCAAGGATCAGTATACGGAAGCTATCAATAAAATGTGCGAGTGTGACATTACCCCTGATGATTTCTTTGCATTTGCGGACTATTATTATGATGATGAGCATGATGATGAAGAATTGGCGGAGATGTTTACGGGTGTATTTGCTAAAGGGGTAAGTGAGGCATATGCAGCGAAATGCAAAGCCTAGTAAAAGGCTTTAGTGTGGATTTTTTTCAGTAGCATACTTGGCCATTGCGGCATCCATGGTTTCAACATGGTGAATTCTCCATGGGGTAAGATTACCTTTACTGTAGGCATATATGGCTTTTGGCTCTCTCGTTCTTTCAAAATAGTTTACCAATGATCCGAGCTCTTGCAGGTGTCTGTCGTGCTCACTCTTGTGTGCTTGATAATCTGGATACTGTGCTTCAAGCATAATAGTTTCTTCGTTTGCGAAGTGTATGGTTGTATGTTCAAGCAGCTCACTAATCAACTTTGCGATTGTGTCTACGTCACTGTTGGCAATAGCCGTATCAAGTTTATCGATAATTATCATCTCTTCTAGATGGGTATCGTTCATGCTTGGTATTGCTACCATCGGCAGTTGCTCTTGTGTGGTCATATTTTCCCTTTATTTATCTAAGATTTGATCTAATTCATCAGCATATATAATCTCTTTGTCAAAAAGTAATTTTGAGAGTTTTTCGATGGTGCTCCAATGTTTATTCACCAAGTCTACCGTGTTGTTTTGACCTTCTGTCATCCATTTTTCAAGGGCTGAATCGATTTTTTCATGATAATGCTCTGTCTCTTTGTTGGCTTTTGCATCCGTCACACCGTTGATGTTGATGTATCCGACTTCTTTGTCCATACCGTAATGTGCTATTGCCGTGTAGGCATCACGTGTGGCTTGCTGCAGGTCATTGGACGCACCTGTATCCAAACCGTCTATATCGCCGAAGAGTTTTATTTGTGCTGTTCTTCCTGCTAAAGAGACACATATCTTATCTTTAAAATCTTTGACGGTCATATTGTCTTGTATATCATTATAATTTTCGGAAATGAAATGTTCGTTATTGTCTTTTGGCGTTAAACTGACATGTTCTATATGTACATGAGGCATTAAGACTTTAGAGATAACTGCGCGTCCGGCCTGATAGATCGCAGTTTCCTGGAACATCTCTTCAGGAGACAGATAGGAGTGTCGCTCACCGTATTTGATATTATTGAGCTGATCGATCAATATCTCTTGGGTAATAGCGCTTAGACCATGACGCAAACAATAATAGGAAGCTTCTTTGCCCAGTAGTTCAAGTTGTGCACCTGTAAATCCTGCTGTGTACATCAGCAGTTTGTTCATATCAAATTCACCGCTTGTGGGTTTCTTTTCTATGATGCTGTCCAAGAAGTATTTTCGTGCGTCTTTATCAAGATTGTTAATCTCGATATGAATCTCGACCCTTCCAGGTCTGATGATCGCACTGTCAATATTTTCTTTATAGTTGGTTGCAGCAATGACGAAGATATCTTCACCTTTTCTCGCTGAAAATCCATCCATTTCGGATAAAAGTTTGTTGATCGCAATTTCTTTTCCATTTGCATTACCGCGCTTCCCGATGGTATCTATCTCATCGATAAAGATAATTGCCGGTGCGTACTCTTTTGCTTTGGCAAAGATTTGCTTTGTCTTGTCAGGCTGTAGCAGTTCAAGTCCGGTTACGGAGATAAAAGGCAACTCTGCTTCTTTGGCAAAAGCTTTTGCAAGCATTGTTTTCCCTGTACCCGGAGGTCCATATAAGAGCATACCTTTGGGTGGTTCAATGTCAAAGCTTTCCAAACGTTTTGGTTCTTTGAAAAAGTTAATAACCTCTCTGAGTCTTTGTTTGGCTTTATGATGACCTGCAATATCATCAAATGAGACTTTGGGTATATCAAAGACAATCCCGTCTTCGCTGAAGTCTTTGATTCTGATGACTTGCATGAATTTACAACTGACGACTTTGTAGGTTATGACCCCATTTTTATCAGTGATACTGTCTTTGATATCCAGGGTAGTGTTTTTTCTAAAAAGTTCTTTGACGAGGGTTTCGTCTTCAATGAGGGGATTGATTCGCTCGTTGATAAACTTCACACACTCTTTGGATAACGATACTTGTATTTGTTTAAAATTACTAAGCAATTTGTCCGAGTTTTGGATGTATTCGGTAATGCGGTTAAAGAAAATGGTGCTTACTTTTTCTTTGAGACGCCTTGCGTCCAGCTCTGGAGCAAAGTTAAGCATTTGCAGTTTTAAAAAGTTATCGAAATTATTGGCCATCATAAATTCAATTTTATACTGCGCATAAAAATCGTCTTTATACGTCAGGAATACTTGCTTGGTTATTTTTTCAAAGGCTTTGTACTCAAGTTTGTTAAATAAGACAATGTTTGCTTTTGAAAATCGAGAGACGAGTTCGGGTACTATGGCTTCTTGTGTACCACCGCTTCTACTGTCTCTCTTTTTTTCACGTTTAATCGCCTCGAGGATCATCGATTCGGCTTGGATGTAGTCTTTTTTGACAAGGTCTTTGAATCGGTGGTCCAGATAGAGCTCTTTACCTAAGCTTGTGGTGATGATGAACAAGGTCTCGGTAAAGTCTACCCAGTAGGTCGCATTTTCATCGCTGTAGATGATGTCCGGGTCTTCATTACACGGTTCGTCTGTAATTTTGTCCCAACCACATGCATCACGCATTCTACCACCCTCAAAGATGGAAAGAAGGTTGTTTTGAATGACATTGTCACATTTTTCAAAGGCATCGAGAACGATGACCGCTTTTGGATGTCTATGAACAAAGCCTGTCATTTGACCGACGCCAAATCCCTTCCAGCCGGTAGGATATCCATACAGCTCTCCACCATTTTGTTGGTGATATTGAGTCATATCAAATTTCATGATTTTGTATTTTGGCAAATGTTTGGACATGAGTTCAGCAAGAAAGGTCTTGCCCGTAGCAGGAGAGCCTAGAAAGAGATAGGTGGCCTTTGGCCCTTTTTCGTCTTTGATGGTATTTTTCATACTGTTGGCTACAGTAGTAATCGCTTGATCTTGCCCAAACAGCTCTTTGGCGAGCTCTTCTTTGAATTTTCGTGCAAATTGTATGCTGTTTTGAGCCTCAATAAGTGAAGCATCAGCTTCTTGGTTCTTTTCGTGTTTTAATATCTGTGCTTTGACTAATTCTTCAGTACTTGTCATAATTAAACTTCCTCAATCAAAAACCACAGAGAAAGGCCTTCTTTTTTAGCTTGATCTTCGACTATCTGTGCTTTGCTCTCTGCTATTTCAAACATGTACGCACCGCAAATTCCTTCGCCATCTGTAAGTATGTCATTTGTAATAGCTTCTGCTGTTTCTCGGCTTTTATGAAAGACTTCCATGAGGATTCTAATGCTGAATTCCCAAGAAATATACTTATCATAATGCATAGAGACGAGATACAGTTTTGGTTTACCTAATTGTGGGAAAAAAGTAGTTCTATGGGTTCTGACTGTGACTGCCATGATCGGTCCTGCATAATTTTATATCTTTATAATTTTTAGATTATATTCAAAAAATTGTATAGGCTAGATAATAATATTTTCTTAGTACATTTAATATATGTTAAATTACTCTGCTAACGCTATTTGCGATTTAGAACAACGTGTGTATCATCCTGCTATGACTCTAAAAAACCTATCATTTCAAACTCCGTATCTTACGCTGGATAGCGAATTTTACGATTTAACCCAGCCCACGCCACTGGATGAACCTTATCTGATAAGTTTTAGTCCTGATGCTGCCAAACTAATCGACCTTGACAGTAATAGCGGTGATGATCCTGATTTTGTTTCATTGCTTAATGGTACTCTCATAGCCGATGGCTCATCTACATACGCCATGTGCTATGCCGGACATCAGTTTGGTAATTATAATCATTGGCTCGGAGATGGAAGAACCCTCAATCTGGGACGCGTTAATGGCTGGAACCTGCAGTTAAAAGGTAGCGGAGAAACACTCTACTCGCGTATGGCAGATGGACGGGCGGCTGTGCGTTCCTCTATCCGTGAGTATCTGATGAGTGAATCGATGCACCATTTGGGCATACCAACAACACGAGCATTAGGCATCATCGGATCAAAGACAAAGATTGTTCGTAATCGTATGGAGCAAGCGGCTATTGTTATGCGTATGTCAACCAGCTGGGTTCGTTTTGGTACTTTTGAATACTTCTATTATTCGGGTAAACATGATAAGCTTGAGATGCTTGCCCAATACGTCATTGGCGAATCGTATCCTCATTTGGTAGAAGATGAGGATCGCTTTTACAAAATGTTTTGCGAAGTAGTGGAGCGTACTGCACGATTGATCGCGCAATGGCAAGCAATCGGATTTAATCATGGCGTGATGAATACCGATAACATGTCCATTGAAGGGCTTACTATTGATTATGGACCTTTTGCGATGCTGGATGATTTTAGATACGGATATGTGTGCAACCATACGGATCGGGCAGGGCGATATGCTTATTCAGAACAGCCCAATATTTCCTACTGGAATCTTACAATGCTCTCCAAGGCACTCACCCCTCTCATTGATAAAGAACGGATGCAAAAAAAGCTTGATGACTTTGGAGCGTTTATTTATCCAGATGCCTATGTTGATGCGATACGTAAGAAATTGGGTCTGTCAATAAAGCTGGACGATGACATTGATTTGGTAACGGATCTAGTAGTAGCACTGCACGATGTCTATGTGGATCATACTCTTTTCTTTCGAACGCTTAGCCGTTATGACGGTGACAGATCACCCATGTATGATATTGTCATGGAGCCTGTGATACTGGATGCATGGCTTATTCGATACGATGATCGTCTATCTCATGAAACACGTACGCAAGGTGAACGCCAAGAAGCGATGCTTAAGACCAATCCAAAGTATGTTTTAAAAAATTATATGATTCAAGAAGCGATAGAATTGGCTGAAGGCGGTGACAATTCGATGGTAGAAACATTGTTAAATATTGCGCGACATCCATACGATGAATGGCCAGAATTTGAGCGTTATGCAGGAGATACACCAGAAGAGTGTAAAAACTGCGGATTATCCTGCTCATCATAAAAATAGGGGAGGGCCGGGATGCTATTAACAGAAGATGTCAGTGATGTAGAGCTAAAGCAGCGATGGAGACTTTATTGGATTCATTGTATTTTCGAGTTCTCAAATGCAAAATTACAAAGAATGGCATGGATCCAAGGCGATAAAGCCAATTGGCCAAATGAGGAAGGTTGGCCTTCTTCATATGAGGAGTGTATGTCTGCTTATTTTGATACTTTGGCACTGGATGATGCGTACCAAAAAGCGATAGAAGCCGGTAACGTTTCACAAGACGAAGCTAGCATGGCGCATGATTTTCATCTATTGGCTGTATTGTATGATGAACCCAGTGAAAATCCTGAGATGATTTTAGAAGACCCAGAGTGGATGGAAATTGTTGAATCAGCGAAAGTTTTTTGGAACTATTTGAAAGCAACCGTGACATCACAAAGAGAAATACATTTGATGGAGAAGTTGGAGAAAGAGTACTGTTAATCTCCCTATAGCTCTATGGAGCTATAGAATGGAAGTTAAGCTAGGCGAGTGCCTGGCTTGTTTTGATTTTTTTGATGTTTGCAAGCATCAACACAGAAGTAATAAGGGCAACAAAGAAAAGAGCCACAAAGACATAAAGTGTACTGGTGTAACTGCCCGTAGTATCTTTGACATAGGCAATGATAATAGGTCCTGCAAGACCTGCTAGGGCCCAGGCGGTTAGAATATAGCCATGAATAGCACCTAGCTCTTTTGTTCCAAAAATATCACCGATGTATGCCGGGATAGAAGCAAACGCTCCGCCGTAACACGTCATGATGTAATAAAGCAGTATTTGGAAAAGCAGTATGCTTGTCACGGTTGTGAGTAAATAAAAAGCGATAATCTGTGTCACAAAGAAAAGGATAAAGACAACAGGTCTGCTGAGATAATCAGAGATGCTGGCCCAAGCAATCCTACCCGCACCATTGAAAATACCCATGAGTCCAACTGCTGAGGCTGCGGCTAGGGCAGAAATGCCGATAACTTCTTGTAACAGCGGAGAAGCCACGGAGATAATAGCGATGCCGCAGGTCACATTGATAAAAAGCATGATCCATAAACCATAGAAACGTGATGTTTTAACGGCTTCATTACGGGTAATGTTGACGAGATCTTCTTTAAGTGTCTTTTTGCCTGTTGCGATAGCCTGACTGAAACGTTCGGGCATGTATCCCACTGGCGGATTAGCAAGATATTGCGCCGCACTAAACATAACAACAAAGTAAATACTACCCAAGATGTAAAACGTGGATGATATACCTTCTGCATCGATTAATAGTTTGATAGCAGGGCCAGAGATAGCGGAAGCAAAGCCAAAGCCCATAATGGCAAGTCCTGTTGCCATACCGCGTCTATCCGGAAACCATTTGACCAGCATAGAGACAGGAGAAATATACCCGATACCAAGACCTGTACCGCCTAAAACACCATAGGTAAGATACAGTAGAATCTTAGACTCTAACGCAATCGCCAGCCCAGAACCTACAGTCCCTAGGCCAAATAAAACAGCCGCAAGGGTAGCCGCGACTCTAGGCCCTTTTGCCTCAACAAATTTCCCCATAAGAGCCGCGGAGAGACCGAGAAAGAAAATAGCAACAGAAAAGGTAATCGTTACATCTGTGAGCGTCCAGTTCATACTCGATTGAATCGGAGTGGTGTATACACTCCATGCATAGACAGAGCCTATACACATATGAATGGCCATTGCACCTATCACCATTAGCCAGCGGTTTTTAACGTTTGTCATCTTTTTATCCCTTTACTATAAGATTAATGGTCGGATTTTTTATTGTTCTTCTATTTTTATAGACGATGAAACGATATATAATGGAGCATTATGAACATGCAGCATAGCACTGCCATTTCCTAATGCAAAACCGTATAAATCGTTTTCTTTGATGATACTAATACCAAAGGACATATCGAGATAGCCCAGTACATCGTTTAGTAATATTCTTGAGCTTTTGATGTCTTTAAACTCTATTCTGACCGTATGAAGATCCTCTTCACCATCATCATCTAGAACGACTATGGTAACGGTTCTCGTATCATCGGAAAGTTGTTCAATTGTTCGGATCTGGGCATATTTAAACTTGTTATGCTTCTCTAATAGGGCATTTATTGCTTCCATGATTTTCCTTTGAAAAATTATCCTGACATATTAGCGAAAAAACTTGACCTATACCCTTCGTGTATAGCTTAATACCGCAACCAAATTTAGCGCTTATTATAAATAGCGGTGACTTCAAGGCGCATAGAAGAGGCTTTAATCAAATATCCCCTATAATACGGCAGGTACACAGGTGATAGCTTGGGCGTTTACGCTCAAGAGGAAAGTCCGGGCTGCTGTAGGACACGGTTCCATCTAACGGATGGCCATGGTAACATGAGGGACAGTGCAACAGAGAGTAGACCGCCTTCTATTTGTAGGAGGTGAGGGTGAAACGGCGGGGTAAGAGCCCACCAGTCTCATAGGCAACTATGAGAGCTATGTAAACCCAACCGCGCAGCAAGAAACAGATGGTTAGCGTCCTACATCGCTATTGTTTCGCTAGAGGCCTTGAGTGATCAAGGCAGTAGATTAATTATCACTAATCCAGAACCCGGCTTATTGTGTGCCTAACTCGTTCAAACCGCCTATTTTAGGGCTTTCAGAGGGCTTCTTTTTGAGAGTGTGCCAAAAGTGTGCCAAAGAGATCGAAGTTTTTTCCTAGATCGATTGTCTTAGCATCAATCCTCAACTCAATTCAGTCTGTTCCAATTTTCCGATTATATCTTCACCTTTTAAGACGTCCTCAATCTCCTTACGCAGTTCCTCTTGATTGGGTAAATAGAGTTGATATTTTTGAACGAAGAGTTGGCTATTCATTCCGTATGTTGCATATTCGACCAGCAGTTCATCTTTGTCTTTGCTCAGGATGATACCAATAGGAGGATTGTCACCCTCAATATTTTGTTCATTCGCAAAGTATCCCAAATACATATTCATCTGTCCGATATCATGGTGCTTGACTTCATTTATTTTTAGGTCGATCAAGACAAAGCATCTCAAAATCCTATGATAGAACACCAAATCTACTTTGTAGTGGGTATTGTTGAGGGTAACACGGTATTGCCGTCCGACAAACGTAAATCCTTTGCCGAGTTCCAGTAAAAAGCTTTGTAAATTATCGCACAACAAGCTTTCGAGTTGAGTTTCAGCGATATGATAAGGCTCAGGGATTTTCAAGAACTCAAAAATATAAGGGTCTTTCAAGATATCGGTAGGTTTCTCGATGATTTGACCATTTTTGGAGAGATCAAGAATCTCTTGTTTGTTTTTTCCCATACTCAAACGCAAAAACAACGCACTCTCTTTTTGTCGTTGCAGTTCTCGAACCGACCAATTTTCACTCACGGTTTGTTTCTCGTAAAACTCCCGTTCAAGCTCATTTTCAATCTTCAAAAGCTCCACGATATGTGACCAGCTTAATTGGTGCGACAGTGTCGCACATATTGGATACACGAGATAAAATTGGCGAAATCGGATAAGATTGCTACGACTAAAGCCTCTGCCGTGCTGTAATGTCAAGTCACGGCTGAGTTGTTCTAAAAGTCTCTTGCCGTAATCTGCTTTTTGCATTCCACCTTGCTCGAATTCGACGATGTATTGTCCGATTTCCCAATAGGTTTGAACCAATTCAACATTAACGGCATTGATCGCACGGACTCGTCCTAGTTCATAAGCTGAACTGATACTTCCTAATAACTGTTCATACTCTTGTGTGGTAGTAATATTGCTCATTTTAATTCAGCCTGTCCTCGTGTTCTTCATTCTTATGATGATCAAAATTTCCATTTTTTATAATTATCATTGGTGCCGCAATTGAAAAATTTCGTGTTGTGCCCAAAAATTTCAATAACATTTTGGCTTTAATAACATATTGATTTGTAAAATTAGGTGCTAAGCTCAACAGTTGGTCATAACCGCTTGAAAAATAGACGTCATTAGTTGCTAATAGTAAATTTTTTCCACCATTAATTGGCGCGGCACTAAAAATGTATCTTGTAATATTATCTTTATTTGAACTTGCAGAAGAAACACCGAATAATCCCTCCATCCAAAATAAATCAGGCAATTCCCGAATATTTGAATCACTTAATACTATTTCTTCAATTTTATTAAGTTGTTCGTGAAGTTGACGATACATTGCATGCGTATTAATAGGATATTCGAAAGTTTCTTTCAGTGATGCCCCTGCCTTGGCAATGAAATCAAAGCCTAATGATACATCTGTTGTTTTAGAATATTTTGTAGGCGCATCTTTAGCAAAAGTTTTTTCATAAGCCTCAACAATAAAAGCATTATCCAAATAAATCACATTACTTAATTCCATATAAATCACCTACCATCTTATCTATCTCCCCATCAACTCTATCAACCTCTTTTTGCAATTCCATCATCTCATCATAGAGCTGTTTAATACTTCGAAATATCGAAATATCTTTCATATCGACTTTGAGTTTGGTGAGAGCCGATTGAAGTTCATCAAAACTCATTTTTTCAGGTGCATCGAGCTTGGCAGGTATTTTGGCAACGCTCAATGCCGATGATAAATAATCTTTAAATTCATCTTGCAGATTTGAGAGTTTGGCAACAAGTTCGAGTTGAGCATCAACCAATTTTTCGATTTTTGTCCGTTCCTCATCTGAGATTGTCGCAGGTATAGGAATCTGTTCGAGGTATTTCCAAATGAGCTGATAGCCGTTTTGGATAGAGGTACAATAAGAAGATATTAAAAACCAACCAATTTTTGAGTTTAAAATCGCCAATAAAACTTTATCATCTTTCGGAAGCATCCACATTGCATTATTGCAATACGTTCCATTGGTATCATAAACAAAAGCAGGTTTAACTTGAAATACCTGATACATAATTTTTGGCTTTTCAAATTCTTCGTAATAGGCACACGCCCGAAGTTCCCACCAAAATTCCCCTTTGTCTGTTCGTTTTCGTCCCTTTTCTGCGAATGCCTCAAACCATTTGGCAATAGCTGGATAGGTTTGCTTTAGCCACTCCCACGCTTCATTTTCCGCTGTAAAACCTGAACGCTGACGTGTAGAGCCTTTTGGAAATAAAATCAGATACTTTTCCGCCTTGGGTAATTCATACCGTTTAACATCTCGTCCTGCCAAAAAGGGTTTAATGACTTCGGTACTTTTACTATCAGAACTAATAAGCTCATTTTTAGTAGCTTCATCAATCACAAATGCTTCATTTAGTCCCGTAAGAACACCTCGATATGCTTCACCACCTAAATACTCATGCAGCGTAATACTATTTCGTTTCAGTTTTTCGAGAAGTTCACCGTTTTCACCACCCATCGAATAACTCTCTGCACTCAGTCCACTCATAGCAACCGTTTGAGCATTTTCAGTAACAAATATCCCCAAATCTCCAAAATCAAGGCTTTTGAGTTCTAATGTTTTAAACGTCTCTTGTACTTCTCTTTTACTCATTGTAAGAATTAAAGGATATGTCGTTGCCTCTTCAAATACTGGAAGATCACCGAAGTCGATAATCTCCTCGATATTTTTATCCATCAAAAAAGTTCTTAATGGCTTGCCGTATCCTGCTCTCATCCATTTGTTTGGGAAAATATAAGAGAACTTTCCACCTTCACGAAGCAATGAATAGCCACGCTCGACGAAAAAGACGTACAAATCCGCCATGCCGTGATAGGTAGCATAATTCGCCGCAAAATGATTTTTTGCTTCTTGTGCCAACATTTCCTGACGGACATACGGAGGGTTTCCAATAACAACATCGAAACCACCTTGTGCGAAAACTTCGGGAAATTCATCTTCCCATACAAAAGCATTTTCAGCAACGTTACAATCTGATATAAGACTATTTCCACATTTGATTTTAGCCCCTAGATTGATAAGCTCTCGACCCTTATGAGCAGTCCTCAGCCATAAAGAGAGCCGTGCAATTTCGACCGCATCCTCATTTATATCCACACCGTAAAGATTGTGTTCAAGAATACTTTTTTCGATTTCGTATCCGATCATCAAATCTTCGTAAGGTAATAATAAATCCCGTATGAGAGTATGTTCACGGATGAGAAATTCTAACGCTTGGTTTAGAAATGCACCGCTTCCGCATGCAGGGTCAAGGATTTTGAGATGGGTGAGCCATTCTCGATAGTTTAACAATGTTTCTTTGTAGCTCTGCTCACTCTTCGTGAGTTTGCGAGGATTGACAACCACCGTTTCAGGCTCAATTTTTAACGCTTCTTTTTTATCACTGCACAATTTACCGAGGGTGTTTTCAACGATATAACGGGTGATATATTCAGGGGTATAAAACACCCCATCCTTTTTACGTTTGGATTTTTTCTTGTCAAATTCGGTATCGTTGATAGAAGCATTCATCTCTTCGAGGTCGGTCAAGCTCTGCTCAAAAATATGTCCTAAAATATTGACGCTGATCTCACTCTCAAAATCAAAATCTGAGAGTTTTTGCGCTTCCATATCGAGATAACTGTCATCGATTTTTAGGCTATCAAGCATCTCGTCGGTGGCGAACAATCCGCCGTTGTATTTGGGAATACCGAGTTTGTCATTTCCCGTGTTGATAGCATTGAAATAGAGTTTGTAATAATCGTACATACTGCGATCACCGAAACCGTCCGCTGCATGGCGTGAGCGTATCTCTTTTACCGTATTGGTTTTTAATAAACTTCGATCTTCGGCAAAGAGGATAAAGATAATACGGTCGCAGAGTTTTTGGGTGAGGCGTAACAGCAACGATCTGTCCAAATCATTGTTCTTGATAATATTCTCAAAAAGATGTGATCTAAATTGGCTAAAGTCACGGTAAAGCTCTTTGGAAATATTTTGTTCTTTTTTAATTGAATCTTCTTTCAATTTTATAGGAAGATTATCTCGAATACTCTCAAAGCTTAGGAGTAAATGAAGGGTTTTAAAATCTTCATACGTGAGGCCAAATAGATTAAACTTTTCATACGCCGTTTTTTTGTCGATGTAAAAACGCAGTTCATTGAAGTTGGAGATAATAATGTATTTGGAATTGGAGTGAGAGGCGTGATAGTTAAAGGCTTGTGATTCTACCGCATCAAGATTTTTGGTTTTTTGATCTTTTAACTCTACGATTCCGATAATCTCGCTGTTTACGTAAATAACCCCATCGGCTTTTTTGCTGTCGGTTT
Source organism: Sulfuricurvum sp. (assembly GCA_030692765.1). GTDB lineage: Bacteria > Campylobacterota > Campylobacteria > Campylobacterales > Sulfurimonadaceae > Sulfuricurvum. The sequence goes on from JAUYUB010000008.1 coordinate 48,496, forward strand.
CGTTTTTCTTTTCACGTTCCAAGTTAAAATCATGAGGATTCGTACTGTCAAGCGTATAGCCTAGACAACTTTCAAAAATATCTTTTAAAAATCCATCTTGATATTTTTCTTCTTTAACGGTTTTAATAAAATCAATTTTGGTGAGATAGTTTTGGAAGTTAGCCCATCGAAGTGCAATAATGCTTTCGTCTTGTTTGATCGAATTTAAAACGGATTTTTGAAAAATTGACAATTTTTATGCCTTAATGTTAAATAGAGATATTATAGCAAACAAAAAAAAGAAACATTATTTTAAAGAAGAAAGTTTGTGGCAACCGTTACCATATTGGTACGTTTTCGGAATGTCAGTATATAGTTATTTTAGATTTATAAAAAGTGTGCCATAGGAGCATAGAAAAGCATAATATTTCTGTCACACTATAGCGATAAACGCGGTAATTACTGGGTTTTTTGAATTCGGCTTATAATATGCCTAACTTAATTTACGTCTCCATGCAGTATAGGCTGAGTACGATGGATTTCCCTCAACCATCATGTCATAGGCGTGTTTATAGCTGCAGTTGTATTTTTCTTTATAGGTTTTTAGTACCTCTACGACCATTTCTTTGTCCGCTTTTTTGTACGTGCCCCTCAAGGATTTAACCAGATTGATCCTCTCCATGTGCATGCTCATATCCATAAATATCCTTTGTACTTTTAATGTTATGCTTGGGAAACCATACGTTCGAAAAAATTCAAAACTTCTTTGATCCTATGATCTTCATTCTCTTCTGATTTTGGGCAAAAATCCAGATGAACTTTTATCCCGTTTTTTTTGCAGGCATCTGCAAAATAGGCCGTGTCATCTTCCGGATTATTTTCGTTGTCACACAGATAAAAAATAGGAAAAGAACCGGTAGGGTTTAAAAAATTGGTCAGGTCGTTTTCTGGGGAGTTTGTCTCCAGTAGTCTGATACTAGGAGTATACGCATAAACCGCATTTGCCTTGCATAAAATAGCGTGCAAAATAGCGCCATAGCCTCCCGCAGAACTTCCATACAGATAAATATGATCTTCGCATTCATACTCTTCACAAATCTCTTTTATGAGTTTTTGTAAAAGCTCTTTACTCTCATATCCAAAGCTATCCAGAGGTCGCAGTATGTTCCACATCTTGTACTCAAAGTCACTGCTATGGGATTTTTCTTCATCCTCTAAAATGACGACCAATGGGATAAAGTTTGAAGCGACAGCGGCAGGGGTAAAATGGTAATAGAGTTTTCGATTTTGGGCATCCTCAATGTACAAAAAGTCTTTATCACACATATACAGACTAATTGGTTTCCAAAGGTATGTATAATTGGTACATTGCCCACCAATGGGCAAGTTCACGTGCTTCTTCTGATTGTGTGTTATTGACAATTTCCTCGAACGTCTCGCTATCAAAGCTTTTGAGTTCTTGAGAGAGATCTGCGACACAGTCTACTAGGCAGTCATACTCCTCAGAACCATTAGAGTCTCTGCACTCCAATATCGATTCTGGAACCTCTTTGCCTTGTGCTTCCAGTACATAGGCGTAGAGCTTACAGGTTTTACGCAATTGCATTTCTTTGTTATAGTGGCTCATGGTTATTATCCTTTTTAAAACCATACTATACTTTTTTATTTCTCTCAGATAATAGATACAAATAGATTATCTAAGAAGTTTTATTTTTTTGAATGCAATAAACATTATTTTTTTTGGATAGAATGAAAAAGCGGTTAATAAGTGATGTATTAGAAGAAAATGGGGGCTTGATTTGTTAGCTAAAAATTGTAATTTTGCAATAAGAGCCTTGTTTATTTTCCTCCTATTATCCAGTTCTTATCTTTTTGCAGATCTGATGGGGCCGAAGTCATCAAAATCTTCAACCTCTATGTCGTCATTAGTTACATCTGAAATTTGCCGTATTTTAAGTGAAAAATCTCTCTCATTTGAGCCAAACCATGAGTTGCTGAGATTTTATAAAGAGGGGCAGTGCCGTCCGGTCTGGAGTAATGAAAATATCATTGATACGCAAGCTATTTATTTGATTTATAGCATTAAAGATGCTAGAAAAGATGGTTTGGATATTTACACTCCAGAGTACCACTTTAGTAATATTTTGGAGCTTCTTAATTTCACCAAACCGGACTCATTGGCTAAAAATGATCCTGTTGTATTGGCGCAGCTTGATATCTTGCTCACAGACGCATACCTGACGTTTGGCAAGCATCTCAGTAATGGTTTAGTACCGCAAGAAGCGATTGCGGGAGTCTGGAAAAATGCTAAACATGTTTCTATTGATATGAAGTCCCGTCTTAGAGAAGCTCTACGTGATAAGAGGGTAAAAGAATCACTCCAGCAGCTAACTCCTTCTTCACATGCGTATGAAAAATTGAGAACAATAATGGAAAAATATTTAAAAATAGAAGAAATGGGCGGCTGGAAAACGATAGAGTCTATCGGTACCAATGATGAAGGTGATGATCAATATTCATTCGATGATTTAAAAGAGCGACTGAGAGTGGAGGGGGACCTTGTGGTAGATGACCATTCAAATGAAGGCTATGAAGATGCGCTAAAGAACTTCCAAAGCAGACACGGCATAGATGCTGATGGGATAGTCGGCCCAAAAACACTGTCAAAGATGAATATATCAGTGGCAGAAAAGATTACTGCAATCCGGTTAAATATGGAAAAATGGCGATGGATGCCTGAAGAAAAGGGGATGTACATTTCGGTCAATATACCCGATTTTTCTTTGAGTGTAATGGAAGATAATTATACGGTGTTAAAAATGAAGGCCATCCTTGGGAAAGAGGCACGGCAAACTCCAATTTTCAGTGCTCACATGAAGTATATCGTTGTCAATCCCTATTGGCGTGTACCGCGTACCATTTTACGTGAAGATATTATTCCAAAGGTTCAAAAAGATATTCGCTATCTTAAAAAAGAGAGAATCAGAATTTTCAAAGAAGTAAACAATACGGGAAAGCGAGAGATTAATCCGTGGAAAATTAACTGGAAAAAAGTTAATGCGAATGCATTCCCGTATCTTTTAAGACAAGATCCCGGAAGAAAAAATGTACTGGGGAGACTGAAATTTATGTTCCCCAATACCTACGATATTTACATACACGATACACCCATAAAGAGTCTGTTTGACAAAGAAGAAAGGCTTTTTAGCTCAGGATGCATACGTATTGAAGAGCCGCTTGTACTTTTTGGCTATCTTATGAACAACGATGGAAATAAAGGATATGAAAACATCACCGATTTGATCGCAAGTGGAGCTAATAAAACGATTATGCTTAGATATCCCGTCAAGGTACGTATTGATTATTGGACGGTTTGGGTGGATGAAAAGGGGATGGCTCAGTTTCGTGATGATATCTATGGTCATGATAACGATTTGAGGGAGATACTGGGATGGCAATATAAATAACCGTTGATTCTTTTAAGGTATAATGTCATTGGATATTTCACGCCATAAAAAAAGAACAAAGAGTATAAATGGATCAAAAAAATCTTATGGATCGCCGCAGTTTTTTGAAAATTGCCACTGTGGTATCCGCTGTATCATTTTTTCCTAGCATTATATTGGGAAAGACGGATGTGCCTTATAAAAAATCACTCTCTTTGTATAATATTCATACGGGCGAAAATATTAATGCAACCTATTGGGCAGACGGCTCTTATATTCCAGAGGCGTTATCCCAGATGAATCATCTTCTCAGAGATTACAGAACAGATGCCGCTACCGATATGGATACCGAACTCTTTGATCTGCTGTATTCCATACGAACGAATCTTGGCACCACAAAGCCTTTTAATGTCATCTCCGGCTATCGCTCACCAAAAACAAATGCAATGCTTAACAGCCACTCTTCAGGTGTTGCGAAAAAAAGTCTTCATATGCAGGGAAAAGCTATGGATATCAGTCTGCCAGGACGGGATCTTTCTGAGCTAAAGAAGATTGCAATGAATCTCAAGCAGGGGGGAGTAGGTTACTACCCCAGTTCTGATTTCGTTCATGTCGATGTTGGCAGAGTGAGATACTGGTAGCCCTTTATTTCTTCTTCTGATTCCACAGACTGTGTGGTTTGGTCCAAAAGGATTCATGCGGTTTTCCCTCATGTACATCATTGTAATATTCGGCATCGTGTCTATGGATTTCTTCACGTATTCGATTCACAAATCGTTTTTGTTCTTCGATAGGTTCTGGTAGGATACAGCATTCACCATCGGTTAGTTCACTATTAAAACGCTCTTCATCAAACGTTTTTCCTAAATACTGAACAATATAGCGTAAATCCCGCTCAGCATTGCCCAAACAGCTTGTAGCACCGGGGGAAGGTGTCATGTTGAAGATAATGCCGTCCCCTGTATTGATGGATGCTTCCCCCAGGATAAGTTTACGCTCATTTTTATCGATGACTTGGGGACGAACGCCCCCAAATCCTGTTGCGTATTTAAACTCTGAAAGTTTTAGGGAAGGGACAATCTTTCGGGCATCATTGAGGAAAAGTCGCTTATTGATGTAGGGGACTTCAAACAAGAAATTACGGAAAATATAGTTTCGGATATCGGAATCTTTGAGCAGTTTCCACAGAGCAGAAATAACTTTGCCATCGAGCCTGAGCGTTTTCCAAAAATCCAGATACGTACCGCTTTTATAACGTTCCAGTTTTGGTAAAACAAGGGCGGTTGGACCAAAACGTGTATTTCCCTCTGCAAGGACGTCAGGATCACCATGCAGTGCGGCAAACGGTAATTTCGGATTTTGGATCATATAGACTTTTCCGTTAAGCATTTTTTGGTTGGTGATGTAAAAACTGCCTGCCATTGGCAGGCATGCGTAATTTAAACCATGGCCCATCTGATGTGCTAAAAACAAACTGTGCGCTCCCGCATCAACAACGACAAAGTCAGCATCGTAGGATGCATCAGCCGTAGTGACGGTGTATCCTCTGCTAGAGCTTTTTTCGATTTTGAGAACTTGAGAGTTGAGAAAAAGTTCTACGCTGGTATTGGGCTCTTTCATCGCGTTTTCGATTAAGGATTTGGACATTTTTCCATAATCAACGGTGGTCCATTGCCCTTTTGCGCCAATGCCGACGATATTTTCAGGACGCTCGTTTCCATACACATCGTACACGACACGCGGCTCTACTTCTTTGAGTTTCTTTTTGTCCCACACTTCTAGATAGGGGAATAGCTGCGAAAATTCTTCATAGCGGTCCAATAAAAACTCAACCTCTTCATCTCCTACACCTAAAGCCATTTTTTGATGGGAAAAAATGATTTCATTTTGGTATCCATGTGCTAGGCAGTATTTTTCCACCATTTTTGCGGTACGTTTGGTAATAGCGGCTTTTGGTAGGGTATAGTTGGTTTCTATATCACCGACATGAATGGTTTGAGAGTTGCTTGTCCCTTTGGAGTTTAGGGTTGCAATACCTTCATATTTTTCGACGATGGCAATTTTTTCAATATTGGTATAGCGAGCCAACTCATACGCAAGTGCCGCACCTGAAATCCCAGCCCCAATAATCAATACATCGTAATGGTGCTTTGTCATTTTTCCCCTTTGAACATATGAGTGACTTATTGTAAACATAAAATGATAGATTTAATGTTAAAAAACAAATATCTAGTATTTTAATTTGATTCTTTATATCGATTGCTTAAGGTAGATAATAATAATATCTGCTTATCTTAGCATTATTTGATATTTTAGGAGATCTCCATTATGAAGACAATTACGCTCACTGATAATCGCACCGGCAAAAGCTATGAGCTTCCTATTTTGAGTCCAACTCTTGGACCTGATGTCATTGACGTACGCGCTTTGTATAAAGAAACTGGTATGTTTACGTACGATCCTGGGTTTACCTCTACAGCCAGTTGCAGTTCAAGTATTACCTACATTGACGGTGACAAGGGGGAGTTACTGTATCGTGGATATGATATTTCTGATTTGGCAACTAAGAAAACGTACATAGATGTATGCCATTTACTCCTGACTGGAAAGCTTCCGTGTGAAAGAGAACGTGCTGCACTGGATATGGAACTGCGAAAGCGTGCATTTATACACGAAGGCTTGAAAGGGCTAATAAACTCATTTCCCGATCGTGCACATCCAATGGCGATGATGTCATCCGCTGTTGCGGCATTGTCAACTTTTTATTTTGAACATCTGAATGTTAAAACGGCTGAAGAAGCGCAAGTGATGGCCAGACGTATCATCGCTAAAATACCGACACTTGCGGCTTTTACCTATAGACGCTCGCTGGGAATTCCTTATATCTATCCCGATATTGAACGTTCATTTACGGAAAACTTTTTGTATATGATGCGCGCGTATCCTGGCGAAAATCTCGAAATACGGGATGTGGAAGTCCGCGCATTGGATACGATTTTTACGCTTCATGCGGACCATGAACAAAATGCGTCTACCTCAACGGTGCGTGCCGTTGCTTCTACAGGCGCACACCCTTATGCCGCGATATCTGCAGGTATTGATGCGTTATGGGGCAGGGCTCATGGAGGTGCTAATGAATCGGTTATTGCACAACTGGAGTTCATAGGACATGTGGATAATGTAGACGCCTTTATTCAGAGGGCGAAAGACCCCAATGATGATTTCAAACTAATGGGATTTGGCCATCGTGTTTACAAAAACTTTGATCCACGTTCAAAAATTTTGAAAAAACTATTAGATGAACTCAAAGATGAATTGGGGATTGACAGCAACCTTCTGACAATCGCCAAGCGTGTGGAAGAGATTGCGTTGACAGATGAATATTTTATTGGGCGAAAGCTTTACCCGAATATCGATTTTTATTCAGGGCTTATTTTGACTGCTTTGAAAATTCCAAAGTCAATGTTCACGATTATCTTTGTCATAGGACGAAGCGTTGGTTGGATCACCCAATGGATAGAGCTCAAAGATGACAGTGAGATGAAAATAGCACGTCCGCGTCAGCGTTATACGGGTGATACAAAGAAAACATTATAAGATTTAGACCAATAGAGACGCTTCATCGCTGTGTAATTGGATATAATAGCCTATAGATAAAATATTCGGGAGAGTTCTATGGAATGCGAATTTCCGACGATTAATGCAAATAGTGAAGCGATAAAATCAATTTTGTCAGAAGTTAAAACGATTGCTGTGCTTGGTTTGTCTCCTAATGTTAGTAAAGACAGCTACCGCGTTGCACAATATTTACAAGCTGCAGGTTATAAAATAATTCCTGTTTATCCGAAAGAAGACCTTATTTTAGGGGAAAAAGTCTACCGTTCACTTGAGGAGATTCCATTTGAAGTGGATATGGTTGATATCTTTCGCAAGCCTGAGGCACTGGATAGCATCGTTGATACATGTATCAAGCGTGGTGATGTCAAAGTATTTTGGTCACAAATTGGAATTGTTAATAATAATGCGGCTCAAAGAGCTGAAAATGCGGGTATGAAAGTAGTTCAAAGTCATTGTTCTATGGTTGAACATCGCCGAATACATGAATAAAGGGAACCGTTGATCGAATTAGAGACAATATATCAAGCAAAAGAACGCATTAAAGGTGTTGTCGTTGAGACACCTTTTTCTTTTGCCCCGCGCTTAAGTGAAGAAACAGGGTATGAAATATATCTTAAAAAAGAGAATCTTCAAGTAACAGGCGCATTTAAAATACGTGGTGCTTACAACAAGATTGCGACCCTGGACCCCCAACAAAGAGCAATGGGCGTTATTGCGGCAAGTGCCGGTAATCATGCGCAAGGTGTGGCAATGGCTGCTAAGATGTTTCGAATCAATGCGCTTATTGTTATGCCTGAATCGACCCCTCTGACAAAGATCAACGGTGTACGCTATTACGGTGCTCAAGTTATTTTACATGGAAGTAATTATGATGAGGCCTATGCCTATGCATCCACGTATGGAGAAGAGCATGGGATGGTATTTGTTCATCCATTTGCTGATGAAGCGGTGATCGCAGGTCAGGGCACCATTGCGCTGGAGATGTTGGAGTCGATGATAGCACTGGATGCCATTGTCATTCCAGTAGGCGGCGGCGGACTTATATCGGGTATGGCATCGGCTATCAAGCAGCTAGCACCCAATATCGAAGTGATAGGAATCAGTGCACTTGGCGCACCTGCGATGAAAGAGTCATTTGAAGCAAAATGCGCAATCGACAGCATCACGGTACGTACTATTGCAGATGGAATCGCTGTACGTGATACATCTCCTGTCACGCTCTCTCATATACTAGAGACAGTAGATACCATGGTGAGTGTGGATGATGAAGAGATTGCGAATGCCATTTTGTTTTTGTTAGAGCGTCAGAAGCTGGTAGTTGAAGGGGCAGGGGCTGTTGGAGTCGCAGCGTTATTACACAACAAACTGCCTCATCTAAAAGGTAAAAAAATCGGTGTTGTTCTCAGTGGAGGCAACATGGATGTTACGTTGTTATCCATTATTATTGAAAAAGGTCTTATTAAATCCGGAAGAAAGATGAAGCTGACCGTAACGCTTATCGACAAGCCTGGGGCATTGATGCAATTGACGCATATGCTCCAAGAACTCAATGCGAATATTGTTCATATCGAATACGATCGTACTTCTACATCATTGGCATACGGTGATGCAAATGTTACGATTCATTTGGAAACCAAAGGTGAAGAACATCAGCAAGAAATACGTGCACTTCTTCACAAACATCGTTATATAAACAGTGAAGAGCATTAAGAGCAGTAAAGATGGATGCATTAAAATTAGTTAATATCAAATCGTCCATCATTCGATTAAGGGCGCTTGAAAATGGCCAATTGGGTGTTGTGGATGAATCTACTACCATGCGGGTTATTGATAGCAAACACTTTCGTATATTGGATGGATTTAAAAGCAACGTTGTTCATACCAATTTCTCAGAACGACAAGCGGCTATGTCTGCGGATGGATTGTACTGTATATCCATTGTCCCCGGAAGTGACAAAGCAGCAGTTTTTGATGTAAGCCGCAAAAAACTCCTATACCGTGTGGGCCACCATAATGGAGAGCTTGAGTCTGTTGGCATTGATGCGCAAGGGCGTTATTGCGTTACGGGCGGACAGGACGGAAAAGTCTTTGTCTGGGCGTTGCAAACAGGTCTTTTGGCATTTGCAATGCCTCATCATTCCGATTTTGTGACATCCATCGCGTTTAGCCAAAATGGTCAATGGATCGCAACGGGAAGTTATGATCGTATCGTCAATGTCATGAATCTTTCGACAATGAAACAGCATGTCAAACTTTCAGGGCACGGCAGTGTTGTCGTCAGTATGCTTTTTCTCTCCGGTTTGCGGTTGCTCAGTGCAGAACGAGACGGTGCACTTGTTATCTGGGACCTCCACCACGGAAAAATATTCAAACGCTTACCGAGAGTAGGGGATGAAATCGTTTCTATGTGCCTTAGTGTGGACAAACGTTTTGCTTTTGTTGCTACACGTCTAGGGTATGTGGCTTTATATGATCTACACAGTTATGAATTGGTTCGGCAACGTTATATAAAAATCCAAGAAACAATTACTTCCATTGCTTTTATAGGTGAAAACTTTACTTTGGCCATAGGGACAAAAGAAGGAAATATTCATTTTTATGCTCTTTTTGGAAATGAGTCAGAATATCAAGAACTGATAAAAAATAAAAATTTTCGAGTTTTTTACAGCTTGCTGGATGACAATCCAATGCTTATTTATTCTAAAGCATATGAAGAAGCTGAGGGTTATTGGATAAGGTATGTTAAGGCTGCCAAGCGTTATTTGGATGAAGGAGAAAACCTCAAAGCAAAAGAGCTATTAGAGCCTTTCATCCGTATTCCTTCAAAAACATCTTTAATTCAGCAACTTTTTCGTGATTATGAACATTACGATCTTTTTCTTACGTACACGCAGGAAAAACGCTACTCATTGGCTTATGCGCTGGCTAAACAATATCCTTCATTTATTGATTCAGATGCCTATCGCAAGATGGAATTGTCATGGAAGAAGTATTTTTTAAAAGCGCAAGAGATCATTATGACGCAGAATGGAGAAGAATTAGCACGTCAAATTTTAGCCCCTTTTCGAGGAATTACGGAAAAAGCGCCTTTAATACAGGCAATGTGTACTGAACGTCGTATATATGAGTATTTTAAAAAGGTGATAGCCACACATAATTTTGTAAAATTTATCGAGCTTACGAAGATGTATACCTTTCTTAAGGAGTTTTCTGAATACGATGAGGTCATGTTGTACATTGAGCAGCTTTACATCAAAACACAAAAAGAGTTTAAAAGCGGCGATTATGTGAATGCTAAAAAAGGGTGTGAAATATTGACTCTTTTTCCTGAATACAATCAAGAGACGCGAGAGATGCTTGAAATAATAAAAATGAAAAACCTGTTTTATGAAGCACTTTTGTCGAATAATTTGATCAGTGCTTTTACTTATCTTAGCTCTTATCCTCTTTTGTATGATATGCCTGAGGCTAAAAAACTAGAATCACAATGGAATAAAGTGCTAGACAAAGCTCTCTCTTGCGTTGTAAAAGGGGATGCTCTTGAACTGCGCAGTATATTTGTGAATTATCTCTCTATAAACGCAAAATTTACAGCTATCGGAAGTGTTTTCGCGCAGTGTTATGCTGTTCAACTGGAACATAAGTTGGGATCGCATGCGCCATCTGCTACATTGGAGAATGGAATACGCAATTATATTTCCATGTTTGGAATTGATGAGACAATCCTTGAGTTCTTTGATCTCTTCAAAGGTCAATATCCAACAAAAACAGATCTCAAAATGTTAAAGCAAGGATCTTTGAACACTTGGACCCCGGCCATGATACTCAGTGATATAACGGTAAAAAAGTTATGATTGCCATTGATTTGGGTTCCAATACGATCCGGTTTATTGAATATGACGGTTTGGCATGGGGTAAAAGTTATGAAAAAATAGTTCGTGCCGCTGAAGGATTGCAAGCAACGGGTATGATTGGCGAAAATGCCTTAGTCCGTATTTTAGAGGCGATCGATGAGGCAAAACAATGTCTTGATTTTTCAAATCATGAGATTGCTGCCGTGACTACTGCAGCTTTACGTATGGCAAATAATGGAACAGATATCATTTCTAAGATACACGCGTCTACGGGTATTTTATTTACGATTATTGACGGTGCACGAGAGGCACAGTTGACCCTTCTTGCTGTTCAAAATCGCTTGAGGACACTTAACATTGATTCAGACAGTTTTGTACTATCGGATATTGGTGGTGGATCGACGGAACTTGTTTATTGTGAGGATAAGAAAGTAACCAGTAGAAGTTTTCCTATCGGCATAGTCACCATGAGTGAACAAGCATCAGATATCACACATTTACGGTCACTATTAGCAGATTTTGAAAATCAAGTCGCTCTTTTTTACCGTTCATTAGGGGAAAAGAAAGAGAACCCACGGCTTATCCTTACCTCGGGTACTCCAACAACGATTGCCGCCTATCGTATGGGTATGAATTACGCAAACTATGATCCCCATAAAATCAACGGTTCAATATTGACATTGAATGATTGTGTGTTAACGTATAAAGAACTCATGGATATGGATGAATCCACGCGTGCCAGTTATGTTGGAGTAGGGAGAGAACAACTGATCGCGACAGGAATTTTGATGGTTGAGTATCTTTTTAAGGGTGCTATGATGAAAGAGGCCATTATAATCGATGATGGTCTTCGAGAAGGAGTGGCGTTGGATTATTGGAAATCAATACACTAAAAAATAGTAACTCTTAAGTTGCTCTTGGTGTATAATCACTGCATTATTTTGTAGTCAAGGTCCCTGTATGCATTCTCTCTCTTCATTATCAAAAATCCAGTATGCCAATATCATTTCACTGTGTGTTTTTACCATCGGACTCGGTGCGGAAATCTATCATTACGGTTTTGATGTTATGAGGCTTGTTAACCTTGCAAACTTTGCATTAGCTTGGTATATGTTTATCAATATCCGTAATGTACAAAATACAATTCATAAAGTCACTACGGTTTTAACCGATGCAGATTCGGGTACTTTTTCCCATCGTTTGGATTATAAAGAGGGTGGTGAACTGGAAAAAATGCGTCTTAGCTTTAATAGTTTTGCCAGCCAGCTTTCACAATATATGGAAGAGATTTCATCATCGATTAAAGAAGCAAGTCAAAAAAGCTCATATCGTCAAATAGACTCATCTTTGTTTAATGGTGATTTTAAAACAAATATTGAGACTACCAATCGTGCTATCGCAAATATGCAAACGGATACAAAGAGCATTGAAGTCACAAAGATAAACGATGCTATCGGCAATATTGGAAAAGGGGTTATCGGAGAACTCGAGCTTTTGCATGACGATCTCAACCGTTCTATTAATTACATTGATAAAATCGTGGACATTAGTAAATTGACCGAGTCTAATGCAGATGATAGTATTGATGTCATTGAGGAGATCACACAAAAATTACATGCTCTGATTATGAGTGCCGATACGTCCAGTCAAAGCATCACGGTTCTCAATGAAAAGACGCGAGAAATTAATTCCGTTGTCGATCTGATCAAAGAGATAGCAGAACAAACAAATCTATTGGCGTTGAATGCTGCGATTGAGGCTGCACGTGCCGGTGAGCATGGTCGTGGCTTTGCTGTTGTTGCAGACGAAGTTCGTAAATTGGCAGAACGTACCCAAAAAGCAACTAGTGAGATCGCCATCTCTATTCAGACACTCCAACAAGATGCTTCTGATTTAGAAGAGAGCTCAGAATCTACGAATGAAATCGCGAAAAAATCACTCAATACGATCGAGAAATTCACAAAGACTTTTGATGACTTTAGTGATGGTGCAAAACAAGCCTCAGCGTACGCGAGTTCGATCGAAAATATGGTTTATGTACTATTGGCGAAAATTGATCACACGATTTATAAATCAAATGCCTATACATCGGTTATTCGACGTCAAAAACGTTTAGAAAATATAAATCATACGCAGTGTCATTTAGGAAAGTGGTATGTTGGAACGGCAAAAGATAAGTTTTCTCAAACCAATGCATATTCAAAAGTGGATACTCCTCATTCCGAGATACATCGTCTGATAAATCTTAATCTTTCTTACGTTCATCCTACGGATAGAGTTATTGAGAATCATAAAGAGATCATAGAAAACTTCACTAAAATAGAAGAAAACAGTCTCAAAATGTATGATTACTTAGAGGAAATGATTAAAGAATCTGAACACTCTTTTAACTAATCTCTCTTGGGAGAGATTAGAAGGTTTTACCTTCATAGTAGTCATATATCCATTCCGCTACTGCTTGCTTCTGCTTTTCATTGAGTTTGCCTTTTAATGAAGGCATTACCCCGAAATGCTCTAATGCCATTGGCTCACACATACTGTATTGAATGCTTGGATTATCGATATAGTCCTTTATAAATGCGATTACAACGCGGCGTTTAACATCGATATCTTCATCCTTGGTCTGGATATTGTCTTTTAGTTTATTGGACACTTCTATCATGGGCGGTGCTTTTAAAGATTTAAAAGACTTAAGGGCTTCTGGTTTTGTCATCATCTGGGTATGGCATTGCATACAGTTGTTCTTATAAACTTGATAGCCATCGGCTCCCATAAGGGAGATTGCGGTTAAGGCAGCGAGTGTTATTGATCTCATAAAGTTTCCTTTTGCATAATATTCTTAACGTATTTTATAGCTTCTTTACTTTATAATGGGCAAATTTTTACAAACTATTACACTATATTTAAGATAAAGGAGACGACATGCAAATAAGCGGTGCACAGATGGTTATCGAAGCACTTATCGCTGAAGAGGTCGAAGTAGTATTCGGTTATCCAGGCGGTGCAATCATGAACGTCTATGATGAGATTTACAAACAAAACGGATTCCAGCATATTATGGCACGTCATGAACAAGCGGCTGTTCATGCTGCGGAGGGCTATTCCAAAGCATCGGGCAAAGTTGGTGTTGCGATGATCACTTCAGGCCCTGGATTTACCAATGCTATCACTGGTATTGCCGATGCGTATATGGATTCAATCCCTTTGGTTGTTATCAGCGGGCAAGTCCCGATGTCTTTGATCGGGACGGATGCGTTTCAAGAGATAGACGCTGTGGGTATTAGCAGACCATGTACAAAACATAACTATCTCGTTACCGATGCTTCTGATCTTGCACGTGTATTAAAAGAAGCTTTTTATCTGGCACGCTCTGGACGTCCTGGTCCCGTTCACGTAGATATTCCAAAAGATGTTACGGCACAAATTGCTAATTTTGATTACTCAAAAGACGTAGAGTTGGAGACCTATAAACCGACTGTCAAAGGTAACGTTCGGCAGATAAAAAAAGCAATTGACGCGATAGCCGCGGCAAAACGCCCATTGCTCTATCTTGGAGGGGGTATTATCAATGCGAATGCCGCTGATTTGGTACGAGAGTTTTCTAAATTGACTCAGATACCTGCTGTAGAGACCTTTATGGCTCGTGGTACTTTGCATCATGCAGATCCGCTTTTGATCTCTATGCTGGGAATGCATGGCTCGTATGCTGCAAATATGGCGATGTCTGAGACCGATTTGGTAATCGGATTGGGTGCGCGTTTTGATGATCGTGTAACGGGGAAACTCTCTGAATTTGCAAAACACGCGCAAATCATTCATGTCGATATTGATCCTGCCAGTATTTCTAAACTCGTTAATGCCCATTTTCCAATCGTTGGCGACGTTCAAAATGTCCTAGAGACGATGATACCCTTGGCAAAAGAGCAAGTCGACCCAACGCGTTATGACGCATGGCACAAGACCATTGCTAATTTCAATAAATTGCATCCGCTTGGTTACAGTGAAGAGGGCGATCGTATCAAGCCACAATGGGTAGTTGAACGTATTGGACAGCTATTAGGGGATGATGCGAATATTTCAACCGATGTTGGACAGCATCAGATGTGGGCAGCACAATTCTATCCATTCAGCCGCCCTCGTCAATGGATCAGTTCGGGCGGATTAGGAACAATGGGCTTTGGTTTTCCTGCAGCCATGGGTGTTAAACGTGCCGATCCTAAGCGTGTGAGTATCAATATTACGGGTGACGGATCGATTCTGATGAATATTCAGGAATTAATGACTTCAGTAGAATACGATCTTCCGGTAATAAACGTCATTTTGAATAACAACTTTTTAGGAATGGTGCGTCAATGGCAAACCATGTTCTATGACAAAAGACATTCTTCGACAGACCTCTCTATACAGCCTGATTTTGTCAAATTGGCTGAGAGTTTTGGCGGTATCGGTTATCGTGTTAGTACCAAAGAAGAGTTTGATGCCGCACTGAAAGATGCCGTAGAGAAAAATGTGGTTGCAATCATCGATGTGGCGGTTAACCGATTTGAGAACGTTCTGCCAATGGTTCCTGCAGGTGGATCGCTCTTCAACATGATGTTAGAATACAAGGAGAAATAATGGAAGAAGCTCGACGCGTTATTTCGGTTATCGTTTTAAATGAGGCAAGTGTACTTTCCCGTATTTCCGGTCTATTCTCAGGGCGCGGGTATAATATTGATTCACTGACCGTCGCTCCGATTCCTGATTCAAAATATTCAAGAATTACGATTGTTACAGCTGGATCTGTACGGGTTATTGAGCAGATCACAAAACAACTTCACAAGCTGATACCGGTTTTAAAAGTTTATGAACATGCTGATTTGGTCGAAAAAGAGATGGCTATGGTCAAAATTCCTTTGAGCGAATCAATCAGTGATATTGAAGCTTTGGCGCATGCTTACAATGGACGTATTGTTAATGTCAGCAGTGATACCCTCATCGTTATGGTGGCAGATGAACCGTATCGTATAGCTCATTTCTTGGAAGCTATTAAACGTTTTCATCCTAAAGAGATCGTACGCAGCGGTTCTGTAGCATTGGAACGTTAATGACCCTTAGTGCGATAGCCAAGTTACTGAACATAGAATGCACTTCCACTCATGAATATGAGATTACAGGTATTAATACCCTCAAAGACGCACAAAAAGGGGAGATTTCTTTTTTGTCAGATTCAAAATACGAAAAAGAACTCTCTGATACATCTGCATCCGCTGTCATTCTTCCTGCTACTAAAGCCCACCTTTTACCCGATGGTGTTGTTGCTCTTATCAGTGATGAGTCTTATCTCATGGTTGCAAAACTTTCAAAATATTTTGCCAAACCGATTCAAAGCAGTAATATTAAACCGATTATAGGTAATGAGTGTACTGTATATCCAACGGCCCATATCGAAAATGGAGCTAAGCTCGGATCAGGGTGCATCATCATGAGCGGTGTTTATATCGGAGCTGATACTGTTATTGGGGATAATGTGATTTTGTATCCCAATGTATCGATTTATCGTGATTGTGTCATTGGCAATAATGTCATGATACATGCAGGAGCGGTTGTTGGCAGTGACGGATTTGGATATGCGCATACCAAGATGGGTGAGCATGTAAAACTGTATCAAAATGGAAATGTAATCATCGAAGACGATGTCGAGATTGGCTCAAATACAACGATTGACTGTGCTGTCTTTGGTTCAACAGTGATCAAGCAAGGAACTAAGATTGATAACTTGATACAGATTGGTCACAATTGTGTTGTGGGTGAACATTGTATTATGGTCTCACAATCGGGACTTGCAGGCTCTACGACACTTGGAAGAAACGTTGTGATGGGCGGTCAAAGTGCTACGGCAGGGCATCTCAGCGTTGCTGCATTCACTACCCTTGCTGCTCGCTCTGGTGTTACAAAAAGTATCACTCAGGGCGGTGTGTATAGTGGCTTTCCGCTCATGGAACATAAATTATGGCTGAAACTTCAAGCGAAATTGGCTAAACTATTGCAATCATAAGTAAAGGAAAGGCATGAAACAATTGGTCATCTTAACGGTATTGGCAGCACAACTCATGAGTGCTGACGTTGATATGTCCAGTATGCGTATGCCTGACACAGTTTTGGATGCGATTCGCCATTGCGAATGTTTGAAAGAATCGGATGGTACGTGTAATCCAAATGTTATCCGTCTAAACGCTATTGAAGATGCTCAACGAGCAAAAGCCGCTGGTTTTGCTGTAAATGGACACATAATACGCTGTAATTCGACGGAAGAGTGTACTGCACAGGCACAAGCCCTCATTAATGGCGGTATTACCAATTTAGACCTCGGGCCTTACCAAATCAACTACAAATATCATCCTAACCCAATGTTACATGAATATTTTGTCGATGCAACAGAGCGTGAACATGCTAATAGAATTATCACTGGATTGGTAAAAAGCTTTGGCTATTCATGGGAAACATTAGGGCGTTATCACCATTTTTGTGCGACAGATCGAACTCGTAATGAAACCTATTATCGTAAAATGTATGCCTACATTTATGGAAACAAACCCCAAGATCAACCATAAGTAAAATGATGCACCTTTTTTAAGGTTGATTTATCCAAAATCAGCTAAACTCTTAATATATCAATTAATTAGGAGAATTTATGAGCACATCTGTATCAATAATCAAAGAAATACCGTTAAATGGAACCAAAAAAGGGCTTATATCCGTTAGTAAGGTTGATGAGCCTTATGGTGAAGGCAGTGACAGTGTCGCAAGTATCGGTATTTCATTAAGCGGGGATAGTAAAAATCCTGAATGGAAAGTACATATTCCACTTGGGAATATTGAGGATGTCATCGAAGCATTGCAATTGATTAAATAATCAATTGCAATTTCTTTACTTCTTTTGTGCGGTTACGTAAGTCGCTATACGTTTTATTCCCTTACGGATACTTTCAATATCGGTTGCAAAACTAAAACGGAAATAACCCTCAGACCCAAAACCTAATCCAGGTACTACTGCTACTCCTTGATCTTCCAATAATCCTTTACAAAATGCCATAGAGTCGTCAGTGACTACCTTGATATTGACAAAAAGATAGAATGCTCCAGCAGGAGAGAGGACTGAAAGCCCATCTATTTCATTGAATAATTTAACCG
This sequence comes from Sulfuricurvum sp., assembly GCA_030692765.1. Lineage (GTDB taxonomy): Bacteria > Campylobacterota > Campylobacteria > Campylobacterales > Sulfurimonadaceae > Sulfuricurvum. Next base: position 66,566 of record JAUYUB010000008.1, read on the forward strand.
CTTCATCTCTGCGTGCTTTAAATGCTTGACGCATAGATTCAATATCAGCGTCTGCATCCCCATTTAACCCTGCAATTGCAGCTTTCTGAGTAACACTGTTGATATTGGAAGTACTTTGACTTTGAAGCTTTTTCGTTGCTTTGATGATTTCAGTATTTGCAGAAGCCATATAGCCAAAACGCCATCCGGTCATCGCTACTGATTTACTCAATCCATTAATGGTGACCGTACGTCGGAACATATCGTCACTGACAGATGCTGCAGATACAAACTCACCGTCGTAGATCAATTTTTCATACATCTCATCACTGGCAACAATGACATCAGTCCCTTCAAGTACTTTTCCTAAAGCGGTCAGTTCTTCACGTGAATATACTGCACCAGTAGGATTGGAAGGAGACGTCAAAATCAACATCTTTGTCTTAGGTGTCAGCGCTTGTTTTAATTGTTCTGGTGTTATCTTGAAGCCGCTGTTGTCATCGGTCATGATCTCAACAACAGTCCCTCCGCAATATTTGACCAATTCCGGATAGGTCACCCAATAGGGTGCTGGGATAATGACTTCGTTACCTTCTTGAATCGTTGATGCAAAAAGATTGTAAAGAGAGTGTTTTGCACCATTGTTGGCAATGATCTGATTTGCATTGTAAACGAGACCATTATCGCGTTTGAGTTTGTGTGCAATAGCTGCTTTTAGTTCTGGAATCCCGTCAACTGCTGTATATTTTGTGAACCCTTCATTGATTGCACGAATAGCTGCATCTTTAATCACTTGAGGGGTATCAAAATCAGGCTCTCCTGCGGAAAAACTGATGATGTCTTTACCTTGAGCTTTTAGTTCCTGTGCTAGAGTAGAAATAGCGATCGTAATCGATTCTGAGAGAGTATTGACGCGATCTGTTAGCATGTGCAGCCCTTTAGAATTTTTTTGAAATTATAACAAAACAACTCTCCATTGTATATTAGTAATTATTTCTGACCTATATATGAAGCAATTTTTACTTTTTCACCATACATGTTAATGTTATCACGTTCTTCATAAAAAAGGGTCTTTAATGCAGAAAACGCTGTCGGTAGTTCATTTGAGCGTAAAAGAAAATCAGGGTTGCTTGGGTTGTGATAACCTGCTTCATGGGCTGTAATAAAGGTTTCAAATATGAGGATTCCCTCATTGGTAAGGCCTTCTATCATTGAGGAGAACAGCTTGCGCTCTAAATAGTTGATGTTAATAATCAGATCATAACTGTTAGAGGCAATACTGTAGTTCGTCAAATCAGATTCGATAGTATGTATCTGATTGGTACGGTCAATTTGTGAGAGTGCATAGTCTGATATGTCCACAGCGTCTACTTCGTATCCCAGTTTGGCTAAATAGTGCGTATTTCGTCCTGTCCCGCAGGCAATATCCAAAGCTCTTTTTCCATGGGAGGGTTGGACGTTTTTAATGACGATATTTGATGGACTGTTTGGCATTGGGACGTTTTGATGTTTCGCATTCCATCGTGTTTTATCGTCCATCTAGCACTCCTGTTCTATAATATGCGCAAATTTTACCACATAAGAGGAATATTATGTTTTCAGAAGTTGGATTTTTAGGGACACGTGCTCTATTTTTTATGGATATGGTGACCTTATATTTTGCAATACTTCCTTTTTTGCTTGGATTATCCATACGCCAGGCTATTATTGGAAACATTACACTTCACTTTCGTTCACAGATTGCCATTTTATTTTTAACCCTTGTCATGGTTATTATCTTTGAGCTGGGAGTTCGTATTAGCGGCGGATTTATTGAGTATATTAAATTTTCTTCCATCTCTTATGACTTTTTTCTGATGTATTTGGCGGTTCATATTTTTGTGGCGTTAATGTCCGTTGGTGGATGGATATACCTGATCATCACATCCTACAAAACATACAGTAAATTTGGTAAAGATGGGATGAAACAGCATCGCCGTATGGGAAAATGGATTTTTGCCTCTCTTGCCTTGACATCGTTGATGGGGTGCAGTATTTATCTTTTCTTATTTGTAGGGTAGTTTATTTTACAATTTAAATGCATTATGGCAAGTCTTTTTGTTAAAATAGTTCTATTTAAAGTTACTGAGGGGTTGCTGTGAACAAAATTCTTCTTCTTTTGCTTTTTTCACTCCCTCTTTGGTCGATTACCCCCGATGCGATTATCAAAAAAGTCGAGCATAATATCCAAAGCGACAGCGGTTACTCCAAGATCACGATGACGGTTACGACAGCACGCGGTGAGCGGACGATGAAAATGGAGAGCTGGAATAGGGGGCATGAGAAAAGTTTTATCAAAGTGCTCTATCCCAAACAAGACCGTGGAATCACTTTTTTAAAAGTCGACACGACGATGTGGCAGTATGTCCCCAAGATTGAAAAGACGATCAAAATTCCAAGTTCCATGATGATGCAAAGCTGGATGGGGAGCGATTTCACCAACGACGATATGGCCAAAGAGAGCTCCATCGTCGAGGATTACCATGCCCAAATCAGTTTTGAAGATGCGCAAAAGTACACCTTGACACTTTTGCCTAAACCCGATGCCGCCGTAGTGTGGGGAAAAATCGTACTCGAAGTCGAAAAAGAGCACTTTATTCCCTTACGGGCGATTTACTATGACGAGGATGGCTTACAGCAGCGAATACTTTATTACAGCGATGTAAAGCTCTATGGGGATCATTATCTCCCGACGGTTATGACGCTGATTCCGCAGAATAAAAAGAGTAACAAGACGGTCGTTAAAATGGAGGATGTCAATTTTGACGTCGTTATTGAGGATGAGCGCTTTACGAAAAATGCACTCGTACGGTACAGTCAATGATTCTTTTTAAGATGGCGCTGCGCGAACTGTTGAGCCATAAAAAACGCTCCATTGTCACGCTGTTGCTCAGTGCCTTTTCAACGGCACTTTTTATCTTTGCCAATGCCCTCAATAACGGTACCCATAATCAGATGATCCGTTCCAGCGTCGAAGTTTATCCCGGCTACATGCAAATCACTAATCGTGCATTCGAAGACAATCCGAACTTTGACAATCTCATTTTTGATGCGGCGAAAGTCACCAATACGCTGCAAGGGATAAACGAGATCAAGGCTCACGCTGTACGTTTTGAAGCCTACGCTCTTTACTCAACCAACGAACAGTCTATCGGAGGGATGTTCACCGCAATCGAACCTGAAAAAGAGGGACAAATCTCAAGGCTCAAACGCTCTCTTGTTGAGGGGGAATATTTAACCGCTACGGATACCAATGCGATTTATTTGGGAGCAGAACTGGCCAAACGTCTCAAAATAGGGGTAGGGGATACCCTCTCTTTTATCTCTACGGGGGCAGACTACTCCTTTGCTGCGGACAATCTGGTAGTAAAGGGATTGTTTAAAACCAAGCTCTATGAGTTCGACAACGGTTCGGGGTTTGTTAACAAGGGGTATTTTGACGAAGTGATGCATAGTCATAACATCGCTACGCATATTATCATGAGCCCAACCGATATAAAGCAGATCGATGCCGTAACGCAAAAAGTTCAAAAAGCTCTGGATGAGGATCTGGAGGTTAAAAACTATAAGACGATCTTAGAAGATTTGATTTTGGCACTGGAGATCGATACGATTTTTGGCTACATCACCCTGGGTATATTCTTTATCGTTATCTTTTTCGTTATCGGGATATTTGCATTTCTTTCTGTCTATGCCCGCATTCGTCAAATCGGCGTATTGCGCGCTATTGGGACAACGCCAAAACAGGTGATGGGAATGTTGCTCATCGAAGCACTGGTTTTGGGAGTTTTGAGTGTGGGTTTGGGAGGAGCGGCTGGAGCCTATGCCAGTAGCCATTATGAAAAATACCCCATCGAGATTACCTCTTTGGTGGATGTGGATGCACAAGAATATGCCAAACAGTATAACATGGTAGCGGAGGCTACCTTTCCCGCCGAGTTTAATCCGCCCAGGATTATGATGGATATGCTCATCATGATGCTGCTAAACCTTATGACGGTGTTCTATCCGATCGTCCTCGTCAACCGATTTACCCCGACCGAAGCGATACGCTATGTTTAGTCACACCGAAATGCTCTATTTCAAAATGGCACTGCTTCATATCGTCCGCCGCAAGGGGCGCGCCGCCTTGATCTCCATTATGATCGCCATTTCGATGATCGGATTGCTCCTGATGGAGGGGATGTACGAGGGGATGATGGTGCAGATCACCCAAAATTCGATAAAAACCGGCAGCGGAACTGTTTCTATTCAGCACAAAATGTTTCGATCGGACAATAACATAAAATACACGATTGCAAACCCCCATAAAATCACCGCACTGCTGGATTCCCAAAAAGAGGTACAAAGTCACGTCACGCGCATCAGTCAACGCGCTTTAATCGCAACGGCTGGATATTCGCAGGGTGTCAATGTTACAGGGATCGATTTAGAACAAGAATCATCGCATGCGAAGCTGGAAAACTTTATTATCAAAGGAAACTACACCTTCGATAAAAACGGCAGGGGAGCGCTCATCGGCTACCGTTTAGCGAAAAAACTCAAAGTGGGTATCGGCAAAAAAGTCATTGTAACGATGCAGGATACGAACAACGAAGTAGTATCGGTTGCCCTGAAGATTACAGGGATACTCAAAACCAACAATATGGCCATTGACAGCAACGGTCTTCTCATGGACATAGAGAGACTGCGCAGTTTAAATGGTATACAGGGAGCAACGGAGATTTCGATCTTGCTGCATGAACAAAATGACGATACCAAGCTAATAGCCTCCCTCGTCCCTAAAATAAACGATCAAAACATCGCTGTGTACTCCTACAAGGAACTCTACCCCTCTTTGCACGAGGGGGAAGCGATGATGCAAACCTACAGCCGTATCAGCTCCACCTTTATTTTTATTGTAGCTACGCTGGGGATCTTTGGGGTTGTACTGGTTTCGGTGCTTGAGCGGGTACGGGAGTTCGGTATCATGATGGCTATCGGGACACAATTTCGCGACATTGCACGCCTCATTATCTACGAGTCACTGGTCATTACGATGAGCGGCTACATTGTGGGGGCATTGCTGGGAGGGGGATTGTTGTGGTACTTCAAAGAATTTGGGCTTGATCTGTCAGGACTTAGCGATGCCTTCGCTATCTTCGGGATGGATTCGAGCATCCACGCGATCCTAAAACTCGAGTATTTCACCAGTGCTTTTATCAGTGTTTTAGTGGCAACATTAGCGGCAACGGTCATACCGATCCGCACCTTAAAACAGCGTAATCCTATCCAATCCATTAGTGAGCAACCATAATGAACTTTCTAACCGTCCGCAATGTAAAAAAAATATTCAATGAAGGCTCCCAGAGCCAAAGCAATGCCTTGATGGGTATCGATCTCTCCATAGGCAAAGAGGAGTTTATCGTTATCTCAGGTCCAAGCGGCAGCGGAAAAAGCACCTTGCTCAACATCATCGGGGGACTCGATACGCCAAGCGAGGGAATCGTAGAACTGGAGGGGACTGTGATCACGGCGCTGGGTGAAAACGATTTGGCGTTGTTTCGCAGAGAGAATATTGGATTTGTTTTTCAGGCTTATAATCTGATCCCCGTCCTGACGGTCAAAGAGAACATCGAATATGTGATGCGTCTCATGGGAATGCCGCAAAGCGAATGTGATGCACGTGTGCTTGAAGTGGCTACCGAGCTTGATATCAACGCCTATCTCAACAAACTTCCCGATCATCTTAGCGGCGGGCAGCAGCAGCGTGTAGCCGTAGCACGAGCGGTAGCGAGCAAACCCAAACTGATCCTGGCCGATGAACCTACAGCAAACTTGGACACGGTCAATGGGGAGAAGCTTATGGAGCTGATGCGCCGTTTAAACATCGAGGAAAAAGTGACGATTATTTTTTCTTCGCATGATCCGATGGTGATTGAAAAGGCACGCCGTTCGATCGTCTTGCGTGATGGCAAAATCATAGAGGATACGGTACGATCATGATCAAAACGGTGTGGTTGCTCTGTATTTGTACCTTGCTTGCAAGTGCAATAGAGTCTCAAAGCACCTATGAAAACAGTAATTTCACCCTTTCATCTGCGTTAAACGGCAACGGACATCAAACCCTTTACAATTATAATCGATTTCGCGTCAATGAACAGATACGTGATGGACAATGGTTCGCTGTCGCGATTGGGGATATTGAAAACATTCTGGGGCGGGAGCTGATCCAAAGCAACGCCTACAAAATAGCCAGTGCGGTAACAACGGATACCCCTTTTTCAACCCAAACAAAAACCTATGATTATGACGAGGGGCAGATGTACGCTCAGCTTTATCGTCTGTACGCAGGGTATGCAGATGAAAAACATACGGTTTCACTTGGGCTGCAAAAAGTGAGCATGGGAGTAGGGCGCATCTGGAATCCCACCGATCTGTTCAATCCCAAAAATCCGCTTGCACTCGAACCCGATGAAGTATACGGAAGCTTTGCCCTGTCCTACACCTATGCTTTTGGCAGTTTGAGCCAAATTACCGCTGTAGCGGCGCAAAGAGCGGACAAAAGTTTCAAATATGCGGGAAGGGCAAAAGGATATTTGGGGATGGCCGATGCCGCGATTGATGTTGTGAGCGCTGACGATGTGAGTATGATAGGCTATGAGCTTGAGGGAGAACTTTTAGAGACAGGAGTTGAACTGCGCAGCGAGGGGGGATGGTTCGATGACAAAGTGCTGGATAGAAAGTTTATCCAAGGGCTTATCGGTGCTGATTACGGATTTGAAAACTCTTTTATGCTCATAGGAGAGTGGCTGCATACATCACGGACATTTGAGCAAGAACTGCGATTTCGGATCCCTTCAGGGGCTTTGAGTAATCTGGTGCGTTCAAAAGACTATGTAGCTATCAGCTGTGGCTTTCAGTTTGATCCGCTGCTTTACGGAACACTTTCAACCATCCTCAATGCCCATGACGGCAGTTTTTATACAGGGCCGGTGTTACGCTATTCATTAGAGGATGATATGTTATTGGGATTGGGAATGATGTTTTATGAGGGAAAGAGCGGAAGTGAGTTTGGCGCATTGGGTCAAACCTATTACGTGAATTTTAAGATCACGTTTTAGCTGCTCAATGTTTTTCTATCTTGATGTATCGAATTTTTCTGCAATTGACCGAGCTTTGTCTGCCATGGATGTGTCTCCTGCCTTTTCGTAAATAATGGAGGCTTTTAAGAGGTAGTCCGGATCATGAATAGTATCTATGTCCAGTATCTCAAAGGCTTCTTTAAATGCGTTTTCATTGGCATAGCATTCGGCAATCTCTATAGCATGTGCTTGTCTTGGGTGAGATTCTAGACTGTAGTATAGCCCCATATTGAATATTTTATCGCGTGTTTCCTGTGCATGTAGATATTCGCTTTGCGCTTTGTTGCAGTCACCGTTTGCTAAGAATGTTTCAATTTTTTTTATTTGTAATTCATACTGTTCTTGAACTTCTTTAATTTTTCTACGATCTAATTCATTATAAACCAATATGGCTACTAAAATGACTAAACTTCCAATTCCAATAAAGGGTAGAAATGTCGCAGGTGGTTTTTTAGGTATATGGTTTTCTGGTTCATTATCATTCATCATTTTTCCATGCATAGGTATGTTACTTCTCTCTTCTGTACTGCATTATAACTGCTAATTTGACAATTTATTCTATAATACGCATAATTAGTAGGAGATAATACAAATGACACATTTAAAAGAAAAGTTAGCCGATTTTGGGTGCAGCAACGAGTTTATTGATATTGCAATGAGCTACATTCAGTTTTATAAACCTGATATGGATACTGAAGCATTTATTGAATTTGTTGAAGAAGAACATGCAAAAGTTGAAGAGGCAGAAGCATTGGCGGAACTTGAAGGGCAAGTATTAGATGCATCGGCTGTATTAGCTGAGTTTTCTGATGAAGAGGAATAGATAAATAACGGTATTAATTAGGTATTATACTAAATAGCAATGAATTAGAATAAAGTAATCCAGGAGTGGTTAATGAGTAATGAATTGAGATTGATGATTGTGGACGATGAACCGATCAACGTTATGCTGCTCGAAGAGATTGCCAAAGATATGGGGCATAATCCAATCTCTTTTTATGTTCCCAAAGAAGCGCTTGAATGGGCGAAAGCAAATACAGTCGATTTGATTCTGGTTGATTTTAATATGCCTGTAATGAACGGATTGGATTTATTAAAAGAAATTCGGGGTTATCATCCTGATATTATGAGTATCATGATTACCGCGAATGTGGATAATGCTTTGAAACTTGAAGCGTTAGAGTTAGGGGTCAATGATTTTTTGACAAAGCCCATTTCAACTGCTGAGTTTCAGCTTAGACTTCGAAATATGATTGCAATACAAAATGCCCTCAAGACTCAAAAAGAGTTTTCAAAACAGCTCACCATCGAAGTAGAAAAAGCAACCAAAGAGTTGAGCAAAAGCCAATTTGAAGCGCTGGATGTCCTCTCACGTACTGCTGAATATAAAGATCCTGAAACGGGAAGCCATATCGCCCGCGTTTCACACTACTCAAAAATGCTGGCGCAAGCGTATGGATTGGATGCCCATGAGCAAGAGATTCTCTTTTATGCAGCTCCACTGCATGACATTGGCAAAGTAGGGATTGAAGATGCTGTATTGCTCAAGCCCGGAAAACTCACTGATGAAGAGTTTGATCGAATGAAATTGCACAGTGAAATTGGCTACAATATTCTTAAAAACAGTACAAATCCGTATTTGATGGCAGGAGCAATAGTTGCCGAATCACACCATGAAAAATACAATGGCAAAGGATACCCACGAGGCCTTAGATCGGATGCAATACATGTGTATGCACGTATTGTTGCCATCGCAGATGTTTTTGATGCCTTGACCTCGATTCGTCCATATAAAAGAGCGTGGAGTTTTGAAGAGGCGATTGAGTTGATTGTAAAAGAAAAAGGGGAACATTTTGATCCTCATCTTGCGGATCTTTTTATTGCAAATATTGATCGGGTACGTGAAATTTATGAGCAATTTGCAGGGATGGATGACTGATGCAAATACAAGAACTCATTTGGAATAATCAAGAGTGGATAGCCAAAGGAGAGCTTGTTGAGCCTGCCTCGGTACAGTTAATTCTTCTTTTTGGGGATGTTGCGGCACTTGAAGACACAGAACATTTTAATTATTTGCACTCACGCTATCCTGCAGCCCATATTGTAGGATCGTCTACAGCTGGGACGATTGCATCGGGTGCGGTGTGCGAATACCCTTTGGTAGCAACACTCGTTGCGTTGGAGCGTGGATGGGTTGAAGTCGCCAGTGCTGATGATTTGGAGAATGAAACCTTAGAGCAGCGGTCGCGCGAACTCATTGAACAGCTTCCCCAAGAGAACCTCCGCCATGTCTTTGTATTGATGGAAGGGATGAAGCTTAACGGCTCATTGTTGGCAAAAGGGGTAAACAGTACCTCTAGCAATGTAACGATTACCGGAGGTTTGGCAGGAGATCAGTTTTTATTTGAGCGAACGCTGGTCATGTGCGATGGTGCTGCGCAAGAGTTCAAGGCAGTAGCGGTAGGATTTTATGGAGATTCGCTGAATGTCAGTATCGGATGCGAAACAGGTTGGGATGAGTTTGGAGCTGAGAGGATTGTTACGCGCTCTTTGGGAAATGTCGTTTATGAGATAGACAACAAGCCGGCACTCAAACTGTATGAAGATTATCTGGGAGAATTTATCAAAGATCTCCCCAACAGCGGACTGCAGTTTCCACTCAATGTCAAGGCGCATAATGGGGACAAAGAGGTTGTGCGGGTCATGATGGGGATCAATGAGGATAAATCACTCTTTTACGCGGGGGATATTCCTCAAGGATCAACCGTTAGACTGATGAAAACCAATATTAATAATTTGATTGCAGGTGCAGATATAGTTGGCGGATTGATTGCGAAACATAACGATAAACCTGCATTGGGGTTGACGGTGAGCTGCAGCGGAAGACGGTCCGTATTAAAGCAGCTGGTGGATGAGGAACTCGTAGCAATTCAGGAGAGACTTGGGAACAATGTTCATTTGTGCGGATTTTATTCTTTTGGTGAATTGGCTCCGTTTTCGGACAATTTACAAGATTGCAAACTGCACAATCAAACAATGACTCTTACGGTTATTTACGAGGACTGAGATGCATAAGGTTCTCGAAATACAGCTCAAAAAATCATTTGGACCGCAGTGGCAAAGTGCAGTCGAATCTCCTGAAATGAATAAGCTGTTGGCATTGATCGATCAATCGTATGCCCAATACGATAAAGACTATCAGCTACTGGAGCATATACTTGAAGTGAATTCGACTGAGCTTACCCAGGCTAATAAAAATATTTTAAAAAAACATGAGCTGCTGCACAGCGTTACCGAATCGATTGATGACCTCATTTTTTATAAAGATTTGAATTTTAGATACATTGGGTGTAACAGCAGTTTCTCAAACTTTTTCGGATTTTCGGTTGAAACAATTATCGGCAAAGAGGATTCTGAGCTGTATGAGTCCCAATACGCATCGCTGTTTCGAGAGATGGATCAGATGATGTTAAAGGAAATGAAAGCGCGTACCAACAATGAGTGGGTTAAAAATGTCAAGGGCGAAGATGTGTATCTTCTTACCACAAAAGCGCCCTTGATAAATTCTAACGGGGAGTTGTTCGGGTTAGTAGGTATTTCACGAGATATTACCAAAGAGTTTTATCTTGAGGAAGAGGTTAAGTCACAGCAGGCGATGCTCATTGAACAAAACCGTCTTGCCGCATTGGGTGAAATGATTGGAAATATTGCACACCAGTGGCGTCAACCGCTTAATACATTGGGCTTGATTGTCCAAGATCTCCAAGAAGCATACCATTTTAGTGAAGTCAACGAAGACTATATTGATAACACTTCATCTAAAGCGATGGAACAGATTAACTACATGTCCCAAACAATTGATGATTTTAGAAATTTTTTCAGTCCGAATAAAGATAAAAAGCTTTTCTACATCAGCAAAAGCATATCGGATGCCATCGAAATGTTACTTCCTGATATGAATAAATACGAAATTATGTGTCAAACGACAGTTGATGAGAAGTTAACTGTTTATGGGTTAAGAAATGAGTTCACTCAAGTGTTGCTTAATTTAATCAAGAATGCGCAGGATGCGCTGTTGGAAAATCATGCTAAAAATCGTCGCATTCACATTACAGTAAAAAACGATGATAATAAAGTTGAGATATCGATTGCAGACAATGCAGGGGGCATTCCAGAAACAATCATTGACCGGATTTTTGAACCTTACTATACAACCAGAGAAGAGGGAAAAGGGACAGGACTTGGGCTGTACATGTCAAAAATGATTATCGAAGAGCACATGGGTGGGTCGTTAAGTGTCCAAAATAGCAAAGAGGGGGCAATTTTTACCATTCTTTTAAATGCAACTTCGCCTGATAATAAGGAAGTAAATCATGGCGTATAATATATTGATTGTTGAGGATTCAAAACTCATCAATGACAATCTGAAAAAAAGCCTTGAATCAGACGGTCATTATGTAGAGCAGGCTTTTGATTTTGAAACGGCGGTTGGGTTAATAAAATCAAATCGTTTCGAGTATATACTGTTGGACCTGATCCTCCCTGATGGGGAGGGAGAGATGCTGCTTCCTTATGCCAAGCGCGCTGATACGAGAGTCATTGTTATGACAACGGATCGAGACTCGTTTCGCCGTGATCGTATTTTCGGATTTGGAATTGTTGATTACATGATAAAAGACCGCTATTTTGATGATCTCATCGACGGCATTCGAAAAATGATTCGACAAGTTGAGATCAACAGCACTTTTACTCTGTTGGTGGTGGATGATTCTGCCTTCATCCGAAATCATCTGGAACTGCTTCTTAGCGGTAGAGGTTTTTTGGTTTTAACGGCAATTGATGGTAAAGAAGGATATGAAAAGCTGTTGAAATATCCTATCGACGGATTGATTGCCGATTTGGAAATGCCAATTATGGATGGGTTTGAGCTAATGGCTAAAATCCGCCGAAAAAAAGAGACTAAAAATTTGCCGGTGATGATCCTAACGGGCAGTAATGACAGTAATAAGATCGCAAAAGTTATTAAACATGATGTCAAAGACCTCATTCGCAAACCCTATATTACCGAAGAGGTGCTCCTCAAAATCGATAATATGATGAATGAAGTGCAGCAACGAAGATCTATAGGAGAGGAGCGTCGTAAATTTGATTTGTATCATAATGCGATTGTTAACTCAACGTTGTACATGAAATTTTCTCCCGATCTACAAGCAATCTACATCAACGAACGTTTTTCAGAGTTACTTTTTGGAAGAACAGCCAAAGCGTTTGAATCCATTTCACTCAAAGAATTTGTTAAAAATCCCACCTTGGATTTGTTTCGATCATTGCAAAAACTCTCTCCCCAAAATCCGCCGGTTTATTATGTTTTTATGTTTAATAAATTTGACGGTATGCCATGCTATGTTTCTGCTACGGTATCGGGAATTTTTGATGCAGAGGGCAAAATGACGGAGATGGTATTTATCGGACACGATATCACACAGCTGCAACAACATGAACTCTATTTGCAAGAGCAGGTTGAAAAACAGATGCAAATCAATTTTGAACAACAGCAGCTGATGTTTAATCAGTCTAAAATGGCGGCGATGGGAGAGATGATCGGCAACATAGCCCACCAATGGCGACAGCCCCTCAATGCGCTGGGTCTTATGATACAAGGGATCGAAGATGCTCATTTGCATGGGGAACTGGATGAACCGTATTTGCATGACATGACGGTAAAATCGATGACTAAAATCGAATTTATGTCCCAAACGATTGATGATTTTAGAAACTTCTTTCAGCCTAATAAAGCTAAAGAACCATTTGATATGGCCGTTGCCATTCATAAAACAATCGATATCATCGGTAAAACGTTGGAAAACCATCATATTCGTTTGGTATTGGAGGGGGTTGAAGAGGGTAAATATATGATTGACGGATACCGTAATGAACTTCAGCAGGTTATTCTCAATCTTTTGAACAATGCCAAAGATGCCCTCTGCTCAAATGAGGGGAAGGGAATGGATGTTGATCAGTGGATCCGTATTTCGATTGAGGAGAAAAAGAAAATGTGTATTTTGAGCATTGAAGACAATGGCGGCGGTATCCCAGAATCGATCATAGAGCGGATATTTGAACCATACTATACGACTAAACAAGAGGGAAAAGGAACGGGGGTAGGTCTGTATATGTCCAAAATGATTATTGAACAAAACATGGGAGGCAGGCTCGAAGTCTCTAATCATGCTCAAGGTGCGTGTTTTAGCATTTATTTACCACCTTTAGAAACGAAACTGGTAATGGAAAATAAGAATGGTTGAGAGAAAAAAATTTCCGATTTCCGTGTTGATTGTTGATGATGAACCTTCCATTGTCGAGCAGTTGGCTTTGATTTTAGGGCGTCGTGTAGAGGTTTTTTATACTGCATTTAATGGAAAGGAAGGGTTTGAGTGCTATGAGCGCGAACATCCAGATCTCATAATCAGTGATATTGATATGCCTGTCATGAACGGTATTGAGTTTTTGAAACTGGTACGTGCCGATAATCGTACTATTCCGTTTATTTTATCAACAGGGCTTAAAAGTTTAGACATTCTTATCGAAGCGATCGAGCAGGGGATTACCGCATTTTTACCAAAACCGCTGCAAATACATGCGATGATCTCGAAGCTCGAAGAGGTAGCGAAGCTAAAAGAGTTAGAGCTGGAAGCAAAAAACAGTACTCTTTTGCTCGATCAGTATAAAAAAGTCGTGGACGATTCAATCATCGTTTCAAAAGCAGATCCAAAAGGGATCATTACCTATGTCAACGATATATTTTGCACTATCAGCGGATACAATCGAGATGAGCTCATCGGCCAACCTCATAATATTGTACGTGATCCTTCAATGCCATCTAGTGTATTTAAAGGGTTATGGGAAACCATTCAAGCAAAAAAAGTCTGGCATGGTATTATCCATAATCGTGCCAAAGACGGAAGTCGCTATACGGTAAAAAGTACTATTTCCGCTATTTTAGATGCTGAGGGAAACATTACAGAATACATGGCATTACGTGAAGACGTTACTGAACTTCTAAGGGCACAAGAGGAAGCAAAGTTGTCTGCCAAAATAAAAGGGGAATTTTTGGCCAATATGAGCCATGAAATTCGTACTCCGATGAACGGTATATTGGGATTTACCGATTTGTTGGCACGAAGCAATCTCAATGAACAGCAAACGCGTTATCTTGAGGTTATCGGCAGTAGTACAAAATCATTGCTTGGCATTGTTAATGATATTCTAGACTTTTCAAAAATAGAAAGCGGAAAACTGGAACTTGATTATACCAGTATCAATCCATTTGTAGAATTTGTCAATATGTTACAGCTTTTTACCCCCATTGCTGCCAATAAACATATCAAGCTTGAAGTTTTGATAGACCCCTTGCTAAGCCCCAGTATTTCAATTGACGCGTTGCGTGTTCAGCAAGTAGTTTCCAATCTATTGAGCAATGCGATTAAGTTTACCCCTGAAAATGGGCAAGTTACTTTTTACGTTAATTCTTTGGAGAAGGAGGGCGAGAATGAGCGTATCCGTATTGGAGTTAGAGATAGCGGTGTGGGTATCACGGCCTCGCAGCAAGCCAATATTTTCAAAGCATTCTCCCAAGCTGACAATTCAATAACGCGTCAATTTGGAGGTACCGGATTGGGACTTACCATCAGTTCAAATCTGGTATCGCTGATGGGAGGAAAACTCAATGTCCAAAGCAAAGAAGGGCAAGGCAGTGATTTTTATTTTGAAATCAATGTTAAAGTTTCTGATAGGGCAGTTGAGTCAATTGTTCTTACTAAAAAAGAATCTGCATTACAGCTAAGTGGGAAAGTTTTAGTAGCAGAAGACAACGATGTCAATCAACTGCTTGTCGAAGAGTATTTAAAACAATATGGGGTTGATTTTACCATCGTATCCAATGGTCAAGAAGCGATTGAGGCACTGAAAAATGATACTTATTCGTTGATTCTGATGGATATTAATATGCCTGTAATGGGAGGGATTGAAGCAACGGATATTATAAAGAATAAAGGAATTTTAACTCCCGTTATTGCGCTAACTGCCAATGCGGTATCCGGTGATCAGGAACGATTTATAGAGCATGGATTTGATGGTTACCTTGCTAAGCCGATTGTTATCGAAGAGCTTGAAAAAACGCTTGTAACGTTTCTGACATCTAAACCGCAACGCGAAGAAATAATAGAGGAAGAGAAAAGAACAGAAATAGAAATACCTCCTCTGGCAATCATCAATATGGAACTTTTAAGAGAGGAACTGGACCTTCCGGATAAAATTCTCTATAAATTGCTTACTTTGTTTTTAAACAGTTCGAATAACAATCTTTTAGAACTTAAAAAAGCCATTGATGAAAATGATTTTAACGTAATCGAAAACATTGCGCATAAAATCAAAGGAGCGGCCGGAAATATGCGTTTTTTCTCTATCGAAGAGCTTTCCGCAGAAATTGAGTTACTTGCACGATCCAAGAAAAATGTAGACTACAAGCTCTTGTATTTTGATTTTGAAAAGTTGATGAATACCGTTCAAGAAGAAATTAAAACATTATTGACTACGGTTGAAGGAGAATAATTGCTATGAAGTTGGGCTTGATGATCTTGATGGGGGTTCTATTATTTACAGGGTGTTCTGCATTTAAAAAGCCTGAAGAATTGCGAGTGGGTATCCTGTCATGGCCTGGATATGAGCCGTTGGCACTTGCAGATTCATTGAATTATTATGATGAGAAAATAAAAATTATTCGTTTTCCTTCGGTTATCGATGTTTTAGGTGCTATGCGTAATGGAACTATCGATGTTGCAGCTCTAACGATAGATGAAAGTATGGTTTATGCACAAGAAAACCCTGAGATAAGAGCTTTTTTAATATGCGATATTTCAAATGGAGGTGATGGTGTCGTTGCTAAGGAGGGGATTACGATTCCAGCACAGCTCAAAGGGAAACGTATAGCTGCTGAAGAATCGGCTTTGAGTTCTTATGTACTAAACCGTTTTTTGAAAGCGTCCGGTCTTGGACTCTCCGATATTACGGTTGTGCCTGTTAATTATGACATTCAGCTTCAAACATTTTCTTCCGATCAAGCGGATGCTGTGATAACGTATAATCCGGTTAAAGACCAGCTAATCGCTCAAGGCGGAAAATTATTGTTTGACAGCAGCAAAATGCCCGGTGAAATTGTTGATGTTTTAATAGCACGTGATTCTGTTCTGAAAGATAAAAAAGCATCGGTAATCTCACTGGTCAATGGCTGGTTTAAATCTTTGAAATACATGAGTAAAAATGCAAAAGATGCCAACAAACGAATGGCTTCTTTTGAGGGTGTTTCTGAAGAACTGTTTGCCCGTTCATTGGAAGGAATTAAAATCCCAACTCGTGAGGAATCGGTTCAAATGCTTACGAAAGGGAAGGGTTCTATTCATGAAACTTCTGTTCCATTGATTCAAAATATGCGTACTCAAGGATTGCTGAGAGAAGATTCCTCTTTTGAAAACTTGTTTACATCAGAATACATTGGAATGAAATAGTGTTCAACAGCCTCTCTTTGCGATATGCCCTGCCATTATGGATCATACTGCTTGCCGTGTTTTTTACGATTGTTGAAGTCTTTTATACTTTCAACAGCAGAGAGGATTTAATGCAGAGTAATTTTCAGACGATGCTTCAATCTGACGGGAACCGTCTCTCGGCACAAATCGAACAAATTCTCCGCATGCCAAATAACACTATTGTAAAAAAGCAGGACATTAAACGTTTGTTTAGTCTGTATTTAACCGGTTCGACTTCACGGTTGACTTTACGCGACAAGAATGGGAAAGAGATTGTATCTTCTGGTTTGGATCAAGCATCTGACAATCATATGACCTCTGAGATTGATAAAACGATCAAAAAGGTTTCTCATAGCGGTTCGAACATTGTACTGGTCAATAAAAATGACCGGATTATTAATGGACTTTTTTCAGTTAGAATGCCGCCAAAAGCAGGAGAACTACGTCATGATGGATATGGTACTATTGATATTGAAGTCTCATACAGTTCCGCATTAGAAAAAGAATACAGTAATGCGTACAAAAGTATTATTTTGCGTCTGTTTGCTGTTTCGGTCCTGGCAGCAGCTATTATTTTCTTTATTCGCAAGAGAGTCATTGTCCCGGTAGCCAGGATGGTAGATACCATTAAAATAATAGCCAAAGGGGAAGAGACTCCAAGAATGGATGTTGAAGTTCAAGATGAGCTTGGAAAAATTGCAATCTCTTTTAATGAGATGGTCGAGAGTCTAAATCGGCAAAAACACGAGCTGGAAGAGTATAAAAATAACTTGGAAAATCGGGTTGCTCAAGAGATTTCAAAACGACATGAGCAAGAGGGAATCATGCTGCAACAGTCTCGTCTTGCAGGGATGGGTGAGCTGATTGGTAATATCGCCCATCAATGGCGCCAGCCGCTCAATGTATTGGGATTGATGATTGTAAATATAGAAGATGCCTACAATTATGGTGAGTTAACAAAAGAGCGGCTTGAAAAAGCTGTGCAAGAAGCATCTGAAGTTATTCAAAAAATGTCAAAGACCATTGATGATTTTAGAAGTTTTTTCGAACCGGACAAGGACAAAATTTCCTTTAATCTATTAGATGCAGTTAACGACTCTTTGTCTCTGGTTAAATCGATATTTACGCAAGAACACATAGAAGTTACGGTAGAAATTGATCCTTCCCTTGAACTGTTTGCGTATAAGAATGAATTTAGTCAGATCATGATTAACCTTTTTGAGAATGCACGTGATGCCATCATAGAGCGTAAAATCACCAACGGCAAGATTGGTATCATTGCCCTCAGTAGTAAAGAGGAAATTACAGTATCTGTTAAAGACAACGGTGGCGGTATTGAAGATAAGATTTTACAGCGTATATTTGAACCTTATTTCTCAACAAAAGAAGAAGGCAAAGGGAGCGGCATCGGTCTTTATATGTCCAAAACAATCATCGAAGAGCATCATCAAGGAAAACTTACAGTTAGGAATAATGAAAGTGGTGCCATATTTACGGCTACTTTTCCTGTTGTCTAGATTTTATAACTCACTCTAGCTGATTTCTACAAAGAATAATGATTGATGGTAAAAATAAAAAAATAGGAATAATATCTAAATGCTAAAAATTTTAATCGTAGACGATAATGACAATAATAGACTTCTAATCCGGGCGTTGTTAGAAAATTTTATACAAAAAAACAATCATATAACAGCAAAAATCAGTGAAGCAGAAAATGGAGTTGATGCCGTTGCGCTGGCTATGGATGAGTCATATGATTTAATATTTATGGACATTATGATGCCTGAGATGGACGGAATCGAAGCAACACGTCAAATCCGTGAGCACAACAATAAGGTAATGATTATTGCTGTATCCGCCGTGAACGAAGAGGCTCGGCAACAAGAAATTTTACGTAATGGGGCTGAAGATTACATTTCAAAACCGATTAATACCGACATATTCCGTGCCCGTCTATCGAGTTATTTCGCGCTTATTAGTGCACGTAACCGATTTTCTCATCAGCACAAAGCCAGTAACCTTTTCAGTCAAGAAATTTACTGCAAAAAAGTCACTTTTTTAATTTCTAATGATAATGATTTGGCTGAATTTTGGGAATCGTATCTTCTGAATCCGCACAATGAAATTGGAGGCGAAGCTCTGAGTGACACGGTTCGTGCTTTTTATTTTATAGGAAATACGGCTCTGAAGCTGCAATTGTCTTCAATCATTACAGTAGAAGAGAGTGAAGAAAGCTTCTATTTTACGATAGACGGTATTGAAAGTATTCCATCCAATATTCTTGAATTGGTATTGAAGAAAAACCTTTTTAACACTGATTATCGGCAAGATAATAACAGCATTAGTATTCGTATTGCGCGAAATAAAAACAGGATTGAGATTAAATACGTTGACTCTATTACCGTTGCGTCTACGGTAAGTGATTCCAATATAAAAATTGAGACTACTGGAGAAACATTCGTCTTTGACTACATGGACCCCGATGATTTGTCTGAAATGAAAGAATATATTGGAAAGCTTGATTCGTTATTACTTATGGTCGGAAGTGGCGATATAAACTCATACGAAGTAGAAAGCATTGCCAAAAACTTGGAGAGAATCAGCAAGATTGCATCTATCTATCATGACAGCTATCCCATTGGTATGGGGCTTAATGCTTTGGCGGAAGTGATACGTGCTCATTTAGACATATTTATTGAAAAATCAGGAATGTTAGGCCCATTATGTGCTGCATTTAGCCGTGATTTGACCGGATGGACACGGCTTATTTTTGAAGAAGGTGCTACAAGTGTTAACTATATGGATGATACGATTGTTGCTAATGCACAAATGATCGGCAGTATTTTGTCAATGGATGATCATACAGACAATGAAATGGATTTGGATGATATTTTTGATTTTTAACAGAGATTTATTTTAAAAAGCTACATGATAAAGACAATTAATGATAGGTCATATTTACAAATCAATCAACTAGGGAGCAAATAGTGCAAATACGCGTCTATTACGAAGATACCGATGTTGGAGGAGTTGTCTATCACTCCAACTACCTCAATTTTTGCGAGCGGGCACGCAGTCAGCTTTTTTTTGATGCGGGACGTTCACCTATACTGGAAGCCGGGCATTTTGTTGCAAAGCATATCGATGCCGATTATCTAAAAAGTGCAAAGTTCGCAGATATTTTGGAGGTAAAAACGACATTGATCGAGTTGAAAAACGCCTCTTTTAGCCTGCTTCAGCAAGTTTTTAGAGGAGAAGAGAAGCTGTTTGAAATGACGATTGTACTTGTTTATATAGATTTTAACGGCACGATGACAAAGATACCACAATCAGAGAAAGAGTTTTTATCTTCTTTTTAGTCATGTATGAAGATATTATGCCTGTTTGAACTGTTCTATAAACTCTTTTAGATCATCGAATAAGGATTGTAGGTCTTCTTCATGTTCCACTTCATCTGATAAAATTTGCGATACTAGGTCATAAGTAACAATATCTTTGTCTCGGATTATGTCCAAAATACCGGAATAGGTACTGATTGCACACTGCTCTCCGGCAATGGCTTGGTCTAATACAGCGCGAACATCTGGATTGGTAGGGGCATCATAGCCGCAATTTGAATGCGTAAGCCACTCTCCAGGGTGTAAAATCGGAGTTCCTCCTAGTTGGATAATCCGACCGCTGATCATTGTCGCATGTCGAAGTTCATCGGCAGCATGTAGATTTAACTCAGAGATAACGGCATCCTTCATGAGTCCTTTGATCACTTTTGCTTCAATAAAATATTGGTAATAAGCCAACCATTCATCACAATAAGCACGGTTGAGTAAATTGATAACGGTACTGGCTTCTATGTCTTTGAGTATGGAAATGCCACGCTTTGCCATAATAAAATCCTTTTACATCTTTGCAAACACTTTAACACGGTTATTCTTAAAGGAAAAGTAAAATTTATTATCGATGATAGGGTTCAAATCCTGATTCTTTTGGACGCAGCAGTTCAACCGGATAAATGAGTTGATTATTGATAATGGGCATAGAATATGAGCGTTCACGGCCATACAGATGGGAAATAAGGTAATCAGCCCCAACGCTGGTGGTATAGTTGATCCAATCAAAGGTGAGGTCATTATGCATAAGGGCATTTGCTTCATAGATAGAGGGTACTTGTTCAATGATAGAGTTGGCAATGATCATGTTTTTACGATCTTGGTATTGTGTTAAGAGGAGCAGTTCAGGATCATAATTGATCTGGGTTGAAAGAATGTTTTTTTCGTGAACACCGGTGAAGGTCATATGCGATAAAAGCATGGAAGTTTTGACGATTGGGAGGTGGGTGATGACACTTTTTTTGCTAAATGCTGCCGGTCTTGCCAAATGTTTTACAATATTGGCTCCTTTTACGTCAACGGAATAGCTTGAAAAACTATTGATTTTTTTGTCGTATTCTGATGCTATGGATTGTGTCGTTTTATTTAAGACAGAACCTACCAGAGAATCACCGTAAAATATCGCTAAAGAGTTTGCCATATAGGGGGCCAATGCTTTTAATTGTGCCTCATAATCGATAGAGCCAAAGAGAATATTCTCACGGGAAGAGGCCACATCACGTTTGTGTACTGTTGGGATAAATACCGTAATAGCGGTTGGAACATTCAGAATATTTTGAGCACCTTGAAGTGTTAATGGGGCCAATATGGCAACATTCCCTTCATTAACAATTTTTTCGATCATTATTGATATTGTTTCATATGACTCATTGGGTATGTCATATTTTACCAATTCAAAAGCATCGCCTGATGCCAATAGTGTTGCTAAGGCGACGTTATAACTGGATTGACTGTATTTTCCAATAACAGAAGGCGATGAAAGCAATGCAATTTTCACTTTAGGAGCAAAACTGCTTTGTTCAACACCAAATAGATTAAGGATAAACAACGAAGCTATCAGGATAAAAAATTTCATTTTAAAACACCTTTAATGGTTTGCAAGTCGCGCATTGCTTCTTTTTTATAGGATGGATTGCGAAGTAAAAAAGTAGGATGGTAAACAGGAACCAAGAATGCATTTCCATACGGTATTAATTGTCCGCGTAAAGTATCAAAATCATCGGCACCATTGCCTAAAATCGAATAAGCGTCCTGCCCAAGTGCTACGATGATGTCAGGAGCAATCATTTCAATTTGTCGAGAAAGATAAGGATAGCAGCTGTTACACTCACTGCTGGAGGGTGTCTGAAATCCAAAAGGTTTGCATTTTACGGCATGGGTCATATAGACCTCATCTATTGAGAGTTCAAGGACTTTTTCGATCATATCCCGCAGCATTGCACCTGAACGTCCTGAATAATAAGTATTTGCTTCATCTTCAGCAGCAGAAACAAATGCATCAACAAACATAATAGAAGCATTGGTGTTTCCATAGCCGCTCATGCTTTGACGCCTGGATTTAGAAAGATCACATAAATGGCATTGGGCAATGGTTTGACTGAGTTGTGAAAGAGATGAGGGCAGCATCGTTGCTACAGTCGGAACATTAGGGCTAATAGGGTCTACGTATTTATAGCCTAAAGATTTTAATCGGTATAAGTTTTCCAGTAAGGCCAAGTTTTGATATGAATCCACAAAAGTACTTTCACGTTTTAGATAAAAGCAGTATAGTCAAAGTGAACTAAAAAATCTTATTAGCTAAGTTTTGAAAGCGATATTCTGCATTTTGTAAAACATGACAACAAGTAGTATAAGCGATTAAAAACATACTGCCCCTTTAAACGATAGGTGTTAGAATGTTTATTATAAGCAAATATCATACCAATTGTTCTTGATGCACTCCATAGGTTTTGAGTAACAATGCGGCAGTGGAAACATCGGCGATTTCGAGTTTAAGCGCTGCTGCGTAAATTCGTCCAAGCAAGCCTGACATGTTGACCAGCGCGTCTTTCACATCGCTGGATGGATTAATGTCATGCAAGGTATTTTCCAATGGAATATTCATAATATCTTCCAGCAAAGATAACAAAGCAATGAGCCGTGCATCTTCAATGAGTTTTGAGGAGGGGTTGGGTGAAGCTAAGTGAAGCAGTTTAAGCATCGAGGATACGCGTGCTTGTGCAAAAGTAGAGTACTGGTTTACTTCGTCCACAGAAGACATCGTTCCAGATTTGGAATAGATAATAAGCAGCAGCCATTGGGAGAGGGCATTTTTACCCATTCGTTCTATCATCTCTTTGATCGATGTCGCGCCGCGTATATGCTCAGGATGTGTGGAAGTAAGGAACTGTATGAGCTGCATTGATAAAGCGCTCTCGCGTAGAAAGCCATTGGATATATCTTCTACCGATGATTCGGTCTGTAAAAGCGAAAAAAGCGAGAGGACATCTATGTATTTTGGATCAATACGGCTTTGGGTAATCAGATGGGATTTAGCAAAATAAAAGCCTTGGAAATAGTCAAATCCAAATTGTTCATATGCTTCTAGCATCTCATAGAACTCTATTTTATAGGCGATAAGGGTCATTTTTCCATAAGGATTCGGAAAATAGTGAAACTGTTCACTGTCGGTTTGAGTAACATCAAATTTTGCAAATTCGATATAGGGAAATACTGGACCGAACGCTTCAATATAGTCAGGATGGAACGAGGCATTATCCAGTGCAAATCGGTATCCCAATGAATGATAATAACGGATAGCTTCATGGACTTGTACTGTATGGCGTATCGAGGAAGAAAGCTCAAAGATGAATTTTTCTTTGGGAAGCGTTCGAATGATATCGGTAAGTAGCAATGGTCCATCAGTGTTGATAAAAGCCAATGCATCACCGAAGCTCGATGGTGTTCCGATTTGATTGAGTAAGTTCACCAATACCGAACTGGTCGCATGACGCGGGTCATCAATACTGCATTTACCCTCGTGATCGCGGTAAAAAAACTCATACCCTAAAATCTCATCTTTGCGGTTCATAATCGGTTGGCGGCCAAGATTGAGACTGTTTTTCATAAGTGAAACTTTTTGTAATATTAAATTATATACATGAAGTGTACCGTATTTTCGTTATTATTTCAGAAAGTATAATAAGGTTTTGAAATGAATGCCCCCCAAACAATCTATTTTAATGATTATCGTCCAAGCGATTATACTATTACCACTTGCCAGTTAGAATTTATTATCGAAAATAGTTCTACCCGTGTGGACAATGTCATGGAGATCAAACGTCAAAATCCGCAGGCCAAAGAGATACGCTTGAATGGCGAGATGTTGGATTTAGAACTGTTGTGGGTCAATGATACTTTGTACGATGAGAGCATGTATACGCTCCAAGAAGATGCAGTGATCATTCCTCTGGATGCTGATGTTACTCGAATACGAGTCATAACCCGTATCTACCCCGATGAAAATATGGCCTTGGAAGGATTGTACCGTTCAGGCGGAATCTGGTGTACGCAAAATGAGCCTGAAGGATTTCGCCGTGTCACCTATTTTCTGGATCGTCCTGATGTTATGACACGCTTTACGACGAAGATCATCGCCTCTCTTAAAGATTGTCCTGTGATATTGGGTAACGGTAACCTGGCGGGTACGGCAACGCTTGAAAACGGAAAACACATTGCGGTATGGGAAGATCCGATTCCAAAGCCAGCGTATCTTTTTGCATTGGTCGCAGGAGACCTTGGAAGCATACACGATACGTTTGTCACCATGAGCGGTAAGAAAGTCGCATTGGCTATCTATTGTGACAAGGGTAATGAGAACAAGTGTCATCATGCGATGAGGTCATTGAAAAAATCGATGACATGGGACGAAGAGGTATATGGTCGTGAATATGATCTAAGTGTTTATAATATTGTCGCAGTAGACAGTTTTAACATGGGGGCGATGGAGAACAAGGGGCTTAATATCTTTAATTCCCATTATGTACTGGCCGATGAACACAGCGCAACCGATGGGGATTTTATGGGAATAGAGAGTGTGATCGCTCATGAGTATTTTCATAACTGGACGGGAAACCGTATCACGTGCCGAAACTGGTTTGAGTTGACCCTCAAAGAGGGGCTGACCGTCTTTAGAGATCAATGTTTCAGTGCGGACATGAACTCGCAGCTCATACAGCGTCTGGATGATGTCAGATCGCTTCGTGAACGTCAGTATGTTGAGGATGCAGGTCCTACGGCTCATCCGATCAAACCGGATCACTATATAGAGATCAATAACTTTTACACCGCAACGGTCTATGAAAAAGGGGCGGAAGTAATACGGATGCTGCATACGCTGTTGGGTGAGGAGGGGTTTCGCCGTGCAACGGATCGTTATTTTGAGAACTTTGACGGTCAAGCTGTAGGTACGGAAGAGTTTTTATGGGCAATGCAGCAGGAAAGTCCGATTGATTTAACCCAGTTTAAGCGCTGGTATTCTCAAGAGCGAACGCCAATATTATCAATTTCCAGTAAGTATGACGATAAAACGCAGACGCTTACGCTCACTATTCGACAGCAAGTTCCTAAAAATGTTCATAATCAAGAGCAGCTCCCTTATGCTATGCCCTTTGGAATTGGACTTTTAGACTCAAAGGGCCGTGAGTTTGAACTCAAAAGTGCCAATGCAACCATCTTGCGTGATGGAGTGGTATGGATAGATAAGCAGGTTAACGATCTGGTATTTGAAAATATCAGCGAAGCACCGAAACTATCACTCAACCGTAACTTTAGCGCTCCGGTACGCATAGAGTGCAGTGAAATCGACTATTCCTTTTTGATGGCACATGATACGGATGGATTTGTCCGTTATGAAGCGGCACAGCAGTTTGCCATAGCAACGCTGCAATCGATGATGGATGGAGAGGAGCCCAGTATCGCGTATGTAAATGCGTATGGGAAGATTCTTGAAGATACGACGATAGAAAACATGTATAAATCGCAGCTTTTAGAGTTACCGACATTATCGATGATGATGCAGTTTCAAGAGGTTATTGATGTTCAAGCGATACATAAGGCCCTCGAAAAATTAAAAGCTACCCTCGCAAGCCGTTTTACAGAGAGTATAGAAACACAGGTTTATGATCTGTATGACCCGCTGAACAGTTCCATTGATGCGCTCAGTATGGGTAAGAGGGCATTGAAAAATCGCCTTTTATCGTTGTTGGTATGTTTGGGCGATGAGGTACATGCATCCTTATGCAAACGTTATTATGATGAATCGTGCAGTATGACCGATCGTCTGTCAATGCTTGATCTGCTGGAAAATTATGCACCCCATTTGGCAAAAGAGGCTTTTGAAGATTTTTACAAGCGTCATGATGACAATACGTTGGTGATGAACAAATACTTCTCCCTTTTGGCCTCTTCACGGCGTGAGGGAACCTTGCAACGGGTGATCGCGCTGCAAGAAGACAAAGCCTTTGATGAGAAGGTTCCGAATTTAGTTCGCGCTCTCATCGGATCATTTGCACGTAATCCAGTTGCATTTCATGAAGCCAGCGGTAGCGGATATGATTTTGTTGCTGATAAAATCATCGAAGTAGACGGATTCAATCCTCAAATCGCATCAGGACTGGCCGGTGCTTTTAAAAGCTACGAGAAACTTTGTCCTATACAAAAAGGAAAAATGGGGAGTGCTTTGGAGAGAATTAAAAATCATCCGAACCTTTCCAATAATGTCAATGAAATTGTGAGTAAAGTCTTAAACTGTTGATATTTTTTTGATAGGTTTGGGCTATAATCGATCATATGAACGATTTTCCCTAAGGAGACAAGATGGCTAGATTGGTAGTTTTAGGCGGTGGAGTAGCAGGACACACGGCGGCAACTTTTGCGGCAGATTGGCTTGGCCGTGATCATGAGGTCATCGTTGTTACTCCCAATGCAAAATGGAACTGGATTCCCTCCAATATTTGGGTGGGTGTCGGTGAGATGACCAAAGAAGAGGTTACCTTTGATCTGGCCCCTGTTTATGCAAAAGCGGGTATTACCTACAAACAAGCCAAAGCGGTCAGTTTAAACCCGCAAGGCAGTCAAATCAGTGACAAACCGTTTGTGAGCATTGAATACACAGGACAGGGCAAAGAAGGTCAGTTCGAAGAGATTACGTATGATTATCTCATCAACGCTACGGGACCGAAACTCAATTTTGGAGCAACTCCAGGCTTAGGAGAAGGGTCTCAGCTGGGAGAGCATACCGTTTCCGTCTGTACGGCAGACCATGCGGTTCATGCGGCGCAAGAGTTTGCAAAATGTATAGAAAAAATGAAAGCGGGTGAGCGTCAAAAGATCCTTATTGGCACAGGACATGGAATGTGCACGTGTCAGGGTGCCGCATTTGAATATATTTTCAATGTTGAGCATGAAATTCGTAAAGCGGGTCTACGCGATATGGCCGATATTCAATGGATATCCAATGAGTCTTTTATGGGTGATTTCGGGATGGGCGGATTGCATATGAAAGTAGGCGGATATGTTGTCAGTTCACGTATTTTTACCGAGTCATTGTTTGCTGAGCGCGGTGTTAATTATATTACCGGTGCACATGTAAACAAAGTAGAAAAAGGGAAAGTCTCTTATGAGCTTCTGGATGGCACTTTAGGTGAAGAAGCATTTGACTTTTCAATGTTGATTCCGCCATTTGCAGGTGTAGGTTTGAAGGCTTACGACAAAGCAGGTGCGGATATTACCGATACGGTGTTCGCTCCAAACGGATTTATGAAAGTCGATGCCGATTATACAGTCAAACCGTACAGCGAGTGGAAAGCATCCGATTGGCCTAAAACGTATCAAAATCCGACCTATAAAAATATTTTTGCGGCAGGGATAGCTTTTGCTCCTCCGCATCTTATTTCAAAACCTGCAAAATCACCTAGCGGTACGGTGATTAATCCAACTCCTCCACGAACAGGAATGCCCAGTGGAATTATAGGTAAAGCAGTTGCTCGCAGTGTGTGTGATTTGATAAC
>JAUYUB010000009.1 GCA_030692765.1 Sulfuricurvum sp.
TTTCTTTGGCTGTTTTTGGAGTCGTTTTTCTTCAGCCTGATGAGGCGTTCAAGCCTAGAATCACCAAAATTGATAAAGAGACTATCGGTGTAGATATTGATTTGGGTCAGGATATCTATCTTTATAAAGAAAAGATAAAGATTGAAGACGCAAATCTCAAAGACGGGATTGATTTCAAGTCCGTTAAAATGGGCAAATCCGTAGATCACGATGGTGAACAGGTCTTTTTAAACTCCCCAAAAATTCGTATCGACCTATTGAAAACCAGTGTTGTCAGCGGCGATCATAAGGTCAAAGTCAATCTAAGTTATCAAGGGTGTTCATCTGCAGGTCTATGTTATGAGCCAATGGAGACTACTTTGGAAGTCTCCATTGATACAGATCAGTTAAATGAAGCTAAAACAGAAGAACCGTCTGTGATTAAAGCAGAAGCGGTTGAAGTAAAAGCATTAAAACCGCTCATCTCAGATGAAAAAAATGAGACACAAGTCAGTGAGACATCTGTAGTATCTAACGAATCAGAAACGGACAAAATAGCAAGTGTTATCCAAGGCGGAAGTCTCTGGTTAATTATTATCAGCTTTTTTGGATTTGGATTGCTGCTCTCGTTGACGCCATGTGTATTTCCAATGATTCCGATTATATCTTCCGTTATTCTAGCGCAGGGTGAGGGCATTGGAACCAAAAAAGCATTTTGGCTTTCATTGGTGTATGTATTGTCAATGGCAGTTGCCTATACTATTGCAGGTATTTTGGCAGGACTTTTTGGAGCAAATCTTCAAGCCGCATTTCAGACTCCATGGATTATTACGTTATTCGCACTGATTTTTGTGGTTTTGTCACTTGCAATGTTCGATGTGTATGAATTGCAAATTCCTAATTTTATTCAAGCGCGTATTTCACGTTTGGGTGGTAAAAAGAGCGGTATTATCGGTGTTGCATTGATGGGCTTTTTCTCCGCATTGATCGTGGGACCGTGTGTCGCGGCACCATTAGCGGGAGCGTTGATTTATATTGGACAAACCGGTGATGCCCTACTGGGTGGCGTAGCGTTGTTTGCTTTGAGTATTGGTATGGGCATGCCACTGCTTATTGTAGGGACAACATCAGGACGCTTTATGCCAAAACCTGGAATGTGGATGGATGCGGTTAAAGCCATCTTTGGTGTTATGTTGCTAGGAATTGCGATTTGGATGATTGGGCGTGTTTTGGATGAAAATACAACCTTGTTGCTGTGGGGTGGCTTAGCTGTTTTTGTTGCAATCAATATGGGAGCACTTGAAATCTTGGGTGAGCATCCTGCATGGAGTGCACGGGCAAATTCGAAAGCATTGTCTTTTATGATTTTACTTTATGGAATGTCATTGCTCATTGGGGGAATGGCTGGCGCTAATAATCCTTTGCATCCCCTAGAGCCATTTATTCACTCTAAAACAGACACTGTTGCGGGTATAGCACCCATAAGGATGGAAAAGATTACTTCTCTTGAGGAGTTGGATGCCATATTAACTGAGAACAAAGGGAAAAAAGTAATGGTTGATTTTTATGCCGACTGGTGTACGTCGTGCAAAGAGCTTGAAGAGAAGACGTTTAGTGATCCAGCGGTACGTACACAAATGGATAAACTTGTTTTTGTCCAAGTGGATATAACCTCAAATGATGCGGCTTCAAAAGCATTTACCAAAAAATACGGCATTTTTGGCCCTCCCGCTATTTTGTTTTTCGATGAGAATGGTCATTTGAAAAATGAATCAACGATCATCGGATTTAAAGAGCCACAGGAGTTTTTAAACCACCTAAAGGGGTTGTAAGATTAGTTTCTTACTTCAACGAGTTTTTCTAAAATATATAACTGCATGTTTTTATGCGCTATCTCTTTTTCCAATGCATCTGCATAGATCATTGCGACTTCTTTGGCATGGCGATCATAATCAAAATGTGGAAAGTGATTTTCCCATCCTTTTTTTACAATCTTTAATGCAACGGTATCGATTAAATATTCTTTGAATATTGAATAGGTCGCAAAAAACATACCTGTAAATAAAATCGCCATAATCATGAGCAGATGACAATCAAGTTTCGCCAATTTCGCGTGAAACAATATGGCTGGAATAATAATGATGGCATGCCATAAAGCGATGAATACAATATAGCTCTTACCAACACTCATACGAAATCCTGGAACATTTCCCTCTAGTTTTAGTCCATCTTGATACATTTTGTTTGTGTGTAAAAGTTCACGTAAAAGCATTGGAGAATCACTAAGGGTAAAAACATAGGGAATGATCTTTTCTTGCATAAGAGTAGTGGCATTATTGCTGATCCAAGAAGTAATTCTAAGCATGTGGTATTTCCTTTATGATTTCGCTGACGCGTTTGGCACTGCCATTTTGGAGCAATGAGCGCAACTTTACAGCATTACGGAAGAATTGTTCTCTGTCCATTTGAATATAGCTATTATACAGATTTTCAGCCGTAACTTCATGTTGAATGAACTCAGGGTGCAGTGTTATGTCATAGGCATGTGAAAGTAATAGATTTGCAAGTCCTGCGTATGGGATCTTAATAAGGGCTCTGCCAATCATATAATCCAGTTTTTTAGCAATATAGACCAATACGAATGGAGTCCCAATGAGGGATGCTTCCAAGGTAGCCGTACCGCTGCAAATAAAGGCAAAATCAGAATTTGCCAATGTGAGATGTGCATCATGTGTGACCGTAAAAGCACTTATGTCCCCGTAAAGTTGCGCTATTTTTTCATCACTGAAGTGAGGAGGAATAACGAGCATTGCTTCACATTGGATTTTTGCACGGACTTCTCGGTAGACATCCATGAGTTTACGTATTTCACCTGGTCTGCTGCCTGGCATAAACGTAATGATTCCCGTAGGGGTTAAATCGCTTTTGTGGACAGTGATCTCATCGAGAAGTGGGTGACCCACATATTCTATGGGTGCCATAGGAGAATAGTAAGAGGGTTCAAATGGCAAAATGGAGGCGAGTTTTGTGATCGTCTTTTCTAAAACGGGGATACGTTTTTTCTTCCATGCCCAGGCTTGCGGAAGGATATAGTAGATAATCTCTTTGTCGGGGTAACGTTTTTTGATTGCTTTGGCCAAAGGAAGGTTAAAACCCGAAGAGTCGATCAAAAGTACTTTATCGACATCATGAGCAAGCTCTACCATCTGGTCTTTAAGCCGAAAGAAAAAAGGGAGTTTTTTAAATACATCCACAAATCCCATAATCGCCGTGGAGCGTAAATCGACAATGCTCTCACCCAGCGACGAATCAAAAATACCGCAAATTTCGACATCGTCTCCTAACTCTTTTAGTAGGTATTCTAAATGTACATTGGCAGAATGTTCCAGTGCAGAAACTAATATTTTCACGATCCGCCATCTCCTTTTATAGTACGTTCCATCGTTCCGCGACTGCCTTCTTCATGGTATTGGGATAAAAAAACGATGAGTATTTTGATTTGCGCATCTGTCAAGTTTTGAGCAAAGGGTATCATCAACTGTGCTTGTTGGGTATCGGCAATTTTTTTACGATAACGCTGCAGTTTGTAGTTCAAAAATCCTGCAGGCCGGTAGGCAAGTCCTGGGTACTGCGCGAGTCCTTTAGCATCAATGCCATGACATCCATTGCATCCTTTTGCAAAATAAAGCTTCTTCCCCTCGTCATAAAAACGATCAGATGCCATTAGGCTGATTGCACAGAAAAAAAGCCATATGAATGGTCGCACACTATCCCTTTTTAAACGTTCATAGATTACAATAACATTATTATAGCCAAACGGGAGTCCTATGCTTATTTGCAATGCCATAATTTGTGATATAGACGGAGTTCGTCATGAAGATGTGCGAATAGAAAATGGCGTTATTACGCAAATAGGGTCCAATCTCTCAGATGATGAATATATAGATGCGTCGGGATGTTTTTTGATGCCGGGATTGGTAGATACCAATGTTCGCCTAAAAGATCTTCAGCTGAATGGAAAAAATATCGAGTCCCTTTCGCGTGAAGCACTCAGCGGTGGTGTGAGTACGGTTGTACTCAGCGGTGAAATGATTGGACGCGTGGACAATGAGATTACACTTGAATTTGTACAAAAACATCAATTGCATGATGGCGGGGCAAAAATCGAATGTGCCATCAGTGCATTGAGCGAAGAAGGAAATCTAAGTAATATTGCGATTTTGTTAAAAAAGGGTGGCAAGGCTCTTTATACCAAGACGATCAGCGACTATAATCTGATTATGCGTATGGCCCAGTATCTTAAGATGTCGAATAAGCCCCTATTTTATTTAGCACAAGATAAGAGCTTAAATGAAAGCGGTGTGATGAGTGATGGGAAAATAGCGACATCGTTAGGGCTCCCAGGTATTCCCGCAATTAGCGAAGTGGTACACATAGCGGCAATGATTGAGGTCGCACGTGAGTATGAGATTACGATTGTCTTTAAAAGTGTAACAGAACCTCGCTCGGTCGAATTAATAGCGCAAGCACGGCGTGAGGGTGTCAAAGTAGAATGTGAAGTTGCATTACACCATTTATTGCGCAGTGATGAAGCATGCGCAGGGTTTGATACGGATGCAAAGATCAACCCTCCATTGGTGAGTGATTCCAAACGAATGAAACTGATTGAGGCGTTGCAAAATGGAGATATTCATTCATTGAGTGCCTTACATCAGCCAAATTCTGACGTCTACAAAGACATAACCTTTTATGATGCCAGTTATGGAACAACTTCCATTGGTGAATATTTGCCGTTATGCTATACCTATCTTGTAAAGACGGGCATCATCGAGATGCCGGCATTGTCACGTTTAGCGTCTTATACGCCTGCAGTACATGCGGGTATTGATATCCCGAAGATTGAAGTAGGCCAGAGAGCAAATATGATTCTTTTTAATCCAAATGAGTTATTGAACGTCGGACACCATCATTCGCTTTACAAAAATGAAACATTGTCAGGACGCGTTATTATGACGGTGCAAGGTGATGAGATCACCCGCTTTTAAAGCGATCTAGCATTTCGAAATTCGGCTATTTCTGCTTCGACCATCTCATCTATCATTATCGTGTAAAGTTTTGTGAGTAGATTGGGGGAAACGCCCAGTTCCATCGCACGAGTACGAACGCGATCCATGACGGCTTCCATTCTCTCTTTACCCTTTACCTCTTCTACCGATTCTTTGAACTTTGCAGCTTGTTTTACATAGCCATTTCGTGTGGCTATCAGCTCTACTATCTGATCATCGAGCTGATCAATATAATCTCTCACTTCTTCAAGTGATGAACAGTCTTCTATTTTCATGTGAACAAATGCCTCCTATCGGATTTTCCTTGTACATAGTAACATGTTCTAAATTAAAGATGTCATGAATAGATTGTAGATAATAATTTTGAATGTATATCACTTTACTATCACAAGAAATTAGATAATAGATTCATTTTATTTTATTATATGATATTTAAGTAACACATAAGAAAAATGATTCTACGATGTCCTAGGCAATAACAATAGGCAATTAAAAACATGCCCTCAATGTTGCAATACTACACCAGATGGAGAATCAATATTATGAACATTTCAAGACGTGATTTATTTAAGTTCGCAGGTATCAGTGCAGCTGCCGCTGCAGTAACAGGATGCAGTACAACGGCTTTTGATCAACTACCAAAGACGGGTTCAAAAAACAGTGCAGTTAACAGCAAGTTTGGTAAACATCAAGTGGTTATCATCGGTGGCGGTTTCGGCGGTATGACAGTGGCTAAAGAGCTGAAAAAACTTGATAGTAAATTTGATGTCCTTATTATAGAAAAAAATGACAGCTTTATGTCATGCCCGTTTTCGAATTGTAATTTGGGTGGCATTGAGGGTGTGAGTCTGAGTACATTGACACATGACTATGCTCAAGCCATTGAAAAAAACGGCTACAGTATGCTGACTGCGGTAGTTACCGATATTGATCGTGAAAACAAAGTGGTTCATACATCACAGGGTGTAGTAGGGTATGATATCCTTGTTATGGCACCGGGTATTGATTATAACTATAAAGGGCAATTCCCAACATGGGATGCAGGAAAAATTGCAAAAGCAAAACGTATGGCACCGGCCGCATTGATTCCTGGCGGTGAGCACGTAGCGTTGGATCGTTTGGTTAAAAACATGGAAGACGGTGATGTAGTCATCACGGTTCCAAAAGGCAAATATCGTTGTCCTCCAGCACCGTTTGAGCGTGCGAGCATGATCGCCAACTTCATGAAAAAAGAGGGGATCAAGGGTAAAGTCATTATTTTGAATGAAACGGCTGAGATCGCTAAAGGGGCAGCATTTAAAGAGTGTTGGAAAGATATTAATGCAGGTGTTGTAGAGCATATGGATAACTGTAAAATAGTTGATGTTGATTTCGACAAAAAAGTGATTACGTACGCGCAAACGGTATTTAAAGATAAGGAGGAGACGGAAGGTGTCACAACAACAAAAACTATGAGCTATGGGGTATTCAACCTTATTCCTCACAATATGTCAAATCCAGTTGTTGAGATGTCGGGTGTCGCAACAACTCCAGACGGATTTAAAAAAGTCAAAATGGCCACAAGCGCTGAAAAGCCTGTTTCATTTCAAACGGCAACCGATGCAAGTATTTATGCTGTTGGTGACGTTGTCGGTCATGCAATCCCTCCAAGCGGTCAATCAGCAATCTGGTCGGGCAAAGAGTGTGCTAAAGAGATCGCTCATGCTTTACAGGGTAAATCCTACAGTGTTGCTTCGTCTCTTCCATACAAGAGTGCCAATGTCTGTTATTCAATGGTCAATGGCAACCCGGAAGAGGCTATCATGGTTAATCATGAGTTTATGGTTGCTGGTCCCGTTATCGGAAGTAAAGGAAGTGTTCCAAAAGGGGATGAAGCAGGCAATAAGTTCCGTTCAAAAGGGCTTGGAAAAGCAACTCGCGATTGGTACCGAGGGGCTATGAGCGATCTTTTTAACTAAAAAAACTGCATTTTCACCCTTTTTGGGTGAAGTCTCACGAATATCTCGCTAAAATTAATTATCAACTTATTTAACCAGGTGCAATCATGGACAGAAGAAATTTTTTAAAAGTTGTTGCCGGCGCAACAGTGGTAGCTATCAATCCTTCGTTGATCGGCGGAAAATTATATGCTGCAGATGGAAGGCTTTATGTTGCGTATGAAAAAACACAGTTACTGGATGCTGCAGGTAAGCCTATCAAAGCTTCGAGCTTAGAGCAAGAGGTAAACTATGTGTTTAACTACCCGTATGCTTCTACGCCATGTATATTGGTCAATTTACCAAAGCCTACGCAGCAGGATGTCGAATTAACCGCAGAAAACGGTGAAAAATACGTGTGGAAAAGCGGTGTTGGAAAAAATCGGACCATTGTGGCGTATGTGGCTATCTGTACTCATCAGCTGACTCATCCGACACCAAACGACAGTTTCATCATGTACGTTCCTCAAAAAACAAAAACCATGGCCTATGACAAAAGCGGTGTGATCGTCTGTTCTTCCCATCTTTCTGCATTTGATGCTAGTGCAGGGGCAAAAGTTCTGGGCGGAGCCGCAACACAGCCATTATCCGCTGTTGTTCTTGAACATGCCGCTGATGATACCCTTTGGGCTGTAGGTATTTTGGGATTGGATAAATTTCAGGACTATTTTAAGGCATTCAAGCCTGAACTCAAGCAGTTTTACAATGGTCCGGCAGAGGCGAAAAAATTGGTCTCAATATCGGCAAAAACGGTAAAATTAACCGAATTTTCAAAAGATCTTATTCAATATTAAAGGTTTATCAATGAAGAAAATAATAACAGCGATTGCTTTGGTATCCTTATTGGCAGGAGCACTTAATGCAGGGCAAATAGATCATAAAAGTATGATGATGAAAGATATGCGTACGATGCTAGAGGGGATGGAGCAGATTCAGCGCGGAGGTTTTTACAGTTCAACCGATGATATGAAAACCGGTGTTAAAAAGCTGCAAGGTACGCTTAAAACACTTGAGAGTGACGAGATAAAATGGATTTTGCCAAAAGATCAAGTGTACGCGTATCAATTTGCGCAAAAATCGGCACGTATGCTACGACTTTATTCTGATGATTTGATCGTATCAATTGATGCAGGACACATGGATGAGGCGCTGGAAAATTATAATCAGCTTTTAAAGCAATGTACTTCGTGTCATATTCGTATTCGTAACTGGTAATTCCTTCTACAGATTCCCTTTGTGGGAATATAACTTCATCTTAATATTAATATTTAAAATAATAAATACCTTATCACATTCTTATCTCACAATAGAATAAAGTTATCCTAATATCATAAATATTGATAAATTCAAGATGCATTTAAGAAATTAACCTTTATTATTGTGCTGCCATCCAAATAAGATAATCTTATTAAGGATTAAATAAGGAGAATGAATGAAATTAGGAAAATTGAGTTTAGTTGCCGTCATGGCATTGGGAACAAGTGCTTTTGCAATAGAGAATATATAAAGTTGCAGGTGATGTAAAAGTTATCTACCAAACATCGGATGTTGAATTGACGGCTGCTGATAAGACTGCAGGAGCAAAAACTGGTATGTTTGAACAAGGGACTGGAACTGTTGTCGGAGTTTCTCCTTATAATGCCGCTTCTGCGGGTGGTATTAGTGGACGCTTTGGAGTTACAGCTGACTTACTTAAATCGGTTAGTGCAGGTGCAGAGCTTCAGGTCTATACTACGCTAGGACTTGAAAGTAATGTTTTTGGCGATAATATGGTAAATGCTCGTAGCGGTACAACAGGTTTTACCAATGAATTTGATGAACGTGCAAAAGATGCTTCTAATGTAAGTCAAATGTGGTTAGCAACAACTGTAGGAAAAACAACAGTGAAAGCTGGACGTATGGAATTAGATACACCGTTGGTCTTTACCGAAAAATGGAATATTGCTTATAATACATTCGAGGGTATTGTCGCGATCAACAATGATCTTCCGGATACAACGTTAGTTACCGCATGGGTAGGAAAGGATAATGGCCATGGATCTGCAGCAACACATGTTACTCCAAGAACTAATACAACGCATGAAGGTGGTTTTTTATTGGCGGGAAGTCCAGGACGTACTGTTGATATGAACTCTTTTAATTCTTTTGGTGCGTATGATCAAGCTAACGGTGCTTATGCTGCAGGTGCTATCAATAAATCAATTCCAAATACAACGGTTCAGGCCTGGTATTTTAATGTAGTTCAAGCAGCTGAAGCAATGTGGCTGCAAGCGGATGCAAAAGTGGATATGGTGAGTGTTGGCGTTCAATATGCAAACATGGATCCAAAGCTTGCGTCACTTCCAACATTGAAGGATTCGACAATTTGGGCGGCTAAGGCAGGTATTGATGTTTCAGGTGTCAATTTTTATGCAGCCTATTCATCTGCGAATAAAGATGGTGCTTTAGGATTCTCTAACATTTCAACTGGTGATAAAACCAAAATTTACACTGGTGATGGTGCAATCTATTTTGATGGTGTTGTAACAGCTCCAGGTGTTGATACATATAAAATAGGTGCTTCTGGTGCAGTTGCGGGTATTAAATTAGCTGCGGCGTATGTTAACTGTGAAGATATGCATAATAAAACAGTTGATGGATTTACGGCATCTGCAACTACAAGCGTAGGTCAATTAGGACTTACTGCTATGTACGAACAAGTAAACAATGGTGCAGCAGATGGTGTTAGCCCGGCTAATATAGGTAGTCCGTTCTATAATGGTCGTGACATCGATACATTGCGTCTAATCGCTTCTTTAAAATTCTAAAAATTCTCTTCTAAACAGGGCCTTCAGGCCCTATAAATTCTTCTTAACCTAAGCTTTCGCGCTAGAATTCGTCACTCTGGCGCACTTTACTTCACTGTTTATTCTACTCTTTTGGCTTGGCGTTTCGGTGTTACCTGTTTTTCGGTATTTTTTGGTCCTTCTTTGGAGACATCGTGGGTTAAAAAGAAGGGGATTCTTCTCCCTGGAGTGGTATTAATATCTTCTATCAATGATGCTTGTATCACTTCTAGTTGAGTGTGAGGCAGTAGATATTCATACATCAATGATATTTGTCGGTCAAGCGATATTTTCCAGGTGGAGAGTGTTTGCGTAAATATCCATTCGCTGAAGGCATAGAAGCCGTCAAATGCTTTTTCCTCTTTCCATAATAAACGTACACTTTTATCAAAATTTCCGCTGTTGTAATAGAGATCCCAAAAACGGGCAAAGCGTTTCATTTTTTGTATCTGTACAAAGCTTAGATTATTATTCTGTAGAATGTCATACGGGGGGATATCACTGTAGATCATTTTATGCTCTTTGTCATGACGTGAGAGGGTGGTGCCTGAGAGATTTTTCAAAATACCGATTTGGATTTCACTGTGGGTGAGGGAAACGAGTTTATCAAGATTACGGCCAAATCCCTCAATCGTCTCACCCGGAAGTCCTACGATGAGATCGAGGTGCATATGTGCTTTGGTATCGTTTTCTAAAAAGTGTAAATTCTCAAAAATCTTCTCGAGTCGCAAGGGG
>JAUYUB010000015.1 GCA_030692765.1 Sulfuricurvum sp.
CCGTTTGATCGAGTCTCTTAACACGATTGCTACGACCACATCGTACAATGGACAAAGTCTATTGGCAGGTTCTTTTACCAATAAAGAGTTCCAAATCGGAGCGTATTCCAACCAGACGATCAAAGCAAGTATCGGAAATACGCAAAGTACGGTTATCGGAAGTTCTCGTTTTGAGACATCTGCTACAATTACAGCAACAGGATCCGTAGCGTCTACGGCTTCTTTTCAGATCAGCGCAAACGGTTTTAATATTAAACTGGCTGACGTTGTTATGGACATTTCGGCAGGAACTGGGTTGGGCGCTTTAGCGAATATGATCAACAAAAACAGTTCAGTCGTGGGTGTAACGGCAAAAGCAACCGTTGTTTCTACGTCAACAGCGGCACTTGCGGTTACCAACTTAAGCGGATTCAAAATTAATGGGATTTTATTAGGTGACTACAGTGTCAAAGCAAATGATTCTGACGGAACCTTGGTCAATTCCATCAACTCTAAAACGACCGAAACGGGTGTACGTGCGTCTATAGACCCAACGGGAAAACTGGAGCTTACGTCACTGGATGGCCGCGGGATGGTTATCTCTGCAACTGCGGGCGGTATTGCCGGTATTGATGGTACGAACTATGGCCGTTTGACATTGACCAACCAGACAGGGAGAGATATTTCATTTTCTGCAGGGGCTGCGGTTATCGTTTCAGCACAGTTTGCTACGACTCTCAATCTTAACAGTGTCGGAAATAATGTTCTTTCGGCAGATGCATTGGCGCTGGGTGCGGCAGCTAATGCTGCACAGGAGACAGCTCTTTCCGGCGGTATTGGTGCTGGGGTTACCAGTCTTAGAGGGGCAATGGCGACGATGGATATCGCACAGTCTGCACAAAAATTGCTTGACAGTATCAGAGCCGATCTGGGCTCGGTACAAAATCAAATGATTTCAACCGTCAACAATATCTCGGTTACTCAGGTAAACGTAAAAGCGGCTGAATCTAATATTCGTGATGTTGATTTTGCGTCAGAGAGTGCAAACTTCTCTAAATACAATATCCTTGCACAAGCAGGTTCTTATGCTATGAGCCAGGCGAATGCGGTACAGCAAAATGTGTTAAAACTGCTGCAATAAATTAATCTTAGACAGTGTGCTGAACAGCGCACTTTATTCTCTAAAGTTTACGCTGTTTCATTCGTTTTGATGTGATTAATCAATTCAACGATCGCGGCTTCTTCTTCCAGTGCTTTTGCTTTTAAATACTCATATTTTTCATGGTCAATGCTCAGTACTCGTTTTGTAGGTATGGCGATACACTCTAATAGCTCAGGCGGCCATTGTTTAATTGCCTTTACAATAGTGCCAAACTGAGCATCAATGCCACCTGCAATGACAAAAAGCCAATAGCGATGGCGCATAATCCAATCGATCAGCTTTGCTTTCTTTTCTATATCTGATTGAGGATTACTGGTGTAAACCTCTGCTAAATCAATTTCAAGGTGAATCATGAAAGATTGAATGACATCAAAAAACATTTGGTTAAATTGTTTGCTGTCAATGATGTCTTTAATCTCATCCAATTTATCGCTCAGGAGTTGCAGGTGGTCAAAATCTATATCTTCGAGTCTATTGGTTTCATTGAGTTCTACCAGATTTTCAGAGGCATCTTGAATCTGGATAAAAAGGTCTTCAATCAGCTCTTGTTTATCAATTGCTTCTTGGAGGATTAAGTTCGTTTTTTCAATCATTTGTTGGACATTACGCGCTACTTCCTCTGTATCTGGATACTCAATTAAGAGTGGTTGCTTGATTAGGGAAAAATCAATGTATTTTTCGATAGCCTGAGCAAAAGGCATTTCGATCGCACCTGAGATTTGAGCCCCCCCTTCGGTAGAATTGATGGTAGTAATGAATGACGCTGTTTTTTTGATAATGTCTTGGATGGTGTTTCTAAAAATATTCCAATAAAACGTCGTTCGGATGGTTCCCTCTCCCCCATATTTTAGAGTGAAGATGTCATGCCCTTCAGGTTTCTCTTCATTAATGGTAA
Organism: Sulfuricurvum sp.; assembly: GCA_030692765.1. Classification (GTDB taxonomy): domain Bacteria; phylum Campylobacterota; class Campylobacteria; order Campylobacterales; family Sulfurimonadaceae; genus Sulfuricurvum. Next base: position 2,037 of record JAUYUB010000015.1, read on the forward strand.
AGGTATGATCTTGGGCATGTGAGGTATTGTCTTCACCAAATGCGAGATCTTGCCCAATGAAAATAATATTCTTAAATTCTAACATGACGGCGAGCTCATGCGCTAAATTTGCAGCACTCATACCGCTGCCCAAATAACCATAATCATCAAATTCAAAATACTTTGTGTAGCCGTGAGGGCGCATTTGCAAGAATAAGTTTCCGGTTCTTATCGCATCTTTGACTGCTTTATGGATAATGGAAACACAAACAAAATTAACGTCTTTTTGAAATTCCAACGAGTTGTTTTCAAAAAACTTTCCTGTTTCCGGTACCCGTTCAAGGACGGTGACAAAATCAGGCTTAATCCCATTTTTCTCTAAAATCGGAAAGCTTGCATCAACACTGATGATGGTTGCATGGTCTTGAATGCTTTTCAATAAAGGGATTTGTTTCGTCAAGCTGGGCCCTGTCGAAACAATAATGACGGTCTCTCCCTGTCCTTTTCCAAAAATTTTCGTAAATTTTGGCCCTTTGATCATATCGGGAAGATTGGTAAAGTGATGTTCTATCCCCATAAGAGAATCAATAGGGCAGTTTCCATGTCCCATGACTACTTGCAAAAGCGCTTCTGCTAATACGCTGGTTATTTTTGCAATATTGTCATAAGCGGTTTTTATGTAATAGTCTGCGGATACTTCCAGTTCGAAGAGTCTGGCAAAAAGCTGACTTTCGTGTTCATTGAAATATTGATAGGCATCTGTGAAATCAAATTCTTTTGTTGCTTCGATGATCAGTTTTTCTTCAGTAATTTCTTTTGAAAAATCAATCAAATTGAGAACAATATATAAGAGTTCATAATTGGACTCAAATAAGACAATTCGTTTGATTGCAGAAGAGTTTAGCGCCATTTTTAAATAGATACCGTTTGCAATACCGTAGATGTAGCGATAGTGGTAAGCCGAATGGCTTTGTTTTGTTTCACTGAGCGTTAAGACATCGGAAACAGGGTTGTCATACATAAAAAGATGATTGTTGACGTCAAGAAGGTTTATTGCAACGGGATCTTCTCCTTGAAAAAGTTCAAATTGTTTATTTTCTTGAATAGAGAAGATCTCAAGAGCCAACGCTGAGTTGACTGAAAAAAGGGCTTGAATGTTTTTGCCAAAAATGGTATCAAGTGAAATGGATGTTTCATTCATGCGGGTTCCTTAGTATTAGTGGGAGATATTGGTAGGACTGTCTTTAATATATTTATTGTAGTTAGGTATTTAAGAAAATCAAGTAACAGTTTATCATTATATTTTTGTGCAACAACACTAACTCCTATTGGTAAACCGTTTTTTCCCTGTAGAACAGGTATTGTTGCCAGTGGGAGTCCCAAATAGGTCCAAATAAGGTTGGCATCAGGAGTGTCAGGCGTCGTAAGACCAATAGGGGCTTCATCGGCTGTGGCAAGTGTGAGTAGGATGTCATAAGACTCCATCCATGTGTCAAACTCAACCGTTTCATTAGACTGCTTTTTCAAAGCATCTTGATAGGTCTGTGTTGAGATGGTATTGCCCTCTTGAATGATGTCATAAAAGATAGGACTCATAAGCTCATGTTTAACGTATTCATCTTTGAAATAATAGGCCAGTGACTTATCGTAAATTGTTTGATGAGTTTCATGAATAGTGTCGCAAAAGGGTGGCAAGATGACTTCTTCAATATGCAGTCGTGAATCTTGTAATTTCTGACACCACTGAAAAAATGCTTCTTTGGCATGAGGAGAGGCTAACTCCCATTTTGGGTGCTTGACGATCCCTATTTTAAATATTTTGTTGGGCTGTGATTGATAGTTATCGATATATTGGTGAACAAACTCATAATTTTCACCATGTGAACGCGAGGCTTCGAACATGAGCGATAGATCCTGCACACTTCTGCTAAAAAATCCTAGCGTATCAAGAGAATCAGTGGTCTTAAGGACACCAATACGAGGCAAGACACCAAAAGTAGGTTTAAAACCGTAAATACCACAATAGCTTGCTGGACGGCTGATAGATCCCGCTGTTTGAGAACCAAGCGCTACTGGAACCATCCCTGTTGCGACAGCAACAGCAGATCCACTGGAAGAAGTTCCTGGTGAGCGTGAGGGATCATGAGGATTGCGTGTTTTGTTCTGATAATGAACAGCAAACTCTGCTGTTACGGTTTTTCCCAGCATGATTGCACCTGAACGGCGGAGGTAGTGAACGAGGCGCGCATCATTGCCAGGGGTAAAATCTTTCCACAAAGGCGAGCCCATTTGCGTAGGCATATCAAAGGTATTGTAGATGTCTTTTACGCCGATAGGAATACTGTAGAGGGGATAGTCTTGCTGGGCATAGTTGTTGATCTTTGAAAGTTGTGCTTGGATAACATCTTCATTCATATATTCCCATACATTTACCAGGGGATCAATATCGTGTATACGCTGCACGCACGCCTTTACTATCTCACTTGAAGTGATTTTATTGGATTGTAATAGCTCTAAAAGCCCTGAGGCGTCGTAATTCGTTAAATTCATTTGTGCTCTCTAAATTTACCCTGACGCATTGCTTTGAGAACATTGTAATATTCTTCTTCAGTTATATTTGCCATATCGAGGTATTCGTCAAGATATACAGGACGCTGTTGATCGTATTTTTTGGCAACTTCAAATCCCTCTTCACGCGTAAGCAGACCCGCTCGTACATCTGCGCTTGCCTGATCGGTTCCGCGTCCAAAGCCTCGTTTAACAAATTTCATATGGTCATGCAGTGTCTCGAATTTGCACTCGTTGCCTTTGAACCCTTTATAGTGGCCAGGACGGTGCTCTTCTCTCCAGTCGTACTCTTTTTTGATAAATTCCATTTGTCGTTCATCATCCCAAAAAAGGTAGTCTCCAAGATGCAAACCTACGACACCAACACGCTCGATATCTTCATAGCTAGGAAGTGCAAAAGGGGCTAGATCTTTGCGTGTTATTTCCTCGTCGATCATCTGTTCTGGAAAAAGTTTCGCGGAAACTTTGGTGAAATAATCACGATCAAATTTTTGTACATTGTCTTTGAAATCTGCACGGCCGCTGCTTTCGCACACAGACTCTCCCCAGATCAAAAGGGGGATGTTATATTTGACCGCGATTTGCAGGGGAAATGCACCAACTCCAGCATGGCAATGCCAGCAGGAATCTCCGATTTTATAAAATGATTTTACAAAGAGTTTTTTGACCAATGCTTTGTTGGGAGTAAACATGATATGATCGATCTCAAGTTTTTCAAGCGCATTGTCAAGATTGTATTTTCCAGTCTCGGAATACCAGTTGTGATTGAAGGTAACAGCAAGAGGTTTCATCCCATACACTTTTTTAAGGACATGGAGTTGAAATACGCTGTCTTTTCCACCACTGATGGGGATGATACAATCGTAATTGTCACCAGATTTTTCTTTATAGCTTTCTAGGGTCTCACGTAAAATTACTTCACTTTTTTTCCAATTGATGCGCATTTTTTGCTCTTGTGCCCGACAAGCCAGACAAATACCCAACTCATCAAATTGCATTCCTTCATTTGAACTGGGCATACAACAGCGTGTGCAGTACTGTAAATGGTCCTTGTATAGGGGTTCTCCGTAGCCAGGTGTCATTTTAAACCTTTTTTATAATCATTATAAAGTATTCCATACTCCACAATATCGGCAAATCGACCGTTTTTGAAAAGCGCATCTCGACGAATTCCTTCTTTTTGCATCCCTAATTTTAAAGCGAGGTGCTGCATGCCACTGTTTTCAATGTGCGTTCCACAATGGATACGGTGTAGATTGAGAGCAGTAAAGGCATATTCAAGTAAAAGTTGACCTGCTTCATAGCCTATACCTCTTCCGTAAATAGAAAGTTCGCCTATGAGAATGGCGAATTCCGCACTTTGATTTTTTACTGAGACTTGTTGAAGGGAAATATTGCCAACATGTTGATTGTTATGATTCAAGCAAATAGCGAAGACTTTAATGGTCGGATTATCAATTGTGCTGGCGATATATGCGTGTGCCATTTCACTAGTATAGAGGCTTTCTCCGTGTGAATTGTAACGGCATACTTCGGGATCATTGAGCCAATTTGGATAGCTTCCATTGCCATCAGAAAGTTCTAATGGGCGTAAATAAATTTGTTGACCAGTGAGCCTCATAAAAGTTCGGCCTTATTTTCCCACACTTTCTTAAATGCATTTACTACATCATCCATATCGGATCGTGCCATTCCTGGGCGCATAAACTCATGTGTTATAAGTGTGTTATAGTGCATGTTTTCGGTAACAGGGCAAAGTCCCTTTGGATACGTAACGTCGCTGAGGTTGAAAGGATAACCGTTGCGTCCAAAAGCAATACGCTCTTGATATAGCGGTTGAAGATACAGTGGTCTGACGTATCCGTAGCTCAGCAAAACGGTTGATTCCTCGCGAAGCAGTGTTGGAGGCAGTTCTGCTTTAACAGCATCGATAAAACGGTTTCGATGCATGCCGGCTATTTTTTCATCAAATTGAAGCGGATGAACGTAAAATGCGTGTTTGCAGTTTGGGCGTAATTTTGTGGGAAGGATACACGGGATTTTAGCTAGTTGGTCGTTGAGGTACATTGTATTGGCTAACCGCTGTGTTAGTAAATCAGGTAATTTTTTAAGTTGTTCACGTGCGATGGCAGCTTCGATCTCTGTCATGCGGTAGTTGAACCCGACCATATTGATGAGTTCGCTTTTGTCTTCGATCCCCTTGGCGGATAGGACTGCTTCGGCATGGTTTCGGATGAGTCGCAGTTTGTGGGCAAGTACATCATCATCGGTGACGATAATTCCACCCTCACCGCTATGGATGTGTTTGTGATAGTTGAGTGAATAGATGCCGATGTCTCCCAGTGTTCCCGCAAATTTATTATTGTGCATGGCTCCTGGTGCTTGGGCGGCGTCTTCGATGACGTAGAGATTGTATTTTTTAGCTAGGGCATTGATCGCGTCACGGTCATAGGGTTGGCCGAAGATATCCACAACAATGATTGCCTTGGTCTTTGGTGTGATTTTGGATTCAATACTTTTGACATCCAGACAGTAATAATCCTCTTCAATATCAACGAAGATTGGGATGGCACCGTACACCAATGCTGCAGTGGCAGAGGCGCTCATGGTATAGGCACTCACAATCACTTCATCACCTGGGCTTATACCGCATGCTCCTACTGCGGCATAGAGACCACTTGTGGCAGAATTCACACTTATAGTGTGTTTGACACTAAAGTAGTCGCCCCATTCGCGCTCAAGTGCACGTACTTCGGGACCGCCGTAAAAATCATCATGCCATGTCCCCAGATAGGTGGAAAGTTTACCGCTGCGTAACACACGTAATACAGCTTCTTCTTCTTGGACTCCGATGGTATTGTAAGCGGGAAAAGGATTGGTGCGATATTTTTCACCGCCGTTGATTGCGAGCTTCATCGACCTTGAACCTTTGCAAGCGTTTGAAAGATTATTTCGTGTAGGTGCAGATGCTCTTTTAGAATCTGAGTGCAGGTTTCATCACTTTCTCGTAGTAAAAACTTCAGTGAGTCCAATGCATAGACAGAGAGCTTGGTTTCAATGGTTTGTGCGAGAGTGAGTGTATGATACCCGACATAAGTCGTTGAAGGTGTTTTAGAATGTATTTCGATTCTTTCCCCGCCATCGAGTATTTTAATCATCCCTTTTTCAAACCAGATGGTAAGTTCAAATAATGAATATTGCAAATTTTGAAGAACGGATATCGTACCATCTCCTCGGGATAGGGAAACACCAAACTCACCACATACATCCGTATCGCAAGAAGATGCTCGAAAAGGTTTGATCGCATTGAGCGGCCCTAAAAAATGACTCAATACTCCTAACAGATGTGAGCCATTATGAAGCAGCCCTTTGCTGCAAACGCCTTGAAAACCAAGTGCTTTACCGAACTCTTCGTTCTTTATTCGAGCAGCAATCGTGATAAAAGCAGGATTGTATCGGCGCATGAGGTGAATGAGGATCTTTTTGTTAGTGCGCTGAAGTTCGGAAGAGAGAGAATGAAATTCTTCTTTGGTGGCAACCAGTGGTTTTTCACAGAGGATATAAGAACAATCACAGCGTTGTAACAGTGTGGTTAAATCATGAAAATGAGCAGATGTTGAGGAAGAGATAGAGACAATATCATAATAGGCATCTTGTTCGATTTCATCGACATTAACATATCGCCGCATTTCTCCCCATCGCTCCATAAAGGCAAATACATTGAGTTCTGACGGTTCACAAATAGCGCACAGTTGTGTATTGGGATGTTCATAGTAGGCATGCGCATGACTGGCAATGGAATCAGAATCGTGAGAGTCTATAAGTCCGCCGATGCTGCCTGCACCAATAATGAGTGCTTTAAGCGGTTCGCTCATTGAATGCCCTTTGCAGTGTTTCCAAAAACAAAGCAAAATCCATACCGAAATCATTGAGAGAGAGAGAAATAGGAGATAAAATAGAAGTTTTTAAATCTTTAAGCGTTCGAAGCTGTTGTGAAGCAGGAATTGGAAGCAAACAATCTCTATTGTGGCTTGGGAGGTAAGAGATGACGTTTTTTCCCATGAGCGCCGCAGTATAAAGTGCCATGGTGTTAAATCCAAGAATAACTTTGGCGTTCAACAGTTGATCGGTCAGATCAAATGTTTTTGCATCGTTGATCTGTACTCGTATGTGGGGGTATTTTTTCATGATTTTTTTAAATCCGGAAGAAATTTCACTGGGATGCAATCGGATGGTAATAGCAGCGCATCCAAATTTAGTGAAGTTTTTGAATATATCCTCCAGTACCGTGTATTGCGTAAATCCCCAATGGTTTTCATTTCCATAGGTAGCTTTTGCAACTACATCCGTAGGCTCACTTAAAAAGAGAAGATTTTGGGTCGGTGATATTGCTTTTACTGTGGCAGCAGCAATAAGTTTTTGAAGATAAAGATTGGGAAGGGCTATGGGATGGGGCAGGTCAAAATCCAAAGCCAATTTGAGTGCTTTTTCATCATGTACTGCTGTGAAATCTCCACAGTTCTTTTCCCAGTTTACCTCTGGATAGCCAAAACGTTCACGATAACTGCTCCAGTGATCTAAAAAAGCGACAGTAGGGATGGCATGCTGTTTGCAATAGTCAATATAGGGACGTTCAACCTTTTCTTGCCACCCTGTACCAAAAAAGAGCACATCAGGCTTGAGTATTTCGAGTTGTTTTTGGGCATCATCAATAGGAGTAAAGACGAGATTACTACGTTCGCAGATAATCGTCATTGGACTTTGTGGATGGGCAAAGATATGCCATAGTACATCATCGCGATGTTTGGAAATCATAGCGCATAGTAATTCTGAACACCCTGCATCGTGTGAAACGACAGCAATGGTCATTCGATGTGTTCCCATGCTAGAGGGGTTCCTTTGAGATAATCGGCTCTAAATATTTTTCCTATTATCTCTTTTTGGTATTTCGGAGAGAGTCCAAATCCTGGACGAACAGAGCGAACATTCTTTACTGTGATGACTTCACCTGCTTGAACATTTTCGGCAATAAAAAGACTGCGAGAAAACTCTCGTGATTTTAGGCTTTTTGGCGAGAGATCATAGGTGATGTTTCCCAGTAGTTTTTCAGTATCGCGTACCGCATCGACCATAGCACGAAACTCATGGGGTTCGAGACTAAAAGCACTGTCTGCACCGCCCATATTCCGCTTAAGTATAAAGTGTTTTTCAATGACACGAGCACCCAGCGCAACAGCGGCAATAGATGCACTTAGGCTCATAGTATGATCACTCAAACCGATAGTGACATCGAATCTTTTAATCATATCGGGAATAGTCAGAAGATTCATCTCTTCAAGTGTGGCAGGATAGGCAGAGGTACATTTGAGTAAGGTGATCCGATTGTTTCCCATGCGTCGGCAGGCATCAAGTGCGTCTTTAATCTCTTTTAGTTGAGCGATACCCGTAGAGATAATGATCGGCTTACCTTTTGCGGCGGTATATTCGATAAGAGGGATATCCGTGATCTCGAAACTAGCGATTTTATAGGCAGGAACATTAAGCTTATCGAGAAAATCAACAGCACTGGGATCAAAAGGGGAAGAAAATGCGAGCATTCCTAGACTCCTGGCGTGATCAAAAAGCTCTTTATGCCACTCCCATGGAGTCATCGCTTCGGCATACAAATCATAAAATTTACGCTTATCCCAAAGAGTTCCTTGGGAGATGGTGAACATGTCACTGTCACAATCCAGAGTAATGGTATCAGGGGTGTAGGTTTGCAGCTTGATAGCATCGGCACCTGATTGCGCCATGGCGGTAATCGTGTCTAACGCGGTTTGAAGTGAGCCATTGTGATTGGCGGAGAGCTCGGCGATAATGAATACTTTGTTATCCAGATTACAGTGTCCAATGTTCACGGGTGTGCTCCATGCAAATAATTTTTTGTCCATTTTTTTCGTCGGAACGTACAGGAGTAAAATCGAATTTTTCGTACAAAATTTTAGCTTTTTCGTTGCCGTGGAAATATTCCAATCGTAATGTCGATAATCCAAGAGCATCATAGGCGTGGCGCATAAGGGCTCGTAAGATGATGGTTCCGATTCCTTTGCGATCACTAAAAGGATTGGCATACAGACCAAGCGATGCGGTGGTCTTTGTAATATTCACTAAATCGATTACTCCGATAGGGTTACCATTTTTGACCACGACAAAATAGAGCTTATCTGTTGAGGTTTTGAGTGATTGGATAAAGGCTAGGTGATCATCAAGGGTTATGTCTTGCGTGGAATACATCCAATGACGGATACTATCGTGATTTCGCCACGACAACACATCTATGGCTTCGTCATGTGTCAAGTCGACAAAATTTTTGAGTGTTATCATGATAGTTTTTCCCGTAATGTTTTCGGATCAAAAGAATCCATGACGTCAAAATCATTGTGATGTAAATAGCGAGCCATTTCACTTTGATTGGATGCAGTTTGAATAGCGATAAAGGGTATCTCCATAAACATCACTTCATGCACCATGACACTTGGGGTAATAATGGCAAGAGAGCTTTGGTGCAGGAGTTTGGCGATTTCATTCGAATTTACGTGTACTTCAAGGGAATCATTCTCGAGTGTAGTGGCTAAGAGTTGGGTTAGATAAGCGTTAGCGGTAGTAGTGGCGATGCAAACCCTTTTGGACGGGTTTATACATTTGAGTATCTCGAGTGTGATATTGGAAGTATCCGCTCCCCCCATGGAGATAAAAATATCGTAGAGTTTTTCTCTTGGGATAACTTTCTCGTATTTGAATTCATCTCGTATCAGGGTGTATTTACTTCCGCATCGAAGCTCACAATGAACAGGGACTAAACCATCATAGCGAGATGCATCAGCGCAGATATTGTGATTGAGGAGAATATCGCAATGATGTTTTTGGTAGGAGTCATCGTGGCTTAGGATGCCAACAGCAGTTTGTTCTTTGATTTGTTTTTCAAAGGTTTCATCAATGCCGTAATGGTCAAAGATTATTGTCTCAATACCAAGTTCTTGGATGAGTGTTAAGAGTTCTTGGGGATCGTTTGAATTTAATATATGTACAGGATAAGGGATTTTATCCATTATATTTCCTGTTAAATCTTGGCAGGCAAATGTGATCATGTCATTGGGATACTGCTGCGCTAGGACCAGACAGCGCATGATGTGTCCAAGACCAATGCTGCTGGAAGAGTCGGCACGGATGAGGAGGTTCATGTACTTATGAGTGCCTTGTGCATCAATTCTGCGCGCATCCAGTCTTCCATAGTGTCTATATCTTGTACCAGATGACGAGGCAGGACTATGGTGGTTGCCGCATCTGAAAAAATCGGTTTACCACTTAGCCAGGCATCGGGGGTTCCCCAGTAAAATTGTCCTACGTCATGATAGGCTTCTTGGAGGTCTTGACTCCGGGTGCTAAAGTGTTCGGGATAAAACATTTTGATATTCCCCTCTTCATCGCGCATAACCGCTCGTTGAATCGGAAAAGGAAATGTGGTAACAGGAAAGGCATAATATTTGCGTTTCGTTATAAGAGAGTGATAGGCATTTACGATGTCTTGAGGCCGTATAAATGGGGCTGTGGCATAGATGCAACATGCTGCGTCTATAACGTCCGCGTTTGTTTGTAATGTTTGTATGGCATGGGCGATTACGGGGATAGTGGCGGTGTGATCATCGCTAAGCTCTTTTGGGCGCATGAAGGGTATTTGGGCGCCAAACTCACGCGCAATATTGGCAATCTCTTCATCATCGGTGGTGACAATAATGCGATCAAAAAGATTTGATTCTTGTGCCGCCTTTATACTGTAGGCGATGATTGGAAGCCCTGCGAAGAGTTTGATATTTTTACGAGGTATGCGTTTACTTCCTCCGCGTGCCGGTATGATAGCAACACGCATTAGAACGTGCATCCCCGATAAGCATATTGTTTAATAACTTCGAGGACAATGTCCGCAACGCTTTTTGCATCGTCTAGAGTCATTTTTTGATGGCAGGGAATTGAAATCTCACTTTTATAAAATGTTTCGGCAGTGTTCAACCGCTGTTCGCCGTAACGTTGCTTGTAAAAACTGTTCTGATAGATAGGTTTATAATGAACTTGCACCCCTAACCCTTTTTCCTGTAATTCTGTGAAGATCTCTTCTTTGACACAATGAAGCTGGGGGTTGAGTAAAAGAGGATAAAGATGACGTGCACTTTGTTCCTGTTCATCAATGTAAATGGTCGAAAAAAGTTTATGATTTTTAAATCGTTCATCGTAATAGTTAGCGATTGCATCTCGTGTACTGATGAAACGATCGAGTTTATGCAGCTGTGACAATCCCAGTGCCGCCGCAAACTCTGTCATACGAAAATTATGACCCAGACTCACCATATCCGAATTCCACAGTTGCTTCTTCACGATGCCGTGTGAACGAAAAAGTCGTAATGCATTCGCATATTCTTCGTTATCCGTGACAACAGCACCTCCTTCGCCTGTGGTGATAGGTTTGATGGCGTGAAAACTAAAAATGGTCATATCCGCATGTGAACCGATTTTTTTATGGTTAATGCCGCTTCCAAGCGCATGGGAGGCATCGTCAATTACGACTAAATCATGTTTGTTTACAATCTCTTTGATAGCCTTTATCGCAACTGGTTTTCCTGCAAAATCGACAGGAACGATGGCTTTTGTGTGTGGAGTGATTAATGCTTCAATGAGGGTTTCATCGATATTTCCATCCATTTTGATATCACAAAAAATAGGTTTTGCCCCCAGTGCAATCGCCATATTGGAGGTAGCCACAAAACTGATTGGAGTGGTTATGATCTCGTCATTTTCACTAATTCCGCTGACGGCATATGCACCCAGCAGGGCAGAGGTGGCAGAGTTAAAAGTGACACAGTATTTCGCACCAACGTAGTGCGCAATCGCTTCTTCGAATTCTTGAACTTTTGAGCCTTGCGTCAGATGAGAACTTTGTAAAATCTCTACAACAGCCGCAATATCATCTTCTTCAATGAGTTGTGTCGAATAGGGAATCATTTTTCTTCATTTTCAGAAAGCGCAATTTTTTTGAGCAATTCTTCAGGAGTCAGCCATTGGATATTGGTCTCTGAACTGTATTTAAAGCCATAATCAACAGCTCTTCCGATTTCACCGCAATTGTTTTTAGTAAAGTCAGCGGCTTCAGTAAACTGAATCGAGGGTTTAATTACATAGTGATCGTGAAACTCTAGCGTTAAGTGAGAATCATCACGCGGGCACATCACTTCGTGCATTTTTTCTCCTGGACGAATACCGACATTTTTATGAGGCATATTCGGAGCGATAGCGCGTGCAACATCAACCACTTTCATGGAAGGAATTTTTGGTATAAAAATTTCTCCGCCATGCATACGTTGAAAATTTTTGAGGACAAAATCAACTCCTTCTTGAAGAGTGATCCAAAAGCGTGTCATTCGTTCATCGGTTATAGGAAGCTCATTAGCCCCTTCGGCAATCAATTTTTGGAAGAAGGGAACGACAGAGCCACGTGAACCCAAAACATTTCCATAGCGGACAACTGAAAATCGGATATCTTTGCCGCCGCGGATATTATTCGCCGCAACAAAAAGTTTATCGGAAGCCAGCTTGGTTGCACCGTAAAGATTGATAGGGCTTGCGGCTTTGTCGGTTGACAGGGCGATAACATGACTAACTTCGCAATGAAGGGACGCCTCAATGACATTTTGAGCACCGTTGATATTGGTTTTGATACATTCCATTGGATTGTATTCGGCAATGGGAACGTGTTTGAGGGCGGCGGCATGAACGACGTAATCAACACTGTTCATAGCGCTTTGGAGGCGTGAAAGATCGCGAACATCCCCGATGAAATAACGCATACATGGATCGTTAAAGCGTTGTGCCATTTCATATTGTTTGAGTTCATCACGTGAATAAATTATGATTTTATTGGGCTTGTAGTGCTTCAGAATCGTGGTTACAAATTGTTTACCAAAACTGCCGGTTCCACCGGTTATAAGTATATTTTTCCCATTGAGCATTCCACATCCCTCACTCTGACTTACCCTTGAGTAAGCAAAAAGAGTGCCATTTATATTTTGTTATTAATTTGTATTGGCTTGCGCATCAATTTGCATTTTGAGAGAGGAAAACTGTGCGTTTACTTTACTGATCATAGAATCATATGCGGCAAATCGTGCGCTCATTGAGGCATAACGAGCTTCCAACAGTGCCAAAGAACGTTTTTTATTGGCATCTAAAGATTTTAACTCTGCATCAGAACCTTTTGTAAGTGTCGTAAGCGTTCCATTGTTTCCAGTAAAACGGGTCATCAAGGTACTTAGTTGAGTAAAAATTCCATTCTCTGTAGTTGTATCTGATGCGACATTGCTGAAAAATTTGGATGAAGCAACAGCATCGGAGTTAAATTTAGCAGTAAAAGTAGAAGTTTTAAAGCTCATTCCTCCTCCTTCGTCTAAATCAATCCCATACAGCGCCAGTGAATTCCCTTGGCCATTAATAGAAGTCATAAGACGGGTCACTTCACGGCCGATAGCACGAATGGAATTGTCGCCGTTGAAAACTCCGGCTTTTCCTGCCTCAACATCGGTGGTTGTCATGTCATTAAGTTGGCTTATGAGGGTGTTATAGCTTTTAACCAGAGTAGACATTTCTGCTGCAATCGTATCCACATCCTGGCTAATGGAAATATTGGAAGTAATGCTAGTACTGTCTTGGAGAAGATTAATCGTAACTCCGGGAGTGATATCCGTTATGACATTAGAGCTGCGCTTTAAAATGATACCATTGTATTTAAAACTGGCATCCTCTGCAGGTTGAACTTCTTCCATGGTACCTGCAGGATTTGTTAGTGCATCATAAGTGATTAGCTTTTGATCCAAAAAACCTCCCGTGTCTGTCGTAACAATTTTTTCATTGACTCCTGTTTCTTTTGAACGCAAAACGAGGCGATAGTCAGTCGCGCCTACCTGAAGAACAGAGGCTTGAATTTTATCACTGGCTTGGAGATTAATGGCATCTTTTAATTCTTCTAGAGTCATGGTGTTTGTATAGTTTATTCCAAACGAAAGCCCCCCTGAAGTGAGTGTCATGCTTCCAGACCCTCCGCTGGAAATAGGGGCGGTAGTGGACGAAAAGGTCCCAGATTGGTGAATATCATTCAAGGCTAATTTTGTATCGGAGATTGAAAAAGATTGGACATTGACACCCGCAGCGGCAGAAACGCTGACTGCACTGGTATTTCCAGATGTGGTACGTCCTTGATATAAAGCATCATTACTTAAAGAGCTTATACTGCTTTGAAATGAAGAGAGAAGGCTATTGAGTAAGCTAAGAGCCTGCCCCTTTTGTTTTTGAAGCGTGATTTTATTATCAATCGGTGTAATAATAAGTGAAGTATCTCTGCTTTGCAGTTTATCGATAATATCAGCAGTAAGAACTCCAGAACCGATACCCAGAGAGTTAATAGTCCCAGCCATAATAAATCCTTTTGAACTAAATCATTAATGAATGATATATCGACCAATTTACTAAAATGTTTATTATCGATGATATTTAATAAGCAAAAAAGATACCATAGAGTGTTCTTGCATTTACGAGCGGTGTTAGGTATAATTGCGCCTCTCTTCGTTAGACCTGTGCAAGGGTATGTACTGACAACGTGTCAGGGTAGGAATACAGCAGCACATTAGTGCGTATTTTGTGCCGCAGGTATCTGGCGGGGAGTCTTCACTTCTTTATATTTTCATGAAAAACAGCGCTTTAATTAATCTTCTCGGTATTGTCCGGCTTTACACCCTGTTGTGCTTGTAGGCGGGTTATCACGTAAGTAGCACAAGTCTTCATAGGTTTGTTTTAATACTTTACTTTCACGTAAAAGCGGAAGCATCTTTTCATCTTTTTCGTTTAGTGACATCGATTGATTGTACAGAAGCGCTTTTACTTCAGTATCGACGGCTTCCAATGCCGCTTCAAGATGAGTCAGAGAAATCATGAATAGCCTTTTTAAAAAATTATAGCAACGATGTACTAAAAGAGGGCGGGTTGTAATGCTTTTAGTTTAAAACTTTTACGATGGATTTCGCAAAGCCCGTATTGTCGAATCGCTTCAATATGAATGGCCGTACCATAGCCTTTATGCTCTGCAAATTTATAGTGCGGATAAAGATCATCAAGTTGCACCATCTCACGATCACGGGTGACTTTGGCGAGTATAGAGGCTGCACTCACTTCTGGAATGAGCGCATCCGCTTTGATGAGGGTGCGTAAGCCGCTTACTCCGAATTTAGCGTTCCCGTCAAATAAATAATCATCGGCAGAAAGAGTTTTTAAAATCTCTTCTAAGCCCATTTTTAAACATTTAGAGAGTCCAAGAGCGTCAATTTGTTCCGAAGAAAACCGCACGATTACCGAGTCGGAATTGGCGAGAACAAGCTCAAACAGGGCTTCACGCTTTTTTTCGCTGAGTTTTTTCGAGTCGTTTAGGCCGTCGATAGGATTGTGCAAAATTACACCGGCCATGACAAGCGGCCCGGCTAGCGGGCCACGTCCTGCTTCATCAATCCCGCACAGTCTCATAGCAACTCCTTTTTTATCGTATTGTATCGTAAGGCATGAAGCGCTAGAATTGCTGTACATTTATAAAAGGATCAATAAGATGAAAAAATTAGTTTTAACGGCTTTGTGTTTAGCCTCTGTAAACGTTTCTGCCGCGATGATTTTAGGATTTGGTGCTGAGGTTGATTATTACAATCCGACGGCCAGCGGCGATTTTAACTACCAAACCACTACCACTCGTTTTAATGAGCAAAGTGAATCGGGGTATCAGATTGGATTGTATTTGGAACATCCTGTTCCATTGTTCCCAAATATACGTTTGGATTTTACACCGGAATCTTCTTTTTCTGGCTCAGACGGTGCAGGGGGAACGAATAAAGTATCGCTTGATCAAATCGACATCACCCCTTATTATGAAATTCTCGATAATGTCGTTGATTTGGATATCGGGGTAACGTTCAAAGTCTTGGAGGGGAAGGTAGAAGGTACGCTTAACCAAGAGTTTAGCGAAGTGATTCCGATGGCCTATCTGGGTGCCGGTATTAATCTTGTGGGAACGAGTCTGAGAATAGCCGGTGATGTGAGATACATTGAGTATGGCGGTGATTCATTAAGTGATTCTCGCATTAAAGCCATTTGGAGTATCAATAAAATGGTACAGGTGCAAGGTGGGTACCGCTATGAAACGCTTAAAATAAACGATCGTTTTGATATAAATTCCAACGTTGTAATAGAAGGGCCATTTATCGGTATGGGCGTTACTTTTTAACGTTTCTATTCTTCTCCCAGTGCCCACTGGGCAAACGGTATCATCTCAATCTTAGCCATCGGATGAGAGAGGGTACTTTCCAGATTCATTGTTACAATAATCACCTCCTGCACTTCATGCGTAATGATAAAGGCTTCGAGCGCTTCGATCTTTTTAAAGAGCGAGTGCTCATTCTCAAAGGGTATTGCTAAAATGATTTGGGCGCGTGATGGCAGATAAAAATCTATCCCTTCTTCATAGTAGCACTCTACTGCGTGTTTTACCAATTCCAAATAAATGAGATTCTCAAAAACACGCCCAAAATGCTTTTGAAGCGTTAGTGCGTGTTTGATGGCAATATCGCAAAGGTAAAGTTTTTTAACGGCACTGGGATGATTGAATTTTTCCAATCCATACAAATAGCGGCGATCATAGAGCGATTGCAAATGAATATAGAGCTTGTCTTTGGATATTTTGCGTTCAAGCTTGAGTCGTTCATAGAGATTGTGAGCTGAAACTTTTTGGGTCGTCATTTTTGTGGCTTGAATTAATATAGCAAGTTCGGTTTCATCAAGTGCTGTGATAAAGGTCTTTTGGAGATACAAAGAGCGATCTTCACTGGCTATTTTATGCATGGCAGGAAATCCGCCCAATTGAAAAAAATGGCTTAAAGCCGTAGAATCGTATTTTTGCTCAAAGGCCAAGAACTCCTCATAGTCTAATAGGTTCAGTTGGACAGCAGTACAAGAAGTTTCTATTGGGTGTTCGCTGGCGAGGATCAGCTGGTCGATCTCAAATAAGACGATGTCCTCTCGATAGTTGTCAAGTGCTAAAATCGAAATTTTGTGTTCTTTGCAAAAACCTTCCAATACCGTATTAAGATCAGAAACATTCAGCCGTATATCGCGGCAATCAAGATATAGGTAGCTGGATTTCTTATGAGAGAGTAAATAATGTTTGATAAGGGACGTTTTTCCGGACTGTGCAATTCCATAAATTGAGACGCTTTCCTCTGATATGGAGACTTTACGCTCTAGGTATCCCGCATTGTGTAAATCGTAACGATAATACTCATTTAATAAGGTGTTCATACCCAAAATAATAACCTAAAGTTTATCGCTTCCTTCTTATTGTTACAGAAAGCTTTACAGATTAGCGGGCATCAGTTGAAATAAATCATGAGGTGAAAGTTCATGAGGAGGATAATACGCTAATGGCTTTAGCATTTCTAAAAATGGTGTAAAGAGAGGATTTTTGGTACGAGCCATCAGCTTATAGGCATAGAGTAAATCGTCTGCATTACTTTTGGAGCAAAACCACTTATCAGGAGCATGCCACCCAAAGGGAAAGAATTGACTAAATACAATCCCTTTCCAGTCGTAATGTGTTCCTATTTTTGCCAGTTGTCGTTGCTCAACTCGATCCACTATTTCGCACGGTAACTCAATGTCCCGTCTGGCCCAGTCATCACTAGCAAGTTCAAAACGAGCTATACGAGAAAGCTGTGTTAAACGATCATTTGAGTGACACGATCCATCACTGCGTAAAAATTCAGTGTGACAATAAGGACTTTTTGTCCACCAGCGTATGAGTTTTTCAAATATCGTCCCCTTCCCTTTGTAAAAGAGAATACTAATGGTTTTGGTGGTGCTCATAGATTTCAAACCTCCCGTCATAATGTTCGACGACGGCCGTACACGATTCCACCCAGTCTCCACAATTGAGATAGTCAATACCATTGATTGTCCGTATCTCTGCTTGATGAATATGGCCGCAAATGACCCCATCAAACCCTTTGTCATCTGCATGACCTGATAGTACCTCTTCATAGTCTGTGATGAAACTCACCGCTTGCTTAACGCTTTGCTTGGCAATTTTAGACAACGACCAATGGTTATATATTCCAAAAAATCGTCGTATTTTATTGATGGGGCGATTGAGGCTAAGTAAAAACAAATACGCTCGATCTCCTAGATGAGCCACCCATTTTTTAGTCATAGTCACTGCATCAAACATATCACCATGAACAACCAAATAACGCTTACCATTGACCCCTAAATGGACTTTTTCATGGCTGATTGTGATATTGTCCCCCATCATGATGGGTAAAAAAGAGTGTAAAAACTCATCATGATTACCAATAATGTAGTGGACTTTAGTCCCTTTTCTGGCTTTTCGTAAGATTTTTTGCAAGACATCGGTTTGTGCTTGACTCCAGCGCCAATTACGTTTTATCTCCCATCCATCGATGATGTCACCCACGAGATAAAGCGTTTCGCACTCCATAATACGAATAAATTCTAAAAGTTGTTCTGATTGTGCGTCTCTAGTTCCTAGGTGAAGGTCGGAGATAAAAACGCTTTTGCATGTTATGGATTCATTCATGCAGAAATTGTAATTAAGTAGAATTACAATGAGGATACAAAACGGAAAAATTAAAGATTTTCAGACAATCTAAATAGGATAAATGACAGTGTAAAAAGTATATTTCCTTACTAAAAGGAAACAAATTTATATATTCATGCGTTTTTACCCCCTAAAATCCTTGACCCAAGAGAGGTATGTCGATATAATTTCGACTGCCTTACATTAGTCAGCATCGACTGACGAGTTCTTTATAGAGGAAAACATTATGGAAAAGATTCGTTTGAAACTTAGAGCATACGATCATCGTGTACTTGATCGTTCAGTAGCTTCTATTGTAGAAGCCGTAAAGCGTACAGGTGCGGAAATCCGTGGCCCGATACCTTTGCCAACAAAGATTCGTAAATATACGGTTCTTAAATCACCTCACATTAACAAGAAGTCCCGTGAGCAGTTTGAGATTCGTATGCACGCACGTTTGATAGACATCGTGTCAGCTACGCC
Organism: Sulfuricurvum sp.; assembly: GCA_030692765.1. GTDB lineage: Bacteria > Campylobacterota > Campylobacteria > Campylobacterales > Sulfurimonadaceae > Sulfuricurvum. The sequence continues at coordinate 20,776 of JAUYUB010000015.1, forward strand.
TGATACTGTTGATTCATTGATGAAACTTGACTTGGCTCCAGAGGTAGACGTAGAAGTACGTTCTATGGACAAGTAAGGAGTGGGTATGGAATATATTGTAGAAAAAATCGGTATGAGCCGAACAGTCGGAGTTCCAAGCAAAGTAGTAACTCTTTTAAAAGTAAAAGAAGCGAAAGTTTGTGAAGTGAATAATGGTACAGCTCTTGTAGCGTACAGTCAAGGTAAGGCAAAGAACAAGCCTATCGAAGGGCAGCAAAAGAAGTATAACCTTTCTGCTGAATTCAATAAGTTCGCTACCCTGGCGGTTGCTAACACTGAAGCAGGCGACTTGGATATGTCACCTTTGAGCGATGCTAAAAGACTCAAAAGTACATTCAATACCAAGGGACGCGGTTTCACAGGTGTTATGAAACGTTGGAACTTTAGTGGAGGCCCTGGCGCACACGGTCACCGTTTTCACCGTACAGGTGGATCTATCGGTAACCGTGAATGGCCAGGTAAAGTCCAAAAAGGACGCAAAATGTCTGGTCAATACGGTAACGAGCAAGTAACCGTAAAAAATGATGTTTTGTCTTTTGATGCACAAAACGGTGTATTGGTTGTCGTGGGTTCAATCCCAGGTGCAAACGGTGCTCTAGGTCGAGTAAAGGTAGTTAAATAATGAGTGCAATTGTACTGAATGAGAAATTCGAAAAAGCCTCTGAACTGGCATTGCCTGAGAGCTTTAGCGGCATCAACACACATAACTTGTACTTGTACGTTAAGTCGTATCAAGCAGGTTTACGTGCAGATACTGCAAGTGCTAAAACACGTTCAGAAATGCGTGGTGGTGGTAAAAAGCCATGGGCACAAAAAGGTAAAGGTGGAGCACGTGCTGGTTCACGTCGTTCACCAATCTGGGTTGGTGGTGCGGTAGCTCACGGTCCAAACACGGGTCGTAACTACACACAGAAGATCAACAAAAAGCAAAAGAAATTGGCACTTAGATGTGCATTGGATGCTTTGGCAACTGCTGGGAAACTTTTCATCGTTGATTCGATTGAAGTACCAAGCGGAAAAACAAAAGATGCAAAAGTATTGTTCGACACGTTGAACATGCGTGATGTATTACTTGTTAAACAAATTCTTGATGAGAAAACTTATCTTGCATTCCGTAATATTGCTGCAACATACGTTGTTGAAGCTAATGAACTCAACGCCTTTTTGGCTGCGACATATCGCTCGGTTGTTATCGAAAAAGCGGTATGGGAAAATCTGATTAAAGAGAGCTAAGATGGCAGATATTACTGATATCAAATCGATTTTACATACAGAGAAGACCCTTGGTCTTCAAGAAGCGGGCGTAATCGTAGTTCAAACGTCTACACGTATGACTAAAAATGCTCTAAAAGAGGTGTTCAGAGAGTACTTCGGAATTGTTCCGGCTCGTGTTAACTCTTTGAACCAAAGCGGAAAAGTTAAACGTTTCCGTGGTCTTGCTGGTAAACAAAATGACTTTAAAAAGTTTTATGTTAAGTTGCCAGAAGGCGCACAAATTGATAGTTTGGCGGTGTAATTATGGCAATCAAAACCTATAAACCAACTACTCCTAGCCGACGTTTCATGACAAACGTTGACAATTCAGACATCACTGCAAAAGCAAGTGTCCGTTCATTGTTGACAAAATTGACTGCACACGCAGGACGTAATAATAATGGCCGTATCACTTCTCGTCATAAAGAGGCCGGCGCTAAAAAACTTTACCGTATTATTGACTTCAAACGTAATAAGTTTGGTGTTCCTGGTACAGTAGCTGCAATCGAGTACGATCCATACCGTAACTGTCGTATCGCACTTGTTAACTATTCAGATGGTGACAAGCGTTATATTCTTCAGCCTAAGGGTATGGTTGTCGGTGATTCTGTAGCTTCTGCAGAAAGCGGTTTGGACATCAAATCTGGTAATGCTATGAAATTGATGAATATCCCTGTGGGTACCACGGTTCATAACCTTGAGCTTAAGCCTGGTAAGGGCGGACAAATCGTTCGTTCAGCTGGAACTTCTGCTCAGATCATGGGACGTGAAGGTAAGTATGTATCTGTACGTCTTCCATCAAGCGAAATGCGTTACGTTCTTGGTGAATGTATGGCGACTATCGGTATCGTTGGTAATGAAGAATACATTAACATCGTTATCGGAAAAGCTGGACGTACTCGTCATATGGGTATCCGTCCTCAAACACGTGGTTCTGCTATGAATCCTATCGATCACCCGCATGGTGGTGGTGAAGGTAAGACAAACTCAGGACGTCACCCGGTTACTCCATGGGGTAAACCGACTAAAGGTGCTAAAACACGTAAGAAGAAAGCAAGTGATAGACTTATTATTACTCGCCGTAAATCAAATCCGAAGAGGTAGGGTATGGCTAGATCAGTAAAAAAAGGGCCGTTTGTTGACGGACACCTTATGAAAAAAGTGATTGCTGCCAAAGAGACTAAGAGCAACAAGCCTATCAAGACATGGTCACGCCGTAGCGTTATCTTGCCTGATATGATCGGCTTGACGTTCACTGTCCATAATGGCCGTCAGTTTGTACCGGTTTTCGTTTCTGAAAACCACGTTGGTTACAAACTTGGTGAATTTTCACCAACACGTACGTTTAAGGGCCATAAAGGTTCTGTACAAAAGAAAATCGGGAAATAAGGAAGAGATATGGCAAGAGCATTATTAAAATTCGTTCGCGTATCTCCGACTAAATCTCGTTTGATCGCTCGCGAAGTTCAAG
>JAUYUB010000003.1 GCA_030692765.1 Sulfuricurvum sp.
AACAGACACTGCGGGACTGGACCTCGTCAAAGTGATCCGTGAACGTTTTAAAAACGATCAGATCCGTATTATTATCCGTACAGGGCAAGCGGGTATGTCCCCTCAACGGTATGTCATCGACCATTACGACATCAACGACTACAAAGAAAAAACCGAGCTCACCACCGATCGGTTGTACACCACCATTCGTAGCTCTTTGGCTCAATACAAGCACATTGTGGAACTTCAAAACAAAACCGAAGAGGTCAATAAAATCAATCAAAACCTCGAATCAACGATTGAGCTTCGAACAAGAGAACTGAGAGAAGCGAAAAAAATCGCCGAAGATTCAACCCGCTCAAAATCAGAATTTTTAGCTACTATGAGCCACGAAATCCGTACACCGATGAATGGAGTGTTAGGGATGCTGGAACTTTTGGACAGCTCAGAGCTTAATGACACCCATCGCAACTATGTTAAAGTAGCACAAGGCAGCGCTTCATCCTTGTTGAGTCTTATCAACGACATCCTTGATTTTTCCAAAATAAACGCAGGTAAAATGGATTTGGAAATGCTCGAGTTTGATCTTAAGCACGACCTGGAAATGTTTGCAAGGTTAATGACATTTAAAACGGAAGAAAAAGGGATTAAACTAATTCTTAACACCGATGACATCACCCATTGCAACATCATTACCGATCCGGGACGTTTACGTCAATTACTAACCAATCTAGTAGGCAATGCTGTAAAATTTACCCATGAAGGGCAAATACAAATCAACGTTGCACTCCAGAAAGAAAATGAAACTCACGGACACCTGCGTATTGATATTGCAGATACAGGAATCGGTATAGCTGCCGATAAGATTGCCACGCTATTTGAACCCTTTACCCAAGCTGACGGTTCAACCACCCGTACATACGGCGGAACGGGATTGGGTCTCTCGATTGTCAAGAAGCTGTGTGAACTTATGGGCGGCACCATCAGCGTTAAAAGCACCCCTGGAGAGGGAAGCACCTTTAGAATTGATTTACCTGTTAAACTCACAGAGGGTAAAATCATTCCGGTGAACGAAACTGCTGCTTCTGACGATCACAATAGGTGGCCAGAATCAACGCGTATTTTAGTGGTTGATGATAATGATGTAAACCTACTAGTTGCCCAAAGCCACCTGGAGGAATTTGGTGTGCTCGTAGAGGTAGCCTCAAGCGGTGCGGAAGCGATCAAGTTGCTTGTGGATGCAAAGGAGCAACCCTATAGCCTAGTTTTGATGGACTGCCTCATGCCACAGATGGATGGATATGAAACAACATCTCGTATACGTTTAGGTCATGCCGCAGAAGCAAATAAGAAGATCCCGATCATTGCGATGACGGCCAATGCCATGCAAGGTGATCGAGAAAAATGTATCGATGCCGGAATGGATGATTATATCACCAAGCCCGTCACCAGACGCGCTTTACAAGCTGTGTTAAGAAAATGGATTTAAAATGATCACACATCCAAAGTTTACAGCATTGCTACTCTTGCAATTATGCACAGTCTCCATTGTGCACGCCCTTTCCGAAGAACACATAAAGGCTGCTTATTTAGAGCGTTTTGCGATGTTCATCCAGTGGCCCCAACCGATTGAAAAATACAACGTATGCATCTACGAAGACAAAGGCTTTGCAAATGTTCTTGAAAAAAGCCGCCCTTCAAATCTTTTCAATAATCGTCCGCTGAACGTTATCCCCCTTTCATCCGGAACATCAGCAGAAACACTTGGCACCTGCCATATCCTTTATTACCGAGGCTCCAAACCCAATCAAAATACCGCCATATTAAATCATTTACAAAACAAACATGTCTTAGTTATCAGTGATGATGCCGATGATGCAAAAAAAGGGGGGATGCTTTCTTTTTATCTGCAAAACAATTCCTACCGTTTTATAATTAATCAGCGTAATCTCACCAATGCGAACCTCTCCGCCAGTTATAAACTTCTTAATTTCGGCACCGTTGTCGATCCGGTAGGAAAATAAAATGAAGATATATAAAACATCCATCACCTCACAAATGGTTCTTTCGCTGGTTGCTGCGAGCCTCTCAATCCTTCTCTTTGGAGCTCTCTTTCATGTTTGGTACACCCTGAGTCATGAAAAGCACTCCCTTAAAACCGAAAGCTCTCTGGAAGCACAACTTATAGCCGATATGACCATAGCCCCCCTGGCTTTTTTCGATATCAATGGAATCAAAGATCAGCTCCATCGCTTACGCTCCGACAAAGCGGTTGTCAGGGCCGTCGTATATGATGCCAACAAGCAGTTCCTTGCCGATTATTCTCCTTATCATATATCTCCCATTTATCCTCCTGTTCCAGCACTTGGAATCCGCTATTCTAAAACGAGCTGGCTTCCCTGGGAATTTGGAAACCTCACTATCACGATTCTCATAAAAGAGCGCGGACAGTTGCTGGGCTACCTCTCAATCGAGAAAAAAAGTGATCGCATTCATATATTTTTGAAAAACATGCTGATTTCCCTTTTTCTCTTTTCCCTGGTATTGCTGAGTGTTGTTTATGCTGCCGCACGCACTTTGAGCCAAAAAATCCTCCAGCCTATCTTGGATTTGTCACAAACTGCCCAAGAAATTGCCGATACCAACGATTATTCCATCCGAGTCTCCCACACAAAAGAAAATGAAATAAGCTCTTTGTATCAATCTTTTAACCATCTTTTAACTGAAACACAATCTTTAACAAACGAACTTGAAATACGCGTTTCGCTGCGAACCAAAGAGCTTGAGAATTCTTTGGATACGCTTCAAAAAGCTCAAATGCAAATGGTACAATCCGAAAAAATGGCCGCATTGGGTAATCTCGTCAGCGGTGTAGCTCATGAAGTTAACACACCGCTTGGCAACGCGCTCACCGGCGGTTCAATCATCCTCAAAGAGAGCCAAAACCTTATCCGACAAATCCAAGAAGGGACGCTCAAAAAATCAACTTTGGAACACGCTATACAGGTACTCAACGATACGGCAACGGTGATGAACCGCAGCCTTAATCAAGCCGCTGATTTAATACGCAGCTTCAAACGTATTTCCGTAGATCAAAGTGCGGAAGACATCCGAGAATTTAATTTGTATCATTACCTTGAAGAGATCCTCTTGACATTTCATAACAAACTCAAGAAAATACCGGTTGACGTCACCCTGACCGGAGACCATGAGCTCATCCTAAAGTCTTATCCGGGGATCTATGCACAGCTCATTTCAAATTTCATTCAAAATTCGCTTATACACGCGTTTACTGAGCAAACACAACACCCTGCAATCTCTATCGATTTTGAAGTAATAAACGAGGAGCTGATTTTAACCTATGCCGACAATGGTCTTGGAATGAATGAAGCGATCAAAAACGTAGCCTTTGAGCCCTTTACGACGACCAAACGAAGCACCGGAGGTTCAGGACTGGGTCTCAACATCATCTACAATCTAATAACCCACAAACTTAAAGGGAAAATTACCATAGAAAGTGAACCGATGCAGGGAATAAAATTTACAATTACCGTTCCCCTACCCCTCGAAGCACCTGCTTTAACCACTGATTTAAGTAAAAAATAAGGGATGTAGTAATATTGTAACATTATTATTTCTTATAAGGTATTTATTATGAAATCTAAGTTTATCTTATCATTGGCATCGTGTATCTTATTGCAAGCAAACGATGCCGATCAAGCCGTTAATTTATCTACCCTCTCATTTGAAGATCTCATGAACATTGAAGTTACCAGTACCTCGAGACGTGCTGAACCTCAGCATATGGCGCCAGGGGTGGTCACTGTTATCAGTGCTCAAGAGATTGAGCACTACGGGGCGCGCCATTTGCGCGATGTCTTAGACCGCGTTGTAGGGATGCAAATCCTTAGCTCCCGCCAATGGGGTCATGCTAAATCTTCGATACGAGGGATGAATTCTACTCACAATGAAGGTCCGGTGTTAGTCTTGCTCAACGGACGACCAATGAGAGAAGGGACCGATGGCGGAGTGAACTTTGACATCTATCAGGGCTTTCCTCTTGCCATCATCGACCATATTGAAATTATTCGTGGACCTGGATCGGTTATTTACGGAACCAATGCGATGGCGGGGGTAATCAATCTGGTAACCAAAGATGCCAAAACCGCGATCAATGAAACACGCGTCGATATCGGGGGAGGGAGTTTTGAGCGTCGTCAACTGCAAGTATCCTCGCTTTTAAGCGGAATGGACTATGCTGTTACCGTCGGTGCGAATATGATACGTTCCCATGGTGATGATTTTGAGGGTATTACCGATGTGGATAACAATGTCGGCACCTATATTTTGGATGAAAATAGCGATAACCTAGTTATCAACGGTAATTACAAAGATTTCACCTTTAATGCAATGGTCATGGACAACAACGCCAATCGCGCCAACTCCCGCTTTCAACTTCCTTCACAGGAAGTTCAAAAACGCCGACTCTTTTTCGATGCAGGTTATTTGTATGACATTACCAATGGCTGGGATGCCTCTATTAACTATACGCTCAGTACCAGTAGTGTCGGCTGGCAGGCGACTGAAACGCTTGGTCGTAATCACTACAATGACCGCTCTGAAATGGTCGAGCTGATTGTACGCGGAAATCTTAACGAGAAGCTTAACCTTCTCGCAGGGGGAACCTATACTGAAAATAGAACCGCTTTTGACTTTTTTCTCAATCCGGTTAAAGTGAGTAACTACAGTGCCTATGTTCAACTCGATTACATGGTTACCCCTAAGTTAAAAATAATTGGCGGTAGTCAGTGGAATAAATCACCAAACATATCCGGTGATCTTTCGGCACGTGCCGGAGTGATCCAAGGAATCGGTGACAATTGGTGGGTAAAACTGCTCTACAGCGAAGCGTTTCGTTCCCCTAATCTCGTAGAGACCAATATCCGCTCGGGAGTAAATCTTTGGGGGAATCCAAATTTGAGTCCAGAGAAAGTACAAACTTATGATCTTCAGTTCATTTACCAAACGCCCAATGAGTACCTGGGGATTACGCTGTATGATACCATGCACGAAGATTTGATTGTCAGAGATGGCGGTGTCACCCCTCCATCGTTGTACAATCAAGGTTTTATGCACTATCAAGGGATAGAAATAGAAGGACGTATTGCAGCAACCGAAGATTTAGATCTAATGGCCAACTACAGCTACCAAACCAACAAAAACAACAATGGGGTGAAACAAAGCACCTTTGCACCTCAACAAATGGCAAAAGCAGGAGCCAATTATAAAGGATTTGACGGGATAAACATAGGAGTATTCAACAGCTATATCAGTGCAGCAACTGATTTGACGGTTACGAATAATGCTCCTTTTAAAAATACAAAGCCTTCTGCGTATAACTTACTCACAGCCAATGTTACGCTGGATACGGCAAAAACATGGGGAATCGGAAAAGCGGGCCACTCTACGCTTGCTTTGTATTTAGACAACCTCTTCGATGAAACCATTTACGCGGCAGATTTAAATTTTGGAAACATAAACAACTCTGTTCCACACCACTGGGGGCGTAACGCTAATCTGACCTATACTTATAAATTTTAATCTTCTGCAAAACAGCTCTGCCGATTAGGCAGACGCTGTGTTTTTCTCACTATCAATCTCTATTACCGTATGAACATTACCTCTCGGGTAAAAATCCGCAACCACTTTTAAACGCTTAGGAGCGATTTTATCCTCAAAGAGGCTGTAAATCTCGTTTGCACTGTTTTCGTGCGAAATATGGCGGTTTCTGAACGAATTAATGTACAACTTGATCGCTTTTAGTTCTGCAACAAACTTATCAGGGGTATATTCGATTGTAATCGTGGCAAAATCAGGATATCCACTGCGGGGACACAGGCAAGTAAACTCCGGTAAGGTCACTTTCACTACATAATCACGTTCATGCGCATTGGGCCATATTTCAAAATCTTTTTCGACATCAAAATCGGCGACGATTTGCTCTCCGTATTTCATTGTTCTTCCTTTACTGTAATTTTTCCGTGAAAATTGCCCTGACGGCAGTTTATTTTTAATCCTTGAATCACTTTATCACTCTCTTCATCTTCAATCATATTCATCCATGTAGCCGCTCCGCATAAATGTGCAGTAATATTAAGCCCCTGAACGATGTTTTGGTATTTTTCTTCTTTGATATGACGTGCGTAAAGAGAATCAAATCGGACATAATCAACGTCCAGCTCTTTGAGGTACATCATCGTCGTATGATTCATGCCGTATTTATCCAAAGCGATCTTATAGCCTACCGCACGATATTGCGCAATCAACTCTTTGAAACGTTTAATTTGAGAACAGTATTCTTTTTCATCCATCATAATAATTACATTGTTTTTTGCATCGGGATAGCGCTGTAGTAATTCCAACGCATGCTGAAAAAATAAACCGTTGCGTAATGTAACCGAGGATATATTCACAACATAAAGCATTTTATATTCTGATGCCAAACCTACTACTTTTTCTAAGATATTACTTTCATGCTCCCGCATTTTTCCAATACGATTTAAAAGAGGGATAAAACGGCTTTGATGAATTAGCCCACCCTTTTCGTTTACCAGCTTAAAGGTTGTCTCATTCATCGATGTATTATCACAGTAAACTGTTTGCAAAGCAACCGAATAACGCTTTGATGTAAGTGCTTCTAACACAGCTTCTTCAAGCTCATGAGGAATAATATCATCACGATCGGTAAAGGTATTTTTCTCTTTATTGGCATATTGCAGTTCATACAAACGGGTTATGATCTCTTTGGGCTGTTTAATAAGCTTGGTATCCAGCAAAACAGCTGATAGTTTTACCTCTATCTCATTGATAAGTGTCTCCTGATGTTTTGCTAAAAATAGCTCCACCAAGGCAGTATTAGCCTCTTTTTCACCTAGGAGCAATAAAATAAAATCACCCCCCTTAAAACGGCACAAAGGAAGTGTTTTTATCTCTTTAGAAGTAAAAAACTCATTGATTTGCATTGTCGCATTTTTAAGAACTTCATCTCCGTTTTTAACTCCATAGCGCTCATTGATCCCTAAAAGGTTATCGATACTAATCATTACGATGGTCACTGTTTTACGTTTTGCAAAACTGTAAAAAAGTTTGAAAAAATACTCAGGGGTAAAAGTATAGGTTATGGATTCAGTGATATGTTCATAACTGCTTTGGTTGATTAGGAAAAAGAGAAAATATACGGCCATTGTAAACAACAATACCGCTAAAATGATGAGAGAAGTCAATGTTGAATAGGGTTGTGAAAAAAGAGCATAAAGAGCAATAACGCTCATTAAAAAGATGGGCAATCCCATCCGAAGTGCTAGCACGAAACGGTGAGAACGCTCTTTTTTCTCCGTATAGGTCATATTAGATGTCTAAGTGTTTGACGTCTTTAGCATGCGTTTCGATGTAATTACGACGAGGTTCAACATCATCGCCCATAAAGAGACTAAATGATTCACTCGCAGACTCTGCATCTTCCACTGTAATACGAAGCAAAACACGATTTTCAGGGGTCATAGTTGTTTCCCACAGCTGTTCAGGATTCATTTCACCAAGACCTTTGTAGCGTTGGATATACGAGCCTTTTTTTGCATGATCTGTAACTTTTGTCAACAACTCAAGCAAATCACCCTCAAGCGGCAAATTCCAGTCTTGTATTTTTCGGAAAATATAATTAGCTTCTGCAAAATGTGGAGACGCAAACAATTCGTCATTCACATGCAACTCTTCAAGACCTTCTTTGGTTTGTACAAACAGATGCATATTCTCATCAGTGATACTTTTAGACAGAATGTTATTGCCCTTGCTGTTTAAAAACGCTTCTACATGGGTATAAAGCTCTTTAAGTGATAAGCTGATGAGATCAGGGTTTTCGATAAAATAACGTATCAATTCAACCAATGCGTATCGACGTTCTAGGGCATCCAACGTGCTGCGATAGTGATCCACCATTTTAAAATAAGAGACCAAATCATTCGCACCAATGTTATCCACTTCCAATGCTTCGATACCGTTTTCAATCAAAAATGCATTCATGACACGATCATCTTTGAAATAGATCTCTTTTTTACCTTTTTTATAGCGATAAAGAGGTGGCTGTGCTAGATATAGATAGCCATTTTGAACAACCTGAGGAAGATATCGGAAAAAGAACGTTAGCAAGAGTGTTTGAATATGGCTTCCATCAACGTCAGCATCGGTCATAATGATAACTTTGTGGTAACGTAATTTCGCTTCGTTGAACTCTTCACCGATTCCGCATCCAAGTGCTGTAATCATGTTAGTGATCTCTTCGGATTTTAAAATTTTATCCAAACGAGATTTTTCAACATTGAGGATTTTACCTTTGAGTGGCAAAATTGCTTGGAAAACACGATCACGCCCTTGTTTTGCAGAACCGCCCGCAGAATCCCCTTCCACCAGATACAGTTCACTGATAGCCGGATCTTTACTCTGACAATCTGAAAGCTTACCCGGTAGGGTACCTACCGTCATCGCATCTTTACGACGTGTCAGTTCACGTGCTTTTTTTGCTGCTTCACGTCCGCGCGCTGCCATAAGAGCTTTTTGGGTAATTGCTTTTGCTTGAAGAGGATTTTCTTCAAAATATTTGGTCAAACGCTCATACGTTGCTTTTTGAACCAAAGGACGTACATAGGTATTTCCTAGTTTTCCTTTGGTTTGCCCCTCAAACTGTGGTTCAGGAACACGAACAGAAACAACACAAATAAGACCTTCGGATACATCTTCACCCGTTAGTGGTACGTCTTTTTCTTTTGCATTCCCATTTTGTTTGTTGTAATTTGAGATAACACGAGTCAAACCTGCACGAAAACCAGCTTCGTGTGTTCCGCCGTTAGGGGTATTGATATTATTTACAAACGTATAGGTTTTATCATCATAACTGTCGTTATACATGATCGCGATATCCATTTCAATGTCTTCCGCTTTTTCATTGAATTCGTACGGAGCTGCAACTACTACCTTTTTATTCATATCGGTAACGAACTGTGTGATACCGCCTTCAAAATGGTAAGTGTTGTCGGCACCATTACGCTCATCTTTGAATTTTATAGTAATACGGGGATTGAGGTATGCTAATTCTTTAAAACGTTTAGCAAGATAGTCGTATTCAAATGTTACGATTTCGGTAAAAATGGAAGGGTCTGGGGAAAACTCAATGGTTGTCCCTTTTTTACGTGTAGTACCAATCGCAGCAAGAGGTTCTTGGGGAATACCGCATTTGAAATCTTGTTCAAAAATTTGACCTTCACGATAAATGGTCATTTTGAGATCGGCACTCAATGCATTAACAACCGATACCCCTACCCCGTGCAAACCACCGGATACTTTATAAGTATCTTTATCAAACTTTCCACCCGCATGCAATACCGTTAAAACAACAGTTGCTGCTGATATTCCTTCACCAGGATGAATATCGGTCGGAATACCGCGGCCATTATCGCTTATTATTGCTGTTCCCGCTTTTGTGAGTGTAACATTGATAGTATCACAATGCCCAGCCATTGCTTCATCGATGGAGTTGTCAACAACTTCGTAAATAAGGTGATGCAGCCCTCTATGACCTGTATCACCGATATACATTCCAGGACGTTTGCGAACGGCTTCGAGTCCTTTTAGAACTTTAATATTGCTGGCACCGTAATTTTCCATGTTTTCTCCCGCTATTTGCGTGTTTATTGGCTTTATTTTAGCGCAATTAATCTAAAAATGAAGTTTTATGAAAAGAAACCCTGTAAAAAGGGTTTAAAGAGAAGATAAATATCAGATAACGATTGGCATAACGATGGTTTTGAAATTTCCTTCTTTGATGACAAAAGGCTGATTGGATTCGTTGGCTTCAAGGGTAAATTCGTTGCCGCTTATCTGACTAAGAAAATCAAGAATGTATCGGCTGTTGATTGCTAGGATGAATGGAGAATCAAAACCATTTTCTATTTCTACAGTTGTTTTTGCTTCAATATTATCATCACTTAAACTTTCAAAAAGAATCGAGTCATTTTGGAAGGTTAATTTTAAATCATTGGAAATAGTTGTTATTTGCTTTATAGCCATGATAATCGTTGTTTTTGGAAGAGTTATTGAACGTGATGATTCTTTAGGGATTATACGGGTGTAATCAGGGAATTTGCCATTAATCAATTTTGTATAAAAGAGTGAATCTTCGGATTTGATGATCAAATGGGTATTGTCATAATATATTTCTATGTTATTTGAAAAAAGTTTTTGAATTTCTACAATTGCTTTTTTAGGAACAATGATAGAAAGTTCATGATCATTTTGACTGTCAATATGAACAAGTGCCAATCGTCTTGTATCGGTAGATACAAAATTGATCTGATTATTTTTAATATCGATCAATGCACCGTTAAGTTCGAACTTTGGATTATTGGTATCAGTTGCAGGGGTGATTTTTTTGAGTGATTCTATCAAAATCTGTGAATTGATCTCGATTTTCGGTTTTTCATCCGTTGTTGGAAATTGAGGAAACTCAGAGCTTTTATACGTCGGTAATTTAAAATTAGAACGTTTTTGGCGTATATGAAGGTTTTCTTTTACCAGCTCTATTTCTATTTCTTCATCTTTTAATATACGTATGATGTCTAACAGCTTTTTACCGCTTGCTGTAACGGAACCCGGTTCTGTTATTGTTAAAGCACTGGTCTGTATGGTCAAACCGATTTCATAATCAGTAGCTCTTGCATTAAGGATTCTTCCATCGGTACTTAATAAAATATGAGATGTGATTTGGGAGGTATCTTTTTTTTCTAGGAAAGGCTGTAGATGAAGTAATATGTTTTCTAAAACGGATTTATCAATGGTTATTTTCATAACGAATTTCCTTTTAAATTTATATCTTAAATAGTTAGTAGTAGTAATAAGGGGGTGTGAATGTGTGAATAAACACCTTTTCCCTCTTACAGCTGGGATGAACAGACGTGATCAAAACGTTTTGTTTCATTCACATCTATTCACTTGTACCAGAGAATTATATCTTTTTTACTTTCCCTTTACAATCAGATTTTTATTCTGAAGTCATTGTTGAGATTTTATTGGAGAGTTCATCTATTTTAACTTTGAAATCTTCATCATTTTTTATAAGCTCATTGATCTTTTTCATGGTGTGACTAACAGCTGTATGATCTTTCATTCCAAAATATTGGGCGAGCTGAGGCATAGAATTTGGGGTCAAATTACGCGAAAGATATATAGCGATTCTGCGCGCATAAACGATATTACTGTTACGGCTTTTTGAGCGGATTTCACTCTCTTTTACATTGAGTTCTTTGGAAACGATTTCCATAATAAGATCCGTTGTAATGTTATTGCGTTTTTCAGCCATTTGTTCTTTGAGTACGTTACGTGCAAACTCTATATTGACATCGACTCCCATGAGTTGGGAATAGGCATTGAGCTTTGATAGTATTCCCTCGATTTCTCTAGTATTATTTTCAATAATGGTTGCGACATAATTGATAACTTCTTTATCCAGTTTTACACGATTGATTTCACATTTTTTCTTGATAATTTCAATTTTTGTTTCGAGTTCAGGTGGTTGGATATCGGCAACCAAACCCCATTCAAAACGGCTTTTTAGGCGCTCTTCCAATCCGGCTATTTTTTTAGGGTGTTTATCCGAGGTAATAATGATTTGCTTATTTTCATTACGAAGAGCCTCAAAAGTATGAAAAAACTCTTCTTGTATTTGATTTTTATTGCTTAAAAATTGAATATCATCAATGAGAAGCAAATCGCACTTACGATACTTATCTTTGAATCTATCCATGGTGCGATTGCTAAGATGACGGCTGAAGTCGTTAAGAAATTGTTCTACTGAGGTATATATAACGGTTTTGCCTTGGGAAAGCATCACATTACCTACCGCTTGCATCAAATGCGTTTTTCCCAAACCGACTCCGCCGTAGATAAAGAGAGGATTATAAACAATACCCGGTTTTTCGCTTACACTTTTTGCTGCTACATACGCAAAATTGTTTGAACCCCCTACAACAAAGTTTTCAAATGTATAGGAAGGATTTAACAGGGCAACAGGTGTCTTATCGCTGTGGATCTGAATGGTAGGAATAGAGTGTTGAGGAGATACCGCATTTTGTGATTTGGCAAGAATCGATACGGAGGGTTTAACACCGGTTTTGATCTCAAACAGGTGAGATATTTTATCGGCATATTTGGTTCGTATCCAATTGGCTATTAAGAGATTTGGGGCGTTAAACACTGCCAAATTGCTTTTTGATTCTTCTTCATTAAACGAGAGCTGTTTTATGTAGCGCGTATAATCAATTTCATTTATTTCATTTTTGAGCATTTGGATAACTACGCTACCGATATTATTCATTTTTTCTCCAACCATGTGAATAGTAATGGTAATAATACACTTTTTTCCCTATAATTGGGGATGTATTAATGTGAATAAGTTTTTTTACATATGTGAATGGAGAATGAATGCTCATTTTAGGAATTGATCCCGGTACACGAAACTGTGGATATGCAATTATTTCATTGGAGGGGCAAAAAATGAAATTAGTTGAAGCAGGGCTTGTAAAGATTAAAAGCGAAGGTCTTCAATATCAGATTCCACAAATTGCTGAAGCGATCGAACAATTATTTGCAGGGCATAAAATCGATGAAGTGGCAATGGAAGATATTTTTTACGCACACAATCCAAAAACGGTTTTAAAATTGGCGCAATTTAGGGGAGCCATTATGTTAAAACTTTTGCAGGAGCATGGTGAGTTTTCTGAATATACCGCACTGCAAGTGAAAAAAGCACTTACAGGAAAAGCAAAAGCTGCCAAAGAACAAGTCGCATTCATGGTAAAACAAATATTGGGAATAACAAAAGAGATAAAACCGATGGATATTACAGATGCCATGGCCGTTGCGATAACACATGCACAAAGAGTTAAGCTTGAGAAAGGAAAGCAGAAAATCATATAAGCGGCTAACACACCAGGAGAGCCGCTAAGTCGGAAGTGTATCTGTACTCTCCTTATAATTTATCCATATTTACTTCATCAATATTTTTTTTAAGTCTTTTGGAAATTTCAGCTAAAAAAAAGATTAAATGGTAAAAAAAGTTATTATTTTTTTCAAAATGTGTAGTATTCACACTGTGAGCGAATTGTGAATAAATAGTTCTAAAATTTGCTTATTATCCTCATAACCTTTACCTATTTCAGAAATATTTTATATAAATTCTACCTAAAAGCAAGTAGCCTATCATTGATAGAAATCCCTATTTTAAGGGGCCTAAAGAGGTATTGAAAGAAATATAAGCACTTCAATAATCTTTAAGCGTATGTTATAAAAAGTTATTCACATTTAGAAAACCTTTTCTATGTAATAAACATGTAATATTCCTGTAACAACACTGAAATAAACATAATTTAGCATGTCGTATCTCAATCCTATTACAAGGACAATATTATGGTAAGTGTTGAAACAATATTAAAAAAAGAACATCCTGGATTATTTACCTATCCTGATTTGATTTCTAAAATGGTTGTTGGACTGATGCGTTTTGTTTTGCATGAAAACTCTATTAACCATTTTATGGAAATACATAAAAACAACAATGGGTTGGATTTTATCGATGCTGTTTTACTGCATTTGAATGTTTCCTATAAAGTTATTCATAGAGAGATTGAAAACATACCGGCGATCGGAAAAGTGATTATAGTTGCAAATCATCCCTTGGGAGCATTGGATGCTTTGTCGTTGATACAAATGATATGCAGTGTGCGGCAGGATAAAAAAGTTAAGATTGTCGCCAATAAAATGCTTGGAAGCATTCCACAACTAAAAGAGTTTATTATTGGTGTAGATAATTTTAATGACAAACTCTCTCGAGATTCTCTACGTAAAATCGATCAAGCGCTGCAAAGTGAAGAAGTTGTTATTTTCTTTCCAAGCGGTGAAGTGTCTCGTGCCGGTTTGTTAGGTCAAAAAGAGGCAAAATGGAAAGGAGGATTTGTAAAGTTTTCTAAAAGAAACAATGCTCCAATCGTGCCGATTTTTATAAAAGCAAAAAACAGTGCCCTTTTTTATGCGGCGTCGTGGGTCTATAAACCGCTGGGAACGCTTTTATTGGGTCATGAGATATTTGCTGCACGTAATCAGATATTTGATTTTAGAGTAGGAGAATTGATCAACTCTAAAGTTCTCAATGATACTTCTATGGACGATAGTCATCATGCACGACTCTTTCGTAAACACCTTATGCGCCTTTCAAAGGGAAAAAAAGGAATTTATCCGACTGAATGCTCGATAGGACATCCTGTGTCACGCCAAGAGATACGTCAGGAGCTAAAGCATGGCGAGCGCATTGGTGAGACAAGCGATAATAAACAAATCTATTTAATAGAATACGATAAGTCCCCAAATTTGATGAATGAGATCGGTCGATTACGTGAGTATTCATTTCGTAAAGTTGGCGAGGGAAGTGGTAAGACGAGAGACCTCGATGAATACGATCGCTATTATCACCATTTACTATTATGGGATGATGATGCACTTGAAGTGGTGGGAGCATATCGTATCGGTGAGTGTGGTTGGATACTTTCGTGGCTTGGAAAGGAGGGATTGTATCTTAACGACTTGTGTACGATGAGCAATGTTTTTGATCCGATTTTAGAAGATGCTATAGAGTTGGGACGCAGTTTTGTTCAGCCAAAATACTGGGGAAGCAGAGCGCTTGACTATTTATGGCAAGGTATTGGAGCCTATCTCGCTCATAACCCTCATATCAAATACATGATTGGACCTGTCAGTATATCTGGAAGCTATCCTAAGCATGCGCAGGAGGCTTTGGTTTATTTCTATACGCTGTATTTTGGCTGTGACCGTCATTACCTCAAAGCACGATCACCTTTTCATTTGTCGGATCATGTCAATGCAGAGTTTGCAGAGATCTTTTTAGGTGTAGATTATGATCAAGATTTTAAAGTCTTGAAGGATTACCTAAAAACATTTGATGTGGCAGTTCCTATGTTGTATAAACAATACAGTGAACTATGTGAGCCAGGAGGAGCGCAGTTTATTGATTTTGGTATAGATGTTGAGTTTAACAACTGTGTTGATGGCTATATTATGGTGGAGATAAATCGTATCAAAGAATTAAAGCGTAAGCGCTACATCAAAGAGGTAGCGTAATATCGTCTTTGATTTTCATTGCTTCATGACACGTGGCGATAAAGTCTTCTTTGGAAGTGATATGATAATCTTTCCCCTCATAATTAAACTCTAGGGAGTTGGCGTGAAGCAATAATCGTGTCGCTCCTCCCATTTCCAGTCTCTCCTGAGGAGACAAAATTTTATCTAAAAATCTTCGTATGTCCTTTTCTTCTTGCCCATAAATTGGATCACCAACAATGGGATGTTTCACGTGAAACAAATGAACACGAATTTGATGGGTACGTCCTGTATAGGGTGAAGCTTCTACAAGTGTCATGTTTCGATCAGGAAAATATTCTAGTGGCTTGATAAAGGTACGAGAAGCTTTTCCATCAGGATGTACTTTAACAACCATACGTACAAGCGTGTCTGTATCTTCACGACGTAAGAGAGGTTCTTGAATATCAAGATCATCTTTTAGGTGACCGTGTACCATTGCCAAATAACGTTTAGTGATTTGACGGTTCTCAAATAAGAGCTTTAAAACCGTTTCGCTCTCTTTATTACGAGAAGCCAAAACAAGTCCGCTGGTCTCTTGGTCTATCCTATGCGCTACGTTAGCATTAGCTCCAAACTCGTGTTTGATTTCATCACTGAGAGAATAGGGTGTTTTACGACTTTGCGGATGGACCAATACGCCGCTGGGTTTGTCATAGACAGCAAAATCGGATTCTACAAACATTGCAGTGAGTCCTTGAGATTCCGGCTCAAACATGAGAAAGTCGAAGTCACCTTCAATGTGTCCCGCTTGATTGCTCATAACAATTCCATTTTGTGTTAAGCGACCTTTGGCAAGAAGACGTTGTGCTTCAGCTTGTGATAGACCAAGTTCTCTTATCAAAAAAATAAAGGCTTTTTCACGAATGGGCGCATGGAGTTTTTTGGTGACGAAGGGCAAAATATATTCCTTTATAAGGGAGGGTTGGATAAACTAAATACCATAGTATCCAGCGCAAAGCATAGGCGCATTTTAGCACATTCAAGGAATAAATATGGTTGAACGTTACGCACGAGAAGAGATGAAATCAAAATGGACAATGCAGGCAAAATATCAAGCATGGTTGGATGTTGAGGTTGCAGTAGTAAAAGCATGGAACCGTTTAGGACTGATCCCTGATGAGGATACTCAGAAGATTGTTGCCAATGCCGGTTTTAATATAGATCGTATTGATGAGATCGAAGCGGTAACACGACACGACCTTATCGCTTTCACCACATCGGTATCTGAAACACTTGGAGAAGAGAGCCGATGGTTTCACTATGGGATGACATCTTCAGATACGGTTGATACAGCAGTTGCATTACAGATGCGCGATTCATTGAAATTAATTATCGATGACGTCAAGATGGTTATGGAGTCTATAAAAACAAGAGCGATGGAACACAAGATGACGTTAGTGGTTGGACGTTCTCACGGTATCCATGGTGAGCCAATTACGTTTGGTTTGGTGTTAGCCGTATGGTACGACGAGATGGCTCGTCATCTCACTAACTTAGAACAAACCATGGAAGTCATTGCTGTGGGTCAAGTATCAGGGGCGATGGGAAATTTTGCTCACGCACCGCTGGAACTAGAAGAGTACACATGTGAAGCGTTAGGGCTAAAAGCAGCACCTGCATCTAACCAAGTTATTCAACGCGACCGTTATGCACAACTTGCAAGTGCGTTAGCGCTTATGGCAAGTTCAATCGAAAAGTTTGCCGTACAAATACGTCATTGGCAGCGCACCGAAGTGTATGAGTGTGAAGAGTATTTTGCAGTAGGACAAAAAGGTTCATCGGCAATGCCGCATAAGCGCAACCCGATTTTAACAGAAAACATAACAGGGTTAGCGCGTATGGTACGTTCTTATGTTATACCCGCAATGGAAAACGTTGCGTTATGGCATGAGCGTGATATCTCTCACAGTTCGACAGAGCGTTTTTGGCTTCCAGACTCCTTTATCACTTCGGATTTTATGCTTCACCGTTTTAACAGTGTTATTTCAAAACTTGTGGTGTATCCAGAGAATATGATGCGTAACCTAAATCTTACGGGCGGTTTGGTTTTCTCTCAGCGTGTGTTATTGGAGTTACCGCTTAAAGGTGTTAGTCGTGAAGATGCCTATCGTATCGTTCAGCGTAACGCGATGAAAGTATGGGAAGGCTTACAGCAGGGCAAAAGTGCGACCAATGAAAAAGGAGAGAGTCTTTACTTGCAATATCTTTTGGATGACGAAGAGTTGAGAAAAAGTTTGAGTGAAGATGCAATACGTGAATGTTTCAACTTTGATTATTACACCAAAAATGTGGATAAAATTTTTGCTCGCGTGTTTAAATAATATACAAAAAAAAACAGTCAATTACTATAAGAAATACTAAAATAAAAATGATTATAATATGCCCCATAAGAGCTAAGGATATATATACATGTTGACAATACTTAAACGAAACGGCCGACGAGAGCCGTTGGATATTACTAAAATACAAAAATATACATCTGCGGCCGTAAAAGGTTTGATAAATGTTTCTCAGAGTGAACTTGAGGTAGATGCGCAGATCCAATTTCGAGATGGAATCACCAGTAATGAGATTCAAAAAACGTTGATTAAAACGGCAGTGGATAAGATAGATATTGACAGTCCAAACTGGACATTTGTCGCATCACGTCTTTTTCTATATGATTTGTACCACCGTGTTAACGGTTTTACCGGATACGGTACATTGCAACAATATTTTGAGCGATGTGAGGGTGAAGGGCGTATTCTTTTGGGATTACGTAACAAATACAATCTCGCAGAACTGGATGCCTACATCGTTCCTGATCGTGACCTTGAGTTTAATTACTTGGGTGTTAAGACACTCTATGACCGTTATTTGATTAAAGACCGTAATGGTGATCCAATCGAGCTTCCACAGCACATGTTTATGGCTATCTCTATGTTCTTGGCACAAAATGAATCAGACTCTATGGGATGGGCAAAAAAGTTTTACGACATGCTCTCAAAATTTGAAGTGATGTTGGCAACCCCGACACTCTCAAATGCCCGAACCACGCGTCATCAGCTCAGTTCATGTTACATCGGTTCTAGCCCTGATAATATCGAAGGTATTTTTGATGGCTACAAAGAGATGGCATTGCTTTCTAAATTCGGCGGAGGAATCGGCTGGGATTGGACCCGCGTTCGTGCAATGGGGTCTTTCATTGATGGTCATAAAAACGCAGCTGGCGGAACGGTACCCTTTTTGAAGATCACCAATGACATCGCTATCGCCGTCGATCAGCTAGGGACGCGTAAAGGTGCCATTGCTGTTTATCTAGATCCATGGCACATGGACGTCAAAGATTTATTGGAAATCAATAAAAACTATGGTGAAGAGAGTCGTCGCGCCCATGATTTAT
>JAUYUB010000024.1 GCA_030692765.1 Sulfuricurvum sp.
ACGTACGTTTAAGGGCCATAAAGGTTCTGTACAAAAGAAAATCGGGAAATAAGGAAGAGATATGGCAAGAGCATTATTAAAATTCGTTCGCGTATCTCCGACTAAATCTCGTTTGATCGCTCGCGAAGTTCAAGGTATGAACGCTGAGCAAGCATTAGCAGCATTGGAATTTACTCCAAACAAAGCGGCAAAAATTATTGCGAAAGTAATTGCATCTGCAGTTGCTAACAGTGGTATCGAAGCGGACGGTTGTGTTGTTAAATCATGCCGTGTAGATAATGGACCTGTGTTGAAGCGTATTATGCAACGTGCACGTGGAACAGCATCTGGAATTCGTAAACCGACTGCGCACATTTTGGTAGAAGTAGAGGGTAAATAATTATGGGTCATAAAGTTAATCCTATCGGACTTCGTCTTGGTATTAACCGCAACTGGGAATCTCGTTGGTTCCCTAACTTTAAAACTGCTGCGGTTTACCTTGGTGAAGACCATAAAATCCGTACTTTTTTGAAAAAAGAACTTTACTATGCAGGTGTTAGTAACATCGTGATCGAGCGTACCGCTAAGCGTCTACGTGTAACCATCATCGCTGCTCGTCCTGGTATCATCATTGGTAAAAAAGGTTCTGATATTGAGAAAATCAAAGATTCTCTTAATAAATTAATCGGCAAGCCGGTTGCAATCAACATTAAAGAAGAGAAAAAAGCACAAGCTTCAGCACAACTCGTTGCTGAAAACGTTGCAACTCAACTTGAGAAACGTGTTGCTTTCCGTCGTGCTATGAAAAAAGTAATGCAAAATGCTCAGCGTGCTGGTGCAAAAGGTATTAAGATTTCAGTTGCTGGTCGTTTGAACGGTGCTGAGATCGCTCGTACTGAATGGTATTTGGAGGGACGTGTTCCTTTGCATACTCTTCGTGCAAAAATTGATTACGGTTTTGCGGAAGCACACACTACTTATGGTGTAATCGGAATCAAGGTCCATATTTTCAAAGGTGAAGTACTCACTAAGGGAATTCAAGCAGAATCACTAGAACAAAAAGAAGAGGGTCGTGACGATAAAGCACGTCGCCCTCGTCGAAAGGCTGACTAATCATGTTGATGCCAAAGCGTACGAAATATCGTAAAATGATGAAGGGGCGTAACCGTGGTTACGCTACTTCTGGAAATAAGTTGGAGTTCGGTTCAATCGGATTCAAAGCAACTGAAGCGGGACGTATTAACTCTCGCCAGATCGAAGCGGCTCGTATCTCAGCTACTCGTCACATTAAACGTACGGGTAAAATCTGGATTCGTGTTTTCCCTGCTAAGCCTCTTACTGCCAAGCCACTTGAAGTGCGTATGGGTAAAGGTAAAGGTGCTGTGGATCAATGGGTTATGAACATTAAGCCAGGCCGTATTATTTTTGAAATGGGTGGTGTTGAAGAAACACTTGCTCGCGGTGCATTGGCTCTCGCGATGTCAAAACTTCCATTCAAAACAAAAATCGTTACTTTGGAGATGAGCAATGAATTATTCTGATTTAAACGGAAAAACAGCTGCTGAATTACAAGGTATGCTTAAAGAGAAAAAAATTGAGATTTTTACTTTGAAAATTAAGCAAAAAATGATGCAATTGACTAACACAGGCGAACTTCGCACTGCGAAAAAAGACATTGCACGTATCAGCACCGCACTTAGTGCAGTGAAGTAAGGGCACAGATATGACACATAAACGTGAAATTCAAGGTATCGTTGTATCAATCGCGGGAAGTAAAACAGCAACTATGGTTGTTGAGCGCCGCGTTATGCACCCACGTTACCACAAAACAGTAAAACGTTTTAAAAAGTACATGATTCATGACGAAACTAGCCAACTTAAAGTTGGTGATGAAGTCATCGCTATTGAGTGCCGTCCGATTTCTAAAAGCAAATCGTTCCGTCTTAAAACTCTTGTAAAAGGGGCAATAGCATGATACAAAGTTTTACTCGTCTTGCTGTAGCAGATAATACTGGCGCAAAAGAGATCATGTGTATTAAAGTTCTTGGCGGTTCAAAGCGTCGTTATGCAACAGTAGGCGATGTTATTATTGCTTCTGTTAAAAAAGCGACGCCAACCGGTAAAGTTAAAAAAGGTCAAGTAGTAACCGCAGTTGTTGTTCGTACGAAAAAAGAGATTCACCGCGAAAATGGTTCTTTGATTCGTTTCGACGAGAATGCAGCTGTTATTCTTGATAAAAAACGTGAGCCAATCGGAACACGTATTTTCGGACCAATCGGACGTGAAGTTCGTTATTCTGGTTTCATGAAAATCGTATCCCTTGCTCCAGAGGTTGTATGATGGCAAAATTTAATTTCAAAAAAGGCGACATTGTTGAAGTGATCGCCGGTGACGATAAAGGGACTAAAGCAGAATTGCTTCAAGTTATGCCTAAGAAAAATAAAGTAATCGTTAAGGGTGTTCGTGTTGCGAAAAAAGCGATCAAACCTAGCGAGCAAAATCCACAAGGCGGATTCTTGAATAAAGAAATGCCTGTACATGCATCAAATGTTCGTAAAGTGGAGGCGTAATCATGGCACGTTTAAAAGATAAATATCTTGCACTTAAGCCAGAGCTTCAAAGCGCTCTTGGAATTGCAAATGTTATGCAGCTTCCAAAACTTGAAAAAGTGATTATTTCAGTGGGTTGTGGTTTCGCAATGAAAGACAACAAATTGATCCAAAATATCCAAGACACGATCAGCAGTATTGCTGGACAACGTGCGGCAGTTGTTGTCGCACGTAAATCGGTTGCGGGTTTTAAAGTACGTGAGGGTATGCCAGTTGGTGTTAAAGTTACACTACGTGGCGCTCAAATGTACGATTTTATGGACAAATTGATCTCTGTATCACTTCCTCGTATGAAAGACTTCCGTGGTATTCCACGTAACGGTTTTGACGGTCGCGGAAACTACAACTTCGGTTTGACCGAGCAGTTGATTTTTCCTGAAGTTGATTACGATTCAATTATGCAAATCCACGGGATGAACATTACTGTGGTAACATCTGCAACAGCTGACAAAGATGCTTTCAAGATGCTTGAAATGCTTGGCATGCCGTTTGCAAAAGGAAGAGAATAATGGCTAAGAAGTCAATGATCGCTAAGCAACAACGTACACCGAAGTTTGCTGTTCGCGCGTATACTCGATGTCAGATCTGTGGTCGTCCACACTCTGTTATCAGTGATTTTGGTATTTGTCGCATATGCTTTCGTAAGATGGCAAATGAAGGGTTACTCCCAGGCGTTAGAAAGTCAAGCTGGTAATCCCAGTTCGATACTCCTAATAGTTAGATAAGGAAAATAAATGATTAATGATTTGATCTCGGATTCGTTGACTCGTATCCGAAATGCGGCAATGCGCCGTTTGGATTCAACAACTTTGATGCATTCAAAAGTTGTTGAAGCAGTTGTCGGTATTTTGGCTGACAAAGGTTACATTGAGAGCTATAACGTTATTGAAAACGGCGTTAAAAAGAGCATCAATGTTGTATTAAAATACGACAATGGTCGTACAGTTATTAACGAAGTAAAGCGTGTTTCTAAACCGGGACGTCGTGTTTACAAAGGTAAAGATGAACTGAAGCGTTTCAAAAACGGTTACGGTACTATTATTGTTAGTAGCTCAAGAGGGGTTCTTCCTAACGACAAAGCTTTCGAGCTTGGCGTTGGTGGTGAAGTCCTTTGTACGATTTGGTAAGGGGATAAGATGTCACGTATTGGAAAACTTCCTATTTCTATCCCGGCTGATGTTAAAGTATCTATTGATGGTGCGGTTATTACTTTTGCAAAAGGTAACTCAACGCATGCTCTTGATACAAAAGAGAACTGTAACTTCACATTTGATGACAACGTATTGACGTTTGCAACTAAATCTGACGCTCGTGCTGATCGCGCATTCTGGGGTACTTACCGTGCTTTGGCTGCAAATATCGTTACGGGTTTAACTGCTGGTTACGAGAAAAAACTCGAAATTAATGGTGTTGGTTACCGTGCTTCTGTTGAAGGCGCTATTTTGAAATTGCAATTGGGTTTCAGCCATGATATTCTTTTTGATATCCCAGCTGGTCTTATTATCGCAGTAGAGAAAAACGTTATCAGCATCAAAGGTTCTGATAAGCAACAAGTTGGACAAATTGCAGCTGTAATTCGTTCATTCCGTCCTCCTGAGCCGTATAAAGGCAAAGGTGTTAAATATTCTGATGAGACTATCCTGCGTAAAGCCGGTAAGACATCTAAGAAATAAGGGGCGATGAAATGACAGCTAAAACACTCAAAAATAAATCGGCTAAGCGTCTCCAGCGCAAACGTCGTATTCGCTCTAAAATCTCAGGATGCGCGACTTTGCCACGTATCTCAGTATTTCGCTCAAACCGCTACATCAGCGCTCAAGCGATTAATGACGAAGCAGGAGTAACTCTTGCAGCGGTACACTCAAAAACTTTGGGTCTCAAAGCTAATATCGAAGATGCTGCAAAAGCAGGCGCGGTATTCGCTAAAACCCTAAAAGATGCTGGAATCAATGAAGTTACATTTGACCGTAACGGATTTGTATATCACGGTGTTGTAAAATCATTTGCCGATGCACTTCGCGCCAATGAAATCAAGTTTTAGGGGCTGATGAATGAATCCGATTAATAGAGAAGAATTTTCAGAAGCGATCGTAAATATTGGTCGTGTAACAAAAGTTGTAAAAGGTGGTAGACGTTTTCGTTTTACTGCTCTTATCGTTGTAGGTAACAAAAAAGGTACCGTCGGTTATGGAGTAGGTAAAGCGAAAGAAGTTCCTGATGCTATCCGTAAAGCAGTTGATGAAGCGTTCAAAAATCTTACTGAAGTTAAGATCAAAGGGACAACAATTGCTCACGATATCGAAGTAAAATACAATGCAAGTCGTATTTTGCTTAAACCAGCATCTGAAGGTACAGGAGTTATCGCCGGTGGCGCTACACGTCCTGTTCTTGAGCTTGCTGGAATCCAAGATATTCTTACGAAATCTTTGGGTTCAAACAATCCAAACACTGTGGTACGTGCAACTATTGATGCACTTTCACGTATTAAAGGATAAGGTATGTCACTCGAAAATCTTACACCTGCTGAGGGTTCAACTCACAGCAAAAAACGTCTTGGTCGTGGCGCGGGAAGCGGTACGGGTAAAACTTCTGGTAAAGGGCACAAGGGTCAAAAGGCTCGTGGAGGTTACAATGAAAAACGTAACTTTGAGGGTGGACAACAACCTCTTGCTCGCCGTTTGCCAAAAATCGGGTTTACATCACGTGTGATTAAACCAACCGTTATCAATGTTGAAAAAGCGAAAGATGTAGCAGCGCTTACTGAAATCACAATGGAAACAATCCGTAGCGTACACCGTTTGAAAAAGTCGGTTGTAAAAGTTAAATTGGTTGGCGCAAGCGCTAAAGATTTAGCTAGCAAAATCAAAGACGAAAACGTTACAACAACTGGTAACTAAGTGAACCAACAGCTTGTAAACAAGATCTTAATAACGATCGGTTTTCTCTTTGTATTCCGTCTATTGGCATACGTGCCAGTACCGGGTGTTGACACTGCCGTCATTGCTGCTTTTTTTGATACCCACAAAGCAGATGCGCTAGGTCTATTTAATATGTTCAGCGGAAATGCCGTAGAACGTCTCTCAATTATCTCCCTTGGTATTATGCCCTACATCACCGCTTCAATCATTATGGAACTTTTAGCTGCTACTTTTCCTACTTTGGCTCAGATGAAAAAAGAGCGCGATGGTATGGTTAAATACATGCAGATTATTCGCTATGCAACGATTGCTATCACAGTTGTTCAGGCAATTGGTGTTAGTGTTGGTTTAGAAAATATGACCGGTAAAGATGGTAGCAGTGCTATTTTAGTCGATCATACAACCTTTATGATATTGGCGTGTGTTTCTATGTTAGCTGGTACGATGTTGATCATGTGGATTGGTGAGCAAATTACTCAAAGTGGTATCGGTAACGGTGTTTCTTTGATTATCTTTGCAGGTATTGTTTCGGCAATCCCAAGTGGCATTTCACAAGCAATAACTATGGTTAATACAGGTTCAATGAGTTTTATTTCGATCATAGCAATACTTGCTTTGATTGCTGCAACGATTTTGGTGATCATTTACGTAGAACTTGGTGAGCGCCGTATTCCGGTGACTTATGCCAAAAAAACGATGTTGCAAAATCAAAATAAACGCGTTATGAACTACATTCCGGTAAAAGTGAATCTTTCAGGGGTTATCCCGGTGATTTTCGCATCGGCTATTTTGATGTTTCCGGTTACGGTTCTATCAAGCAGCACGAATCCGGCAGTTCAGTCTATTGCAGACTTTTTGAATCCGAGTCATTATTTCTTTAATTTCCTGCAATTTTTGTTTGTGGTCTTTTTTGCGTATTTTTATGCATCGATTGTTTTCAATGCAAAAGATATCGCGGATAACCTCAAGCGTCAAGGCGGATTTATCCCAGGCGTACGTCCTGGTGAATCTACCAAAGAGTTTTTGAATGAAACGGCTAGCCGTTTGACATTCAGCGGTGCTATTTATTTGGGTCTTGTTGCAACATTACCATGGGTTATTGTTAAAGCGATGGGTGTCCCTTTCTTCTTCGGAGGAACAGCAGTACTTATCGTTGTACAAGTTGCACTCGATACAATGCGACGTATTGAAGCACAGGTGTATATGAGCAAATATCAAACCCTTAGCGCGGTCGGTCTCTAAAATGGCGATTGCGCTTCGCAAACCTGAGGAAATAGCAAAACTTCGTATCGCCAACAAAATTGTCGGCGGTACGTTAGAGCTATTAGCTCACAATGCAAAGGCTGGTATTTCTTTAAAAGAATTGGATGCTATGGGAGAGGATTATATCCGCTCACAAGGCGCGCGACCTTCTTTTAAAGGGCTCTACGGGTTTCCGAATGCCGTTTGTACTTCCCTTAATGAAGTAATCATACATGGTATACCCTCTGATTATGTACTTCAAGAGGGGGATGTAATCGGTTTTGATGTTGGGACGGAAAAAGAGGGTTACTTTGGAGACGCGGCGATATCGGTAGGGATTGGAAAAATTTCTGCTGTAGATGAAGCGCTCATCGCCTGTGCGAAAGACACCCTTTATCATGCCATTGAAATCATCCGTGACGGAATGCATTTTAAAGAACTCTCGCATGCAATGGAAAAATTTATTCTTTCTCGTGGTTTTGTGCCATTGAGAAATTTTTGTGGACATGGCATTGGAAAAAAGCCTCATGAAGAACCGGAAATTCCTAATTATTTGGATGCACCCAATGCTAAAGCGGGTCCAAAAATTAAGAATGGAATGATTTTTTGTCTGGAACCGATGATATGTCAAAAAGAAGGGGCTTCCAAAATTCTGGCTAATGGCTGGGATGTGGTAAGTACAGATGGGCTTAGAGGCTCTCATTACGAGCATACGGTTGCGATAATCAACGGTAGAGCTGAAATTTTATCCATTTCATAAAGGAAATTTTTATGGCAAAAGATGATGTCATCGAAGTAGACGGAAAGATTGTTGAGGCTCTACCAAACGCAACTTTTCGTGTTGAATTGCCAAATGGACACGTAATTTTGTGTCACATTGCTGGAAAAATGCGTATGCATTACATCAAGATCTTACCGGGGGATACAGTGAAAATTGAATTAACCCCATACAGTCTCGATAAAGGGCGAATAACCTATCGTTACAAATAAATAATTCCTGCTTTATGCAGGGATTCGTCATTAAATCTACTATAATTGTGTACTTTATCAAAAGAGAACACATGTATCGAGAACTTCACCACCCTCTTGTTCAATCCCTTGTTAATACCCTTCGTGATAATACCATCGACGCTTTTGTATTTCGACATACAATTAAAGAGCTTACAAAACTGCTTTTATATGAAGCATTGCGGGAAATACCGCAAATATCAAAAAAAATAATGACATGGAATGGCGAAAAAGAGTATGACTATATTAAAGAAGAAGAGATAGTTGTAGTGTCAGTTTTACGTGCTGGATTACCGATGCATGAAGCGGTGATAGATACATTGCGCGCAGCTGTATCCGGGTTTTTAGGGATCAAAAGGGATGAATTAACACATAAAAGTGTTTTGTATTATGATCGTGTAGGAGATTGCACAGGCAAGAAAGTGATACTTGTAGATCCCATGATGGCAACAGGTGGATCACTGTGCGATGCTATTGAAGTATTAAACAAAAAGCATGCAAAATCGATCTGTATACTTAATATTCTTGCCTCGCCGGAGGGGATTGAAACTGTATTGAATAAACATCCGGATGTTGAGATGATTATTGCCAAAATTGATGAGAAGCTCAATAATGATAAATTTATTATCCCGGGGTTAGGAGATGCCGGTGATAGGGCATATAACACTTTATAAGATGGAAAAAGAATGATGAAAAAAGTAGTGATGATATTAATTATTGGATTCATAAGTTTATCAATATATGCAAATGAGAATGATACGCAGCGTAATAACATAACACGTTCTGCGGCTTTTTGGAAATTATACACCGATGCGTTACGGGGAGAAAAAACAGCCCAGTTTGAGACTGGAGTTATGTTTGAGCGTGGTATTGGTGTAGAGATGAATCAAACACAAGCCGCAAGATGGTATGAAAAAGCAGCTATACAAGAGCATAAAGATGCACAATACAACATTGGCATAATGTACGCGACAGGACGCGGGGTAGAACAAAATGAAAAGTTTGCGATGATGTGGCTGGCTTGTGCAGCAAAACAAGGCGATAAGGAGTCGCGAACGCTTCTACTAGAAATCATTGATGGAAAGTCAAACAGCAATAATAAGTCAAACAGTGTTGATACGGGTTCTGTTCAATATATTAAACCAATCCGTTTTGAAACAAAGAAGGGTGCATCTATTTGTGTAATGGCCAATGAAAGTCAGTGTACTAAAATAACAGGAAAGCATACCTATACAAGCACATTGAAGCAGGGGAATTATTATAAAATTAGCGGTGTAATATCAGACCATACATGGAAAGATTATATGGGTGATGGGTATATTGAAATGTCAACAGTAGAAATAAAATAGATTTGGGAAAATTCCCCAATCTATTTTAAAAAACTGCAGCAGTAATCGCTTATTGTTTTTACTTTGAGATGAAATGCACTGTTAGCACTTACTTCAAAGCTCTGGGGACCGGTGATCGTAATCCACGCGTCATTTCCTGGAAGCTGTACTTCCATCTCTCCGCTCATGATTTCCATGATCTCTTTATCACCTGTATTGAAGGTATATTCACCCGGTAGCATAATGCCAAGAGTTTTCATACTGCCGTCTTCAAAGTGCAATGTACGGCTGGTTACATTTCCATCAAAATAGATATTGGCTTTTTTGTCAGCAGTTACGTTTGTGAATTGTGTCATTATTGTCCTTTTTTATTGTAGTGGATTGAGTTGCTGTTTCACTTTTTTAGGCAAGTGGGCAAATGGGTATGCAGTATCGGTTCGAACTTCGCCGTTTTCAGTAATGGTGACTTCAAGGGCGTTGGTATCACGGTTGTAACTCACAAGATTGATAAGTTTATCACCCTCTATGTAGCTGATACGTCGTGCTACTAGGTGCGTAAATGCAGTATGCTTGGGTCTATATCCCATAAATTCCGTTCTCCTTGATGGTTATTTTTTTACTGTCGACCAATTCGGTGAGAGCGCTTTTAAAATTCTTTTTACTCAAACCAAATGCTTTTTGGATAAGTTCGGCATCACTTTTATAGTTATACGGAAGCATCCCGCCATTTTGCTGAAGCATCTCATAAATCTTTGCCGCAGCATTGCCGGCTTTGGCTTTTCCAATCATTTGCAGTGAAAGATCGAGCTTTCCGTCTTCACGGCGTTGTTTGACAAAACCGCTTTTCACATCTCCGACACGAAGGGTTTCGAAGATTTCATTTGTATAGAGCATCCCCTCGTAAGTGTTGTCTACAATCGCTTTAAAACCCAAAGGGGTTTTGGCGATAATCATAAAGCTTACAGGCGTGTTTGGATAAAACGTTTTAGGTGCAGCGATCAGCGCACTACTAACTTTTTCGGTTCCTACTAGGCGATTAGTACGTTCATCTAATACAATACGGATGATACGCTTTTCTCCAATGTTAAACGGACGCTTTTGAAGGGCTTTTGGAATAAATAGATCTTTTGGCAATCCCCAATTTACAAAAGCACCGATAGGGCTGGTATCGACTACTTCGAGAAAGGCGATTTCATTTAGCATTGCTTTGGGTTTTGCAGTTGTGGCAACGGGACGATCTTCACTGTCGGTGTAAACAAATACTTCGAGAGTATCGCCGATGTGCATGGAGTCTGTCACGTATTGGTTGGGTAAAAGGATATCGCTGTCATCCATGGTTTTTAGGAAAAGCCCGGGAGTCGTATCGCGATCGATTATGAGGAGATTGATCTCCCCGATTTTTAGTGTTTCATTCATGGGTATAATTATAGCTGAGATTCACTTATTGGAGGGAATATGCGCATTGTGATAACGGGAGCCAGCAGCGGTTTGGGAAAGCATTTGGCACTTGGGTATGCGTCAAGTGGCAATGAGTTGGTACTCCTGGCTCGCCGTGAGGAGAAGTTGGAAGAGGTAGCAATGCAATGCAGAACACGAGGGGCGAAGGTAGAGACGATTGTATCCGATGTGAATGATTTTGATGCGATGCATCAGATTGGACAGCAATTGGCAAATTCGAATATTGATCGGATCATCTTGAATGCAGGAATCTCTGTAGGACATTCGGAGGGTGTAACCCCTTTTAATGATTTTCATCGTCTTTTTAAGACTAATTTTTTAAGCGTACATGCACTGCTAGAACCCATTATCCCCAAGATGATAGAGCAAAAGTCGGGAGAGATTGTGGTTATCTCTTCGCTTGCATCACTGATGTCCATGCCGACATCCGTAGCCTACAGCAGTTCCAAGCGTGCGCTTAATGCGTATGCCGAAGGATTACGTTATCAGATAAAACCGCATGGTATTGATGTGATAAACATACTGCCGGGATTTATTGACTCAGAGATGACACAAAAGAATAAATTTAAGATGCCGTTTTTACTTACGACAGACGCTGGGGTTAAACGAATCATGCATGCTATTGAGAAAAAAAAGCGCTTTTATCCTTTCCCGTTTAGATTTTATCTATTGATTAGAACGAGCACACTGCTTCCGCAGTTCTTAAGAGATATCATTGTAAAATTCACTAATTTTAAAAAGGGCGCATAGCCTAATTTCCGAGGAATTATCAGATGGTTATCGACAGTGTATGTACCTATTGCGGAGTAGGGTGTGATATTTCGGCGGAAGTAGAAGACAATAAGATTTTAAAAGTTTTTGCAAAAGAAGAAGGGGTCGTTTCACAAGGTCGCCTTTGTGTGAAAGGAAAGCAGGGTTGGGATTTTGTCACGAATGCAAAACGGCTTCATACTGCACGGGTACGTAAGTCATTTTTAAACGCCAATGCAGAACTTTTTGCGGACTTGGATATGGACTACCTTGAGCCTATTGACCATGATTTTTATGAGATCAGTTATGACAGTGCCTATGAAATAGCGGCGCGCAAGCTCAAAGAGATTACCGATAAACACGGCTCACACTCTTTTGCCTCTATCGGAGGAGCACGTACCAGCTGTGAAAGTTCGTTTCTTTTTCAGCATTTTACCCGTAATGTAGTGGGTTCACCCCACGTTGATAACTGCGCTCGCGTCTGTCACTCCCCTTCACTTAAGGGGATGCGTCTGACAATCGGTGAGGGTGCCGCCACCAATCCGTTTGATGATATCTATGAAACCGAATTCATGGTGGTTATGGGTTCGAATACGACTGAGGGGCATCCAATCGTTGCCAATCGTATGCTGGAAGTCATTAAGGATAATAGAGCGGAGCTTGCTGTTTTGGATGTACGCCGTATTCAGCTCTCAAAATCCGCAACTCATCATTTGAGCATCCCTTACGAAGCCAATCTTATGATGCTCAACATGATGGCGTATGTCATTATTTCCGAGGATTTGGTAAATGCCCAATTTATCGAAAGCCGAACGAAGGGATACGAAGAGTATAAGCAGTCGATATTGAATGATCCGTATGCCAATCCGGACTATCTGCTCCAGATTCCTGGGTATGAGTCATTGGCGCGGGAGATTCGTATCGTTGCCCGTAAATACGCTACACGAAAAAGTCTCTTTTTCTGGGGACTTGGGATTACCGAACATCTTGACGGATCGTATGCGGTAATGGCGATTACCCATCTTTCGTTGATTACGGGAAATATTGGAAAACGCGGTGCAGGGCTTATGCCTCTTCGTGGACAGAACAATGTTCAAGGGACGTGTGATGTTGGGATGCTGCCGTATTACGCTCCCGATTATCAGCCACCAAAAGAGATCGGTATGATGACGCCTGATTTGATCAATGCCATGATAGATGGTGGTATCAAGGCTGTATTTAATATCGGTGAAGACATTGCCCACATTCATCCTAATCAAAATAAAATCCATGCGGCACTCAAAAATCTTGATTTGTTGATCGTCAATGAGTTGTTTGACAATGAGATTACGAAATTTGCCGACATTATTTTCGGTGTGAAAAGCGCTTATGAAAAAACAGGTGTTTATGTCAATGCAGAGCGTAGATTGCATCTTTCACAACCTCTTGTCAATGTAGCGATGCCGGATGACTGGGAAGTTATTGCGGAGATTTCAAAGCGATACGGAACCGATTTTGGGTATAAAAGTTCCAAAGATGTTTGGAATGATGTGCGTGTAGCGGCGCCAAACCGTTTTGGGGGAGCGAGTTATGAAAAGCTTGAAGCCAATCGCTTACGTGGTATGCAATGGCCTATACAAGAAGAAGATACTCCGGTATTGCACCTCAAGGACTTCCGTACCAAAGATGGTATTGGAGCATTTCGTTACAAACAATATGAGCCTCGTGGCCAAGTAGAAGAATTATTGCGCGCTCCGACCCATGAGGGATATTATCTCACAACAGGGCGTATTTTGGTTCATTACAATAACGCTGCTCAAACCAATCATTGTGATAAGCTCAGCCGAAGCCACAGTGAAGATACTTTGCTTGTCAGTGTCGACGATGAAGAATTTTTTGAATACAAAGATTTTGTGGTACTCAAAAGCCAATACGGGCAAAGTGCCCCTTTGCGCGTCAAAGTAAGCTCGACGGTTAAAAAGGGGACTCTCTTTACGACTTTCCACCATGCGAAAAGTAAAATCAACTTTTTGTTTGGGGACGAATATGACGAGCTGATCAAGACAGCGCGTTTCAAATCGATCAAAGTGGATATCGTAAAACCCGATTATTTAGAATGATACATCATTTGCAATTCTGCCTCAAAGAGGCAAGCTTTAGTGTCATAGCGGCCAGCGTAGCCATCTGGATGAATTCAGATGGTGTTCAAATAATGGATTAAGGATGCACACCAAGGCAAAGGGGAATATTGCTGAAGATCGTGCTTGCGAATATCTCAGATTACAGGGATATCGAATCATAGAGCGAAATGTCTATAACCGTTTTGGCGAAATAGACATTATTGCGCTCAAAGAGAGCGTTCTTCATTTTGTCGAAGTCAAAAGTGGTGCAACCTATGAATCTGCTGTTTATAACATAACCCGATCCAAACTTCAAAAACTCAATCGCACCATCCAAACCTATCTTCAACAAAGAAAACTTAACGGTGATTATTGTATTGATGCCCTCATTGTTTGTGATGAGGGAATTGAATGGATTGAAAATATCACTTTATAGCAATAGGTTGAAAAAAATGATGCGGTTTTCGTAATAAGTAGTTTTAAAGCAAGGGGCGTTATAATAGCTCAATATAAACCTAAATCAAGGA
Organism: Sulfuricurvum sp.; assembly: GCA_030692765.1. Taxonomy (GTDB): domain Bacteria; phylum Campylobacterota; class Campylobacteria; order Campylobacterales; family Sulfurimonadaceae; genus Sulfuricurvum. Next base: position 13,919 of record JAUYUB010000024.1, read on the forward strand.
AATAAAATGGGCAAATACGTTGAACTAACGGCATCAAATTTTGAAGAGATTACAAAAGAAGGCGTTGCGCTTGTTGACTTTTGGGCACCATGGTGTGGACCTTGTCGTATGATCGCTCCTGTTATCGAAGAATTGGCAAACGATTTTGAAGGTAAAGCAAATATCTGTAAAGTAAACACAGATGAAGAGCAAGATATCGCAGTTAAATTCGGTATCCGTTCTATTCCTACAATTCTTTTCTTCAAAAATGGTGAAATGGTAGATCAAATGGTTGGTGCTGCTTCTAAGCAAGCATTCACTGACAAGATCAATTCACTTTTATAGTATCTTGACCCAAGCGGGTCAGATTCCTTCGTTGCTTATTTCTCATCCTTATCTTCTTGTCGTTTTAAAGTTTTCTAAAAAGTTTTTTTTGCAGTGTATTTGTGCTATCACTTAACACGAACAGTGTATTATATGCGTAATTATTAACAATAAGTAGGGGTTGTAATATGTTAGATTGTGCCATTATAGGCGGTGGACCGGCAGGTCTTACGGCAGGATTATATACGACACGTGGTGGACTAGATGATGTTATCATGTTTGAAAAAGGGATGCCTGGCGGTCAAATCACCTCGAGCTCAGAGATAGAAAATTATCCAGGAGCTACTGCCCACAATCTAAGCGGGATGGATTTTATGATTCCATGGCTTGAGCAGTGTCAGCGTTTTGGATTGAAGCATGAGATGTCCGAAGTGACACGAGTTTCTCGCAATGAGGATGGAACGTTTACGATTCATAAATCAGATGGAAGTACGAATACGGCCAAAAGCGTGATTGTAGCTACAGGCTCTACGCCTAAGCGTGCCGGATTTATTGGCGAAGATAAATACTTTGGGCGTGGTGTCAGTACCTGTGCAACTTGTGATGGTTTTTTTTATAAAGGTAAAGAAGTAGCCATAATCGGCGGTGGTGATACCGCGATGGAAGAGGCTCTCTATTTGGCTAAGATATGTACAAAAGTATATATTATTCACCGTCGGGACACTTTCCGCTCTGCTCCAAATACTATTGAGCGTGTTAAAATGACACCGAATATCGAGATTCTGCTCAATGCCTCTCCTCAAGAAGTACTTGGAGATGCTATGGGGGTAACAGGTATTAGGGTTGTGTTTAAAGACGGTTTGACGCGTCAGATTGATGCTCCGGGTTTATTTGTCTTTGTTGGTCGTGATGTTAACAATCAAGTACTCATCCAAGATGATGGCAGTTTTTTGTGTGAGATGAATGATGCCGGAGAAGTGATTGTGGACATTAGTATGAATACATCCGTTCCTGGACTGTATGCAACGGGTGATTTACGAATTGCGGCACCCAAGCAAGTAGTCAGTGCTGCTGGGGACGGTTCGGTGGCAGCCCTTCAAGCAATTGCCTACGTAGATAAGATAAGCCACCGCTAAACCCTAAGGCGGTACAATACCGTTTTAGCATTGCGAACGGGAGATGACCATGATAAGAGTAGGTGTATTTGGAGCGGGCGGGCGCGTCGGAAAGCTCATTATAGATGATTTACATCATGAGACTGAGATCTCTTTGGGCGCAGTATATGTACGTGATGAGCTTAATTTTTCGATTGATCCGGCTGTTTTGGTGACCAATGATATGGCTACTTTGCTTAAAGGGTGCGATATCGTCATTGACTTCTCCCTGCCAGAGGCAACACAGCTCTTATTAGAGTGTGCGATTCAACACCCTACGCCCATAGTTATCGGCACAACAGGCTTGGATGCACACCAGATGAATTTATTGAAAATGGCAAGTGAATCGATGCCTATTTTATACGCTACGAATATGTCATTGGGTGTAGCGCTTCTCAATAAGTTGGTTCACACAGCGGCAAAAACACTTGAAGGTTTCGATATCGAAATTGTTGAGCAGCATCATCGCCACAAAAAAGATGCTCCAAGCGGTACAGCGTTGACATTGGCACACTCTGCAGCAGCGGGACGAAATTTGGATTTGGATGCAGTTCGCGTAAGTGGTCGTGATGGCAACATCGGTGAGCGCACAAGTGATGAAATCGCAGTGATGGCACTGCGCGGAGGTGATATCGTTGGGCGTCATACCGTTGGGTTTTACAATGACGGTGAGTTTGTGGAACTGCACCATACGGCAACGAGCCGTAATACGTTTTCTAAGGGAGCGATTCGTGCGGCCAAATGGTTGGCTGGCAAAAACAACGGATTGTATAATATCGCAGATTGTTTGGAATTGGTCTAAGGAGTACGGATGCGTAGTTTAAATGAAAAATGTGCGGTTATCGGAATATTTGATCACGATGAAGCTTCTAAGTTAGCGTATTTCTCGTTACATGCCATGCAACATCGCGGACAAGAGGCAGCAGGTATCAGTACAAGTGACGGTGAAAAACTCTATACGATCAAAGATCGTGGATTGGTAACGCAAGTCTTTGATACGCAAAAGCTCAATACCCTTAAGGGCAATATGGCGATTGGACATACCCGTTATTCAACGGCAGGTGATGATTCTATTTTAGATGCTCAGCCTGTCTTTGCCCGCTATGATTTGGGTGAAATGGCAATTGTGCATAATGGAAACCTGACCAATGCAAAAGAAGTACGTGATGCGTTGATCAAAAAAGGGGCGATTTTTCAAACCTTTATGGATACCGAAAATTTGATTCACTTGATTGCTAAAAGTGATCAGTTACACTTAACGGATCGTATTATTGATGCTGTCAAAAAGATCGAAGGAGCGTATTCTCTGGTCTTTTTGAGCCGATCCAAAATGTTTGCTATGCGTGACCGTTTTGGTTTCCGTCCTTTGAGTCTTGGACGTGTGGGCGATGGTTATGTCGTGGCTTCGGAAACGTGTGCATTTGATCTTATCGGTGCTGAATTTATTCGGGATGTTGAGCCGGGTGAATTATTAATATTTGAAAAAGGTAAAGCACCTCAGTCGATTAAAGTTTTTGAGCCTACCCCTAAGCACTGTATTTTTGAATACGTTTATTTTGCACGCCCTGATTCCAATGTGTACAACCAAAACGTCTATTCAATGCGTAAAGCTATGGGAAAAGAATTAGCCCTTGCTCAGCCGGTTGAGGCAGATATGGTCGTTCCGGTACCGGATGGCGGTGTTCCTGCGGCGATTGGGTATGCGCAAGCAAGCGGTATTCCTTATGAGATGGCGATTATGCGTAATCACTATATTGGACGTACGTTTATTGAACCTACACAGGAGATGCGTGATTTGAAAGTTAAGATGAAGCTTTCACCGATCAATGATCTTATACGCGGAAAACGGCTGATCGTTGTAGACGATTCGATTGTTCGTGGAACTACCAGCCGACGTATTGTACGTATGCTCAAAGAAGCAGGAGCGGCAGAAGTCCACATGCGTATTTCGAGCCCTCCGACAACAGATCCATGTTTTTATGGTGTTGATACGCCCGATAAAGACAAACTCATCGCTTCGAATATGACCAATGAAGAGATCTGTGCTTTTATAGAAGCCGATTCTTTGGCTTATTTGAGTGAAGATGCTTTACTGCGTAGTGTGAATGCAGAGGACGATAAGTATTGTACGGCTTGTTTTACCGGCAAATACATCGTTTAAGATCTTATGATGCGGGAACAGATTTTTACCTACGGGCAATACTTGAGTAAAAAGTTCGGAGCCAAAGTTTCCAAAGTTCCTGTTTCCATCTCTGGATTTACTTGTCCAAATATCGATGGAACCGTTGCAAAGGGTGGTTGTACTTTTTGTGAAAATGACTCATTTAGTCCGAGCTTAGACAAAGTAAAACCGTTAAAAGGGTTCTTTCTCAATTTGGATTCGGCAGAAAACCCCCATTTAGAGCAACAGCTTCAGCAACTGGAATGGCAATTTAATGCCCTTTCCAAAAAACTGACACTGGAAAATGATACCCAAAAATATTTGGTCTATTTTCAAAGTTTTACCAATACCTACGCCCCGTTAAGTACCCTTAAAGCACTCTACGAAAAAGCGTTAACGTTTGATAATGTAGTGGGTCTTAGTATCGGAACGCGTTCAGACAGTATCAGTGATGAGGCGTTTGAGTATTTGAGTGAACTATCAAAACGCACTGAAATATGGATTGAATTTGGTATTCAGTCGATTTTTGACGAGACACTTTTGAAAATAAATCGTGGGCATGATAGCCAAAATGTTAAAAATACGATTATAAAAGCTAAAAAATATGGGCTAAATGTTTGCGGGCATCTAATCTTCGGTTTGCCGGGTGAAGACCGCGATATGATGCTTAAAACAGCGTATGCTGCGTACGATTTAGGGATTGACTCTGTGAAGTACCATCCGCTGTACGTCGTTAAACGAACAGCTTTGGCAAATGAATACGACAGAGGTGAATTCACTCCGATTAGTGAAGAGCTATATTTGGATGTACTGAGTGAAGCTTTGAGGGCAAAACCGTCTCATGTAAGTGTTCAGCGTATCAGTGCGGGGATTGATGATGAGTCTCTCATCGCACCGCTATGGTGTAAAGATAAAAATGAACAATTAAGAGCCGTTAATCATGCACTTAAGCAAATAGGGCTTAAATATTAGTGAATAATGAGACGTTCTTTGTTGGTATAGCCTTGAAAGTGCGATGGATAATCGATTGATACGGTAAATGGCTTAGTATGACCCGCTTTTAATTCCTTGGCAATGGTTTTACGAATGGTATACGATACGGGCTTGACTTTCTCATTTTTGTATCCAAAAAGTTTTCGGATGTCTGTATCGTTATAATAGTCTGAAAAGGCTGTTGATTCAAAGGATGTTCTTCCCTGTTTTTTAGTCCCTTTGTCAAATATTTTGATTTCAATCTCCACTTCACCTACATCATAGTTGCCCGTGTTACGTACGCTTCCCATAAAAAATATAGATTCCGCAGAAAGAAAACGTTTATTGCTGAGATTCAATAAAATGACTTTTTTTGTGTATGTGTTGATGGCAATTACAGAAAGAATGAGCAGAAAGAAAGCAATCACACTGTATGTTGCAATAAAAGAGCCTTTTTTTGGTATATCATTTTGTTGAAGGGTATACCATATGGACCATGTTAATGCCATTGCAATGAGTAAAAAGTCCAAATAGTGCCAAATGGTAAAAGAAGTACTCATCTACATTGTCCTAAAACCGTAACGCTGTGGCGTTTGGCGTAATGAAAGGGCTGAATGAGAAGTTTGAACGTTTTGGACTCTTTAGGCGCAATAGGTCCTTTGATAACAATCGTTTGGCGACGAAATGGCAAATATGGATAGAGTTTATTCAGGGGTTTTATCGGCGATATTTTGGAGACACCAACATACAAAGTACATTCTTTGAATGTTTCATTGGAGCTGTTATTAATATCGCCTTTTACAAGCAGTGCCTCGGTAAACTCAAGATCTTTAACCGTTGTGAGTTTGATAGAATGTTTGTAGATGAGTGCATGTAACGCTATGTACCCACCTACAGGCGTGATTAATAAAGTGACAATGGATAATATAACAAGTATCAGTGCCAGGGTTTGCTTATGTCGTAAGAGTATGGATAAGATTAGCAAAAATAAGAAGAAAAAGATGATTCCTCCAAAAAGGAGGTAATCATAAAGATTCAATGTATGTAAAAAGTCGATGACATGTTTATTCATTTTATCCTAGCGTTCTTCTCCGCAATACCACTCGTGCCAAATCGGCGAGCCAATTCTTGTTTAATACGATCAGGAGAAATATTTTTGTGTCCCAATGCGACAAGGACATGATAAACTAAATCGGCACATTCGTAAATAATTTCATCTTCATCGTTGTCTTTGATCGCAAAAGAGAATTCTCCCGCTTCTTCAACTACTTTTTTGAGGATTGCATTATCGCCTTTACTCAATAGCTTTGCCGTCCACGAGGTCTCAGGATCAGCATCTTTACGTGTAAGAATCGTGTGATAGAGTTCGTCAATAATTCCATACGCGGCTGTAGTATCGATTTGAGGAACGCTGATGGTTTCGCCCGATTCGATATCGGTGAAAAAGCACGATTTACGTCCCGTGTGACACGCTACCCCTTCTTGACGTACCATGATAAGCAAGGTATCATTGTCGCAATCGAGTAAAAAACGCTCAATGTTCTGTAAGTGACCACTTGTCTCACCTTTTTTCCATAAACGCTGTTTGGAACGTGAGAAGTAGTGGGCAATGCGCGTGGAAAGAGATAACTCCAGTGCTTCACGGTTCATGTAGGCCATCATCAAGACTTCTGATGTGGTTGAGTCTTGAACAATAACTGGAAGAAGCTCGGATTTTGCCCAATCGATTTGATTAAGATTCATAGTTTATTTGCCTATTGAACTTATTTTTTGACTGTCACCGCTTTTGGTATCGAGCCAAATATTAGGGGTAGATCCGCCAGGGGTTAGAAAGATCTTCGCGTCTTTATTTTCTTTGAGCGCCTCGTTAAATTTACCCTGTACTTTGATCTGTTCAAGTTTTAGCAATCCAGGACTAAGTGATGCTCCAACAAGGTGATTTGCTTTTGCTTGTGCTTGTGCTTCAATGGTGAGAGCATTCGCTGTCCCTTGAGCTTCTGTCTCTTTTTTAAATGCTTCTTGCTTTGCACGTTCAACGTCTTGTTGTGCTTTTTCAACTTCTTGTTTGGCTACTTGTACACGCTCGATTTGATCTTTTACTTTTTGAGGTAGTCCTATTTCACGTAACTGAATAGATTCTAGATTTGCAGGACCGTTTTTTTGACGATCGATATTACTGCGGATACCTGCTTCAATTTTCTGAGCGATTGCATTACGCATAATTGGTAATGTTTCAGCATCATACTGACCCACAACATTACGAACAACATCACGGGCTACAGGATCAATGATCTTATCTTCCCAGCTAAATCCCCAATTAGAGATCGTTTGAGCGGCAAGTTCTGAATTTAAACGGTACTGAACTGTCATGTCGATAGATACCGGTAATCCGCGTTTATCCAAGACGGTAATAGCAGGTTTGAGTAAGATTCCATCACCTGTAGTTGACGCTCGATCAATTTTGTCCGCATAATTGATAATCCGTACTTTTGTATCCACAAGATAGACTTTTTGAATCACCGGGATTAAAAAATGCAGACCTGGCAGAAGAGCTCTTTCCTCATATTTACCGTTAGTGGACAGAATACCGCGCTCACCCTCGGTAATAATAACAAATGGTTTTGCTAACATCAGCAACAAAACTATTCCTCCAATAAGCCAGAGTGTTCCCGCTTTTTGACCGTTCATATTGAAATCAAACTTTGGTATTTTAGGCCCTTGGGAATCGCTCTTTTTTTGATTTTCATTTTTTTTCTTTTGGAAATAGTCGTTCATATCACTTGCCATGGAAAATCCCTTTAATTGATGTACGTTAAATAGTGGTCGTAGTCAGGATTTCGTCCGTATACAATGTCAAAATAGCCGCTTTGCAGTTTTTCAGTGATCGGACCTCGTCCGCCTGCACCTAAAACGCGTGCATCTACTTCTCGAACAGGAGTAAGTTCTGCTGCAGTACCTGTTAGGAATGCTTCATCAGCGATATAGATTTCTTCACGACTTATACGTCTGCGAGTCACTTTCATCCCCATCTTTTCGGCCATTTCAATAACCGTCTTTTGCGTGATCGATGCCAAAGAGTTGTCATTTGGAGGAGTAATGATTTCACCGTCTTTTATCATGAAAAAAGAGGCTCCGCTGGCTTCAGCGACATAGCCCTCATCATCTAAAAGCAATGCTTCATCGTATCCTGCTTCAACCGCTTCATATTTTGCCATTTGAGAATTCAGATAGTTGGCAACGGCCTTGGCTTTACCCATATTGGATTTATTGTTCGGACGGCTGAATGAAGAGATTTTGAGACGGATACCGCGTTTCATCCCCTCTTCACCTAAATAAGCACCCCATTCCCATGCTGCGATAGAGACTTCAACCGGTGCTTCTTTGTGATAAATCCCCATAACGCCGTATCCAAGATAGACAATAGGGCGCAAATAGACGTTTTCACCTGTAAAGTCGTTCGATTTGATAAGGTCAATTTGTGCCTGATTGAGTTCTTCAACTGTATAAGGTACGGTGATGAGGGTCATCTTTGCTGATTCGATCAAACGCTTTGTATGGTCATTTAGACGAAAAATAGCGTACCCCTTAGGAGTTTTATATACTTTTGTCCCCTCGATGGCACCATTGCCATAGTGCAGGGTGTGAGAAAGGACGTGAATTTTTGCGTCATTCCAAGGTACTAGTTTACCGTTCATCCAAATAAGTTTGGCTTCGTTCATAGGGGTTTCTCCAGCGAAAATAATAATTAAAGTAGGTGATTTTAGCGCAGTTGGGATTTAACATTGATTAAGCAGTTTGCGACTCCTCTGTTTAAGGAGTCTTAAACAATTTATTGTGCAGGTATGTTGACCATCCACAATGAAAAAATATCGAGGTAGTTCCAAAAAGTCTGTATGTACTCAGGATTAATCCCTTCTGCTTCGAGTGCCGGAAGAAGGCTGGCGTAGAGTTCTAACCAACGACGTCGTGCAGCAGGGTCAATGCGAAACGGCGCATGACGACCTACCATGCGAGGTTCTCCGCGGGATTGATTAAAATACGCAGGCCCGCCACAAATCTGGATCATGAAATCGGCTGCATGCTTTTTGGCGGCTTTAAACTCCTCCTCATCATTGATTGGGAATAAAAAAGAAATATCACTGGTTCGAAGAAGTTCGTAATGATCGCTTACTAATTTTCGAAAACGCTCTTCACCTATTTCGGGTAAAAAGCCAGGATGTGGTTTGGTGACAGGAGGTCTAACCCCGAATGCGCCTTCGCTAATGGTTAAATTCATGTTAAATATCCTTGTTTGGTTTGGGATATTCTATCTACTTTTAGGTGATGATTTGTATAATTGAAACATAATTTACTTTAGGGGTTGGCTATGGACGCACACGTATGGATGGGATCGCATGAAGTTAAGACAGAAAAATATTCACAGCGTTTAAGTCCTTATGATGGAAGACTTGCTTCTAAAGTAGCTGTTTGTGAGGCTTCTGATGCCCTAAAAGCACTAAAAATTGCGCAAAATGCGGCCAAAATCGCCAAAAAAAGCCCTTTACACCAACGATGTTCATGGTTATTGGATGTGGCATCCAAACTAAAAATTCAACGTGAAGAATTTGCAAAAGCGCTGTGTGATGAAGTGGGCAAACCGCTTACCTATGCACGTATCGAAGTGGATCGCTGTATCGAAACGATCACGCTCACGGCAGAGACGATGCGCACCATGCATGGTGAAACGATCAATACCGACGCAATGCCAAGCGGACGAAAAGCACTCTCTTTTTGGCGCCGTGAGCCGTGCGGTGTCGTTGTTGCGATCACTCCGTTTAATTTCCCGCTCAATTTGGTCGCTCATAAATTGGCTCCTGCCCTGGTAGCAGGAAATGCAGTTGTTTTGAAACCAACACCTGAAGCTCCACTATGTGCTTATAAGCTGGCAAAACTCTTTATCGAAAGTCCCTATGCCGTTAAAGATGCATTGAGTGTTGTGTATGGGGATGCTGAGGTGGGAAGCGCACTTGTGGGCAGTGATATCCCCCGTGTTATCAGTTTTACGGGTTCAGTTCCCGTAGGCGCTATTATCACTAAAAGCGCCGGAATCAAAAAAGTGAGTTTGGAGCTTGGGGGCAATGCGGCAACGTATATCGATGAAAGTGCTGATTTGGACTATGCAGCATCTCGTTGTGCGATCGGTGCTTTTGCCAATTCAGGGCAGGTGTGTATCTCGTTACAGCGTATCTACGTCAATAGCCGTGTTTATGATGAATTTGCACTCAAAATGGCAGATGCTACTTCAAAACTTGTGGTCGGTTCTCCGTACGATGAGGCAACTTTTTTGGGACCGTTGATTGATGATGACGCCGTTAGTCGAGCGATGAGCTGGGTGCAAAGTGCTATTGATGAGGGTGCACGTGTATTAACACCGCCACGCAGTGAGGGACGTCTGTTTTATCCATGTGTGATGGCGGATGTAACGGAATCGATGAAAATCGTGTGCGAAGAGGTATTTGCACCGATAGTGAGCCTTGTCAAAGTAGAGACATTGGATGAGGCGATTGAGAAGATGAATGATTCTCCATACGGATTGCAGTTTTCGATTTTTACCAATAATCTAGCACACGCAAATAAAGCGATTGAAGAACTCGATGCGGGTGGTATTGTTGTTAATGATATGCCGACACTTCGTTTTGATATTCAACCTTACGGTGGAGTGAAACTGAGCGGCGTAGGTCGTGAAGGTCCTCGTTTTGCTATTGAGGAAATGACAGAAATAAAGTCAATTGTAATACTTTAAAAAGACACCAAAGGAAACCATATGTTAGAACTAGAAAGTATTGCCCCCGATTTTTGTTTGAGTAATCAAGATGATGTAGAGATCTGTGCACGTGATTTACGGGGAAAATGGATCGTATTGTATTTTTATCCAAAAGATTCCACTCCGGGATGTACGACAGAAGCATGCGAATTTACCGCAGCGCAAGACGCGTACGACGATATGGGTGCAATTATTTTGGGTGTGAGTGCAGACAGTACTAAGGCCCATCGCAATTTTATAGAGAAACAGAATTTAGGAATTACTTTGCTTAGTGATCCAACAACACAAATGATGCAAGCATACGGTGTTTGGGCGATGAAAAAGAATTATGGTAAAGAGTACATGGGCATTGTCCGCTCAACGTACATTATCGATCCAAAAGGGATAGTGAAAGCCGTATGGAACAATGTTAAAGTAAAAGACCATGTTCAAAAAGTAAAAGAAGAACTAGAAAAGTTACAAGCGTAGTATTCCCGCACTAGCGGGAAATTAAGAAGAAGTTTAGAATTTATAACGGATATAAGCGCGGATATCCTGTGCTTTGTCGACGACTATTCCTTGCATGAAACCTGGAACATCACCTATGGCCATTGGAGTGCCAGAGGTGCTTCCAAAGAAGCCGTTACTACCACTATAATCATAATCGATATACGTATAGCGAAGCTGGAAAGAGAGGATGTCTTTGACCAATGGTTCTGTGAAATAAAGCTCATATGCATTACCGCGTGCCGCAAGTTTAGACCCTACAAGTGTATCTTCACCATAGGTGATCGGACGCCAGTAGTTTGAACCGTGATTGAACTCAGCTCCCCATCGTCCCTCATCACTGATAAGAGATGGGAATTGCGTTCCGATCCAGTAGCTATAACCAGTTTGGTTTTCCATTGAACCTAACATTCCCTGTTTGCCAGCTCCTTGATAAGGATCTGTTTTAGACATTGCACCGCTCACAAAAATAAGAGAGTCATCTAAAAATTCACTCCAACTATCACCGATACCGTTTACCATAGCAAAAGCGGTTGCGGTATGGATTCCTCCGACCGTTTCCATCGCGCCACCTGGAGTGCTTTGATCAATCAAGTTATTAGCATAAGTGTACTGCATTCCAGTGCTGTATTGCTTATTATCAAAAGGAACGATGATAATACCACCCATATCTATATTATTTGTTTTGGTATTTTGATCACTGTAAGGTGCAGAAGAAAATCGTGGTTCTGCAGAACTCATTCCACGACCGCCACAAAGTTTGAAGTATGATCCAGCCAAGCCAGTAATTTCTTCCATACCAAACTTCGCACTCGCGCCGTCAAATTCAACATTGACGGTATGTGCCAATGGCGATGATGCTATATCGCCTTCGCGTAAATTAACAAGATGCCCGTTAGTTGATGGACGGCGACCGATACTGATGGTCCATGGGATATCCGCACCCAGGAACTCATCGTCTTGGTAATAGAAATAAGCAGAGCGAACGCGGAGGGTATCATCATAGGCACTCTCTCCGCTTACCCAGTCAAAGCCATCCATTGCATCAGAACCAGCTTGGGCTGGAGCACCGCGTTGGCCAAAAATTTTGTTATAGGCGAGCTGTCCTGTAAAGCTGAGGTTCTTGGTAGCTGCATAGTTCATCCCAAGCCACAAACGGTTACTGAAAAGGGCATCATTATTTTGCTTGGATCCATCCGCCATTTTATAGCTGATGTTATCAATGCTTGTGCGGAAATCAACATCCCATTTAATGGCGTTTCCATTGGTTCTTTTATTTAAAGTACTGAGTTGATCGTGAATATCTTCAAGCTGTTCAGGAACACTTTTATGATCATCATCGTTTTCGACAGCGATTTTGATTTTACCTGAAGAGGCTTTCGCAGGTTTTTCATCGTCCTCGTCATCTTCAACAGCAATTTTGATTTTGCTTGAAGCAGCTTTTTCAGCAGGTGCCGTTTTTACAGCTTTCATACTCGCAAGTTCCGCTTTAAGCGCATTCATCTCTTTTTCCATAGCTTCAAAACGCTGTAGCATCGTTCCCTCAGCCATAACAGTGGTTGACATAAGAGCCGCTGCGACAACGGAACCTAAAAACTTGTGTTTCATTCTAACTCCTTAAAATTTTTAATACTTACTGTAATAAGTTTACTATTGTCAGGGATGATATTAGCAAAGTTAATATAAAAAGAATTTAAAAATAACAAAAAATGATGAATTTATCTTAATTGTATGGCGGTAATGATACAAAAGACAAATTAAAGACTTTCTTTAGTATAATTCGGCCGATTTTCTCCCCACTTAATTAAGTCGCGTGAAAAAATTCGCAAGCGAATCTAAACTTGTTCTCGTGCATCCGGTGCATCATCGGCTCTGTTATAAGAATCGCCCAAGTAAACGAAGAACAAAATATTTTATCTAAAGGAGTCTTTTCATGGTAACTATGAAAGATTTATTGGAGTGCGGTGTTCACTTCGGTCACCAAACACGTCGTTGGAATCCAAAAATGAAGAAATACATTTTTGGCGTTCGTAAGAACATCTATATTATCGATCTTCAAAAAACATTGCGTTTTTTCCGTGCTGCATACCAGCAGGTTCTTGATGCAGCTGCTGAGGGTCAAACAGTTCTTTTCGTAGGAACTAAAAAGCAAGCACGTGTCGCGGTACGTGATGCGGCAATCGCATGTGGTATGCCATACGTTGACAATCGCTGGTTGGGTGGAATGTTGACAAACTTCCCAACAATCCAAAAATCAATCCGTAAGCTTGATATCATCGAAGAGATGCAAGCTAACGGTCAAATGGGTCTTTTAACTAAAAAAGAAGCATTGATGATGAACCGTCAAAAAGAGAAGTTAATCGCTTATCTTGGTGGTATCCGTAACATGAAAACATTGCCAGATATGATGTTTGTTGTTGATGCGGTTAAAGAGCACATCGCGGTTCAAGAAGCTCGTAACCTTGGTATTCGTATCGTGGCACCTCTTGATACTAACTGTGATCCGGACGTTATTGACATTCCAATCCCTGGAAATGACGATGCGATTCGTTCTATTCAACTTTTCTGTAAAGAAATGGCAGAAGCGATCAACGAAGGTAAAGCGCTTCGTAACAGCGGAAGCGATGATGCAGCTGTAGAAGAAGCGACTGCAGAAGAAGTTTTTGAAGCAGCAGCATCTGAAGAAGTAGCAGAGGAAGCGTAATCATGGCAGAAGTAACAGCAGCTATGGTAAAAGACCTCAGAGCGGCAACTGATGCCCCTATGATGGACTGTAAAAAAGCACTTACTGAGTGTGATGGCGACATGGAAAAAGCAAAAGAGTTTTTACGTGATCGCGGTATGTCACAAACTGCTAAAAAAGCGGATCGTGTTGCAGCTGAGGGACTTTTAGGTCTTAAAGTTTCTGAAACATTTGCATCTGCTTCATTGGTAGAGATCAACTCTGAGACGGATTTCGTTGCAAAAAATGATGGTTTTATGGCTCTAGTTGGCAATACAGCAGCGCATGTATTTACAACGGGTGTCAGTTCAGTAGAAGAGTTGAATGAAACAGCATATGAAACAGGTACATTCTCTGAGTATTTTACGGCACAAGTTGCTCGTATCGGTGAAAAAATCGTAACACGTCGTTTTGTAACACTTAATGCTGGCGAAAATGGCTGTGTAAACGGTTACGTTCACTCAAACGGCCGTGTTGGTGTTTTGGTAGCAATCACATGTGATTCTAAAAAAACGGCTGATGCAATGGCTCCATTTGTTAAAAATGTTGCGATGCACGCAGCGGCTATGAAGCCTACAACTATGAGTTATCATGATTTTGATGCTAAATTTGTAGAAGAAGAGACGATTGGTCGTATTGAAGCGATCAAAACTGAGAACGAAGAACTTGCACGTTTGAAAAAACCTCTTAAAAATGTACCTCAGTACATTTCTATGATGCAATTGACTCCTGATGTTATGGCAACTGCTGAAGAAGCGATCAAAGCTAAATTGTTGGCAGATGGAAAACCTGAAAAGATTTGGGCAAACATCATTCCTGGTCAATTGGCACGTTTCGTAGCGGACAATACAACTTTGGACAAAGAGCTTGCATTGTTAGATCAAAACTTTGTTATGGACGATACGTTATCTGTAGCTCAAGCTCTTGAAAAAGAAGCTGCGGCTCATGGCGGAACGGCTCAAATCGTTGAATTTGTAAAATACGAAGTCGGTGAAGGTATTGAAAAACAAGTAAATGACTTTGCTGCAGAAGTAGCTGCACAAATGGCATAATTCTAAAAAAGCGATTTTTCGCTTTTTTAGCCCCTCTTTTTAACCTCTTTTTCTCTATAATTCTCACATGAACCTTTTAAAAGCAACCTCTTTAACCCATGCATTTGAATATCCACTTTTTAAAGACATCTCTTTGGAGCTTGATTCTCAAGAATCAATGGCTATTATTGGTGTCAGCGGGAGTGGAAAATCAACCTTGATGCATATTCTCTCCTCGATGCTTGTACCCAACGAAGGGAGTGTCGAACTTTTCGGACGGGATATTTATCAATTAAGCGAAAAAGAGTTGGTTGGACTGCGTCGCAACGATTTAGGACTTATCTATCAAAGCCATTATCTGTTTAAGGGTTTTAGCGGTTATGAAAACCTGGAAGTGGCTGCATTAATGGCGAACCAGACTATTGACGAGAGTTTGTTAAAGTCTTTAGGAATCGATAAAGTCTGTCATCAAAAAGTGACGGAACTATCCGGTGGTCAGCAGCAGCGAGTATCGATCGCGCGAGTTTTATCTAAAAAGCCGCGACTAATTTTTGCGGATGAACCTACGGGAAACTTGGACCATGCAACCGCACAAGAGGTTATGAATATTTTTTTTGACTATATCAAAGAGCGAGAGGCTGGGATGATCTTGGTAACCCATGATGAATCATTGGCATCCCAGTGTAAATATATCTATCGTATGCACGATGGTATTTTAACCAAGGTACAGTAATATGGAATGGGTGCAACTGTTTAGCGAGGGCCGAACAGCTGCATTTATTTTGCTTTTTGTCCGTTTTGCCTCTTTGTTTATGGCTGTCCCTATTTTTTCCCATGCCAATATCCCGATGTCTCTGAAAGCGGCGATGGCATTTTTCTTTACGGTTGTTTTTTTTGATTCCTTGCCGGTCTTACAAATCCCAACAGATTCATTGACTTTGACTGTTGCTATTTTGGGAGAGATGCTGTTTGGATTGGTAGTGGGAATCATATTACAGTTAGCCTATCATGTTATTACATTCGCCGGCGGTCAGATTTCTTTTATGATGGGTTTTTCGCTTGCATCGGCTATTGATCCGCAATCGGGTGTATCGATGCCGATTGTGAATCAATTTTTGGCTCTTGTTGCGTTAATGGTATTGCTGGCATTGGATTTGCATCATTGGATCATACTGTTAGCCTCTGCATCGATTGCAACGGTTCCTTTGGGCGGATTTATGGTGACACCTGAATTGTTTCGCTATATCATGCATGGAATGTTAAACATGTTTGTGGTTGGATTTATGATAGCGTTTCCTATCACCGCACTTTCGATGTTAGCAGACGTAATTTTTGGAATGCTTATGAAAACAATGCCTCAGTTTAACTTGCTGGTCATTGGTATGCCTATTAAAATCGGGGTCGCATTTGTGGTACTCATGGCAACTCTGACAGCCACGATGATGATTGTTTCTTCTCAGATGCAAAGCGCCTATAATTTTCTGGAAAAGTTACTGTAAGTAAGGTTTAGAACGTTTTATTAATACAGAAATTTGTTTTTGTGCCACAAGAACAAGCGAAGCTTCATCACTGCACCATACACTGGAAACATTATCGCTTAAATTTTTTTCATTAAGTGACCCGGATAGATGACAGACAAGGCTGTTGTCGATCAGAATAAGGGTGTCACTCAGGGGACGCGGTGAATAAGTGTAAAGTGTTACCCCTTCATACGCGATAAAGCGTAGAGCGTCACCTGATGGCTTAGAAGTTACAAGAGTGAGATTGGCTCCATGAGAAGTAGAGCGAAGTATACTTTTGCCCAAAGAGGGATAATTTAATGATGGGGTGACAATGAGAATCTCTTTTTGGCTATTTTTGAGGTGTGTTTGAAGATAATGATTAAAACGGCTCCCTTCATCGGGGAGCAAAAATGGGAAAATGTTAGCATTTGCAATACTAATTGTAAAAAGTAGGACTATTAGTTTTATCATTTTATTTATTTTTAGTTACAATCATACCATGTAGTGCATAATGATGCAATAGTCAAAGCAAGAGAGGTTTAGCGTATAATGAAAATTTTGTTGTTGAATGATAATCCGGTTGTACGCAAACTTGTAGCGTTAAGTGCGCAGAAAACAAAAGACGAGTTGAGTGTTGTTTGGTCAGTAGATGAAGTTGAGGGTGATTCTTATGATTTGCTCATCGTCGATGATGCTCATTACAGCGATGAATCAATGGCAGCATTGAATGAGAAGATTCAGTACAAAACATCCCTTTTGATGGCGACACGTGGAAATGCAATACCCAGCGGATTTGAGAAAGTTATCAATAAGCCTTTTTTGCCTACAGATTTGGTTGATTTATTTTCTCAGATTGATAAAGATCTTTCATCATCAACACAACAAGCTGTTGAAGAAAAAGGCAATGCTATCGTCTTGGATGATGTGCTTGAAAAAGAATCAGCAGAAGAAGAAAGTTTTGATACCATCAACATAGATGAAGATTTGAATTTTGATGATTTTGATATTGCTGATGAAGATGATATCGAGGCAGCGGTTAAAACAAATGTATTGGATCACGAAGAAGTCCAAGAGCTGCAAGACCTCCTTGATGATACAGATAATTTTGACATTGACGATGAATTATCATTGGATGGTCTGATAGAAGAAGATGAAGTAACAGACGCAAATCATGTCGTAAACAATGATGATCTTCTTGAATCGTTAGATGATGATATTTTGGAGACTCTTGAAGCTGAAAGCTCAATGAAAAGTACGGAAAATGAGTTGCAAGATGCAATGGAAGAATTTGATTTTGATGAAGAACTTTTAGCGATTGAAGAAGAACCGGAAGAGACGATAAAAGAGGTTTTTGAAGACGAAGACCTATCGGGGTCATTGGATGACCTACTCGATTTAGATGAGGAATCTGATGATTCATTTGGAGTGAATGACGATACAGATGCAGTAACTTCTGAAGTAGAGTCAACAGTTGATGACGCATTGGATGATTTGGATGCGCTTTTATTGGATGGTTTAGACGCCGTCGAGGATGAAGAAGTGTCTGCTTTGGAATCAGCCCAGAACGCATTAAGTGATGATGAGTTTGGTGAACTGGAGCAGCAGATACAAGAAGCGGTTGAAGAGCTTGGATTTGAAGATTTAGAGCAAGGGTTAGATGAAGTTGAGATGCAAGGGCTAGGAGACTTTGAAGGTCTTAATGATCTTGACAGTTTAAGTGAACGAGACATAAAGCTTGCTATTGGTGAAGACGTCGAAGAGGAAGAGGTTGAAGTAGAGGTGGAATCATTGGATGAAGCTTCGATGGTTGAGCTTGAAAATAGGGATACAGAGCTAATGGTAGGATCAGAAGAACTACATAATGGGACACCGGCAGAGGGGATAGATGCACTCCAAGCACTGCTAAAAGCACTCTCTAACGAAGAAGTCTCTAAAACACTTAAAGGGCTTAGTATTAATATCAATATCAATTTTGGGAATGAGAAGTGAATTTAAAAAGTGGTGCTGTTTTAGTCTTATCTGGGCCTAGTGGTGCCGGGAAAAGTTCTTTGATCAATAAAATTATCAAAGACATAGGACCGACTTATTTCTCAATTTCTACGACTACACGTCCTATGCGCGAAGGTGAAATAAATGGTGTTCACTACCACTTTGTCAGTAAAGAGGTATTTGTAGAAGAGATTGAAGAAGAGATGTTTCTTGAGCATGCGGTCGTTCATGGGAATCATTATGGCACTTCATTGGGCCCAGTCAAAACAGCCCTCAAAGAGGGGAAACTTGTTATTTTTGACATTGATGTACAAGGAAATGATGCAGTACAAAGCAGATTAGGAGATATTACGACCTCAGTCTTTATCACAACTCCTACGCTTAAAGAACTCAAAAAACGACTTTTAAACCGCTCAACAGACAGTGCAGAAGTGATTGCCAATCGTTTAGAGATGGCTAAGCGTGAGGTTCAGCGTATTAGTGAATATGATTATTTGATTGTCAATGACGATTTGGATTGTGCAGCAGAGATTTTAGTCTCCATTGCAAAAGCAGCACGCATGAAAATCCCGACCATGCATATCAACGAATTTATTCAAATGTGGGAAGCACAGGCTTAGTAAAATATAAGGACGATTACAGCAATGTGCGGTTATACTACCCCATTAAATTTCTTAGAGAAGGATGTCTGAAGATGGCAATGCCTAGTGGATCAGAATTACTGTTAATTTTTGGAATAGTTGTGTTGCTTTTCGGTGCGAAGAAAATCCCCGATCTTGCTAAAAGTATCGGTCAAGGGATCCGTGGATTCAAAAAAGAGATGAAAGACGAAGATACGGCACCACCGCCTACGGCTAATGCAACTCCTGAAGCTCCGAAGCAAGTGGAAAATGTTACTACAGTAGACGCAGAGCCTCTTCAAGAAACTACTAAGCAAGCGTAAGTCTTGAAGCAAAGAGTATCTGCGTTTTTACGCGAAAAATTAAATTATGACGTTATCCTCGAAAAGCCAAGAGATCGTTCTTTTGGCCACTTCGCTACTCCAATCGCTTTTTCCCTAGCAAAAGAACTTAGACAATCCCCAATGGCCATTGCTGAAGAAATCGCTTCATCCTTTGGTGATGACGCTATTTTTACGGCAGTTGAATCGGTTCAGGGGTATATTAATTTCCGTCTCTCTGAAACATTTTTGGATGAATATGCTTCATGGGCATTATCCCATGGTGAGCAGTTTGGCAGCAGTGACAAGAAGGGATCTATCCTCTTGGAATTCGTCAGCGCGAACCCTACGGGACCGCTGCATATCGGACATGCACGGGGAGCAGTTTACGGTGATACGATGCTGCGCCTTGGACGTCATTTAGGATACGACATTACGGCTGAGTATTATGTCAATGATGCAGGAAACCAAATTGACTTGCTTGGCGTTTCATTGCAGCTAGAAGGACGCAGCTCTTTACTGGGTGAAACTGTCCAATGGCCTGAAAAATATTACCGTGGCGAGTATCTCAGTGATTTAGCTAAAGAAGTGGTAGCTGAATTTGGAGATGCTGCACTGCGTGATGAAAGCCGTCAAAAAGAGTTGGCACTGTGGGCAAAAGATAAGATTTTAGCCCTTATTGTGGACGATTTGGCAAGTGTCAAAGTTCATTTTGATACATTTGTCGGTGAAGCCTCTTTGTACGATGAATGGGATCGCGTCATGGCAAAGATGGGCGAGGGTGTTTATCTCAATGAAGGGAAAACCTTTATTAAATCTTCAGGCTTTGGCGATGACCATGATCGTGTTGTCGTGCGTGATGATGGCCGTCCGACTTATTTAGCGGGCGATATTATCTATCATAACCAAAAGTTCGAACGCGCTTACGATCATTACATCAATATCTGGGGTGCAGACCATCATGGCTACATCGCGCGTGTGAATGCAGCCGTCAATTTTCTAGGATATGATTCGAAGAAGCTTGAAGTATTACTCTCTCAAATGGTAAGCTTGCTTAAAGACGGTGAGCCGTTTAAGATGTCCAAGCGTGCAGGAACCGTTATTTTGATGAGTGATGTGGTTGATGAGATAGGTTCAGATGCCCTACGCTTTATGTTTGCATCCAAAAAATGCGATACGGCGCTTGAATTTGATATCGAAGAGCTTAAACGTCAAGACAGCTCAAATCCTGTCTATTACGTTCAATACGCCCATGCCCGTATCCAAACCCTTATTGCAAAAAGCGAAATAGGACTGGATACTATCATGGCTTCCAAGCTGCATGGTCTAAGTGCGGATGCGGATGGACTGCTGTTTGAAGCGTTGTTGTTACCTGAAATTATCGACGATGCGTTTGAATCACGTCAAGCTCAAAAGCTTCCAGATTATCTCAAGGCATTAGCGGCAAAACTGCATAAATTTTACTACGATACGAAAATCATTCGTAATGAAGATGAAGCGAAGCTTTTGAAGCTTCTTCTTGTTGTCGCCCTCTCTCTTAAAACAGGTTTTTCTCTTCTGGGAATCGAAGCCAAAGATCGAATGTAATTCGATCTTTACTCACACTAAAATCACCCCAATAAACGTCCAATGGATGCATGTAAATACTGTGTTTGATGTGCAGATGCAAGAATAGATGCATCTAATATTTTATTACTGCTTTGAAAATCGCTGATCGCTTTTGCCATATCGGTATCGGCGATTTGGCTTTTTGCCGCAGATGTTTGAGTGATTTGTCCGAAAAGGTTATTGGCTGCAGTTTGTAAGCCATTACTTGTTGAACCTAAATTACTTTGTGTGTATCTTAAAGTATCAATATAGGCTTTAATGCCATCTTGATTGGTGATATCCAATCCCTTTGGAATAACATCTGATGTTATTGTAGACAGTGTGCTTGATCCAGTAGAGAAAGAAAGATTTCTATCAAAAAGAGACTCCTGATTATATGTTGTTGTAGTGCTGATTTGCTCCATTGATGTGATCGTACGCTGAAACTGACTTTGCAGAGCCTGCTTATCGACTTCGCTAAGGCTGGCATTGTTATAGCGCATACTCAGATCATTAAGACTTTGAGCTGATTGGGAGAGATTCGAAAGGGCTGAATCGGCTATTTGCATCATGGCTATTCCATCTGTTATATTCATTAAGCCCTGTGTCATTGTACTGATTTTGTCTTGAAGTGCAGAGGATATTGTGCGTGACGCACTGTCTTCCATGCTCAGCTGTAGCCCAGCTGCAATTTTCTCCAAAGTTTTGTCTCGCTTGACGCTTTGCTCGTTCATTTGAGGAAGAGCTTGATATTGGGTATTGAGTTGCATGATAACTCCCTTTGGATATATCTATAAGCTATAGCATATCACGTTCCCTTTTAAGAATTTATAAGTCATTAGCTATAATTTGAGGAAGAAGCAACAGGAGTTGGTATGGTAAAAGTAGCTGCGATACAGATGCAGATGTACGAGGATAAAGAAGAAAATGTTTTGAAAGCAGAAAGGATGGTGCGTGAAGCTTCAAAAAATGGAGCACGTATTGTCTTGATCCCTGAACTGTTTGAAGGACACTACTTTTGTAAAGATATGGATAATAAGTATTTTTCATGGGCACAAGAGCGTGAAGGACACCCTATGATCGCATATTTTAGTGCATTGGCAAAAGAGCTTGAGGTTGTTCTGCCTTTGAGCTATTTTGAAAAAGCAGGTGAACGCTATTTTAACTCTCTTGTGATGATTGATGCGGATGGAACAGTGATGGACAATTACCGTAAAACCCATATTCCCGATGGTCCTGGATATGAGGAGAAGTTTTATTTTGAACCGGGTGATACGGGGTTCAAAGTCTGGGAAACGAAGTTCGGTAATGTCGGTGTGGGTATTTGCTGGGATCAGTGGTTTCCTGAAACGGCACGCTGTTTGACGCTTATGGGGGCAGATATGATTTTTTATCCTACTGCCATAGGAAGTGAACCAGAAATCGGGGTAGATTCGGCATCGCATTGGCAGCGGGTGCAAATGGGACACAGTGCGGCGAATATCATTCCTGTTATCGCTGCGAATCGTATCGGAGAGGAAGTGGGGGAGAGCTGTACGCTTACCTTTTACGGAAGTTCGTTCATCACAGATCATACAGGGCAAAAAGTAGTGGAAGCATCGAGAGATCAAGAAGAAATTTTGTACAGTGAATTTGATGTACAGGCCAATCGTGTGCATCGTTATTATTGGGGACTCATTCGTGATCGCCGTCCTGAATGTTATGGGGCAATCGTAGAAAAATAAATAAAAGGAATGCTATTTGCTTTTGTTACGTAAATAATCTATGAGCGGGGGTTTCCGTGAGAGTCGTTTTACGCAACAACGCTATCTTTGTTCAAGGGGGATCGAAAACCCTCGAAGAACCATGGATGGAAGAATTTTTTGATCATCATATTCATAATACACTTTTTTTGGACAATGGGGTGTTAGTACTGAATAATGAAGGTTCCTCGGAGCAAAAAGAAGAATTTCTTGATACGTTGAGTGATCGTTACACAACGGCGAATGAGCTTACAAGCCCTTTCTACCGTCGTTCACTGCGTAAATGCCGCAGTGCTGCCGTGCGTATTGAAATTCCCTATCGTAAAGCAGAAAAAGTAGATATCGAATTGTTTGCGTTCGGACCTAATCGCGTTAAGCTAACATTCTTAACAGAAAATCGATGGATTATGCGTTATTTAAAACAGCAATTGTCTTCTCTGGTAACCAGTCATACCTCCAACCAAATTTACATCGATGTCAGTTCAATAGCTGCCAAGGCACGTTTGGAGAAAGCTCTTAATCGACGTGAAGTACTCCATTACGTAATCAATTACAACTATGATGAAGAGTTTATGAGTAAACTGTACGGAAACTACAAAGGATGGGGACACAGTAATGATGAAGTGGATAAGATGATTCGATACCATGCTATTTTTGATCTCCCAGTAGGAAGCAAGCTTGAAGATTTGAAAAAACGGTATCGTCAGCTTGCAAAGCGGTATCATCCCGATCGTGTTAATAGCAAAAGTCCCGAAATTATCAATAAATACACGGAAAAATTCAAACTACTTCAAGAAGCATACGGCGCATTACAAGCGGCTGGCTGATTTTTTTCAATCAGTCTCACAGCTCACTTCCCCATTTTAAAGCATCACACCCATATTTATCACGGATAGCTCGGCTTTTTTGATCGAAAGCTTTGGCTTTTACATCGTACTCATAATCAATCAAAGAGAGTGTTCTGCGTGAGTGGACACTAAAAGCACCTGCACTGATTCCAAGATGGGTGATGGCCCCATTGGTATGAAGATCTGATTTTGCAAAGAGTTCACGGCACAGCTGGCGTAAACGCTGTTCATTAAAAACCCTTGACTCACTTAGGGCAGTGTGACTTTTGGGATGATGCTGATAATGCAGGGACAGTGTAAACGTAGTTGGATTGACTTCGAGCTTGGTGATAGCATAGGCGAGATGACGTGAGAGGATCGAAATTCGACGCCGTATTTCATCGCGGTTGCTTATAGGATCAAATGTACGTGAGATACCGATCGATTTACGAGGTGCATTGACCGTAAGCTCTCCTAAATCATTGCCTGAGACGCGTTCGTACAGCGACTGTGCATAAGGCCCCCATGAACAAACCAGATTTTTAGCGCGAAGTAAATCACCCAATGTCTTCAGATGATATTGTGCACATCGGCGTTGCATGCTTGAACCGATTCCTGGAAACTTATGAACTGGTATTGCAGAAACGAAGTTGACAACTTCATGGTCTAAGATTGTTTTACAGCCAAAAGGTTTGGCGCTTTCGGTGGCAAGTTTGGCGATGTGCTTGGAGTTGGCGGCACCGATGGAGACGGGGAGATTAAGGGCGCGTTTGATCTCATGGCGCAGATTGTCAATAAATGCAGGTATTTCCTCCTGTGTTATCCATCCTTCTAAATCCCCATAAAACTCATCGATACTTGCTTGCTCGATCAGAGGAATACGCTCTTGTAAGAATTGATTCAGCTCATGAGAAAGACGATGATAGAGCTGCATATCGGGTCCTTTGATAATGAGGCTTGGACAGCGTATCAACGCTTCACGTATCGTCATACCCGTATTAATACCATAGGCGCGAGCTTCATAGCTGGCAGTGGTTAGAATTCCCCGTACACGTCCATCGGCATCGATAAATTGGCTCAGATCATCTCCTGTATAACGGTGAAAAAAACTGCCTACAAAGGAACCGCTATTATCCAGTAGCAATTCCTGATTCGATTTTTCATGGGAAAAAATATATTGGTCTCCTCTGCCGCCAATCCCAACAGCTTTACCTAGTAAATTGGGATCAATGGTACGTTGCGCGGATACAAAGAAGC
Organism: Sulfuricurvum sp.; assembly: GCA_030692765.1. Lineage (GTDB taxonomy): Bacteria > Campylobacterota > Campylobacteria > Campylobacterales > Sulfurimonadaceae > Sulfuricurvum. The sequence goes on from JAUYUB010000024.1 coordinate 38,395, forward strand.
AATCCAGATCGATGTGTATTTTCATAATGCGAGTATAAAGCGATTTAAAACCTAAGAGACAAAATATGGCAATTCGCTACAATATGGCAAAAATTTTGGGAGATTCGGATGGAATACCGTTATATCGGACGCACGGGATTGCGTGTATCGCCGATTTGTATGGGGACAATGACATTTGGCTCTCAATGCGATGAAAAAGCCGCTTTTGCCATTATGGACAAAGCGTATGATTATGGTGTGAATTTTTTGGATACGGCTGAACTGTACCCTGTTCCTCCAAGCGCTAATCTCGCGGGACTGACCGAAGAGATGGTGGGACGGTGGTTGAAAACTAAACCTCGCGAAAGTGTCATCTTGGCAACGAAAGTCGCAGGGGCAGCATCCGGATGGTTTGTGCCGCCGATTCGTCATGGATACACGGCATGCGACCGATTTCACATTGAACGTGCTATCGAGGGATCGCTTAAGCGTTTGGGGACCGATTACATCGATTTGTATCAGATGCACTGGCCTGATGCGATTGTCCCGATCGAAGAGACATTGAGAGCGATGGACTTACTGGTACAAAGTGGAAAAGTACGCTACATTGGTACGTCCAATGATACGGCCCGCGGGACGATGAAATCGCTCATGGTCAGCAAATATGAAAAATTGAGCCGTTTTGAATCGATCCAAAATAATTTTTCGCTTCTTAATCGCCGCGACCTAACTGAGATAGGTGCATTATGCCGCGAAGAAAAAATCTCATTGCTTCCGTATTCGCCTTTGGGCGGGGGAGTGTTGAGTGGAAAGTACAATCAAGCCACAAGCAGTCAAGGGCGCTTTAGCGATTATATAAATTCTAGTAACAAGCGTCAGCGCCTGATGGCAGCACGATTTCTCAATGATAAAACGCTCGCTTCAACACAGGAATATTTACGCATTTCGGCTATTCATGGGCTCAATCCCGTTACGATGGCGATTGCTTGGAGTAAGCAGTTTGATTTTGTGGCCTCAACCATCATCGGAGCGACAACATCTGAACAGTTGGATGCGAGTTTGGCGGCGATGGATGTGACGTTGAATGCAGAAATATTAAAAGATTTGGACGCGGTGCATGCAAAAATACTTTATCCTATGGGCTAGTGCACTTATCCTCTTTTTGGGGGGATGCACCGCCAAACACTATTCAATCAGTAATCCAAAAATCATTACAATCAAAAGCCCTAAACTCAAATTTTCAGATACAGGGTACATACGTTATGAAGCAGATGCCGTAGAGGTAGAGCTTTTTACAGCAGGGGTAGCAATAGAAAAAATCTCGATCGATGACAAAGTATGTGTGAGTGCAGGGTGTATGAGTGAAGAAGCATTTGTCAAAGAGTATCTGTACGAAAAATATCCGCGTGATACGATGCGCCGTATTTTGCAAGGAGAACCTATTTTTAATGGCGTGGGTAAAGATGAAACCTGCGGAGGAGCCCTTTTTCAATTTATCCGAAATGACGACATGGACATCATGTACCGTCGTAAAGGAAATGAAATCTTTTTTAAAGACCGCCTCAACGGGCTGATGGTTAAAATAAATGACATAGAGGATACGAATGAAACTAAGTGATCGAAGCGGGACCATTGAACAATCACACATACGTTCGATGACAAGAGCCTGCAATGCGCTAGGTGGAATCAACATGGCGCAAGGGGTGTGTGATTTGGAGGTTCCTCTTGAAGTCATTGCTGGGGCAAAAAAAGCGATGGATGAGGGGATCAATATCTATACTCCAACAGAAGGATTGCCCGTATTGCGTCAAGCGATTGCAAAAAAAATGAAACGCTTTTATGACGTTGCAATCGATGCGAATCAGGTATTGGTCAGTGATGGAGCTACGGGGGCTTTTTATACGGCGTGTTTGTCATTGCTAAATGAGGGTGATGAGGTCATTTTGTTTGAGCCATACTATGGGTATCATCGCTCAACCCTCACTTCTTTGGGAATCGTCCCTACGTTTGTGCGTCTTGAATCACCTCATTGGGAATTGGATATAAAGACGCTTGAGGCAGTTGTGACCTCAAAAACACGTGCAATGGTGATTTGTAACCCTGCCAATCCCAGCGGAAAAGTTTACACACGTGATGAATTGGAACAAATTGCCACCTTTGCGCAAAAACATGATCTGATTGTTTTTGCCGATGAGATGTATGAACACTTTTTGTACGATGGGGTTAAACACATTACAGCACTGAGTGTTGAGAGTTTGAGAGATCGATGTGTGGTACTTTCCGGATTTTCAAAAGTATTCAGTATCACAGGCTGGCGCTTAGGCTATGCGATTGCACCGGCAAAAGTGATTGAAGTTATGGCGCAGTTTAACGATCTCATCTACGTCTGTGCCGCTGCACCGTTGCAGATGGGTGCCGCGGAAGGTCTCGAAAAACTGGGTGATGAGTATTATCGTGAACTTTCATCTGTACATCAGATGAAACGTGATCTTTTTTGTGATGCTTTAAAAAGTGTTGGATTGATTCCAAGTGTTCCAAGCGGGGCCTATTATGTGATGACCGATGTGAGTCGTGTTGCGGGTAATGACGATTTTGAAAAAGCGATGAAAATTCTGGAACAAACCGGAGTCGCCTCGGTTCCTGGACGAGCATTTTATCATGACGATGCAGGTGCCAACATGGTACGCTTCTGCTATTCTAAACCGCTTGAGGTACTTGAAGATGCGGCGAAGAGAATTCGTAAGCTATGCTAAAATAGCGTAATTGAAAATAGGAAATTTTATGTCTAAATTTGTCGGCGCACACGTATCTGCAAGCGGTGGAGTCTTTAACGCTCCCCTCAATGCGATGAAAATAGGAGCACGCGCTTTTGCTCTTTTTACGAAAAATCAAAAACAGTGGGCGGCCAAACCGCTCGATGATGAGACGATCGGATTGTTCAAAGACAATCTGGCCAAAAGCGGTATTTTACCATGTCATATTTTGCCGCACGATTCGTATTTGATTAATCTCGGTCATCCCGAAGAAGAGAAGCGAGAGAAATCGCTGGAAGCGTTTATTGATGAATTACAGCGATGTAAACAGTTGGGATTGGATCGTCTGAACTTCCATCCGGGAAGCCATCTCAAGCAGATCAGTGAAGAAGAGTGTATCGATCGTATTGCTATGAGTATGAATCATGCGATCAAATTAACAGAGGGAGTAAACCTGACAATTGAGAACACTGCGGGTCAGGGAAGTAATCTGGGATGGAAGTTTGAGCACATTGGTGCTATCATAGAACGTATCGAAGATAAATCGCGAGTAGGGGTATGTATTGACACATGCCACATGTTTACGGCAGGATATGACATACGTACGCGTGAAGCTTATGATGCGACGTGGGTAGAGTTTGACCGTGTGATCGGATTTCAGTACCTCAAAGGGATGCACATCAACGATTCCAAGCCTGATCTGGGTAGTCATGTGGATCGTCATGATTCACTGGGCAAGGGAAAGATTGGATTGGATGCGTTTCGTTATTTGATGAACGATCCCAGAATGGACAATATTCCATTGGTGTTGGAAACGATTGACGAGACCATCTGGGCGCAAGAGATAGAACTGCTTTACAGTATGAATACCAGCAATTAAGGATTTTATTGAAATATTTGATCGATTTTTTAGAAAACAAATCCATTGAGAAATCAAAGATTTTTGCGCAGCTTAAATGTACCGTTGATGAAGGTAAAGTTCTCCAGCTGCTAACCCGTAAATTTTTGCAGTCGCAAGAGGATGTAGTGGTAGCTGAGTTGCTTCAAGAGTTATATGGTCCCGATGACTATTCGTATTTGAGCCATTTTGGTGAAGTCAAAACCCTTTTGGAACTTGGATGGATTACCCATCACTCTTTCACCCCGATCAAAATGAGTGAACTCTCTCAGTTGGAACTGTTTAATACCCCTGTTGCACTGACAACGATTTTTATGAAGCTTCTGGAAGAGGGATCTTTGGAGATGACTTTACCCGAAATCAAACCGTATGCGGATCATTTGGAATATCTTCAAGATCAGTTTTTTCGTATCGAGCTATACCAAAAGATGTCGATTATTCGCAATAACGGGAACGAGCAGTCATTGGGGATTAACCGTATTCAAACCAAACTGGATCTACTGGAAAAACGGATCGAAGAGCGCATCGTCCAGACCTCTCAAGATGTTGTACTGGACCGTTTTTTTAAACAAAAAAAGCTGGAACCCAAAGAGCAGGTTATTTTTCTCGCATTGCTTAAAGAGGAGTACAGTTCGACAGAGGGGAACTTACGCGAGATGAATACCCTCATTGATTTGATCAGTTTTGATGACTATGAGCGGATTAAAAACCGTGCATTGCTCGAGGATGGATCACGACTTATTAACGATGATGTCATTGACTACGAAGAGATGTTAAACCCATTTGGCGGTATCAGTAGAGCCTTTTATATTGTTGATGAGGTGCTTCAATCGATCATGCATCCGCAGAAAAAGAAAAAAGCGCGCAAACTTAAGCTCGATATGCTGATTAAAGAGCAGGAGATCTTTGAACTTATTGAGCCTACAACCTCGCTTGAAAATGTGGTACTCAATGGGGCAACGGATAAAACTCTTCAAAACTTGATGCATCAGCTGGACCGTGACGTGATTGCCAAACTACATGAGTGGGGAATCAAGGATAAAAAAGCGGGAATCGATGCGCGTATAATCTTTTACGGTCCTCCGGGTACGGGTAAAACACTTACGGCTCATTCGCTTTCTCGCTCGCTAAAACGTCAAGTGTTGAGTTTTGACTGTTCAAAGATTCTTTCGATGTACGTGGGAGAGTCCGAGAAAAATGTTCGCAAAATATTCGATACCTATGCCGATTTGACGAAGCAGACGAAAACAGAGCCGATCCTTTTACTTAATGAAGCCGATCAGTTCCTCTCATCACGTTCGCAAGGTGCGGGTACATCCGCGGATCAGATGCACAATCAAATGCAAAATATCTTTTTGGAACAGATTGAAAGATTTCAAGGAATTTTGATTGCAACGACCAATTTGCTTGAAAACATTGATCAAGCCTTTTCCCGCCGATTCAACTACAAAATTGAGTTCAAAAAACCGGACAAAGTACAGCGTCTAAAGCTGTGGAAAATGATGTTACCGAAAAATGCTCCTTATGAAGAGGGATTTGAGGCTGAAAAACTTTCAACTTATCCTTTGACGGGTGGACAGATTAATTTGATTGTAAAAAATACGGCCTATACCGTGGCAACACGAAAAGAATCAACTTTTTGCTTGGAAGATTTTGTCAATGAAATTGACAAAGAGCGCCAGGGTAATTTTGATACCGAAAAATCAATGGGCTTTCTTAAGTAAGTAAGGGTGACTTTTTCACTCTTACCCAAGTATAATCTCTTCTAAAACAAATTATTACATTCCACTAACAATACCTAATAAACAGTTGTTACAAAAAAGAGCATGTATGTGTAAATGCGCATACAGTGGTGTTTATAAAAGTAACACCAGCGTATAAATGCTTATCATATTGAGGATTTTTTAACACACTTTTTGTTATAGTGCAACAATTATTTTTATAAAAAATCCGTATCTTGATGAGTATAAATCTAGCGTCGGATACGTCATCAACTATGAAAAGGTAGAACTATGGAACATTACAACGTCGCAAATCCTTATTTCGGGGTATTTGTACTGTTTGTTATTACGTTTGGAGCATTTTATGCGACGACGGTATTGGCACGCTTGGCGAGCCGTGCATTGGCGGCCAAAGATACTGAAAAGTTGAAACTGTCGCCGTATGAGTGTGGTCCTGAGGTTACACGTCAACCTAACCGTATTTCGACGCAGTTTTACCTGTTCGCACTTTTGTTTTTGCTTTTTGATGTAGAGATCGTTTTTATGTTTCCATGGGCAATTGATTTTAAATTGCTAGGTTGGTTTGGTTTTATTGAGATGCTAACGTTTATTTTCTTGTTGGCAATCGGTTTTGTATATGCATGGAAAAAAGGAGCGCTCGAATGGCACAACATCAAGTAAATTATTTAAAAGACGGCGGTCTTCCCGTCGCGTTGACAACCATTGATAAAGTGGTTAACTGGGGTCGTTCAAATTCAATTTGGGCACTAACCTATGGTTTGGCATGTTGTGGTATTGAGATGATGGCTTCAGGCGCATCTCGTTATGACTTTGACCGTTTCGGGACTATCTTTCGTGCGTCTCCACGTCAGGCGGAGTTGATGGTTGTAGCAGGAACCTTAACTAAAAAACACGCGGAGTTTATCCGACGTTTGTACGATCAAATGACAGAGCCAAAATGGGTTATCTCTATGGGTTCATGCGCAAATACGGGTGGTATGTTTAATACGTACGCAACCGTTCAAGGAGTTGACCGTGTAATTCCTGTAGATTTGTATCTTCCAGGATGCGCACCTCGTCCGGAAACATTGCAGTATGCAGTAATGATGCTACAACAAAAAATTCGTAGAGAACCTGCTTCACGTTCACAAAAACCAAAAAGGTTGATGTGATGAGAGCCTATACTCCCAAAGATAACGTACAAGAAAAATCCTATTATACAGATCGCTTTTGGGTAGCTCCTCAGGTAGCTAAATCAGCTGTAAGCGATGATGCTGTATTTACAGCCGATTTGGAAGCGATTAAAGCAAAATTTGATGTATTAGATGCGTATGTTCAAGTAGAGCAAATGGTAGTTGTTATCAATGCAAAGGACAACTATGCTGTCCTTGAACTACTAAAAAACGAGTGTGAATACAGACAGCTTTCAGAGATGAGTGCGATAGATTGGCTGGCTCAAGAAGGAAAGTTTGAAATTTTCTATCAAATGCTGAGTATGGCAAAGCGTAAGCGTATCCGTATTAAATGTAAAATTGATGAAAAAGAAGCGATCCAAAGTGTTGAAAAGCTTTTCCGAAGTGCGGATTGGTCAGAGCGTGAAATGTACGATATGTTTGGGGTTGTGGTGAATAATCATCCTTACATGAAACGTATTTTGATGCCAGATGATTGGGAAGGGTTCCCGTTACGTAAAACCTATCCATTGCAAGGTGACGAATTTGCGGCATGGTATGAAGTTGATAAAATCTTTGGTAAAGAAGCCAGAGAGATCATCGGGCCTGAAAACCGTGATCCTGCACGCATTGACCGTTACGATACGAAGCGTTTTTCCCGTCTTGGACATGAAGTACCATTTGGTACAGACATTAGCCAAGGCGAACCGGATACACCACTTGTTTACCAAGAGCAAGAGGGTGTGTTCTTGATCGATAAATTTGATGCTCAGAAATCCGTTGTGATCTCTGATCGTCACCGTTAAGGAACTGTGAATGCAACAATCCAATCGTCTTAGACCATTTTTTGAAAATATCACCTTTGATCGAGTTGACAATGAGATGATCCTGAACTTCGGTCCTCAGCATCCATCGGCACACGGTCAACTACGTCTTATGTTACACATGCAGCAAGAGCAGATTACTAAAGCCCATCCAGATATCGGGTATCTTCACCGCGGTATGGAGAAGATGGCAGAAAACATGATCTACAATGAGTTCATGCCGACCACTGACCGTATGGATTACATTGCATCAAGCTCAAATAACTATGGTTTTGCCCTTGCAGTTGAAAAATTGATCGGTCTTGAAGTTCCACGTCGTGCAAAAGTGATTCGTATGCTTCTTTTGGAAGTAAATCGTTTGATGTCTCACCTTTTTTGGTTGGCAACGACTGCTTTGGATATTGGTGCTATGACTGTATTTTTGTATGCCTTCCGTGAGCGTGAGTATTTGATGGACTTGGTCGAAGATTACTGTGGTGCACGTTTGACGCACGCAGCGATCCGTATCGGTGGGGTGCCATTGGATTTACCGGATAATTTCATGAGCGATTTACGTAAGTTTTTGGACAAATTGCCAGAAAATATCAAAGACTATGAAGACCTATTGGACAAAAACCGTGTATGGTTAATGCGTATGGAAAATGTCGGTGTTATCTCCAAGGAGATGGCATTAAGCTGGGGTTGTTCAGGGGTAATGTTACGTGCATCCGGTGTTGAATGGGATATTCGTAAAGAAGAACCGTATGAACTTTACGACGAAGTAGAATTCAATGTTCCCGTTTCAGACAAGGGTGATAACTACGCGCGTTATAAGCTTTACATGGCAGAGATGCGTGAATCAGCAAAGATTCTTTATCAAGTAGCAGATATGTATGAGGGAACGTCGCCTGAATTGATGGCGCATGCACCTCAATATATTTCAGCACCGAAACTCGATATTATGACGCAAAACTATGCTTTGATGCAGCACTTTGTACTGGTTACGCAAGGGATGCGTCCACCTGTGGGTGAAGTGTATATTCCTACTGAATCTCCTAAGGGTGAGCTAGGGTTTTACATCAATAGCCAAGGCGGACCGTACCCTTACCGTCTTAAATTACGTGCTCCATCATTTTGGCATACGGGTATTTTAACTGATTTGTTGCCTGGGCATTATATCCCAGACGTAGTATCCATCATCGGGACGACCAATATCGTCTTCGGTGAAGTAGACCGTTAAAAGGACTTTTATGAAACGTTATGATTTACGTCACCTCAAAGGTACTTTTTACGACCGTATGAGTGAGATTATGAAAGAAGAAACATCAACCAAAGAAGTGTTGATTTTTTTATTTGAAATTGGTGATTTTACCCCTATTCAAAAGAGTGCTGATTTGGTGAAAGAGCAGGGTTATGAGTTGATGAATTCGTTGAAGTTTAACGAAGCTGACTGGACCATAGTAGTCAAAAGTAAGGATTAAGGGTGAATCAAGAGGCGCTGGCTTATCAATCTTTTATGGCTTCATACAGCAGTATGGGCGGAAAAAGTGACTTTAGTGCTTCTTGTGATGCTATTGCACAAAGCGATATGATTATTGTTTTGGGTGGAAGAGTAAGCTGTGATAATGAGGCAGTTTACGATGCTGTTGTGAATGCTAGCAATAATGGAGCAAAAGTTATCTATATGCACCCTATTGAGGATGTGTTGATGGATGGCATTATCACGCAGATGGTTAAGTATGAAGCAGGTTCAGAAGAGGGTGTTGTCGCGATGTTGGCTAAAACACTATTGGACGGATGCGAGACGAGTGATGCTATACAACAATTTTTGGACGACTTGGATGAGGGGTATTTATGCGCTGAGTCCAATGTTGGTGATGAAGAGTTTGGATTGATTTTTGAGACAGCTGCTGTGAGTCCTAAAAAAACATTAGTCGTTGGCTTAGATCTCTTTAATCACAAAAATAGTTCTAATATTGCCAAACTATGCGGAGTTATTGATAGCGTCAGCACTTTTTCAGTGGTTATCGCCCCAAATAGTGAGGCTAATAGTGTTGAGATGTTGGATGTTAGGGAAAAGGGTGTTCTTGATCCTGTTTCCCCATTGCCAGAATACAACGGAACGATTGTTTATCAATGTTATCCAAATAAACAATCCAATAATGATACGCTTCTGGGTTCTGCGCAGTTTGCCGTTGCAGCACGTTTGAATAGTGGTGAGCGTGTGACGATTGATGGGTATGATGGTACTAAAACGTTTGTGGTTGATGAGACACTTAAGGGGACAATCGCTTTGAATGTACTTCATGAAGAGTCCAATTGTGGGTATCGCTTTGAAAAAATTAAACTTATGAGGGTAGGTAGTTGAATTATGAATGAAATAACAATAACGATAGACGGAAAAGCGGTTCAAACGCAAGAGGGTGAATTCATCCTGAATGCGGCGCGTGCCAATGGAGTTTTTATTCCTGCTATTTGTTACCTGTCACGCTGTTCACCAACATTGGCATGTCGAATATGTTTGGTAGAAGCGGATGGAAAACAAGTCTATGCGTGTAATGCAAAAGCAAAAGAGGGGATGAACATTGTCACCAGCACATCCAACATTGAAGAAGAAAAACGTGCGATTATGGAAGTTTATGATGTCAATCATCCATTAGAGTGCGGTGTATGTGATCAATCTGGTGAATGTGAACTTCAAAATTACACTTTAGAATTAGCGGTTGATTCACAGTCATATTCAATACCTGATACCTTCAAGCCAGTGCAGGACTGGGGTTTAATTAAATATGATCCGGCTTTATGTATTATGTGTGAGCGCTGTATCACTGTATGTAAAGACATGATCGGGGACGGTGCACTCTCAACCGTTTCACGCGGTGGCGATGCTATTGACCCTGCCTTCAAAGAGTCAATGCCAAAAGATGCCTACGCAATGTGGAATAAGCTTAATAAATCGTTGATTTCACCAAATGCGGGAGATAAACTTGATTGTACTAACTGTGGTGAATGTACGTCTGTTTGTCCCGTAGGTGCCTTGGTCAGTACAGATTTTCAATACACTGCAAATGCTTGGGAACTTGAACAAATTCCTGCGACATGTACCCACTGTAGCGCTGGATGCCAAATAACTTATGATGTCAAACATACGAGTATTGTAGATCCTGAAAATAAAATATACCGTGTTAAAAATGAATGGAACTATGTATCACTGTGTGGTTCTGGGCGTTACGGATATGATTTCCAAAACAGCAATGTGACGAAAGATGCAGGACAGTTTGAAGCAGCAATCGCAGCGTTCAAAAAAGCAGATACCATCAGTTTCACATCAACGATCACGAATGAAGAAGCAATGATTTTGCAACGCCTCAAGGAAAAGTTCGGTTACCGTTTGATTAATGAAGAAGCAAGAGTCTTTAAAACATTTTTAAATTCTTACAGCGCAATAAGCGGACAATCACTTTACAGTGGTAATTTAAAAGAAGTACATGAAAGTGATTTTGTGGTTTCTATTGGAAGCGCACTTAAAACGGATAATCCAAATGCCCGTTTTGCGATGAACAATGCACTTTCAATGAACAAGGGTGCAGGATTGTATTTTCACCCAATCAATGACCCTGTTATAAATGATATGTCCAAAAATGTGACGCAGTTCAATCATGCAGCGATGATGGAAGAAGCGGCATTGTATTTGATGCTTGACTTATTCGGTGATAAAACGGCTATGCCATCCGACATTGTAAACTATTTGGCAACCTTCCATTCTACAAAAACAGTAACCGTAGAAGAGACAGTAGATGAGAAAGTTACCGAAACTGTTGTCAAAAAAGTGCTTAATGAAGAAACCGGCGTTGAAGAAGAAGTAAGCGAAGAAGTTACTAAAACCGTCAAGAAAAAAGTTTCCAAAGAAGTAAAAGTAGATGATAACCGTCTATACGATCTTTTAAATGCTCCAGCAGGTTTTGCAGATACGTTAACAAAGTATTTGGCTAAAAAAGAAAAATTTGCATTGATAGTCGGACCTGATTTTTACAGCCACCCAAATGCGGCTAACTGTGCCCGCTTGGTAGCATTGATCGAAAAGTATACAGCGTTTAATGTAACGATGATTCCAAACTTAGCGAATACGTTAGGCGCAGCATTAATTTGTGATCTGGATGCTGCTGTTGGAAGCTATACCATTGGGTATAATACAGCAGGAAATTTCACATTGAGTGCCCTTGGTGATGGTGATTTGGATATGCCGGCACTGAATCAGCAAGAGGGGACATTGGTCAGTATTGATAAGCGTGTCAATCCTACGAATGTTGCGGTAGGATTTGGCGGTTATACGCTCAATGATATTGCAAATGCTCTCGGATTTAAAGAGTCATTGACGGTTAATTATACCAAACAGCTTCCAGTCAATGCCGGATTTGAAGCCGTAGAGTTTGATGCATTGCCAAACTACTATACAAATGCAGGCGAAGAAGTACGTGGATACGTTCTTAAAACTCAATCTGTAGCTGTTAATGGTGATGAAAACGTGACAGCATTTGATGAAAAGAACGCAATGGGCAATGCCCTTGTGTATCTTGCAAACCCTGTCTTGCAGTTTACGCCATTTACGGCAAAAGCACATCAGTTAAAAGAATCAGGCGGATTGTATGCATCGGCTTCATTTATGAGTGCTAATGGGGTTAGTGAGGGTGATCGTGTCCGTGTTCAGACGACCAAAGGTGAGATCATTGTCAACGTGATAGCTGATGGAAAAATCGATGGTGAGATTCCGTATCTACCAACATTTGACACGCAAATCAATTCTGGTGCATTGTTTGACGGTTACCGTTTTGCAACTGTATCAATTCAAAAGGTGTAAGCATGGATGTAGCATTTATTATCGAAACAATTGTCAAAATTGTTGTGATCTTAACGGTTTTTTCAGCCCTTGCGGGTTTTGGAACCTATTTTGAGCGTAAGGTGCTTGCATTTATGCAGCGTCGTTTGGGACCAATGCACGTTGGACCATACGGAATGCTCCAAGTGGCTGCAGATGGGATCAAACTCTTTACCAAAGAGGACATTATCCCACAAAACGTGGTTAAACCGATTTTTAAATTGGCTCCGGTCATAACAGCGGCTACCGCATTTATGGCAGCAGCAGCAATTCCATTTTGGCCAGAATTTACGGTTTTTGGTTATACCATTCATCCTATCGTATCGGATATTAATGTTGGTATCTTGTACGTAATGGCAGTTATGGCAATTGGTCTCTATGGACCACTACTTGGCGGTATGGCATCTGCCAATAAGTTTTCATTAATCTCTGCTGCACGTAGTGCTGCGGTATTTATCTCGTATGAAGTCATTACGGGGCTTGCATTATTAGCGCCGCTCATGATGGTTGGTTCATTGTCTTTGATCGATATCAATAATTATCAAATAGGCGGGGTTAGCAATTGGATTGCTTTCTCTCAGCCTGTAGCATTCATTTTGTTTTGGATAGCGGCATTTGCGGAAACAGGCCGTACGCCATTTCACCTTGTAGCCAATGATCATGAAATTATTGATGGATTTGGTACAGAGTATTCTGGGATGAGATGGGGACTTTTCTTCATCGGTGAGTATGCAAACATGTTCTTTATTTCGTTTGTTATGGCAATCATCTTTTTGGGCGGATACGGTGATGGCTCGATTGCGGGAGCCTTTCAGTTATTGATGAAAGTAGCGTTCTTCTTCTTTTTCTTCTTATGGACAAGAGCGGCATGGCCGGATATTCGACCTGACCAATTGATGTGGTTGTGTTGGAAAGTTTTGATGCCGATTGCGGTAGTCAATGTTGTTGTAACCGGTGTTGTTATTTTGATTCAAACTCAAGGGGGCATGTAATGCACGTAGAGCCGTTTACAGATCGTAACGTAAGTGAGCACAGCGCTTATTATTATGTCGACATAGAAGACTATCCGGTTACTGGATGGGACAAATTTAAACAAGTCGTGAAGCGTTCGTTTAAAGGTGAGCTTTTTGTGGGCTTATGGGTAGTTATGCGTGAAATGATCAAGTTTGACATTCATACTGTTAAATACCCGCTTGAAAAACTTCCGATCGGTCCACGTTATCGTGCCGTTCACAAGTTATTGCGTTTATGGGAATCTGGATTTGAACGTTGTATCGGATGCGGATTGTGTGAAAAAATCTGTATTTCTGATTGTATTCGAATGGATACACGTATTGATGAGAACAGCCGTAAAGAAGTAACAGAGTACAGCATTAATTTGGGTCGATGTATTTTCTGCGGATACTGTGCTGAAGTTTGTCCGGAACTTGCTATTGTACATGGTGGACGTTATGAGAATGCATCTGAACAACGTGCTCATTTTGTCATCAAAGACGATATGTTAACCCCACTTGAACTATTAACATCAGGACAACAAGAAGAGTTTCCTGGTTTTGGTGCAATAACCCCACATGAGGACGAGCGTGTTAGTAAAACACCGCTTGCCTATTAAGGAGACATGAATGTTTGAAGCAATTGCTTTTTATCTATTTGCGGCATTAACGATTGGTATGTTTACCATTACTGTTATGACATCGCAGGCGTTATATGCATTAACAGCGATGGCTGCTGGTATGATTTTTATCTCAGCGTTTTTCTTTATGTTAGGGGCAGATTTTTTAGGTGTAGTCCAAATCATTGTTTATACAGGTGCTGTAATGGCATTGTACGCATTTGGTATGATGTTTTTTGATACAACACGTACGTTGGTTGAAAAACGTGAGAATCCAAGAACTATCTTTCTTTTAGGTGTTATTGCGGCTACTTTGGTCGTATTTATTATGGTTTCACCGATTATTTCAAGCAATATAGAAGCACATTATCCGATTGATGCGGCCTTAGGAAATTCTCAAGCCATAGGTTATGTCTTGTTTACCAAGTTTTTAGTGCCGTTTGAAGTTGCTGCGGTTATGTTACTCGTTGCAATGATCGCCGGTATTGTTTTGGCAGGTAAAAAAATGGATAAGTCACTGACGCTGATGGCTGAAGAGGAAATTGCATTTATGAATGCAACACAAGATAAACCTCAAGATGAAGAAGGAGCACACTGATGGAAATAACATTAGCTCACTATTTAGTCCTTTCAGGGGTACTATTCGCAATTGGTCTCATCGGGGTAATGCGTCGTAAAAACTTGCTAATGCTCTTTTTTGCAACGGAAATATTATTAAATGCAACAAACATTGGTTTTGCTGCTATTGCGCATTTTCACAATGATTTAACAGGGCAGATGTTTGCATTCTTTGTTATTGCAATTGCTGCGTCAGAAGTTGCGGTTGGACTTGGATTATTGATCGTATGGTACAAGCGTACAGGTAAGATCGATCTAGATATTATGACATCGATGAGAGGGTAAACAATGGAAATTTATTTATACATAGCCCTTTTTGCGCCGTTAGCAGGTTCTTTATTTTCGGCACTTTTTGGGGCATCTCCAAAAACGAGTATTACGGGATTCGTTAACTCTGGATTATTATTTATCTCATTTGTGTGTAGTGCTATATTGCTCAATTATGTTATGTCAGGACATACGGTTCATGTAGAGATGATGACATGGATCGCTACAGGGGATCTTTATATCCCCTTTGGATTTGTAGTGGATCAAGTAAGCGTTGTTATGATGATGGTTGTAAGTATCGTATCTACGATCGTGCACATTTATTCTATTGGCTATATGGACCATGATAAAGGGTTCAACCGTTTCTTCTCTTACCTTTCAGCATTCGTATTTTCGATGATGGTATTAGTCATGAGTGACAACTTCCTAGGTCTGTTTATCGGATGGGAAGGGGTAGGGCTTTGTTCATGGCTTTTGATCGGCTTTTGGTATCATAAAGAGTCGGCTACTTGGGCTGCAAACGAAGCGTTTATTATGAATCGTATCGCTGACTTGGCGATGTTAATCGGTATCTTTATTATCTATTGGAATATCGGTTCATTGCAGTACGATGTCGTTTTTGCGGATATTGCAAACCTTCCAATGCCGATTATTACCTGGATCGGTATCTTCCTCTTTATCGGTGCGATGGGGAAATCAGCGCAATTCCCACTTCACACATGGCTAGCGGATGCGATGGAAGGTCCTACACCGGTTTCTGCATTGATTCACGCTGCGACGATGGTAACCGCGGGTGTTTATTTGGTAGTTCGTGCAAATCCAATCTATGATTTGATTCCGGAAGTTGGTACATTTATCGCTTCATTGGGTGCATTTGTTGCGATGTTTGCAGCAAGTATGGCATTGGTTAACCGTGATATGAAGCGTATTATTGCCTATTCTACGTTGTCACAATTGGGTTATATGTTTGTGGCTGCTGGTTTGGGTGCGTATTGGGTCGCATTGTTCCATCTTATGGCGCATGCTTTCTTTAAAGCATTGTTGTTTTTGGGTGCAGGTAATGTTATGCACGCAATGCACGATGAATTGGACCCGTTTAAGATGGGTGGTTTGAAAAAACCGATGAAATGGACTTGGATTTTAATGACATTGGCGTCAGTGGCATTGGCAGGTATCTATCCATTGGCAGGATTCTTTTCAAAAGACCTTATTTTAGAGGTTGCATTTGTAGAGCAACATTACATTCTTTACAGCGTATTGTTGATTACAGCAGGATTGACAGCATTTTACTCATTTCGTCTTGTCGCATTGATATTCCATGGAGATGAGCGACATTTAGAACATGGAATCCACCCGCATGAGGCGTATAACTTTATGTTGTATGCTATGGCACCATTGGGAGTATTGGCAGTCATTGCCGGGATGGTCTTCAAGACACCGTATTATGAAATGGTTACTCAGCTTTTACCGGCGATTGAATATCACATTCATAACCATACAACCTTTTGGATAATGACGATTGGAACACAGTTGTTTGTCATCGCAGCTATTGCGTATGGGTATAAGAAATACGCAAAAGCCGTAAAGGTGGACCTAAAAGTTGAATCAGGCTTTTTGTACCAATTGTTGTATAACCAATACTACATTCCAAAACTTTATGATGAGTTATTTTCTAAGCCATACCGTGAGTTATCAAAAATTGCTTGGAAACAAATAGATCTTAAAATCGTTGACGCAACGGTGGATGGAATCGCGAATATCATCTATCGTACGGGTGAAAAAACACATACCATGCAAAACGGTAACCTATCAAGCATGTTGCGCTGGATGGTTATCGGTTTAGTGGTTTTATTGGTACTAGCTATCGCATTTACTGTTGGATACAACGCAGTAACAATGCGGGCGATGTAAGGAGCTGTTGATGCAAGAACACATTTTATCGATCTTAATATTTTTTCCGGCATTGGCAGCAATGCTCGGTTTCATCGTTCATAAGGACAGCGTGAGAGCCTATGGTATCACGGTTGCCGCTATTGAATTTTTTCTATCATTGTGGTTATGGAATCTGTATGATCCTTTGACCTCTGGGATGCAGTTTATGGAGCAAGCACCGCTTGTTGCAGCGTTTGGTATTAATTACCTTGTAGGTATTGATGGAATTTCTTTGTTCATCATCGTATTATCAACATTTTTTACAATGATCGGTATTGCTTCATTAACAGAAACACGTCGTGTTAAAGACCTGATTATTACTTTGCTCTTTTTAGAGATGACGATGGTCGGCGTTTTTGCGGCATTGGATGCAATAGTTTTCTATGTTTTTTGGGAACTCTCTTTGATCCCAATGTTGTACATTATTGGTGCATGGGGCGGACCGCTTCGTATTTATGCATCTATCAAGTTTTTCTTGTATACTTTTACAGGTTCATTGGTGATGCTAGTAGGTATGCTGTTTATGGCTTATTTTTATTATCAAGCAACAGGGCAATGGAGCTTCTCGCTGTTAGAGTGGTACCGTCTGATCTTGCCGTTTAATTTCCAGCTATGGTTGTTTGCAGCATTTTTTCTTGGATTTGCGATTAAAGTACCGATGTTTCCATTTCATACATGGTTGCCATATGCACACGGTCAAGCACCTACCATCGGTTCGGTGATCCTTGCAGCAATTTTGCTAAAAATGGGTACGTATGCATTTGTCCGTTTTTCACTTCCATTGTTTCCGGATGCATCTGTTTATTTTATGTTCCCAATCGCGACACTTGCAATCATTATGATTGTCTATGCGGCAATGGTTGCTTATGCGCAAGAAGACGTTAAGCAGGTCGTAGCCTACAGTTCCGTATCGCATATGGGTGTTATTATCCTTGGTACTTTTGCTATGAACGTAGAGGGTATCAGCGGATCTATTTTCTTGATGATCGCGCACGGTGTTGTGTCGGGTGCATTGTTCTTGCTTGTCGGAGTCATCTATGATCGCCGTCATACAAAGCTAATGTCTGAGTTTGGTGGACTGGCTTCAGTCATGCCGCGTTATGCTACGATTTTTGGAATCATGATGATGGCATCTGTAGGATTGCCATTGACCATTAACTTTGTTGGTGAATTCTTGAGTTTACTTGGCTTCTATAAACAATCGCACTCATTTACTCTAGTAGCAGGAACCGCTATTATCGTAGGGGCTATTTACATGCTAAGTGCGTATAAAAAAATGTTCTTTGGAACGGTCACTAAAGAAGAAAATAAAAACTTAAAAGATGTGAATAAAACAGAATTATTAGCATTGGTACCATTGGTCATAATTACGATATGGCTGGGTATTTATCCAAAACCTATTCTTGAACCAATCAATAACAGTGTTGAATCTATTGTGCAGTTGATGCACGATAAAGCACAAACAAAAGAAGCACAAGCTCGTATCCCGAATCTTGGCAATCATGAAGCCACGAATTCACAACAGGAGACACACTAATGTTAGAACCAATCAATGTTTCTTTAGCGTCACTGAACATCACAACACTGGCACCGATGCTGATCGCTATCGTTGGTGCACTTACGATTCTTTGTATTGATTTGATCAAAGGGGGGCTGCATAAGTCTTTCTATGTCATGGTAAGTTTACTTTTTCTATTACTTGATCTAGGTGTGGTTATTGATTTTGGCAATATGTTTGTCAAAAATGGTCCTGTATCGGGTATGTTTGATATGATGCTTATTGATGGTCTTGCCATCATGGGTCAAATTATCATAGTAGCTGGTTCAATGCTGTTTATTCCATTGGCATTAACGTCGAAGCGTTTTCATGAGTACAACTATCCTGAGTATTTTGCACTATTTCTTTTCATGATTGCAGGTTTTCAGTTTATGGTTGCAACAGACAATTTGATTTTAATTTTTGTCGGACTTGAAACAGCATCTTTGGCATTGTACGCTCTTATTGCATTGCATAATCGTTCTAAATCATTTGAAGCTGCCGTGAAGTATTTTACAATGGGTGCCTTGGCTGCAGGCTTTTTTGCTTTTGGTTCTATGATCTTGTATGCTATATCGGGTTCGATAGAGATCAATCAAATCGCGTCCGCATTGGCAGGTGATCATTATGCTAATATCGGTTATGTACTCGTAGCAGTATCTTTTATGTTAGCTGCATTTGGATTCAAACTTTCAATGGTTCCTTTTCATACATGGACACCGGATGTCTATGAGGGTTCGAGTGCTGCATTAGCCGGGTACATGTCAATTGTCCCTAAAATTGCAGCCTTTATCGTTGCAATGCGCTTGTTTGAATTTTTGGTTCATAGCGGTGTTGTATGGCTACAGGTAATTTTGTATGTTGTTGTAGTGATTACCATGACAGCATCGAATATTTGGGCTATGGTGCAAACCGATGTAAAACGTATGTTAGCGTACAGTTCTATATCACATGCCGGTTTTGTTATGGCAGCGATTTTGATCGGCACTACGCAATCCAATACAGCTCTTTTCTTATACTGGGCATTGTTTAGCTTTACCAACTTGGGCGCATTTACGATGTTATGGGTTAGTCGTCAGAAGAATCTTCTGCCAGGACAAAGTTCAGATCATCCGTTTGAAAAATTCTCTGGACTGATTAAAACAATGCCAATGGCAGCGATCATGATGGGCTTGTTTATGCTCTCACTTGCAGGTATCCCACCATTTGGACTATTTTGGGGTAAAATTTACATTATTGCATCTGCAGTAACGGGTGGATACACTGTTCTTGCACTCATAATGGCCTTGAACTCGGCACTTGCTGCTTATTACTATCTAAAATTGATTGTTTTCATGTTTATGAAAGAGCCAGTTGTTGGGTATGAAAAATATTATTTGGTTAATGCATCACTTTCGCTTAAAACTATTATTGGGATTGCGGCTATCGGTACGATCTTTGCAGTCTTAGCCGTTAACCCGCTTTTAAAAGTCATAACATTATTCGTGTATAATAGCGGTTACTAAGTTTATACTCTGATAGGGGGAAGTTTGAAACACTGGCTATTACTTTTCCTATGGCTTCCTCTGAGTGCTTTGGATCTTTCGATTCAAAGCGGTAAAGAAGAGCAAAAGTCTTACAGTATTTTGCATTTGAGCGATGTCAATGATTTCAAATGTTTACCGACACGTGATGATTCTAATGAAATAGTACGTGTCGAATGTCAATTTCAAAAAGCATCCTCATCCACATTTTCACCTATTAGTAATCCACATTTTACGGTTCTATACAAAGCTTCTACTTCCGGTTATATGATTGTTATTACCCCAAAAACAAAAATAGCTCTTTATTCTGATGGTTTTGATTTACATAAAGCTTCGCATCTCTATGTTTCTGAACTCATGCCTACAAAACGCTGGAGCATATTGGGGTATTCCGGGAATATTCCAATGCTTGGAAAAACAGTAAAGAGTACCGATGCTCTTAACCTACCTATACGCACTCCTAAAGAGATGTATCCCTATGTCGGAGGCTTGGACTTAAAGGGATATCCAATAAAGATGAAACGTATACAAGACGTTAATGACTATATGGAGATTAAAAAAGCATATAAGAGTGAAAACTATTCAAAAACGCTCTCATTAGCGCAACAAACGCTGGATAAGTATCCAAATACAATCTTTAAAAATGAATTGTTACTGTACCAGATCCGTGCATTGCATTTTTTAGAAAAAAATGAAGAACTATTGGTGTTAGCAAAACAATTTATACGTCAGTATTCAGGAGATCAAGCTATTGCAGAGGTATTGGCATATACGGGAGATGCTTACAGCAAGACAGGTCAAGCCAGCAATTCTGATTATTTTTATAAGCGGCTTTTTGCAGAATACGAAGAGAGTACATTTGCTACTCAAGGAATGTTCTTAAAAGCGCAGCAATTGGAAGTTTTAGGAAAGCAAAAAGAGGCAGGCAAATATTATCGCCAAGTATTGGAAAAGACCAAAGATGTTGACTTGGGATCCGCTGCAGCTTTTAAATTGGCAACTATTGACATTGGATTCGGCCATTTGGATACAGCTAAAACATACATAGATAAAATAGTACGTGCTAATCCCGATTATTTTAGTAAAGTACGGGAACAATCGGTTAATATGATAAATACATACACCGAAAATAAAGATCCAAAGACAGCAGCAAAGATAACACTATGTTTGATGGGAAAAAGCATTCCAAAATCAGATGAGCATCAATCAGCGCTTAAAAATTTGGGATTGCTCTATGCAGCTTCAGGGGAAAAAGAGAAAGCATTGGCTCGTTTTGATGAGTATCTAAAACTCTATCCTTACGGTGCGGGTGTGGAGGAGATCAAACATGCAAAAGATGGGCTATTTTTTGAAAAAAATGAGCCAAAAGGGAAAGAGGGAATAAAAAAATACAATGATTTAATTGATCGCTATGGAAATGATCCTGTGGGTCAAAAAGCATTGTATAAAAAAGCACAATTGCTTCTCAAGGAAGAAAAATATCAAGAAGTTCTTGATATTGAGAGTGCTTTATATCGATTGAATACAAAAGACTTCCCTGATATCAACACAATCATAGGACAAAGTGCAGTTGCATTAACCAAGAAAAAACTGCAAGCGCTAAAATGTTCAGAGGCGATGATATTGCACAAAATGTACCGTTTAAAGCTGGAGCCACAATGGGATGGGCTGACGTTTGATTGTGCATTGAGAATGGGTAATTTTCCGGTTGCTAAAAAAATTGCAACACCGCATCTAAAAGCTTCTACGATATCAGAGCGTCAGGTTTGGCTTACACGATTGGCAAAAGTGCATTTTGAGCTTGGAGAATACAAAGAAGCAATACGTTCAGGCAAAGAAGCGGCTGCACTTCTGGAAGTGCAGAAGAATCCGTCAATCAACAGTGTTTATCGTACTCTTTTTGACGCGGCAGAGCGTTTGGGTGATGATGTAAAAATGATTGAATACATAAAAGGGTGCGAAAGTGTATTCGGTACAGATTTTGCAGATGTTGAACGTTATACGCAAATGGTGAGTGTCGGGTTAAAGCGAAAAGATGAAGCGATAGTGCAAAACTATGCTAAGCGCGTTGGTGCATTGCAAAATCGTACGAAAACCTACACGCAATCTCCGTTTATAGAGTTTACATTGGCACAGTCTTTGATCAATCAAGAGAAAAACAATGAGGCACTTGATGTGCTCAAAAGTTTAAATGCCAGAAAGTTGACGCCAGAAAAACGCTCACGCCAACAGTACCTAATAGGATCGTTGGCTATGAAGTTAGGAAAGACTGCCCAAGCGAAAACAGCATTTGGTGCAAGTATCAAAGCAGACGCGAAATCCGCGTGGGGCAAACTTGCCAAAGATGCATTAGGATTGCTCTAAGAGACTTTCACCGATAGAGTAAAGTTCTTGTACACATTTATTTGCGGTGAGTGTAAATTGATGTGTGTTGAAGGTCTGCTGACGTTTCGCCAGCTGTGCCGTATGCGTTGAGATGCGTTCAATCAACTCTTGTTTGGAACATTTTCCATCCAGATATTCCAGTGTTTCAATCATACCGATCGCTTTCATACTGTTAGGAGTGCGTCCATAGAGCTGTTCGCACTGAGCCACTTCATCAATAACTCCATCGCGTATCATGAGTTGCGTACGTAATGCAATGCGTTCACGCAAATAAGCACGATCAATATCGATGTTTAAAACAGGGCAGTGGGTAATCACGCTAAGGGGCGGATGCATTTTAAACCACTGTGATGGAGGAGTTTTGGTCTGTAAATACAGATGAAGCATTTTTTCTATGCGATAGCGGTCATTGCTCTCAATGGTAGACATCATCATGGGATCGATGTCGGCTAAAAATCGATGTGCATTGAGGGTGTCCATTAATATCACAGAGGCTTCTTCTCGAACAGCGTCTTCAATGATGGGAATGTGAGAAAGTCCATCAAGCATGCTTTTAAGATAAAAACTGCTTCCGCCTACAATAATGACGTTTTTATGATTCTCCTGGGCATAGGTATGCGCACGATGGTATTCATGGATAAACGTAAATACACTGGCTGTTTCATCGGGACGAAGGATGTCAATGCCAAAATGTTTGACCAGAGAAAGTTCTTTTTTGGTGGGTTTAGCCGATGCAATATTGATATCGGTATAGATGGAAAGAGAATCGATAGAGAGGATGACCGCATTATGGGTAAGAGCCAAGTCCAGTGCGAGTTTACTTTTTCCTGAGGCGGTAGGACCGATAATTGCCAACTGTTTCATGGGCAGCATTATACCCTACAGGGTACAAGAACCTCTAGTGAGGTACCTTGAAGAGGTGTCACAAAGAGAAATTACGCTAAAATAAAATTCAATGATAAAAAATGAATAAGGAAGCCCGTGCAACGTCTTGCAAAACGACTCCGCGATTTTAATGAACTGGTTATGTTTCAGCATTCCGTATTTTCACTTCCCTTTATTTTTATTGCAATGATAGTGGCTTCAGATGGATGGTTTGGATTTAAATTGTTACTGCTTGGCGGTTTGGCTGCGATTAGCGCCCGCAATGCTGCTATGGGGTTTAATCGGTATGTGGACCGCTCTTTTGATGTGATGAATCCACGAACTGCGGGAAGACCCAGTGTGGATGGCAGGCTCAGCGCTGTTTCGATTGCCATATTTACCGCAGTGAATGCCTTGGTCTTTATAGGGGTATCGTATCTCATCAATGATTTGGCATTTTACGTAAGTGTACCGGTACTGCTTGTTTTGTTGAGTTATTCGTATTTTAAACGCTTTAGCTCGATGGCGCATATTGTGTTGGGGGTATCGTTGGGGCTTGCTCCCATTGCCGGAGCAATTGCCGTGAGTGCCAGTATACCTCTGTGGTCCCTTTGGCTCTCTATTGGGGTGGTCTTTTGGGTTGCAGGTTTTGATCTGCTGTATTCGCTTCAGGACATAGAATTTGACCGAACGCGTGGGTTACACTCAATACCTTCACGATACGGGAGTACGATAACCCTACGCATATCATCGTATTTCCATGCGATAACCATCGTTTTTTGGACATTGTTTGTGTATGAAGCCGGTTTGGGAACGGTCGCGTATCTGGCAATTTTATTTTCGATACTGATGCTGGGGTACGAACATTATCTGGTTCGTTTGGATTTTACAAAAATAGACAGGGCTTTTTTTACGGTAAACGGATATCTTGGTTTTGTTTTTTTTGGATGTATTATTTTAGATAAGGCAATGGGATGAACAACGTACATTTGATTGAAGCTCCTTTGGAAGGCGAATTTGACATCGCAGAACGTCATCCCCAATATTTTGAACGAGAATATGATACGATAGGTGAAAGTGATGATGACGCAATAGGACAGTGGCTTAGAGTGGCCAAAGCCAAAGGGGAAACGAGCGACAGCGATCCCGTGGTGCTGCATCTGATTGTTGAACTTTATCGCAAAATAGATCGATTGGAACAAATCATTACCAACACGACACCCACGTATTTTCCTTTGAGTCAAAAGGTGAAGGTTTGCCGAATCGGGTTCGAGCATTTTGAAATAAGTGAGCCATTATTAGAATCAGGAAAACGGTATTATGGGCGTATCGTATTGCCGCTTCAAAATAAAAAAGTGGTCCCGCTGTATTTCGAGGCACAAAGTACGACATTGGCTAAAATTGTCCGTATTCATTCAAGAGATGAAAGAGAATGGGGTGCCTACGCTAGATCAAAAGAACGTCTTAAAATACGTCATTTAAAGGGGAATGTGTAATATGGGAATCGAACTGGTCATTATTGCACTTGCTATTTTAATTTTGGGATTGACCTATTATTCAGTGAACAAAGAGAATGAGGTGAACACAAAACTTCGTGCTGTTGCGCATGCTGTGGAAGAGCTGCACCGCGAGGTATACAAACTTGAAAAGCGGGTGAAGCAAGAGCTCGAAATCATGACCTCGCTTCAGGAAACACTTCCAGAAACAGCACGTCTTGCTAATGCTAAAACCGATCAGGATATGAGTGAGCTATCCGCTCCGATTATGGAATCTTTGGAGCATATCGAGGGGACGTTTACTGCTTACAAAGAAAAAACAGAAAACCGTTTGCGCTATTTAGAGGAGCGGATTCGTAACCTCTCGCTGCCAACGTCTATCAGCGGAATGGACGATGAAAAAGTGATCAGCCGATACAATCAGGGGATGGAGGTGGATCTCATAGCCAAAGAGCTACGTCTTTCAAAAGCCGAAGTCGAATTTGTTTTAAAAATAAACCAACTCAGATAGTTATAAGCTTTTAAAGGTATAATTTCGTTCTCTTTAAATGTGCGTCCGTAGCTCAGCTGGATAGAGCACCGGTTTGCGGTACCGGCGGTCAGGGATTCGAATTCCTTCGGGCGCACCATCTATAAACTCCCTACTTATCGAACTTTCATCAACTTAAAATAAAACACAAAAATGACTTAAGAATTCAACCACTCCCACTTTTTTTTGAACTATTTATTTGGCGTATCAATTTAAATAGTTCCGTAACTGATACTGTTGTTTTATTTTTATTGGTATAATGAATTGTTTTATATTCTAATTTATACATACACAAAGATAGGAGATGATTTATGGATCAGCTTCAAAGTGGAATGCCCCCCCCCGTTATATAGACACATTAGTTTTTCACTAACACATAATTAAGCTACAGACTAAGATTTCCTAATTGTATAATGTTTGTGTAACCGTTTTGTATCCTCCTATTTTTATAATACGATATAAATATACAGGAGGTTTACGGTGTATAAAAGATATCTGCTGGTTCCCATATTTGCTCTTGCTGGATTGTATGTTTGGTATGTCCATTTTAACTATCGCTTTGAAGTTATTGATAAAAATAAAGTGTATAAATCTGCCGCTATACCGCCAAAAGAACTTTCTGCGTATCTTCGGAAGTACAATATTAAAACCGTTGTTGATTTACGCGATGGTGGAAGTTATAGTGATCTGAATCCTGTTAATCAATCTGAAATCGACGCAGAAGCACGTGTCATTGCAAAAATTGCTAATGTAGAACACATTAATATACCTTCCCCGCAAGTACCAACACGTGAAACATTGACCCGTTTTTTAACTGTTATCAATGATAAAAATGCTTATCCTATCTTAATCCATTGTCATCATGGAACCGGTCGTGCACAAATTTATTCAGCAATTTATCGAATCGAAATGTTAAAAATGGCCAATGAAGAAGCCCGTGCTAAAACCAGATGGATTACAGAGATGCCTGGATATAAAAGTTCTTTTGCACGTACAAAAGAAAAAGGGGAGTTTTTAGCGCTATACCATCCCTCTGAACAAGGACCTAAAAGCACGAGAGATACTTTGCATGCTTCGTTGTACGGACTCACTATCCAATAAATTTTGCTATTTCAAGTGGTAAGTGTAATGCACAGTTAAGCTAGAGGATATGATTTAGACTGTACGAATATTGTGTGATTGATTATTAAGGTTGTAGAAGTTGATGGGTAGCATATTAATCCCATATTCATGTTTTGAATGAATAAAGATAAATTCTAAGCCATTTCGTAACCTAAGCGTAATAATTTTTATGTACCATTCGCAAAATACTTTCTGGAGTACAAATGTTTGAAAATAAAAAAAAGAGTCTTCACTCTTTGGCGCTAAGTTGTTTAATGCTTTCATCTCCTTTGTTAGCCACACAAAACAATGAAGAGATGGTTCAGTCCATAATGAAACTGCGTTCCGAAGTTGAATCACTCTATTCAAAAATCGATGAAAACAAAGAGAGCTATAAATCTCAGATGAAATCGCTTGCTTCTCAAAGTGCTGATAATAAAGCACAGCTTAATCGTCAAATGACTTCAAAAAAGCTTGCTCAGTTAGAGCTTTCGAAAGTACAGTCTGATATTGCTATGGCATCAGGCAAAAATGTGAAACTTACACCGTTGTTAGAAAGTGGGATGTCGTTGCTAAAAGAGAGCATTCGAAGTGGTATTCCATTTAAGGCCAAAGAACGAATGGCTGGAGTTGATAAAATTAAACAACAGCTTGATGCGGGAGTTATCACAGAAGAGAAAGCGTTATCTTTGTTGTGGGCAGGATTTGATGATAACTTACGCATGACCAAAGAGATTGGAGTATTCAAACAAGAGATTGTTTTGGATAAGAAAAAAGTTCTTTGTGAAGTCGGAAAAATCGGCACAGTCATGATGTTTTTCGCAACATCAGACAATCGCGCAGGCTACGTAGTAAAAGAAGGCAATGTATACGATTACAAAGTGGTCAACGATGAAAAAGAGAAAGAGAAGATTGTCGCATTGTTTAGTGCATTGAAATTACAAATTCGAACAGGGTATTTCCAGCTTCCAAATGCCTTAGTAATGATGGAGGGTGGAAAATGAAAAGAATAGTAATAAGCGTATTATTTGTTGCGTTGAGTTTAGCACATGCGAACGATATTACCAATGCATACGCAAAAGAGTTTGCATTTCTAAAAGCGCAAAAAACCGAGCTTCAGAATCGCTTGCAAAAAGAGAAAAAAGAGCAAGACATTCAAATCATGAAATTGAATCAAGAGGTCGGTGGACTTCAAAATCAGTACATACAAGCAACACAGTCTACGGATGCATTGCAAATGGATGTAAAAAAAACGTCAGAGTCTCTTGGTGATGCAACAGGAAATAAAGAAATTGTTGCAAGTCTTGCAATTCAGGCAAAGAATACACTCAGTGATAATGGAGCACCGATCAAAGATGAGTCCATTTCCGATTTAGCAGCAATCGAACTTGCTTTTAATGAATCAGCGAGATTATTTAAAGAACTATCTTCTATTCGTAAAACACAGGGAGAGTTCTTTCTTCAAGACGGAACCAGTGTTAAAGGTGAAATTGTCCATGTTGGAAATGTAGCTGCGTACGGTATATCGTCAGAAGGTGCAGGAGCACTTGCCCCTGCTGGAAATGGTGCGTTTAAACTGTGGAATCAACAAGGACCGCTAAGTGAAGGTAAGATGTTGGCTGATGGTAAAATGCCTCAAGAGCTCAATATGTTTATTTATGAAACCCTCGACAAAGAAGTTGATTATCCGAAAGAAAAAACCATAAAAGAGACTTTAGATATGGGTGGCCCTATTGCATATTTTATTGTAGTACTTGGTATACTTGGCCTATTCCTTCTTCTTTATAAAGTTAAAGTACTATTAAATGCGGGTTCAAATGTAGAAGAAATCAAACAAATTATTGTGGACAAATTGCAAAATGGAAAAGGTGATGAAGCACTTGATGCAATTAACGGTTATCATGGCTCTGTTGCAAGGGTAATGAAAGCAACGCTGAGAAACATAAAGTCAGACAGAGAGCATATTGAAGACATTATTACGGAAAATATCATCAATGAAAGTACTAACATCGATCAATATGGAAACTTTATACTTGTTCTTGCAGCGGTAGCACCATTGGTTGGTCTTTTGGGTACGGTTACGGGTATGATAACAACATTTGATGAGATTGCATCGTTTGGAACAAGTGATCCAAAACTTCTCTCGGGAGGGATCTCTGAAGCGCTTGTAAATACAGAGTTAGGACTTGCCGTAGCTATTCCTTTGCTTTTGGGAGGAAATCTTCTTTCGGGTTGGGCACAGAGAATAAAAGATACGATGGAGCAAAGTGCATTACATATCGTTAATGTCCATAAAAAGCATAAAATACAATGATGTTTGCACCTCTAGAAAGCATAAAAGAGTTTATCGAGCTGATGAACAGCGGTGAAACGATTATGTGGGTACTTTTTGTACTCAATCTTATGCTCTGGTATGGCCTTGGATACCGTTATGCAGCACTTACGAGGGGTACTGCTGGCAGTGTCAGACACCTTTTGGATAAACATGAAATAAACGGCGAAAAACAACCCATACGTGGGATGTTAGATTATGCTGTTATTGATGCAATCAGTGCAAAAAATGAAGCCAATGGCATACTTCAAGATTGCAGAGACTATGTTTATGATGCTCTTTTTCCTTATTATATGGAAATTGGAAAATATTCTATATTGATTAGGACAATTGCTTTACTGGCACCTCTCGTTGGATTGCTTGGAACTGTCACCGGAATGATTGAGACTTTTGATGCATTACAGACTTCTAGTATGTATTCACAATCAAACAGTATATCTGGGGGGATTTCAAAAGCACTCCTTGCAACTGAACTTGGTTTAATGGTTGCTGTTCCAGGATTGATTTTAGGAAAAATATTGGATAGAAAAGAAGAACGACTTGAGCTTGATTTCGAACAAGTAACAAAAATATTAAGTACGAAGGATTCACATGAGATGTAGACGAAAACAACATGATGCAGATAACTTAAATCTTACCCCACTTATTGATGTTTTGTTTGTTTTATTGATATTTTTTATGGTCACAACTACCTTTGTTAAAGATATGAAAGTGGATATCGATCGTCCAGCTGCTGCTTCAGCTGCCGTAGCGGACGTAAAAGTAATACGAGTCTATATCGATAGCTCCAATGAGATTTACATTGATAATCAGCCAATCAAATTGTGGGCGATACAATCGAAATTACGTGATCTTCTCCGCACATCTGCTGAAAAATCGATATTGGTGGTGAGCGATTCGAAGATTCCGGTCAACTCTTTGATCGATGTTGTTGATGAGTGTCGAATGAGCGGTGCAAAAGAGGTCGCGGTATCAACGACCAAAGAGCTTGGGTAATTCATAATGGCAATGCACATCAACACAAGGAAGAGGCACAAGTTTGCTCTTTTAACCGCAATTATCGGTTCGATAATTATGATGATGCTCGTCTTAGCATTTAACAAACCATCAGATAAAAAAGCAGAAACGGTGGTTGCAAAAAGTAGAATTTTGGATGTTAAACGCCAAGAACAAGTCAAGCAGAATGAAGCAAAGAGCCAGCCTAAATCAGAACCAAAGCAAGCACCGGCAAACAACAACGCGCTTCCTGACATAGGCTCAATGGTCGGCGGAATTGCGATGAATATTCCCGAGCTATCTTTGGGCGGTCTTATTCAAGATGCGGCATCTTTGCTGGATGAAGGTTCAGACGATGGCGATGGAAGTGTTGATACTTCGCCTAAAGTACTGACGCGTACCGAGATGGAATACCCAAGCAATGCTGCTAAAGAGGGTTTGCATGGGTATGTCGTTGTCAATGTTTTAATCGATACGGATGGCAATGTTGAGATGGTTAAAGTACTTGAATCTCAGCCATCAGGTGTATTTGATGATGCAGCTATGAGAGGGGTAAAGGATTGGAAATTTACACCCGCTATGAGCAAAGGTAAACCTGTCAAGATGTGGGCAAAACAAAAGATTAAATTTAATTAGGACTGTATTGTGATAAAAAAAATTCTAACGGTACTGATATTTATCGCGTGTGCACATGGTGCAGACAATAATGCCAAAATAGGTGATTTAGATCATATGGCGATCGCGACAGCAATGGTTTATGATGGAAAATACGATGGTGCTAAATCGGAATTGGACCTAGTCGACATCAATTTCCAAGCGTTGGACCGTGCCAAATATTATACAATTAAAGCGACATTGGCATCTAAAACAAATCTGCATGAGCAAGCCGTAGAGAATTTTATTAAAGCGATTGATGAAACCAAAAAAATGGTGTATGTTTCCCCAAAAGAAGCGCAAGACAAAAAACGTAAATATCTGTTCAAAATTGGCAGTACATCTAAGGTGACAGAAGAGATAAAGAGTGACCCAGAATTTGAACACAATAAACAAATTAAAATTGAACGCCTTTATGCTAATCTGTCTCAATCGTATTACAAATTAAAAGAGTACAAAAAATGTGTTGATGCCCTCGATTTATCGGGGGAAAATGGTCAGAATAAAGCGGGTTTATACGCATTTAGAGCAGACTGCTATTGGAAAGCGGGTGAGCATTCCAATGCGATGGAAGCACTAAATCGCGGATACGAGAAATTTTCGGATGTTCAATTGCTGAAACAAAAGTATTTTTATTTATCCGAACTAAAACTCTATAAAGCAGCAGTAGAAACAGCCAAAATTTACATTGATAAAGCTGGTAAAAAGGAAGATGACTATCTTTATCTTGCACAAATGTTAATACAGGCAAAACAAACTGAAGATGCGATAATGATACTTGAAGAGGGGAAAATGATTTTTCCTTCCAATCCGACATTCGGCGTTATGCTGACTAATGTGTATCTCAAAAAAGAGATGCGTCACACTGGTGCAGCAATAATGGAAAGCAGCGCCAATATCGATCAAAAGTATTTAAAAGACTCTGTTGAATCTTTTCGTCAAGTTAAAGATTATTCACACGCTTTATATCTTAATATGCACGTAGTAGATCAAAAAGATAATATCAAACAAAAAATCGCAATGCATTTGGAGCGGGGTGAGTTTGAGCAAATTATCGGTTTAAAAGATGCGATGATGAGAAACGGGATGCAAGATGATGAAAATATAATCTATACATTGGCCTATTCTTATTACATGGCCGGTGATTATCCGAATGCGGAGATATACCTGCAATCTATAAATGATAACGATCTGTTTCAAAAAGCGACTATCATTCGTAAGAATATTGAAAAATGTAAAGCTAATCCAAGGGAGTGTATCTAATGAAACGATTATTAGGCGCCATTATGATCGTTTTAGGGGTGATAACACCTCTGTTTGCCAGTTCTGAAGGAACTTTGAGTATTTATCTGTTTAATCAAGGAACTCCACTCGTCAATAATGAGATACGTCTTGACGGAAAGATAGATTATTCTACCGATAAAGATGGGAACCTAAGAGTAGAGCTAGCTTCCGGTAATCATCAAGTCGAAGTGTTTGCGAAAAACAAACAAGGCAGCAATTTGGGTTACTCAAAAAAACAAGTGGTGATTAAAGAAGGGAAAAATACTCAATTGATTATCTCATTTGAAAATGAAAAAGAGCCAAATGTCTCACTGGAGACACCGGACGATAATAAAGAAAATGGAGTTAAAAAAATCGATACTACTAAATTAGGAATGATTCAAGGGGTAGTGTTGAATGAGGAGAAGCATCAGCCTGTTGCCAATGCTCGAATATTTGTCAAAGGGACATCCATTGACTCAAGAAGTGATACGAATGGGCGCTTTTCTTTCTCGATTCCTGCGGAACAAAACATTTCAATATCCATTGTTCATTCTGAATACAGCGCTAAAACATTCAATAATTTAGTAGTTGCTAAAGATGCCACGATAAAGCAAACAGTTGTGTTGACTCCTGCGAGTGTAGAACTCGAAGAATTTGTAGTCTTGGCTCCAAAAGTGAGTGGATCAATTAGTAGTATCATGCTTGAAGAAAAAGAGAGTCAATCTATCACAAACATCCTAAGTTCTGAAGAGATGTCAAAAAAAGGCGATAGCGATGCTGCTACAGCATTGAAGCGTGTTACGGGTGTGACTCTTGTAGGGGGAAAAAATATTTATGTACGTGGTCTTGGGGATCGTTATTCGAATATCGAGATGAACTCTATGCCTATTCCCTCACCTGATCCAACCAAGCGTGTTGTTCCGTTGGACATCTTCCCATCAGGTGTTATTGAATCGATGAAGGTACAAAAAAGTGGTACACCTGATGTTCCAGCCAGTTTTGGTGGTGGATATGTTGATATACGTACAAAACACGATGTAAATGAAAATTATCTTCGAGTCTCAATGGAGACTAAAGGTAATTCAAATACTGGGAAAAATGTTGATGGATATCAAGGAGGCGGATCAGACTGGACAGGATTTGACGACGGATACCGAGCGATATCGACAGATATTTTAAATAATTCTCAGGTTGTGGTAGGAGAGCGTATGAAAGCATTTACTACTGACTATTTTACAAAAGAGCAATTATCGAAATTTACACAAGATTACCTCTCTCGGAATTATGATGTCACTCAAAAGTCACTACCGATGGGCGGAAAAGGTTTTGTTGAAGGGGCCTATAAGCTTCAACTTTCTGACAAGCATAAACTAAGCTTTTTTGGAAACTACGGATATGAGCAGGATCATAAATTTAGAGAAGAATCGTATGCAAGGTATGAATATAACCAAGCTACAGGTGAACTTGAAGTAGAGCCAGAACAATATGGCACATTGCGTAATACAACAAGCAAATACAAGCAATCCAGATTGTTTAATATCGGATACAATTTTGATGATGTGTTCAAGCTTCAGTATACTAAGCTCTATACCCACAATACGGATGATGTCACTAGGGTAGTTAGCGGGATTATGGGTTCGAATGATGAAGATATGTCTAAATACTATTTGGACTGGGAAGAGCGTACTCTGGATGTGAACCAGATCAACGGAACTTTTGATTATCTTTTGTATGATCACCCATCGACCGTTACTTTCGGTGCTGAGAAGGCAACTTCCAAACTCAATCAACCGAACAATTATCAATATACTTATCGAAATGAAGGAGAACCGTATCTAGATAATAGAATCTCTAATAATATCTCCAATAAACTTGAATCGGATGATGAAGTTTTAGCCTTTTTTCTGACCAACAGGTTAAATTATGAGATTTTTTCGCCTCAAGATTATTTTGAAATGGGTGTTGCATTGAGCAGTAAAGAGCGTATCTCACGTCAGAACAAGTATTATTTGCGAAAAATCAGTGGTTCTAGCATTGTGGATGATCTAGATATGACAGGAAATATCGAGTCTATATACAACGAATATGTTCGTGATGACACACCCTACGATGAAAGATCTCTTGTTGTTTCACAATTATTTCAGCCAT
Source organism: Sulfuricurvum sp. (assembly GCA_030692765.1). Classification (GTDB taxonomy): domain Bacteria; phylum Campylobacterota; class Campylobacteria; order Campylobacterales; family Sulfurimonadaceae; genus Sulfuricurvum. The sequence continues at coordinate 71,857 of JAUYUB010000024.1, forward strand.
CTGATTATTTTGATGCTGAGGCAGAAGAACAGAGTTTTTATATGAGTGCATTCATGAATCCTACAGAGCAAATCGAGATGTTGATAGGATTTCGTAAGGTTTCATTTGAGCAAATTGTTTATCAGTACAAGGAAGATCGTCAAAATCCAGACCCGACTAAACGTAGATTGATTCAAAAAATACCTGAATCATTAAACTTAGATGATATTTTCCCAAGTCTCAGCCTGAAATATAAAATAGATGAAATGAACCATATCGATACAGCTATTTCAAAGACATATATCGTACCTGATTTGCGTGAATTTACTGATGGTGAATATTTTCATCCTTATGAGGTTGCGACCGTTGTGGGGAATCCGGAATTAGAAAATACGAATATCTACAGCTTTGATTTGAAGTACAGTCACTTTTTCTCCGATACGGAAAATATTAAATTTGGGCTGTTTTATAAATTATTGGATAAACCGATAGAAGATGTAATGCTTCCCTCTTCTTCTTTACCGATCTATTCGTATGATAATGCTAGCTCGGCTACACTCTATGGGTTTGAGATCGATGGACGAAAAGAACTTGATTTCATTTCACCTTTATTGGAAGGATACTTTATCGGTGGAAATTTTTCTTACACGAATTCGGATGTAACACTTAGAAAGGAGCAAGAAGCTATCTATACCACCAATCACAGACAGCTTCAGGGTTTATCTCAAACGGTGATAAACTTATCATTAGGATATGAGGCATCGGATCGTTCGGCTGTATTTACCTATAACGAAATGGGTGAACGAATTCGTAAAGTAGGTATGATTGATGATGTTGAGCGTTTCCCGGATATCTATGAAGTACCAGCGTCTGTTTTAGATTTTGTATGGATGGAAAAGTTTACCCCCTCTTTTAGCGGGCAAATAAAATTGCAAAATCTTTTGGATGAGGAGACGATATGGGAACAGGGAGGAAGAATCACCAATCGTTATAAACTTGGGCAAAGTTTTTCTTTTGGTGTTACCTACAAATACTAGAGGGTATTTCAAGATTTTTGGTTTATCATCGAGTAGTACAGTTCCAAGTTTGATTGTAGTTGATAAGAATTACAAGCATCATTGGAATATTTTAAAAGGAAAAATATGAAAATTGTGATTACTATAATTGCTATCATGCTTTTTGTAGGTAGTTTTGGTGGGTGTAGCGTCGTTAATTCGAATCAAGCTTTCGATAACAAAGCCAATGAAAAGTCAGTTTCGAAAGAAAAAGAAGCAGTCTGGACCCATTTCACTTATTGATACCATACCGTGTCCTCTCTATACATCCCTCTTTACATTCTTTATCAGACTTGCTCTGTAACATACGTGTAACCTTAATGCCATATCATTTCATGAAAGATTGATTTAGAAATGAGTAGTTGGTGTACTGGCAACATGTATTTCATCCAACATGCATACGGCTTTTAATAAATCGATTGAAAAATTTAAACTGAAAGTGAGAAATCCATGGCAGCGACAAAGCAGACCTTAACAGGTGATATTACAACGAATATGACATTGACCAAAGACAAAGTATGGGTTTTGGATGGATTGGTAGCCGTTAAGAACGGTGCTACATTGACGATCGAAGCGGGTACGATCATTGTTGGAAAAGACGGAACAGGTTCTGCAACATCGTATATGATCATCGACAAAGGTTCAAAAATTGATGCGCAGGGTACAGCTCTAGCACCGATCGTTTTTACATCTGAAAAAGCATATGATGGTGCAGCTGATGCTGTAGGACAATGGGGTGGTTTGACCATTATTGGAAATGCTGGAAATGCACAGGTTAATGCATACGAAGTGAACACTGCATTTGTAGCTGGTACATCAAATATGGCGGATAATTCCGGTATCCTGAAATATGTCAAGATTTTGAACTCTGGTATTACAATGCAGCAAGACAAAGAGATCAATGGTCTAAGTCTTGTGGGTGTTGGGTCAGGGACTACGATTGACAATATCACCGTTAACAATTCGGATGATGATGGTATTGAATTATGGGGTGGAACGGTCAATCTCAGTAACATTACAATTTCTGGTTGTACAGATGATCATTTCGATATCGATGATGGCTATTCGGGAACAGTAACAAATTTGACTATTGTACAAACATCAGGAAATGCAGCGATCGAGATGTCTGGTACAACTAATGCGACATTTGATGGATTAACAATTACTCAAAACAAATCGAATAAAGAGGGTGTTATTTTCTTTAAGGGTGCTGGAATCGGCGGAACATTCAAAAATGCAACGATTACCGATAACGTGGCAGGAACTGCAGGAGCGATCCATAGTGATAATGCGGGAACAGATACAGCTCACGCGAGTTTTACGAATGTTACCCTCAATGGAACATCAACAGATGCTCAATTCACTGGACCTTCAGCTATAGCGCTTAAAACAAAATTTGATGGTGGAAGTGTACAGTTTAATGGTTCAATTACTTCAGATGATGATGTATTGACAGGCACATCAGGTATTGATACCCTTTCGTATGAGACATCTGGTAAGGCAGTAAAATTCAGCCTTGCCCTTCAAACTGCTCAAAAAACAGGAGGATCTGGAACTGATACAGTTAGCGGCTTCGAGAACGTGACGGGTTCAGCCTATAATGATAAACTGACCGGAGACAGTTCGGACAACGTGATAGATGGAGGAGTAGGCGCTGATAATATGGCAGGCGGTTTAGGCGATGACACTTATTACATCGACAACAGCAAAGATAAAGCGACCGAAGCTAAAGAAGCTGGAAACGATACGGTACACACTTCGATCAATATCACTAAAGCGATCAATAATATCGAAAACTTTATCGCCGATGGAACTTCCGGTATCACAATAGTTGGAAACACTCTTAATAATATTATCACTGGAAACAGTGGAGCAAATGTATTGGACGGGGGATTGGGTAATGATACGCTCATCGGAGGCAATGGTGCTGATACGTTTAAGTTCTCAACAAAATTAGCATTTACCAATTACGATATCATTTCTACCTTTACTTCAGGCGAAGACAAAATCGAGCTGAGCAAAAAAATATTTAAATCAATAGCAAAAACATTCACTGCTGATAATTTTATCAACGGTACCGCAGCGGTCGAAGCGACTGATTATTTGATCTATAACAAAACGACGGGAATACTTTATTATGATGCTGATGGAATCGGAACCAAATCAACAGCGATTGAAGTGGCCATCATCGGTAACAATACTGATTTAGCTTTCACTGACTTTACTGTAGCCTGATTCTCAACATCAGGGAGCGTTAGAAGCTTCGTGTCAGTCCTATAGAACTTTAAATTCTAAAGGACTGACAGATAAACGAGGCTTTTAATATTATATACACTGCAATTATCTATTAAGGACTGTTCTAGAGATAGCCTTTTAATCTTCCCCACACAAGACCCAGATACTCATGAAAACCAGCCTCAGAACGTCCTAGCCCATCAGCACTTGGAAATTGCCAGAGTGTATCATGCTCTTTTACTTGAAAGTCTGTAGGAGCAGAAATGACCTCTATACCCTCTTTACGAAAAAGTGCCGATGCACGAACCATATGGGATGCTGAGGTGACGAGAATCAGTGGTTGCTTTCCGATGATCTTTTTAGCGGCAGCAGCTTCTTCCTGAGTATCTTGAGGCGTTTCGAGAAGAATAATATCGGCAGGGTTAACGCCAAGAGCAATGGCCATTTGAGCATTTTTACATGCATTGGAGACAGGATCTCTTCCCCTGTGCCCGCTAAAAATAATTTTCATATTCCCATGGGCCTTGTAGAGTGAAACGCCCTCGTTGAGTCGTGCCAGTGAAACCAGTCCTATCTCTGAGGAGAGAGGGATCCGGGGATTGCTGGTGTGTCCGTTTCCAAGTACATGGATGTATTTTACAGGTGTATCGGTAAGTTTTACTTTGTCATAAGCGCTTTCAAGCGGTAATAGCAGCAGTGCCGAAAAAGGAGGATAAGATAAGAGGCTGATCCACAACAGTGCAAAAAGAAGGATTTTTTTAGCACGACGATGATCGTTACGCTGCCAAAAATAAAATCCGATTGCGACTAAAAGAAGAAAGATTGGGAAAGGCATCAAAAAAGACGAAAGGAATTTTTTGACGAAAAACATCTCTATGCTTTATTTTTCCGTGCTGCGATTTCGCGTAAAAAGCTTTCTAGATCATAGATGCTGCGATAATTAGGAGTTAGAACATGGATGAGAATATCTCCCAAATCAATCGCGATCCAGTCGCCGCTTTCATCGATGGCTAAAAACTCTTCGTCCGGTTTTAGTCCACGTTTGAGGTGATCGAGCAGGGCAAATGTATGACGCTCTCCCAATGAGGTTGCGATAACAACGTAATCTGCGAAATAATCGGTTCCTTGAAGATCAAAGACTTCAATGTTTTCGGCTTTGTTCATGTCTAATACATGACTGATTTTTTCAATTCTTGGGTTCATAATGTTCCTTGTAGTAAGTAATAATATCGTTTTCGATCGTGTGTTCGAGACCCAATGAAGTTAATCGGTCTCGAAAATGGGTTGAACTTATCGTTTCATTGACGTCTAGCGTTATCATCCCCTCAGGGATAACGATGTTATCGCGTGTGGCAACGACAAAAATAACTTTTTGACAAAGCTTTTCATACGCGTGCCATTTTGGCAATGATGACAGATTATCGGCTCCGATGATCAGATAGAGCTTTTCACCCGTGGATGCATAATGTTCCACGGTTTCAATCGTAGGAACACTGCGATGCAGCCTGACTTCAAAATCACTGATTTCGACTTTTGAGTATGGTTCAAAAATTTTCTTCAACCATGCAATGCGAACAGCACCCTCGGCACATACATATGATTTAAAAGGGTTGCGGAAATTAGGGACAATAATGAGTTTGTCAATATCCAAAACATCCAATGCTTTGAGTGCAACACTCACGTGACCTGCATGGGGTGGATCAAAACTTCCGCCATAAAGTGCTAGCAACGTTTGCCTTGTACAGTATTTTAATCGAAATTATAACCGAATTTTGGTAAAATCCCCTTATTACCGTAGAAGAGGAAGAGAGTTTAATGGCGCTAAAAATCGCTATCAATGGATTTGGTCGAATCGGTCGCGGTGTTACGAGGTTAATTGCCTCGCGCGATGATGTTGAACTTGTAGCCATTAATGATATGGCTTCCATTGAAATGATGCTGTATTTATTACAAAATGATTCCGTTCATGGTTCTTTTGGTGAAGAAGCATCGATTGTGGATACAACCCATCTCAAAATCGGCGCGCAAACAGTTACTATTTTTTCCCATAAAAATCCTGAAGATTTAGATTTTGGAGCTTGCGGTGCGGATGTGGTATTTGAATGCAGCGGTTTATTCCTGACAGCAGATTCTACACGACACCATCTTGAAAAAGGGGTAAAAAAAGTCATTATTTCGGCTCCTAAACAAGACGAAACAACACCAACCTTTGTCTTGGGAGTGAATCATCATCTGTACGCCGGAGAAGCAATTATCTCCAATGCATCGTGCACGACCAACTGCTTGGGCCCCATTGCCAAGATTATCGATGAAGCGTATGGAATAGAAAAAGGGTTGATGACTACGATTCATGCTTATACAAACGGTCAGTCGATTATGGATACAGCACACGGGACAGATATGCGCCGTTCACGTGCGGCTGCGGTGAACATGATTCCTACTACGACCGGTGCCGCCAAAGCCCTTTCGCTCGTTTTACCATCACTGGAGGGGAAGCTGCATGGTCAAAGCGTACGCGTTCCTACTCCTGATGTGTCGATGGTGGATTTGAATGTTTTGGTACGTGAAAATGTGACGAAAGAAGCAATAGTGGTACTTTTCAAACAGTATGCGGAAGGTGATATGAACGGGATATTGGAAGTCGATGAGCGCTATCGTGTATCGCAAGACTTTGTAGGTTCCAGTTACAGCGCGATTGTCGCGGCGGATTTAGTGCAAGTGATCGATGGTAATTTGGTTAAAATCATGGCGTGGTATGACAATGAATGGGGTTATTCCAATCGGCTTATTGAAATGGCACTGTTTATTACAAATTTTAAAGGACAAAAATGAAATTATTGAGCATCAAAGAGTGTGATTTGCATGAGAAAAAAGTATTTATACGATGTGATTTTAACGTTCCTATGGATGAATTTGGCAATATTACTGACGATCGTCGTATCCGTTCAGCACTTTCAACGATCAAATACTGTCTCGATCAAGAGTGTGCGATTATTTTAGGATCTCATTTTGGCCGTCCAAAAGCGGGTGTATTTAGCGAAGAAGACTCTCTTGCCCCTGTAGTTCGCCGTCTGCAGCAACTTTTAAAAATGGATATTCTCCTAGCAAAAGATGTCGTAGGAGAAGATGCTAAAAAAATGTCGCAAGAGCTAAAGTTAGGTGAAATACTCGTTTTGGAAAACCTCCGTTTTGAAAAAGGAGAAACTAAAAATGACCCTGAATTTAGTGCTGCCTTAGCTTCTCTTGCTGAAGTTTATATCAACGATGCATTTGGAGTGAGTCACCGTGCGCACGCATCGGTTGAAGGCATTACGCAGCATTTTGACCGTGAGCACAAAGCAGCAGGCTTTTTGTTACTCAAAGAGATCGAATTTTTTGATACGTTGTTGGAAAATCCTGCACGACCATTTGCAGCGATTGTTGGGGGGAGTAAGGTGTCGGGTAAACTTGAAGCATTAGTGAACCTTTTACCTCGTGTTGATAAAGTCCTTATCGGCGGCGGTATGGCATTTACATTTCTTAAAGCAATGGGATACGATGTTGGAAAATCACTCGTTGAAGATGATTTGATTGGTGAAGCAACCAAGATCATAGAAGAAGCGAAGCGTTTGAAAGTTAAGTTTTACTTGCCTGTGGATGTGGTAGTCGCTGATGCGTTTAGTGCCGATGCAAACAGTCGTACGGTCAGTGCGCAAGAGATTCCAAGTGATTGGATGGGATTAGATATTGGACATGCTAGCGTTGAGCTGTATGGTGAAGCGCTGGAAGATGTAAAAACAATTTTATGGAATGGTCCTATGGGCGTTTATGAGATGGAGCGTTTCGCAAAGGGCTCCAATAAGATGGCGCATTTTTTGGCTGATTCTCATGCAACCACCGTTGTTGGTGGTGGAGATACGGCAGACTTGGTTCAGCGTATCGGATTGGATGAAGAGATGACCTTTATTTCTACAGGTGGAGGAGCTTCTCTCGAACTGTTAGAAGGTAAAGTGCTTCCAGGTGTTAAACCTTTATATCAATAAGGAAAAATCATGATTTTATGCGCCAATTTTAAAGCCAATAAAACGCGTCAAGAGACACAAGCTTATATGGCCGTTGTGGAGTCATTTGTCTCTGCTAATGAGATAGATGAAACGGTGATTGTCTTCCCCCCTTTTACTGCATTGGAACATATTTCTCGCAACGTTCTTATTGGAGTGCAAAATGCGTATCCGGCGCAAAATGGTGCCTATACGGGTGAGATCACTTTGGAACAACTCGAAGAATTTGGAATTAAAACCATTCTGATCGGTCACAGCGAACGCCGCCATGTGTTGGGTGAAACACAAGAGCAGATTGCTGCAAAATTCCGCTTTTTTGCTGACAATGGATTTGCTATTATCTATTGTGTCGGTGAACCGTTGGAAATAAGAGAGCAGGGTGATGACGTTATGATGCGCTATGTGGATGCTCAGTTTGAGGGTATTGACTGCGATTATAAGGATTTGATCATTGCGTATGAGCCGGTGTGGGCGATCGGAACAGGACTGACACCGACAATAGATCAGATTGTTGACATGCATACGGCATTACGCTCTAAGACGCACGCACCGCTTTTGTATGGCGGAAGTGTGAAAGTGGGTAATGTACGCAGTATTATGGAACTTCAAAATGTAGATGGTGTATTAGTGGGTTCAGCATCACTGAGTGCGAATGATTTTTGCGAGATGATCGCACAAGCGGCAGAATTAAAACAATTATAAAGGTAAGATAAATGTTTATGAAGGGTAAAAAAGGGTTAATCGTAGGATTAGCCAATGATAAATCAATCGCATACGGGATCGCGCAAGCATTACACGCACAAGGGGCGCAAATGGCGTTTACCTATCTCAATGAAGCATTGCAAAAGCGTGTAGAACCGATTGCAAAAGCGTTTGATAACTCTCCGGTCTATAAACTTGATGTCTCTGATGAGTCTGATATGGAAGGGATTGCTGCAAAAGTTGCCGCGGATTTTGGTCAAATAGATTTTTTAGTCCATTCGGTGGCATTTGCACCCAAAGAGGCATTGACTGAAGGATTCATGAAAACATCCAAAAATGCGTTTCAAATTGCGATGGATGTTTCAGTCTATTCGTTTATTGATCTAACGAACCGTCTGGAAAGCGTCTTGGCTCCGGGTGCATCTATTTTAACGCTTAGCTATCTGGGTGGACCAAAATACATTCCCAACTACAATGTCATGGGAGTAGCAAAAGCGGCATTGGAATCTAGTGTGCGCTATATGGCAGTAGAACTGGGTGCGCTCAGGGGTCAGCGGGTCAATGCCATCAGCGCAGGTCCTATCAAAACGCTTGCGGCAAGCGGAATCGGCGATTTTAAACAGATATTGAACTGGAACGAAGCAAACGCTCCGTTGCGTAAAAATGTAACAATCGAAGAAGTCGGTAATTCTGCAATGTATTTACTCAGTGATCTCTCGAGCGGTGTTTCAGGTGAAGTCCATTATGTAGACGCAGGTTACAGTATCATGGCAATGCCAGCCGTGGAAAAAAACGATGAGGGCAAAACGGTCTTTGTATGGGAAAACAGAGAGTAACATTACTCTCTGTTACTTTCCTATAGCGGGTAGTGCGTTTACTGCATCAATATGAGAAGCCTCTTTAGGCTTTCCTTCCTTCATCTTCGCCTCATTCTCATGATACACCTTCCATTTATCGGCAAAACTTTGTAAGGTAAACGGTTTTTCATCTTCAGCTTTTGAAGCCGTAGAATCGACCTCTACTCTTTGAGTCGCATCTTCCTTAGGTCTTGTTGCTACAGGTGCCGTGAGCGGTGTCCACTCCTCTTTTAGCCATGTATCCAATGAGCGCTGCATCGTTCCCCCTTGGGAATCAGCGGCAGTATTTGGCGAAACGGCCTGTAATGAGGGGTTTTGTGAAGGGGAAACGGTTGCATTTGTAGCGCAACCAGCTAGGATAAAAGCAGCAATAATAATTGATAATGAGATACGCATAATTGAAAGATATCCTTTTTCTGAAGATTGAAGATTAGTTTGTACTATAACATAATTGAGTCTGAATTTTACAAAAATTTTACAAAGACCATGGATAAAAATTTAAGCACAAAAGTATAAAATACCATGATATAGGGGTTTATTTAAAAATATTGATAAGTAAACTAAAATTTTATTATTACAGCTTTCTTTAAGAAATGGAGCGTTACAATGGTTTTTGACGAAACAAAATCAGGGTTAAAACCCAAGTCAAGCTTAGCTTAAGGAGAATAAATGAAATTAGTTAAAATGAGTCTTGCAACAGCTGTGTTGCTAGGTGCGAGCGCATTCGCAATCGACAATGTAAAAGTAAGCGGTGACGCACAATTGTTTTATGGTACCAACTCTGCAGGTGCAGCAACAACTGCAAGTGGTATTGAACCAGCAGTAGGTGGAAACGGTGGAGATCTTTTTAGCAAGGGAAACAGTGCGGCTGATACTGCAGTACGTCTTGGTGTAACCGGGGATTTACTAAAAGGTGTTTCATTTGGCGTAACAGGCTACGCGGTTAGTACTCTTGGTCTTGAGAACAATCTTGTTAGTAATGTATGGTCAGGTGCCCATGGTGCAACTGCTAATAATTCAAGCGCAGGTGCTCAAGTAGATGATGCTTCATGGATTGGTGAAGCGTGGTTGGCAGCAACTGCGGGTAAAACTACCGTTAAAGCGGGTCGTATGGCTCTTGACACTCCATTAGCATATTCTGAAACATGGTCAATTACGCCTAATACATTTGAGGGTGCAGTGCTAATCAATCAAGACATCCCTGATACGACAGTAGTTGGTGCATGGATTGGCAATGGTAATGGTGTTAATACAATTGGCTACGCTAATCTATCTGTAGGGGTTGATGGAATTGTTGGATCAGGGGGTGACTTTCAAACATTTTTAAGTGATGGTGCTTATGCAGCAGCAGTTATTAATAACTCTTTGAAACCTTTAGTAGTACAGGCATGGTATTACAATGTTTCTAATATTGCAAATGCCTATTGGTTACAAGCGGATTGGGATTGTCAATTGATCAAAGATGTTAAAATTGGTGTTCAATATGCAGATATGGATACGAAAGGTCTTCTTGATACGTTTAATGATTCTAGTGCTTATGCTGTTAAGCTTGGGTATGAGGGGATCAAAGATTTAAAACTTTATGCGGCTTATTCAGATGTAACGAAGGATGGTTTGTTAAAGGTTGCTAACGTTGCTACTGGGAATCTTAGTATCGCACAGTCAAAGCTTTACACTGAAGGATACATGAACTACGGATACGTAGGTTCTGAAGGTGCTGAGACCTATGCTGCTGGAGCAACATATAATGCTGGCGTCGCAACTTTAGGTGCGCAATACATGAATTCAAATGGAACGCTTAATAGCTCTTTTGATACTATTGGTGAGCATGATGTGACTGAAGTTACACTGACTGCAACAAAATCTTTTGGTCCATTGGATACAACAGTTGCTTATTATAGTACTGATGCAGATGACCAAAATGATGGTAAACGTTATGACAGCATTCTTGCAATGTTGAAATTAAACTTCTAATCATTTTTTACTTTCCTCACCCTTCGGGGTGAACCTTTTATTCTTCTTCTAAATCAATAAACTGCTTAAAAAATAATCATTCATATTCATCTATTGTGCCTCTATAGTGATAAACTTGTTTTTGACATAAGTCAATAGAACTTAAGGAGAATAAATGAAATTAGTTAAAATGAGCCTTGCAACAGCTGTGTTACTAGGTGCGAGTGCATTCGCGATTGATAATGTAAAAGTAAGCGGTGACGCTAAATTGTATTACAGTACAGACAGCGCAGATCGCCCTGGTCTTAGCGACGGTTTATTTGGCCAAGATGCCAGTGTTGGCGATACCGCACTTCGTATTGCTGTAACGGGTGATTTGACCTCAAACGTCTCTTTTGGAGCGACTGGTTATGCAGTTAGTTCACTAGGCCTAGAAAACAATCTTGTATCAAATGTATGGGCTGGTTCTCGTAACGGTGTACAAGACAGTGCATGGATGGGTGAGTTGTGGATGGCAGCAACAGCCGGTAAAACCACAGTAAAAGCAGGTCGTATGGAGCTTGATACTCCATTGGTATTTTCTGAAAAATGGTCAGTTGTTCCAAATACATTTAACGCAGCAGTATTGATTAATCAGGATATTCCAGACACTACAATCGTAGGTGCATGGATTGGTCAAGGAAACGGATTGAATGCCGTAGGTGCATTTGATCCTGATTTCTCGAACGATAATTTAGAGGGTTGGGACTATATGGGTAAGGACTTCGGAACATTTGCAGCTGGTGGTGCTTATGCTCTGGGAGCTATCAACAATTCATTCAAGCCATTGGTTGCACAAGCATGGTATTATAATGTATCGGATGTTGCAGATGCGTATTGGTTGCAGGCGGACTGGGATTGCCAATTGGTTGAAGGTGTAAAAGTAGGCGTTCAATACTCAGAAATGGATACTAAGGGAATATTGAGTGACCAGAAAGATTCAAGTGCTTATGCAGTGAAACTCGCATATTCAGGTTTAAAGGACTTAACGCTCTCTGCTGCATACTCTAGTGCCGATGAAGATAATGGAGCTTTGAATATCGCAAACGTGGCAACGGCTAACAGCGTTAATGGGTATAGCATTTATGGTGCCAACTCGGCTAAATTTGCCGCACAAACCAAATTGTACACTGAAGCGTGGTGGAATTATGGGTATGTAGGTGTTGCGGGCGCTGATACGATTACATTAGCTGCAGCGTATGATGCTGGTTTCGCACAATTTTTTGCGCAATATACTGATGTAAGTATTCAGCCTGCTCCTGTTGCCCCTGCTACTGCGGGTGATACAACTGATTTGACAGAAGTAACATTAACTGCCACTAAGACATTTGGTCCATTGAGTACAACATTGGCATATATCTTTGCAGATGATACTAGTGTAAATAATAGCAAGAGCTATGATACTGTTATGGCAATGTTCCAATTTAACTTCTAATTTATAGAACTCTTTTGAGCCTTGTACTTGTTTTTGTTTCGTCGCTAATGCAATTGCAGGACTTAGCCCTCTCCCATTAAAGGTGGAGGGTCTTCTTTCTTGACTCCCACAATCCCTTCGGTTATAATCAAAATATGAAATATTTACTTCGATCTTTATCGTATACGCTTTTAATGCTCATATTAATTTCTCTTTTATCGTTTGGAGCTATTCACATGGCTCCTAACAGTTTTATGAGCGGCGAGCTCAATCCTAACATGACTCCCGAAGCGATCGCACAGCTTAAAGCGATCTATGGACTGGATAAACCACTGGTGCAGCAATATACGGATTGGGTTATAAATTTGTCACAGTTTAATTTTGGGATATCGTTTGTTAGCGGTCAGCAAGTCAATGAGGTGGTTGCAGATCGTCTTCCTGTTACACTGTGGATGAATATTATTGCCTTATTTACGACCTTTCTTCTGTCTCTATGGATGGGGATCAAATCGGCGATGGCGTATGAGAAAAAAATGGATCATGTGATTACACAGATCTCATTGTTAAGTTTTGCAATGCCCTCTTACTATTTGGCATTGGTTTTGATGATGGTACTGAGTGTTACGCTAGGGTGGTTTCCTATTGCGGGATTGCATTCGTTTGAGCCTCCGGAGGGGTTAGGGTATTATTTGGATATGGCGTGGCATTTGGTCCTGCCTATTGGGGTGATGGTATTTGTAGGGGTGGGAAGTTTGGTATTGTACATACGCTCACTGACGCTTGAAATCCTCAAAAGCGATTATGTCTATTTTGCACGTGCGCGGGGAATCGATGAGAAAAAACTCATCCGCTACTTTATCCTCCCCAATCTACTGCCTCCGATTGTGACGATGTTGGGACTGTCATTGCCAGGGTTGATTGGAGGATCGGTGATACTGGAGTCTATTTTTGGGATCGAGGGGATGGGGCAGCTTTTTTACATGAGCGCGATGAGTCGGGATTATCCGGTGATTATGGGGATTTTGATGATGAGTGCATTTTTGACGCTGATCGGCAACCAGATTGCCGATGCGGTGCTGTTAAAGCTTAATCCGTTTGTTAAACGGTAAGGTTTTTAATTACCAAAAAGGGCTTCGAGAGAACCGATACCGTCTTTTTTCTCTTCAGCAGCTGTAGCCGATTCGCCTTGCTCTTTGAGTTCGATGATGTAGCCTGTGAGCATTGACGCTAGACGGATATTGATTCCGCTTTTACCGATTGCTTTTGATTTTTGATCACTTGGCAATGTGATAATCGCTTTCTTCTCTTCTCCTTCACCCTCATCAACAATCATAACTGAACTGATGATTGCAGGGCTCATCGCTCTTGAGATAAAGAGTTCAGGAGAGGCACTGTACTCGATACAGTCGATATTTTCACCGCACAGCTCTTCACTGACGGCATTGATACGTACTCCGCGTACGCCAACGGTAGCACCGATAGGATCGATTTGCGGACGAATCGTGTAGAGGGCTATTTTGGCACGCTCTCCAGGGATACGGGCAGATTTTTCGATGATGACGATACCGTCTTTGATTTCCGGTACTTCGAGTGCGAGCAACTCTTCGAGGAACTTGGGAGAGGTGCGTGAAAGCTCCATCCCGATTCCAGTATTTTTATCCACTTGAACACGGCGAACAATCGCACTTACGACATCGCCCACTTTGAATTTTTCACCCTTGATACGATTTTTCATCGGTAATATAGCACGAATCTCATCAACCTCTATCGTGGTGTTTTGATCATTGTCTACACGGGTAACGCGGCCGGATACGATCTGGTTGATCTTGCTTTTGTATTTGTCATAGAGGTCATTTTCGACAAGACGCTGTATGTGAAACTCGATTTCACGGTGCAGGGTTGCAAATGCGCTTCTACCATAAGTCTCAATATCATGTTCCATTTGGAGTTGATCACCGATTTCTGCTTCATCATCGATCTCTTTAGCAGCACTAATGCTCATGTAGGCACCTGCTTGCTCTCCTTCAAGTTCAGGAGCGTCATCAGTAACAACCGTAATGACTTGACGTAGTTTAACCCCTTTTGTGTCATCATCAATATCGGCTTCAAAGGCAAAAGTCGGGTTGATAATACGTTTGGCTGTTTGGATAAAAGAGGTTTTGATGGCCGCTTTTACATTCTCTTGGCTTAGCCCTTTTTCACTTGCGATTGAATCAATAATGTCTAAAATATTTTCCATGGAAATGTCCTCATTTGGGTGTATCATAAAAAAATAATGGGTAAATGGGAAGCTTTTTTATGAAGAATATGAATTATACAACAGATTCACTTAATAGGATATTTATTGAAACACCGATATAATCCCCTATTAATCAAGAACTCAAATAACCCAAGGGGTAGATACATGGAACTTAAAGTAGCGCGCAACGATACCGATGCTAAACCAAAAAAAATTGACCTAAAAAAAATGACAGAGATGATTGAGAAAAGCAACTCTGTCATTTTCTATTTTGACCGTGAAAATTCTCATAAAGATCTTTTGGCATTGCAAGATCATTTTGAAGGCATGGGAAAAAGCTTTTACATGCGCGAAGTCCGTTTTGGACTCTCTACAAATGAATACATGTATGAGGTCCACATTCTCTAATGTCTAAAAAGCTTTTTATTGAAACTTTGGGATGCGCGATGAATGTTCGCGATTCCGAGCACATGATTGCCGAGCTCAATGCGCGTGAGGGGTACGAACTTACTACCGATGCGCGTGAAGCGGATTTGATTATGATCAATACCTGTTCGGTTCGTGAGAAACCGGTACACAAACTTTTTTCTGAGTTGGGTGTGTTTAACCGACTTAAAAAAGAGGATGCAAAAATCGGCGTCTGCGGATGTACCGCATCGCATTTGGGTAAAGAGATTATTAAAAAAGCACCGTTTGTCAATTTCGTATTAGGCGCGCGCAATGTCTCTAAAATTGCGGATATTATTCACAAAGACAAAGCCGTAGAGATAGACATCGATTACGACGAATCTCAATTTGCTTTTAAAGATTTTCGCTCCAGCGGATATAAGGCTTATATCAATATCTCGATCGGCTGTGACAAGCAGTGTACATTTTGTATTGTCCCAAAGACACGTGGGGATGAGATTTCTATTCCCTCAGATTTGATCGTAGCGGAAGCTGCCAAAGCAGTCCAAAGCGGTATGAAAGAGATCTTTTTACTGGGTCAAAACGTGAACAATTATGGCCGCCGTTTTTCAGGTGACCATGAAAAAGTAAATTTTACAGAACTGTTGCGCCGTGTGAGTGCGGTTGAAGGTGTGGAGCGTATACGATTTACGTCGCCGCATCCGCTTCATATGGACGATGAATTCATCGAAGAGTTTGCCAAAAATCCTAAAATCTGTAAATCGATGCACATGCCGTTGCAAAGCGGATCGACCGAAATACTCAAAGCGATGAAGCGCGGCTATACCAAAGAGTGGTTTTTGAACCGTGTGGAAAAACTGCGTTCAATGGTCCCGTATGTCAGTATCAGTACGGATATTATCGTTGCTTTCCCAGGAGAGAGTGAGGAAGATTTTGAACACACGATGGATGTGGTGCGTCAGGTGCGTTTTGAACAGGTATTTAGTTTTAAATATTCTCCAAGGCCTCTGACAGAAGCTGAGTCATTTATGAATGTTGTTGATTCAGAAGTGGGATCAGAGCGTTTAAATACTCTTCAAGCGTATCATGATTCTATTTTGGATGATCTTAAGGTGATCAATCTTGGCAAAGTCGTAGAGGTCTATTTTGAAGAGCTTCGAAGTGACGGTTATGTTGCTGGACGCAGTGATAATAACATCATGATCAAGGTCAAGGGAAGCGAAGAGTGGCTTGGTAAAATTGCCAAAGTAAAAATCACGGAGGTTTCCCGTATGGTTCAATACGGAGAAATCCTTGCGTAAACGCTTTTTACGCGCACTTGCCCTTAATTTAGTCCCATTCATTGGGGCATTTCTTATCCGAATTATTTATTTAACTTCACGCAAACGTTTTCATATGCCGCAAACGGTTCCGCAAGAACCGGTTATATTTGCCTTTTGGCACGGCGATTTATTGATGCAGCCTTATTTGTATTACCAATTTCGAAAAACTCCCAAAGCAAAAGTACTTATTAGTGACCATTTTGACGGTCAAATCATTGCGAGTATTATGACTTTTTTTCGTTTAGGGACGATTCACGGTTCAACAACCCGAGGCGGGGCAAAAGTATTGATTCAGGGACTGAAATCACTATCAGAGGGCTACGACATAGGCATTACTCCTGATGGCCCAAAAGGGCCTCGCTATACAGTGAGTGATGGAGTGGTTGTAATGGCCCAAAAACGTCAGGCAAAAGTGATCGTTTACAGTTGTGTCCCCTCATCATATTGGCAACTTGGAAGCTGGGACCGTTTTGTGATTCCAAAGCCGTTTGGCATTTTAGATTTTTATGCTTCTGAACCGATTGATTTGGAAGGATTGGAGATGGATGCAGCAAAAGAACGTTTGTATAATGCGCTGATGTTACATGCCTTGTCATGATCGATTTACACATTCAAAAAGAGGAGTTTCTCAAACATTGTGAGGAATTCAAAGGATATTCTCCTTTGACTATTTTTAGTTACGAAGAGTCCATAGCTCAGATGCTGCAACACGCTGATATTGAGTATATAGAGCAAGAGATACGTATTAATTTAACCCCGTTACGGATGAAAATTGTTTCACTAAAAGCCAAAACAATCGCACGTAAACTAAGTGCGATCCGCAGTTTCGTTAAGTACCTTCGCCGTGATGGAATGGTTGTTCATCTGAGGGCAGATGAAAGTATCAAAATTCCTAAAACACTTCCAAAGCCTGTGTCGCATGAGCATATTCTAGGAGCGCTCTCTCATGCTCCCATGATGGAACATTTGGCTATTTTAATGCTGTATACGATGGGACTAAGAATCAGTGAACTCGCAATGCTACGTACTGCAAATGTAGGAGAACGATGGTGCAGAGTAATGGGTAAAGGGTCTAAAGAACGTGATGTACCCGTTTTAAAACACGTTTATGAAGCAATACAGCACTATAAAGCTCAAAAGGGCGAAGGGAAATTTCTCTTTGAGGCAAACGGAGAAAAATTAAGCGAAAATAGTCTAAGATACTTTATTATGAAGGTGTTTAAAGAGGTTGGATTGCATGTTACTCCTCACCAGCTTCGACATGCATACGCAACGGAGTTATTAAACAATAATGCCCGGATTGCCGATGTTAGCGAATTGCTCGGTCATTCAAGTATGGCAACAACACAGATTTATACCAAGTTGGGAAATGCGTTGAAAATGGATAATTACCTCAAGTCGCACCCTTTATGTCACAAAACAGAGGATAAAGAGTGCTAGAGCGGCTATTCCAAAAAATATTTGTTTCCATTGTCCCTGTTGAAGATGGTCATGAAGTGTTGAGTGTTGCTCTTAAAAACAAGAAAGTTTTGTATAAAGAACAGCGCCATTTTGAGGGAAGTGAACCTTCACGTGCCATGAACCGTTACATTCAAGAAACTGTCGATGTCTCTCCTATCTACTACATCAGTACAATTAATACTCAGGCGCATCAAGGGGCTCATGCAGGTTGCGCTAATAACAAAAAAACGCAGCACAGTGATGATACCCGTGTGAGTGAAGTTTGCCGCAATAAGAAGTGGACGCTCTATGCTTCTTTTGATGATCTGCATTCTTTGACCTATGAATATCATACGGTGGGCCTTGATTTTATTTTTTCCCCTTTTTCCATTCTTGAGTATTCTTTTGCAGATAAGATAAAAGAGAGCTTTGCTCTTTATGCATTTTCAATGCCGGGCCTTTTCGCGGTTGCGATCTTTGATAACGGAATGCTTGAATATGCCCATTATTATACGGATCGAGCCACTCCCGATCTAGAGGATACATCAGAAGTTTTGGGCGTTGATTTTACCTCCACAATCATTGAAGAAGAAGAGGATAAGGACGGGCTGATCAATCTGGATGATATTGAGGGACTTGAGGATCTTGATATTATTGATGACTTGGATTCCCTTAGCGATATTGACGACCTTAACGAACTTGAAGAAGTTCATGAATTTAGCGAGGATATGCCTACGAATGAAGAGAAACGTCAATCACGAGAGCAAATAATGATTAAAGATGAGATAGACGGCTCTTCAGAGGATTACCAGCACTTTAACTACATCCAAAAGGCGTTGAATGAGTTTTACATGATGGATGAGTGTCGTAGCCGTTTTGTGGAAACCGTGTGCATTGCAGATTCTAAAGGTGCAAGCGAAGAGTTGAAACGTTATTTGGAGGAAGAACTCTTTTTGAATGTTCTGGTACGTAAAGTAGATGTGATTGAAACCATAAATGCACTTGCAATGCAAGAGGAGGAGGGACTTTGAAATACAGTCTAATCACTCCTCGTCGTAAAAAAGTCATCAGCGGTGAGATTCAACTTGCACTTTTTTTCTTTATGGTGAGCATCGTGATGGTTGTAGGGACCTATGCATTTTTGAGCTATAAAACCTATGAGTTTAAATCGCAGCATGCAAGTATAGGCAATAGAATAAAGAACCTAAACGAGAAGACGCATATTTTAGAAAAAAATATTGAAAATATTGAGGCAGCGGTTCGGATACATGAGGAGATCACGACGAATAATATGGTGATGAAGGAGAGTATTCGTAACCTTTTTGATCTTGTTCCGGATAAAATAACACTGACCCGTGCAGAACTGGGAGCTAAAACTTTGGTCCTTTCGGGTATTACACCTAGTAAAGAAACGTATGAATCTTTATTACAGGCACCGCTAAAGTCTATTTTTCATCGAACGTATACGAGTTACTATCCAGCTCAAAACGGATGGTATAACTTTACGTCGACGAATTATTTGGATGATGAAACTGCGGTAGAGGTGATTGAATGAGCAAGCGTCAGAATCACCGGACTTTGTATTTAGTCCTTATCTCTCTATTTTTATTTACAGCTATTGTCGTTTTCTCGGTTCTTTTCTTGATTCCAAAGGGTAAAGAATATCGTACATTACGACTCGAAAGTAAAAAAGAACAGCAGATGATTGCCAGAGTGCAAGAGGAATACGACAGAGTTGACGAAAAATTAGAGAAGCTAAAAGGTGAAAATAGTCATACCCTTACAGCATTTAAAACACCGTTTAATCCGAAAAAGTTTACGAACAACAATCACGAGGATTTTGAAAACCTGTATTTAACAGAGATTGAGATGGTAGATCATAACGGTTCGTTTAAAGTCTATGAAGTGAATGCTACAACCAAGATAACGTCACCCCAGGTCTTTTATCAGTTTCTTGAAAAAATAAACAAGAGTGATTGGATTATTGGAGTTAATTTTCCTATCTATTTTGAGCGTGAGGGGGATAGGATCAAATCCTCCTTTACGATGAAAGTTCATCATAACACTATTTAAAGCTTTTGGCCTTTTCATATGCTAAGCGGATAGCTTCCATACATCCGTTGCGCACACCAAAGTTTTCCAATGCTCCGTAACCTGCAGCGGTTGTTCCTCCCGGACTCATAACACGGTCTTTTAGTAAAGCCGGATGAGTTGTTTGTATGAGTGTCCCAAATCCTTCAAAAAGTCCTCTCATGAGGGTCATGGCATCATCTCTTTTGAGTCCCTCACGTACTGCACCGTCACAAAGGGCTTCTGCAATAAGGGTAAGATAAGCAGGGCCGCTTCCCGCGAGCGCGGTTGCAATATCAAGTTCTTTTTCGCTTCCAAGCCACAATGTGTTACCAATCGAACTAAACAATGCAACCGCTTCATCCCGCAGAGCAACATCACCTACAAGCGATGTCATGGATAGACTCACTTCAGCAGCAAGGTTTGGCATGGCCCGCACATAGCTTACAGCACTGATGCTGTGCAGTGAAGATAGCGAAGTTCCTGCTAGTACTGAATAAAGGGCTTTTGCCTTACCTTGCAAGCGGGTAGAGATTTCGGGAAGATTGTAAGGCTTGACACACAGGATCAGGGTCTTTCCTTCACAGCTAGAGTCTTCATAGAGTGTTTTTTGAATATTGCTTCCCAATGAGGTTTCAAATTGGTCTAAAGCATCTTGTGTGCGTCCTATGACTTCGAGTGTATAGGTCTCTTTTAATCCTTTTGCAATGGATAGAGCCATTTTTCCATTGCCAATGAAGGTAATAGCGGGCTTATTCATTGGATTGGCCTTTGAGATAGTTACGAATCGGTTCTGCAATAGCAAAATCAGAACGGTTGTCGATGATGACTTGAGCCATTTTTTGATTGTCTGTGTTAAAGATCAAGGGAGCAACAAAATTGATAGTTGAATCTTCAATGGAACTGCTTAAAATAACAATGTTAAAGATGAGTAGATTAGTGCTCTCATCAATTTGCATTGCAGCTTGGAGGGATGTCGGAATATCAAACGAGTATTCACGTAAAGCATAGGGATTGATAAGCGTAAAAGAAGGGCCGCCATCCATTGTTTCAAGACGCATAAAAATATCATCAATTTTTTTAAGTTCCATGTGAGTCACAGACTCGAAACCAAGCATCGGAAGTTGTAGAGTAAACTGCATAATAGCCTCACAAAGTTAAGGATTGTTCACGATTTTAACACACGAACTATAAAAAAGTCACATGATAAAAATAATCGCTTTAAAAGTAGGATAAAACGCTCCTTTATATTAATCTCTTTTTGGTAAAATGGTTTTAACTTAAATAGAAAACGGACAGTATGAAATGATGATTCGAATCATAATTATGACAGCAGTGACTGTACTCTTTTTGGGCGGATGCGCAAAAGATGTTGATGAATACAATAAGTCTGCTGATTATTGGTACGAAAAAATGATTACGGCCATATCAGATGGAAATTTAGAGAGAGCAGACAGTGCCTATAGCTCATTGCAAAGTGAGCACATCGCTTCACCTTTGTTGAATGAAGCAACATTGATCATGGCACAGGCGCATATGGCGTATGAAGAGTATTTACTCTCAGAACATTTTTTGGATGAATACAATCGTCGCTATGCGACTTCTGCAGGAAAAGAGTACGCTGAATTTTTGAAAATAAAATCGAAGTTTTTAGCCCTTCCTAATCCTGGACGGGATCAGGGGCTGATTGATGAGACATTAAAAGGAGCACATCTTTTTAAAATAAATTATCCTTATTCGATTTATACTCCGTTGGTTACCACGATGGAGACACAGTTGCAGTTGGCAAAGTCAACATTGAATGAACACATTGCAGGATTGTATGATCGATTAGGAAAACCAAAAGGTGCAGTGGTCTATCGCAACAGTGCTCCAGTAACATGGATTGATCCGTCAGAAGTCCAAGCAGCACAAGTGCCATGGTATCGTGAGATATTTGAAGGGGATGGAACCAGCAGCTGGTATGATTTTATGATTCCAAAAACGCGGAGTGTCGTTTCTATGGATGATAACGAAACTAAATAAACATTTTTCAAGGATTTAGTCAATGCAACTTAGTAATTACAGCCCGTTTCCAACCGTTTTGCCGGTTATTGCGGAGGATGATCTTTTTTTATATCCTTTTATGATTTCCCCGCTTTTTTTAAATGATGAAAAAAATATAGCCGCTGCAACGGAGGCTATAGAAAACAACTCTCTGGTGATCGTCTGTCCGGTTAAGCCGGACCATGAAGGCGGGCGTGACAGTTCATCGGTTTACGACGCGGGAGTCATTGGCTCCATTATGCGTAAGGTCGTCCTTCCTGACGGACGTATCAAAATTTTGTTTCAAGGTCTTGCGCGCGGGCATATTATGGAATTTAGCAATGATGATCCGTTACGCGCCCATGTCGATATCATTGCGCCTGAGGGTGTTAGCAATCTTAAGATGGATGCGCTCCTCGAAATATTACGCGAAAAGGTACGTGCCCTGGCTCAGGTTAGTAATTATTTTCCGGCAGATTTACTGCGTACCATTGAAGAAAATCATGAAGTTAATCGTATTATTGATCTGATCTGCAGTTCGATTAAGCTCAAAAAAGAGAGTGCTTATCATCTCTTTATCGAGCGTGATCCTGAAAAGCGTTGTCTGATCCTTATCGATGAGCTTATAGAAGAGACGGAAGCCGCACGATTGCAAAAAGAGATCCGCTCCAAAGTGCATACACGTATCGAAAAGGTAAACAAAGAATATTTTTTGAAAGAACAGCTCAAACAGATACAAAAAGAGCTTGGTACCGATACGCATCGTGATGAAGAGATAGAAGAGTTTCGTAAAAAGCTTGAGAGCAAAAAGTCTAAGATGCATGAAGATGCCTACAAAGAGATCAATAAACAGCTGGAGCGTTTTGCACGTATGCATCCGGACAGTGCCGATGCTGGGATGATACAAACCTATTTGGAATGGGTATTGGATATTCCGTATGGGGAAGAGGCCAAAAAAGCGCTGCATGTGAACGAAGTAGAAACGCAACTGAATAAAGACCATTTTTCACTGCGCAAACCAAAAGAACGCATTTTGGAATATTTCTCAGTCAAAGAGCTTTTGGAGCTTCGGGGAATGGCTGACAAAGAGGGACGCGGAGCAATTTTGTGTTTTGTGGGTCCTCCTGGTGTCGGTAAGACATCGTTGGCAAATTCGATCGCCGTAGCACTCAAGCGTCCGTTGATTCGAGTCGCACTTGGCGGGCTGGAAGACGTAAATGAATTGCGTGGACATCGCCGTACGTATGTGGGAGCAATGCCTGGACGTATTGTTCAAGGGTTGATCGAAGCTAAGAAGATGAATCCGGTTATTGTTTTGGATGAAATTGACAAAGTGGCAAAGTCCAATCGCGGTGATCCGACTGCCGTATTGCTGGAGATCTTGGATCCGGAGCAAAACAGTCATTTTAGAGATTATTATCTGAATTTTAATCTTGATTTGAGCAAAGCAATCTTTATCGCGACAGCCAATGATGCAGGTCAGATTCCGGGACCTCTGCGTGATCGTATGGAGTTTATACCGGTGAGTTCTTATACGCCACAGGAGAAGTTTCAGATTGCAAAGCAGTATTTGATTCCGCAAGAGCTTAAAAAGCATGGACTGAAGTCTTCGGAACTTTCTATTTCGAAAACGGCTTTAGCTGAGGTGATAGAGAAGCATACAAGGGAAGCTGGAGTACGAAATCTTCGCCGCCGTATTGCAGATATCGTTCGTAAAAGTGCTAAACGTATTTTAGAAAACCCTAATGCAGAAAAAATCAATGTTAGCATTAAAAATATCAAAGACTTTTTGGAAAAAACGGTTTTTGAGATTGAAAAGACGGATCATATCAATCGTGTCGGCGTAGTAAACGGTCTTGCATGGACGGCAGTTGGAGGGGATGTACTCAAAATCGAAGCGATTCGTATCAACGGAAAAGGGATGCTGCAGCTGACCGGAAGTTTGGGAGAGGTAATGAAAGAGTCCGCACGTATTGCCCTCTCAGTGGTTAAAACGCTCATTGATAGCGGTAAGATTACCGTAGATCACTCGGTTATTCCTCTAAGTCCTACTGAGCGTGAGGGTAATGTTACTGTGGATGCCAGCGAAGTGTATAAGCGCTTTGATCTGCACATTCACGTACCTGATGGTGCAACACCAAAAGATGGTCCGAGTGCGGGGATCGCAATGTGTACGGTTATCGCTTCAATACTTTCGAATAAAAAAATTCGTGCCGATATCGCGATGACGGGTGAAGTGTCGCTTAGCGGCAATGTTCTGCCAATCGGCGGGTTAAAAGAAAAATTGATTGCTGCTCATCGTGCGGGAATGGTTTTGGCCCTTATTCCTCAAAAAAACTATGAGCGGGATTTGAATGACATTCCGGATGAAGTGAAAAATGCTGTGGAAATAGTGGGGGTTAGTCGTATTGAAGAGGTGCTTGAGCGTCTTTTAATCGAAGCATAACCTCAAATGCTTTGGGATGTACGGCGAGATAGCCGCGCATTTTAGGTTCGATTTTTTGGATTCTACACACTTCTTTAAACTCTTTTTTCATGCTTTCATCTACGATATACGGGGTAATATAGGTATAGTTTTCCTCGACAGTAACCACATAGGTACGACCCACAATCAGCGATTTTTCCTGCTTTAGGAGTTCTTTTTCATTTCCTCGCATGACATGCCCCAGCGATTTCAAAATACCATCCACGGCAACAATAAGGGAATGGCTGTTTTTTGGATTGGTAAAATAGTAGAGTCCATCTATGTGTTCAATCGAGACACCTTCAATCAGTGCTGCATTGTCTTCTTCCAGGTAGCGAAAACTGCGTTTGATCGCTTCACGGTACTCTTGCATCAGGGGCGTACTGAAACGACGGCGAAAGATGTTACGGGTGTAGCGATCATCACTATTACTTTCATCAATAAAGTGCGCGTGATCATGTTGAGACAAATACTCTTCAATACTCTCACGATCATGTTCCAGCAAAGGACGTACAAGCCTCATCCCATCTCTGGAATCAATGGAACGGATACCCAGCAGTTCAGGTAATCCAGAACCGCGGCAAAACTGCATCATGAGCCATTCTAAGCGGTCGTTGAGCTGATGAGCAGTGAGAACATAGGTGTAGTTATATTTTTCTACCAGATACTTTAAAAAGGTGTAGCGCTCTTCACGGGCACGGTGTTCAAAATTTTTTCCTTCCAAATGACAGGAATGGACATAACAACGAAGATGATGAGCAAGTGCAAGTTCTTCAGCACTTTGAGCTTCCTGGTCACTTGAGGGCCTGGTATGGTAGTTCACATGGGCGATATCAAAAGTAATGTTATGAGAACGTAAAAGATGAAAAAGAGCAGTGGAATCAACTCCGCCAGAAAAAGCGAGGAGAGCTTTCCCTTTTTGAAGTAGGTCTAGGTGGAGGAGACTAAGCATCGCCCAGGATTGTTGCTAAAAGCTTTGTCCCTGAGAGTTCAGTGATTCGGGCACGGTAT
Source organism: Sulfuricurvum sp. (assembly GCA_030692765.1). Taxonomy (GTDB): domain Bacteria; phylum Campylobacterota; class Campylobacteria; order Campylobacterales; family Sulfurimonadaceae; genus Sulfuricurvum. Next base: position 97,110 of record JAUYUB010000024.1, read on the forward strand.
ATTTTCCCAAAGATGAGCTCTTCGTCGATTTCGCGATCATTGACGTAGATCTCGCCGTCCACGTCGGGAGCCCAAATCAATGCGCGTGCGCTGAGAAGGAATTCATGTTCGTCACTCTCGCCGTCGATGATAAGAGAGATTTCGGTTCCGATGAGTTTATTCAAGCTTTCTACTTCGACTTTGGAAGCAATTTTCCCCAATTTTTTGGCACGTTCGTTGATGGTTTTAGCAGGAATTTTTTCTTCGATTTTGTAAGCACTTGTCCCTTCTTCATCGGAATAGCTAAACACATTGAGCCGATCAAAGCCAAAACTGCCTGCAAACTCTGCCATTTCATCAAACATAGCCTGCGTTTCGCCAGGATGTCCAACGATGAAGCTCGTGCGGACAAACGAGTTTGGCAATGAACGCATCGCATTAAGCAGTTCCACGGTTTTTTCTTTGCCAAATCCACGTTTCATGATACGAAGCATCTCGTCATTGATGTGCTGGATCGGCATGTCAAAATAGTTGTGAAATATTTTGGAATCCCCGATGGTTTTGATGAGTTTTAGGGTCGTAGTCGATGGGTATAGATAGAGGATACGGGCAGTTTTAACCCCGTCAATGAGCTCGATACGTTTAATGAGGTGGATAAGCCCTTCATTGACGTTTTGGTCTCGTAAATACGAACTTGAATCTTGGGAGATAAAGGTGAAGTCGTAATATCCTTTTGCAACTAATCCTTCTACTTCACGTGCTACACTATCGAGATTACGGGAATTGAGTTTGCCTTTGAACGAGGGAATCGCACAGAAGCTACACTGCTGATTACATCCTTCGGATAGTTTGATATACGCATGATAGGTTGAACCCGTGACAACACGCTCAGCACCGTCGATGAGATAGACTTCAGGGGTAAAACGGCTTTGTTTGAGGGCAAGAAGCTCATCGATCTTGTCATAGTCGCCAACGCCTGTGAAGATATCGACTTCGGTAAGCTCTTTGGAAAGATCGTCCTGGTAACGCTCACTCAAACATCCCGCCATAACTAAGACTGAATCTTTTTTACGTCCTGCATTGAGGTTAAATACGGTATTGAGTGACTCTTGTTTGGCTGCATCTATGAATCCGCAGGTATTGACGATGATGACATCGGCTTCAGTGCTCGCGTCCGTCATTTCATACTCTTGCAGTCGTCCCAACATGACCTCGGTATCAACGAGATTTTTGGTACAACCCAGTGAAACGATGTGAAGTTTTTTAGCCATTTACCAACCCTTGGATATTATTAATGGTATTATAGCCAATCATTTTTTGGCTACACTTTCATTATGAAATATCTAATACTCTTTTTAGCTTTACTTCCAGCGATGGTGATGGGGACATATCTTCTCTACGGATCGGGATTTGTCTGGTTTGATGATATGGTACGGTGGGCAGAGCATGCTTTTTCTCTCTATCTCCCTGTTTCAAGCAATAAGCTCTATTTCCTCTCCAAGTTTTCTGCACTGAGTGCGCTGTGGCTATTGGTGATCGCTTTTTGGGTTCAGCCACTGCGTACGTATTTGCGATTTGATTTGGTGGAGTTTAAAAAGCTTCTGGGTGGTTTTACGGTTGGGTATGGTGCTCTTCATCTGCTCTTTTTTATTGCAGCGCACCATTTTAAAATCGCTCATATTGGAACGCTGTTTGTTCAACATCTCTTTTTATCGGTTGGATTGGGCGCAATGTTGATACTTTCCATAGCCCCGCAGGTTAAAGCATGGTATAAACTCCTCTATATCGGAGTGGTTTTGGTGATTATTCATCTTTTGTTGGGGTATAAAACATTGGATAATACGCATATTTTGGCAATTTCATTGTTGAGTTTAGGGTTAGCATTACGATTGGTGAAGCGATGAAGATTATCCTCATCCTCATCACGAGCATAACTATCTACGCTTCCGACGTAATCCTCTCAAACACCCTCGGAGCCTACTACTGCGCCCAAGAACCCAATCCCAAGACCTATATCAAACATACGGTCGAAGAGCCGATCAGTATCTACTGGGAAGATAATATTTATCCGGGATTCGATGAAGCGGATAGCAAGCTCATGGTTGCCAACTACCTCGATGGGGTGCATTTGCAAACGATGGCGCTTAATACTCCTGATGGGAAGGTGAGAGTCTATAGCTATGCCAATATTCCTCAGAGCTATATTGATCTGTTTAAAGAAAGCAATGTGGCTAAGAAAGAGGCTAAGGAGAAGCATAAGGCATTTAATGAAGCTTGGGGTAAATATAAAAGTAAAGAGTATAGCAAAACAGAATTTGATGTTATATCAAAAGATTGGGCGCAAGTAGATAATAAAAGCGAAGCCCTCACCAAACAAATCGAATCCGCCCGATCCAAACTCGATCTAGTCATCACTGAAACAACCCGTGATCAAATACCCCAAATGAACTACACCATAAAAACCGATGAAGTTCATTTCTCTGATCTAGCACGCAAAGTTCTCTACAGCGACGAAGTAAAAATAACTGACAATCGTACTAAGGAGGTGATTGCTTATGATCGACGGATTATGCAACTTTATTCAGCTGCATTGATACCAGATTTTGCAATAGGGATGCGATATTATGTTCCAGATGCATTATGTGGGCAGGAAAAAGGAGGGTTGTTTGAGAGAGGAGTTTTCACTACCCTAGAACGTAGTACCACAAGATGGGTAGGTCTTAACCAAATACTCTATAAAAAATATACAAAATAAAAAAAGGATTAAAAATGACAACACTTAACCAAGAACTTATAACGGATATTGAATAAAATAGAAGTGATAGGTTTTTTCTCTAATTTGCATTTGACATTAAATCAAATTAGTTATAAAATACATTTAATACAGAATGGTATTTTTGTATAAAGTCTATTTTATATTTTAAAGGAAACAGGGATGTCGCTTCCGATTCTTCAAAAAATATCCGCTCAGATTCTTAGCAGACCGATACCCGCATATCAACGGTGGCTGTATAAAAAAATCGATTTTACAGGTAAACTGATCGGTATCAAAGGTCCTCGCGGGGCAGGGAAAAGTACGCTTTTACGTCAATATGCGTCATTATGTTCTATTGAGCCATCAAAAATTTTATTTATCAGTTGTGATCATCCGGCAATGGCGGACGTGAGTTTATACGATATCGCCGAAGCTTTTTATGCGCGGGGCGGTAAGCTTTTAATCATTGATGAGATACATAAAAACGAAAGTTTTTCGACAGCGCTTAAAGCTATTTACGATGTTTTTGATTTGCAAGTGATCTTTTCAGGCTCATCGGCGCTTAGGCTTGAGCATGCTCAAGGAGATTTATCCCGTCGCGCCGTTGTCCATTATCTGGGTGTCTTATCCTTGCGTGAGTTTGTTGAGATTGAGACGGGTGAAGATTTCCAAAGCTATACACTCGAAGAGATACTAACAGGTCATTATGACATTGTATCCACGATTATGAAGCGGATTCGACCACTGGAACAATTTACCAATTATTTAGAATATGGATGTTATCCGTTTTATCAAGAGTCTCGCATTGATTATTCACAGAAACTGCTTGAAGTGATTTCACTTACCATCGATGCCGATTTGTGCGGTATTTTCAACATTGATCCTTCCAAGCTCGACAAGCTCAAAAAAGTGATGTATATGCTTTGCTCGACGTCTCCGTACGAACTCAATGTTTCCAAGCTCAGTGGTGCAGTAGGAACATCGTGGCCGACACTGTCTAAATACTTAGAGAGAATGGATGCGGGGAGTCTGATACATATTGTTCGTGGTGGAAGCGGAATGCGTGCAGTGAACAAACCTGATAAACTGTTGCTGGATAATCCTAATATGTTTAACGTACTGTGTGCCTCAGGAGATATCGGTTCGATTCGTGAAAGCTTTTTTGTGTCTCAGCTGACGATGTCAAACCAAATTCATTATCACGACAAAGGTGATTTCATCGTAAACGATAAATATGTCTTTGAAATAGGGGGAAGCTCCAAAAAGAAGTTTCAATTGGAGGGAAATCCAAACGGATACATAGCGGCGGATGATATCGAAATAGGATATGAGCATAAAATTCCGCTTTGGCTTTTTGGATTTATGTATTGATGTGCTATGTGTATGAAAAATAAAAATTTAAAAAAAGCAGTTGAATGAAACATTTTGACGTCATCATTTTAGGAGCAGGGGCGAGCGGACTGATGTGTGCGGCACAGTTGCGGGAAAAAAGCACACTTAAGATTGCCATCATCGATGGTAACATGAAACCTGCACTCAAACTCAAAGCCTCAGGCGGCGGGAAATGCAATCTCACGAATGTCGAAGTAGATGCGAGCCATTTCTTAGGGGAAGAATCGCTGGTCTCTCATGCATTGAGTGTTTTTTCCAAAGAAGCCTTGCTGCGGTATTTTTATGATGGCGGGCTTCGTCCCGTCATACGCAAAGAGAGATACTATTTTTGTCCAAAAAGCTCTGATGAGGTGATCTCGATTTTGCTAGGAAAATCGCAAGGGTGCGAGATGCTTATGGGGCATAAAATTGTGAGCGTTCAAAATGATGCACCGTTTGTGGTAACAACGGATAAAGTAAAGTTTAGCGCATCCAAAGTGGTCGTGGCAACAGGCGGTGCGAGTTATAAAGAGTTGGGAGCCAGCGATATCGGATTAAAAATCGCCCAAGAGTACGGGCATAAAATTGTCCCGTTTGCTCCGGCACTGGTAGGATTGACGCTACAGCCAAAAGAGTTTTGGATGAAAGAGCTCAGCGGTGTGAGTCTGCGCGCACATATTGATGTAGCGGGCAAAACATTGGACGAAGATTTACTGTTTGCTCATAAGGGGATCAGCGGTCCCGTTGTTCTCTCTGCATCGCTGTATTGGCACAAAGGTGAGATTGCCATCAATTTTTGTCCGAAGGTCGATTTGGCATTGTTGAAAAATGAGAAAAAATTACTCAGTACCACGTTGCCGTTGCCAAAACGGTTTACGAAAGCGTTTTTGGAAGTGATTGAGCTGGAAGACAAACCGTGCAATCGCTTAAATGCAGATGAGTATAAAAAACTCATGAAAATACAAAACTACAATATGGCCCCTTCGGGAACTTTTGGACTTACTAAAGCCGAAGTATGTCGTGGTGGAGTGGCTTGTGAAGAATTAGACATTCAAAGTCTGCAGAGTAGAAAAATAAAAGGGCTCTATTTCATTGGTGAAACAGTTGACGTGACAGGTGAACTTGGGGGCTATAATTTTCAATGGGCTTTTAGTTCTGCAGTGACGTGTGCAATGGAGATGGTTAAAAATAATTCTAAATAATGATATAATCTTTTCTAATCAGCATTAATGAAGAAGCTTTAGTGCCACAGCGGCTAGCGAAGTTGGATTGGGCTTTGCTCGATCGCACGCGTAAAAAGGATTAGTATGAGTCGTAAACGCGTTATTATTGTGGGCGGGGGTTATGCCGGTGTGCAAGCTCTCAGAACATTGGCACCTTCAGGGGAATGTGACATTGTATTAATCGATCAGCATCCTTACCATTATTTGCAAACCGAAGCATATGAATTGATTGCCAATGAGTGTTCAATGACGCGCGTAATGATTGACTTGGTGGCGCTGTGTTTGAGCTATGGAAATCATGTGACGTACATCAAAGACACGATCCGAGAAGTGGATTATGAAGCCAAACGCATTATTGGTAATATTTCGGGACATTCGTATGACTACATGTTGTTATGTACGGGTAGCCGTACTGCGTATAATGGCGGAACCGAAGGGCTTCGAGAACATTCTCACGGCGTGAAAACACTGCAAAGTGCGCTATCGTTTAAGCAGCAATTTGAGCAGCGTTTGTATGAGCGTATGGAGAGTGAGGGGGGCTGGTGCTCGGAACCTTTTAACATCGTCATCGGCGGCGGGGGCTTGAGCGGTGTAGAGATTGCGGCTGAAATGGCACATTATATTCGTATTTTTCACAAAGACAATACATTAACGTGCGATAACATTCATATATTCTTAATCATTCCTCACGAGACAGTTTTGGAAGGGATGGAAGAGTATTTGATTAAACAAGCAACCAAACGGTTGATCCAATTGGATGTAAAAATCATCAATCATTCTCGCATAACTTCTGTCCAAGAACACGCACTGATGCTCAATGGAACCGATGCGATTTGTTTTGATTTTATGATTTTCACAGGAGGAATTGTTGCGTCAACTCTAACAGCAGGGATGAAGGTGGCGAAAAATAAAAAGTCACAGTTGATTACCGATGAGTACATGCGCGTAGTGGAATGCGAGGGTGTTTTTGCAGCAGGAGACATTGCAGAGCTACATGACCCCGAGGGAAAACTGGTTCCTCCAACAGCACAAGGGGCAGAAGCCAGCGGATTAAGTGCCGCGAAAAATATTCTCGCACTTATCCAAGGAAAGCCGATGATCCCTTCCGATGTCCGGCTTAAAGGCATGATGATAGCACTGGGCGGTGGTTATGCGAGTGTTTCACTGCTGGGATGGATGCGCTTTAGCGGTGTAGCGGGATACGCGATAAAAACAATCATTATGCGCGGATACCATTACCTTCTTCATCGTCAATGCGCAAAAGGTCTGGAACACATGCCGAAAAAGCAAGCAAAATGTCGAATGGGATTTTAATCTAATCGCAAGTACAATACGCCATTAAACGCATAGGAGCTTTTTATGATATTGATGGCGGGACCGTGTGTAATCGAGAGTGAAGAAAATCTTTTCAAAATCGCAAAAGAATTGGAACACTATCACAACGATGCGCGTTTTGATTTTTATTTTAAATCGAGCTTTGATAAAGCGAACCGTACCTCTTTGGACAGCTACCGCGGGCCGGGATTGGAAGAAGGATTGCGACTGCTTCAAAAAGTTAAAGACGATTTTGGGTATAAAATTGTCACCGATGTACATGAAAGCTATCAGGTTCCCATAGCGGCTGAGGTTATAGATATGCTTCAGATACCTGCATTTTTATGCCGTCAGACTGATTTATTGGTAGCTGCGGGAAAAACGGATAAAATTGTCAATATCAAAAAAGGTCAATTCATGACCCCTAGTGATATGCAGTATTCTGTCATGAAAGTACTCAAAACACGCGGATGCGATGAATTGAGCTATGAAGCATCGCAAAAAAACGGGGTCTTTTTGTGCGAACGCGGATCGAGTTTCGGATACGGTAATTTGGTAGTTGATATGCGTTCCTTGCACATTATGCGTCAATTCGCTCCGGTTATTTTTGATGCGACCCATTCGGTACAAATGCCGGGTATCGGTGGCGGTAAAACAGGGGGGGACAGTTCAATGGTTCCTCATCTCGCACGTGCAGCCGCAGCCGTTGGAGTCGATGGATTTTTCTTTGAAACCCATTTTGATCCGACATGCGCTTTGAGTGACGGCCCAAATATGCTAACATTAGAACAATTAAGTGGACTCACAGAGACATTATTAAAACTAGATGGAATAAAAGGATAAACACAATGAAACTTATCGAAGGAAAACTCAGCGTCCGTGTTGGGAAAAAAGTAGCGATTGTCAGCACACGATGGAACCATTTTATCGTTGATCGACTAGTAGAAGGGGCAAAAGATGCTTTCTCACGTCATGGCGGGAATGATGATGATTTAACACACGTATTGGCTCCGGGTGCCTTTGAATTGCCGATGGTGATCGATCAGCTTTTAAACAGCGGAAAATACGATGCTGTATGTGCGTTGGGTGCGGTTATCCGTGGTTCAACTCCTCATTTTGATTACGTTTCTGCGGAAGCTACCAAGGGAATCGCAACGGTGAGTCTAAAGCACAAAAAGCCGGTATCGTTTGGTCTACTGACCACGGATACGATTGAACAAGCCATCGAACGTGCAGGAACAAAAGCAGGTAACAAAGGCTTTGAAGCAATGACGGTTGTGATCGAATTGCTTGATCTTTATGAAGCGATGGAGGCGTAATGGCGACACGACATCAAGCCCGTATGGCGGTTGTTAGTTTGCTGTACGCTTATGATTTAGGAAACCAGAGTATCATGGATTTTAGTGATGAGATTCTCGAAGAAAAAAAGATCCGCAACAAACAGCGTGATTTTGCCCTTGATCTTTTCAAAGGGGTGGTTGAGCATTTAACACCTGTCGATGAAGCTATAGATAAACATCTCAAAGACTGGGATTTTGACCGTTTGGGCTCGATTGAGCGCGCGACATTACGCTTGGGTGCGTATGAAATCATGTTCGGAGAACTCGATTCTGCGGTGATCATCAATGAAGCGATTGAGGTGACCAAAGCATTTGGAAGTGAGCAATCGCCAAAATTCATCAATGGTGTTCTTGATGCCATTGCAAAAGACAAATAGAGACCTGATGCGACTCACTAAAGAACAAGCTTTAGATTTTATCCGTAACGGCGACCTCAAAGAACTGGGAAAAATGGCAACCGCGCGTAAGCGTGAATTGCATCCGCAGGGAATCACGACTTTTGTCGTGGATCGTAATATCAACTATACCAATGTCTGTTGGGTAGATTGTAAGTTTTGCGCTTTTTATCGTAGTCCAAAATCGGACGAAGCGTATGTCTTGACATTTGAGGAAATCGACCAAAAAATCGATGAGCTTTTGGAAATTGGCGGAACCCAGATTTTGTTCCAGGGCGGTGTTCATCCCAAGCTCAAGATCGAGTGGTATGAAGATCTTGTAGAACATATCCACACCAAATACCCAACGATCACCATTCATGGCTTCTCCTCAATCGAGCTGGATTACATTGCCAAAGTGTCTAAAATAACGATACAAGAGTGTCTCTCTCGCCTTCATGCAAAAGGATTAGCGTCTATACCAGGTGCAGGAGCAGAGATTCTTAGTGACCGTGTTCGTGATATTATCGCACCTAAAAAGATAGACAGTGCAGTATGGCTGGAAGTTCACCGCGAAGCGCACAAGCTAGGGATTATGTCAACGGCTACGATGATGTACGGTACAGTAGAAACTGATGAAGAGATTGTAGAGCATTGGAATCTTATTCGAGATTTACAAGATGAGACGGGCGGTTTTCGTGCGTTTATCATGTGGTCATTTCAGGGAATGAATACGCAGCTTATGGAAGAACATCCTGAGATTGAAAAACAGTCATCAAACCGCTATTTGCGTCTTTTGGCAGTATCACGTCTGTTTTTGGATAATTTTAAAAATATTCAAAGCTCATGGGTAACACAAGGACCGTACGTAGGTCAAATGGCACTGCTGTACGGTGCCAATGATTTGGGCTCGACGATGATGGAAGAAAACGTAGTTCGCAGTGCGGGGGCTGGTTTTCGCATGGCAAAAGAGGAGATGATCCGTCTGATCCATGACATAGGAGAAACACCTGCGATTCGTAACACCGCATACGAGACGTTAGAAAAATTTGCATGAGTAAAGACTTGCTCTTCTTTCGCATTTATGTGAAAAGCTTTATGGGGGTGCAGGGGACACTTGTGTCCTTGCTATCCAAAGTGGCTTTGCCAGTTTGGATATTTAGTATAATGATTTTATTTTTAGGGCAGACACTCATGGCAAGTACTTTGGAATACATAGAAGTCAAAGGGGTTAAAATCCCGTTTATACACGAAGAGGACAAGCGCCTTCCAATCATATCGATGCAGTTGGTTTTTACGGGAAGCGGCAGTATTGACGAGGGAAAAAGTGCAGGATTGGCACGTATTAGTGCAAAAATGATGAACGAGGGTACCCTTAAGCGCGGAGCCGTCGATTTTGCGGATGCTTTGGATGCACGGGCGATTCAGCTTAGCACCAATGCCGGTAATGAGTCATTGGTTATGGAATTAGGCACGCTCAAAGAAGAATTTGGCACAGGGCTTTCTTTGATGGCAGAATTACTCAAAGAGCCTAATTTAACGAAAGAGACACTGGAAAAAGTCAAAACCAGAGCACTGAGTGATATCGCCCGTAAAGAGGCAGATTTTGATACGGTAGCCTCCGATGAACTCAAAGCGATTTTGTTTGAGGGAACGCCTATGGCTACTCCCAATATCGGCACTAAAGAATCGATTGGCGCATTGAAATTAAAGGAAGTTAAAACTTTTTTAGACCAACATCGTGTCTTGGCAAATGCACTCATCGTCATCGGTGGTGATATAGATGCTGCAACTGCAAAAGAAAAAGTGTCTAAATTACTTAAAAACTTTAGCGTAGGAATCAAGACTAAAGAGCGTTATTATGAGCCGCGTAAAACACCTAAAGAATCGATTTTAAAACGCCCTAGTACGGAACAGGCCTATTTGTATTTCGGTTCACCGTTTGCGATGCGTGAGGGAGATGCAGAGTTTTATAAATCACGTGTGGCAATGTTTGTCTTAGGCTCGAGCGGTTTTGGCAGCCGTATGATGGAAGAGATCCGTGTTAAACGCGGTTTGGCGTATTCTGCGTATTCACGTTTGGGTGTTGCTAAAACGCATACGTATTTTAGCGGATATCTTCAGACCAAGCTGGAGTCTCAAGACGAAGCTAAAAAAACCGTTGCCGAAGTGATTGACACTTTTCTAAAAGACGGTGTAACACAAGCAGAATTGGATCAAGCCAAAAAGTTTATGCTGGGTTCAGAACCGATGCGTGTAGAAACACTCTCTCAGCGTCTTGGGCGAACTTTTGGTGAATACTATGGAGGAAAACCATTAGGTCATTCACTCACAGAGCTCAAACAAATCGGAGAGTTATCTTTGGATGATCTCAATGACTTTATCAAACGCCATGGTGAAATCCGCGATCTTAGCTACGCCATTGTTACCAAATAACGAGGAAACAGCTAAAAAACTTCACACATTAGGGGTGAGCAGTGTTACGGCTCTCTCTCTACTCGTTCCCTCATCTTTCGAAGATCGTCGTCTCAGTCATGAACTAACACATAACAGTATGTGTGTTATTGATGCAACGGTTGAACACATCGTGCGCACTCCTAAAACGCTTAAAATCACTTTCTTTGTCCATAACTTAGAAGCAACACTCGAGGGGGTAATCTTCGCGCCAAGACCCTATATGATACATCAGTTCTCAAAAGGGACACGGGCTTTTTTTAGCGGTAAAGCAGTATTGGAACAGGGGCATTGGCAGATAATGCAGCCGGTTAAAATCACAGGCATCGGTACGATCGTCCCCATCTATAAAACACCGTTGCGTGTGGATGTGATGCGGCGTTTGATACAAACATTGGTTAGTGTTGAATCCTTATGCAGCGAGGGAATTCCACACGCTATTGCGCAAACCTTATATGATATCCATTTTCCTATACAGCCAAAACCTCTGGACGAACAACAACTCAATGCCCTTAAATTTGCAGAGCTATACGATTATATGGGACGTCTTCGCCATAAACGTAGATTTCATCCAACACACTATCGCTCTAGTAGTAGTGTAAATAAATGGATGAAAAGTCTCCCGTTTGAGCTAACAAGCGATCAGAAAAATGCGATTGCCGATATATCCAATGATCTTCGCGCACCCAATGCCGCACGCCGTATGATTGTGGGTGATGTGGGATCGGGTAAAACGATGGTGATTTTCGCCTCAGTCGTTTTGATGCAGCCCAATCGTTCGTTGTTAATGGCACCCACAACGATTTTGGCCAATCAACTCTATGAGGAGGCGCAGAAATATTTGCCGTATCTCAAAACGGCACTGGTCACCAGTGCAACGAAAAAGGGTTCTTTGGAAGAGTATGATTTTATCATCGGTACGCATGCTGTTTTGCATCGCCCCATACCCGAATGTGCTTTGGTGATGGTGGATGAACAACACCGATTTGGTACCGCACAGCGCCATGCCCTTACAAAACTCACCGACCATGAGACAGCACCTCATTTTCTACAGTTTTCAGCCACACCCATACCGCGTACTCTCGCGATGATTGAATCGGCACACATTGATGTCAGTTTGATAGTTCAAACACCGTTTGTAAAAAACATTGATACCAAAGTGATCCATAAAAACGATTTTACAGCCTTACTGGAACACATACGCGCAGAGATAGATCAAGAACATCAAGTGCTGATCGTCTATCCGCTGGTTGAGCAAAGCGAAAGCATAAACTACCAAAGTATTGAAGAAGCGCGCAGTTATTGGGAGAGCAAGTTTGCAAATGTTTACGTCACGCATGGAAAAGACAAAGAAAAAGAGCAGGTTCTGATTGATTTTCGCGAATCAGGCTCGATTTTACTCGCAACTACGGTAGTCGAAGTAGGGATTTCACTTCCGCGTCTTTCCACGGTAGTAATCGTAGGGGCAGAGCGATTGGGACTCTCAACGCTTCATCAGTTGCGCGGACGTGTTAGTCGTACCGGTTTGCAGGGATATTGTTATTTGTATACCAACACAACCGGTAAAAATGAGCGGTTGCAATCGTTTGGCAGCTGTATGAGTGGGTTTGAAATCGCGGCGTTGGATTTAAAATTTCGTAAAAGCGGTGATCTACTCGAGGGGAGACTCCAAAGCGGGAACAAGTTTCGATGGGTAGATATGGGAGAAGATGAAGCGATTGTAAGAGAGGTCAAGGCAAGCCTTAACCTCTAATTTTTAATACAGTCCAAACTTTCCGTCATTGCGTTTGTACATGACACGCATCTTCCCCTCAATGTCCATAAAGACTTCGAACACTTTGCTACTCTCTTTGAGTTTTTCGATAATCTCTCCAACCTCTTGAGGTTTGTATAAAATCAGCTCTGTTGGGACGATCTCGTCTTCCATACCTTCACTGATAGCATGAAGGTCGATAGGTGTGGCAGCGGCAGCTTTTGCTTCATTGATACCGACATGGCGATGATCGCTTTCTTTGTCGTGTAAACGGCGCAGTGCTTTTTGGGCACGATCGATGGCGAGATCCACTGCAGCGTACAAATCATCACTGCGCTGCGTGATTACGATCGTATTCTTACCGGCGATATTGATGGTAAATTCGATACTTACCCCTTTTTTACGTTCGTTCATAGAAGTCACCGCATTAACGCTGATGAGATCGAGATGATATTTATCCAGAGTGTCTATTGAATGCAGTATATGTTCTTTATTGGCGTCACTAAGTTCGATATGGCGTCCGACGAGAGAGATATTCATGGCTGTCACCTTGTTGCGTAAATGATAGAGAAATAAATTATATCACACAAAATGCAAACGTCAAGAGGCAGATAAAAATAAATGATAACTCATGAAAATAAATAAAATTATTAACTTCTTTTTAATAATGTTAGGAATAGACTAATGAGAGTTGTGCTCTTTTTCATTAACATCGTTTGGGATGATTGGGATGGGGCTTTAAAGTATGGGTTTTTCGTCGATATAGAGAGATACGTACTGTTTTGTTTGTACTTTTTTACTACCGAGCCCCAATTGTGTAGTGCCATAAAAATCCGTAGGAGGATGAAATGAAAACTTTCAAATTTTTCCAAAAAAGCATCATAGCTTTGATAGTGTTAACTACTTTATCATTTGCTGATACAACTACGAATGACAGTTGTGCAAATGCAGAGCTAAATGGTGCCCTTACAAATCTTTCTGTAGCTACCAATATAACTTTAAATGGAACTTTAACAAGTGGTAATGTGGATGAACAGGATTATTATAAAATTACAGTTGCTAGCACAGGAACGCTTGAAATAAATACTACCACTTCTGAAAGTACTGATTTTAGTGTAGGTAGAACGTGTACTGCAACAACATGCGGTACTGATATTTATACAAATGCTAATGCAGTTATAACTTCACATAAAACTGGTATTTTTTCAGTTGTTGCAGGAGATGTAATATATTTTAAAGTTTCACGTAATAATAAAAATCTCACTTATAATATGAGTATTAGTTATAAGCTTCCTCCTACAGTTGGGTGGGAAAATGCATCGTATCAAATTAGTGAAAATATTGCTTTACCGTATGGACAAACATCACAGTTAGCAATGAATATTGTTTTAAGTGGAGCAGTCGATTATCCTATAACTGTTGTGTATCAAACACACGATGTTACAGCAATTGGAGATCGTGATTATAGTATTGTTGGCGGTACTGTTACAATTCCTGCAGGGACAACCAGCAAAATGGTCAATATGTATATTTTCCATGATGAAGCAATCGAATTGGATGAAACATTTAATGTCATTCTTTCGAGTCCAGCTGGAAGTGGGGGGGTAACGTTACGATCCGATCGCACGACGGCTCCTGTTTTAATCGCTGAACAAACGACGGCTCCACTATGTTATGACGACAGTTTTAGCGCGACTTTGGATTCAAAATGGCGGACATTATTTAGTAATGGAGGGTTTACTCCGGCAATTAATAACGGTCATTTGAAGCTTACTCCAGGTAAAAAAAATATTGCAACAGCAGTTACTAAAGATTATGAATTTCCCTCAAAAGAGAATTTAATTGTCATTGAATTTCAGCACTATGCTTATGGTGGGTGTTTTGAAGAGAGTACACCTTCTGCCGGATTGGGAACGTATGGCGCAGATGGGATCGTTGCGGTACTATATAATTCTGCAGTTGGAGCTAGCCCAGTCCCTGGGTCATATGGTGGATCTATGGGATATGCACAACGAACAGGAGTCAATGGATTTCAGGGAGGATGGCTTGGCTTAGGGCTTGACGAATACGGAAATTTTGGTAACTGTAATGAAGGCCGAATCGGAGGCTTGCCAGGAACTACATGTGACACCAACACAGCTTTTAATCCTCAAAGTTATACGAACAGAGCTGTTATACGAGGGGATGGCAGTGGAACAAGTGGATATGAGTTTTTAAGTGCTGCAAATTTATCTGCTTCACCACTTGCACCACTTGTTGACTATACGAATCCTCCCAGACTTCCAGGTGATAAATTTCGTATGACGGTTGACGCGCGTGATAATGCTCATCTTTACATTACCCTTGAGCGTGATACTGGGACGGGTTATGTAACGGTAATTAATAAATTTGATGCTAAGCTAGCAGGCTATAATCAGTCAACTACGCCCGACTTTGTTCGATTTGCTTTAACCGCAGGAACGGGTGGCGGATGTAACGCCCATGAAATTGATGAATTAAAAGTTTGGGGTCGATGTACGCCATATAATCCGACGCCAGGAACGCCTCCTGCAAATACGGGAGCTGTTGATGTTGTTGATAACTATCCAACAAATGGATACGCAACACAAAAAGGATTAGCAACCAAGATCACTTCTAAACCAGCCAATACCCTCGATGCTGTTTGGTTGGGAACAGCAGGGGGAGGAACAGCTGTGCCATACTATACGGCAGGTAATAATGATGTAGTGGATATGCCTGTCCTTTTTTATGTTTCAGATATTAACAGTACTGATGATAATGCAGCCTGTACGACAGAACGGTATCAGTTGATGGGAGCGAATGGTTCTCCTCTCGTTGCAACTTTTCAAGCTGGAGATACTTATGCACGCACTACGTCAAGTTTCACGGTTCAGTCCAGTGCAAAAAAGCACTCTAAAATTGTTCCAAAATACATCAATTTTTATGGGATGAATCTACTTGATCCTTCAATTACCTGTCTTATCAACAGTTCAAATAGCGGAAATATTGCTGGTTTGCCTCAATGTGTCAATAGTGAGAATCAATACTTATCTGCTTTCGGACAAGCAGCAGTTAATCGATGTCGTAATGATCTGACGAAGGGTCAGCCATGTATGCCTCAAAATGGTGGGGTCGGTACGGGTGAATACAATCATAATTATGGCTGTTATCAATGTACCTTAGATGCTCTTGCAACAAAAGGGTGTTCTTCGGATGCGTTTGCTATTCGGCCGGATAAATTTGTGATTGCTTCTACTAATACAGCAATGCCAAATTTGCTTCGTGCTGGACAAGAGTACAATAACATTGTTCATGCGTATAACTATAACACAACAACGAATACGATAGATTATAACGTGAGTTCAGCGATGAATGTATTTAATCTCGTTACGACAAAATATAACCGTAATAATGTGATAACTGCTAGCATGGCCGGTACAGCTACTTTACCAACCAATGATATGAATATGTCAAATGGGATATCTACTAAAGTTGGTATTGGTGGTAATGAAGTTGCCGGATTAGTGTTTAATGATGTTGGTAAAATTAATCTGAGTCTTCAAGATCGTATCTGGTCCGCAGTGGATGATGATGATATCCCTTCGGCATTAAATTGTTCTGGTACATATATTTGTAGTGATAAAAATGTTACTTTTATCCCTGATCATTTTGATTTTAATGAACTTAATATTACGAACAATAATGGCAATCCTGGCTCATTTACCTACATTGCAAATCAAGTAGGTCAAATGGCTGGGCGGATTCATACACAAATAAGAGCATTGAATACAAATGCTGTCGTTACACAAAACTTTGCTACATTTCCACTTTGGGAAAACAATATAAGTATTACACCTGTAGTGACATCGGGTTTGTATCTTCATCCGGATGCGAATGAAACAACGATTTCAAATCTCGCCCTTGGATTTACGGCAGGAACTAAGACTATTCCTTGGAATGAAACCAATACGTCTCACTATTTACGTTTTAATTTCCCTCGGGATGTTAATCCTGTGACACCTCCAAATCCATTCGATACAAATGGAGCAGATTTGAATATTGCAGCATCATCAATCTATGTTGATGGTGGCAATCAGACAACTATTAATGGATCACGTAATGGTACGGCAGATGGAAGCTCCCGATTTGTTTATGGCCGTATCATACCACGTGATGTACGTGTATTTGGTGCAAATACTCCATTTACTGCGAATGGATGGTATGAGGTATTTAATACTCCTGCCATTGGTACAACGGCATTGCCAATAAGTAAAAATTCCGCTACATGGTCTACGAACACGCTGCATAACGATGCAAATGACGGAGATGGCAACGTGATTGTTGTAATAACTGGGGCAAATCCTGTGAACACAGCTGCTGTCAATGGTGTGGAAACATATACGTTTGTGGCAGGTTATGCTGTGGGTGGATACCAAGCACATATTCGTACTGCTCCGTGGTTATGGTATGGTATAAATGCATTGCCGTATCTTGATCCGGCCAATGCAGCCAATCTTAACTGCTTGACCCATCCGTGCTTTAATATCAATGTAGTCCCTTCAATTGGCGCGACAGGTAGTGCAAAATCAACAAATGAAGCGAATAAAGATAGTAAACGATCTATAGGAGGGGGAGCGTGGCAGAGTACGACAGATTATGCTCCGGCGGTGCGATGATACAATCATCTAAGCGCCCCGCAATCGCGATGATTGAACTGATATTTGCCATTGTTATTATCGCTATTAGTGTTATTTCAATACCGACAATGATTACGGTTGCAGATAGAGCGGCAAAACAGATCACGGTAGATGATGATGTTATGTCACGTCTAGCGGGATGGACGATTGACAAGTTTCAAGCACGATGGGATGGCAACTATTCGGCATCAGGAAGCGGGCCGCTTTGGATTGCAGGAACTACAGATTTGAACTGTAGTCGGGGCTCAGGAAACGTTTGGTATCGCTTTAATCCTGATTCAACCGTTCAATGCAACAATCAAAAGATAAGCCCCTCGGTAATTCCAAGTAGCGGTAGCGGGGTCTTAGCGAATGGGATTGAGCAATTAAATCATGGGAATGCTGGTAATGGTGAGACTATTAGTATTACCCCTGCTGGCGGTACAGCTTACACAGTTACTGCGACGTATGAAGTGCGGTATGTGACTTCTGCATTGAATGGTCCTCCTGCTGGAAATACGGCAACAGCAACCTGGGTGCTTGGCTCATCAACCAATATGGCTCCTGATGGTTCGTTGAATGTGCCAACACATCTGAAACGTGTTGTTACACGTTTTCGAAATGCAGCCTTGGATGTTGATACAACGCTTACTTTTTTCAAATCAAACAAAGGCAACTAAATGAAAAATATGAAATTTAGAAGTGCTTTTTCGATGATTGAATTGCTTTTTGTTATTGTGATTATGGGAATCGTTGGAGGCATAGCGCTTGAAACGATTCGTCAATATTATGAAAATATCTATCGTATGCAAGAGTACACCCAACGGGTTTCGGATGCCGATCATATTTTGGATCAAGTGAGTGGGTATTTTGAAAATGCTATCAGCAGTTCGATAGTAAATCTAGATCGGGTAGAGAACGAAGGAGTTTGTTACGGGCCTCCTGTTGATGGTGATGCAAACGACTATACGATAGCATTTGTGGCACCGGACCAAGATACTCTACGAGTTTCAGGGACCCCTGGTTGGAGTGAAGATACGCTTTTGGGGGCAAACAATGTTATAACAGCAATGGATGCAGATTATGGGGTGTCAAATACGATTATCACAGCTCTTTATCCGGCATCCTCATTGGGAAGTTCAGCAATATATGATTCAGAAAGTTCTGATGTTGATGCTTGTACAAGATTTGGTTTAAATGGCGGTTTAACAGGAAGTGCGGGTTATCATCGGATTGCCGCTGGTTCTACGGCAACTGCACTTCCCTTGAATACAGAGAACAATGCTTCCAATGGCAAGCGAAAGTATTTACTGCGCACTGGATATGCGTTTCGTGTTTTAGACAATGGAAATTTTACATTGTACACGAATTTTCGTCCTTGGCTGGGAGAGCGATATACGGCAGCAGCTAAAATTAATGTCTTAGGTGACAAGGTCGCGCACTTTTATGCGGATTATGATGCGACTGATTTTCTAACTAATCCAAATTTGAATGATCGTGGTTTAGTATGGAGGCTAAAAGTATGTATGCAAGGGTTAGATGCAGATTTGGATGATTCTATTGCTGAGGGTCAAACCATTTGTCGTGAAAGGAGAGTTCATGTACGCTACTAAACGATCCGGCTTTGCAATGATATTAGCGATATTTGTGGTTGTATTGATTGCAATGGGAGGTGCACTGTTAATGAATAGCGGCGCACAAGAGTCTAAGAAAGTTGGTGACAAATATTTAAAGGCACAGGCAGATCTACTGGTTAAAAGCGCTACCGAGTATGCGCTAATGCGTATTCAAGACTTTAATACTTCCGGTGGGGTTTGCTTGAATCAGCTTAATATCGCGGTTAATGATACTAGTGGTGGAAATATGTTTAACATTGATGTTTCGATGCAGTATTCATTTCGTGGTAATTCACCGTGTGGTGCTGCAGGAACAGCAGGTGTACTGGCAGCCGATACTGGTAAGGATACGACAGTCTTAATGGATGTAACGGTTACGGATAATAATCTAGGGACGGAACCGATTCGTTCTCATGAGCGGAGTTGGCAAACATTTTAATTAAGGCAGAAGTATAATTGTCCTACCCTTGCGGGAAAGAAGAAGAATTAGATAGTAAGCTGAGCAATTTTAGAGATTACGTCTTTCTCACGTACAGGCTTCATAAGAAAACCATTAGCGCCGCATTCTAGTGCTTCTGTCTTTTTGGTTTCATCAGTAGTTAGGATGATAACCGGAAGCTGACGTAGAGATTCATCGGCTCGGATGACTTTGAGCATCTCAATGCCTCCCATTACCGGCATAATAATGTCTAATAAGATGATATCGATATCATCTTGTGCTTTTAGAACACCGATAGCATCTGCACCATTTTTAGCTTCTACGACTTCATATACGTTTGGCGCTTTCATCAGCATCGTTTTGAGTAGTTTTAAATTGATGAAATCATCATCAACTGCGAGTACTTTTAGTTTGTTATCGATCATGTTCTCTTCCTACTTTAGATAAATTTTTCAAATACAAGACGTAATAGGTCTTTATTGACGATGTTTTTAATCATCTCATGTACGTACATAGCATCATTTTCATCTTCTTTAGTATTGGGATCAATAAGCATGACCAATGAGATATCGCTGTTTATAGCACGGATGGTATCATACAGTTCTTTGAGGTCTAACTCTTTTAATGTTTTATCGAACAATGCAACTTTGTAACGTTTACTAGCAATATTTTCCTGTAGTTTTGTTACAGAATCAACACATTCATAAGTGTATCCCAAGTCATCGAGTATTCGTCTAAAGAGTTTCATCTCAAGAGAGTTTTGTTTTGCCAGTAAAACATCTGCATCGTATGCTGAGACCTTTGTATCAGGTAGTAATTCTATAACCTCAGGAGCATCTGTTTTGATTCGGATGACGGGTTCATCTCCGGTAATCTTCTCTTCAACCGGAAGTTCTAGATCTGGTAAGACTTGATTGTCATTTATGGCAGCAATTTCCACAACAGCTTCACTGGAGAGGTGATCTGCTGATTTTGGGACAACATTAATCTCTACGATTTTATGAGAAAGGAAATTATTGAGCAATGAAATGATTTCACTTCTAACCAGTGGCTTCGTTGTGTATTCATCCATCCCTGCAGCCAAGAAACGTTCACGGTCACCTTTAAGGGCATTTGCCGTCAAGGCAATAATCGGTATGTGATGCTGATCGTAATCGGCTTCATAATCAAGAATCTCTTGTGTTGCTTCAATACCATCCAGTACTGGCATTTGAATGTCCATAAAGATCAGATCAAATTGGTTATTTTTACGTTTTTCAAAGGCTTCTAAACCATTATTGGCGAGGGTGACTTTCAAGCCAATGTCTTCAAGAGTACGACGTATAAGTTTTTGATTGATGATGTTGTCTTCAGCAACGAGGACGGATGCTTCAAAACGTGAATTCTTCTCATCGAATTTTTTACGGCGTGCAGACTTTTGCTTGCGATTATTGAATGCTTCTATGTCATACGTTTCCAGAATACTTCGAACCTTACTGCTGTTCACTGGTTCGTAAAGTACTTTGAAAATATCCAGACCCATAGAGTCGATTTTTTTCATGTAGTACGATTTTGTAATAAGGACCAATTGCTCTTGGGCTGAAGCAAATTGGACCAAATCAACATCATTCGTATAATCGTTATCCACAAATAAAAGGTCATAATTGACTTGACGCTCAAGGAGTTTAAGCTCTTCGACATCATGAAATGTTGTGTAACTGACACCAAAGTAATCTAAATATTCTTTAAGATAGGTCGATTGTGTTTTCTTCTTGCTTCTGCTCTCATGGATGACGGCATTGATATTTGAGAAAGAACCTTTAACCGGGTCGTTTAGTGTCTCTATTTCTTCAAAAGAGAGGGTGAAGAAGAACATAGTCCCATCACCTGGAGTACTCTCAAGATCGAGTTGTCCTCCCATAAGTTCGACAAAACGGCTTGAAATCGTAAGTCCAAGACCTGTCCCTCCATATTTACGGGTAATAGAGGTATCTGCTTGGGAAAAGGCTTCAAAAATACGTGATTTTTGCTCACTTGTTACCCCGATACCACTGTCTTTTACCTGGAAGCGTACGCGTGCACGATTAGGCTCATCACTCTCTATACGGCGGACATCGACATTGACGCTTCCGCCGGCATTAGTGAATTTAACCGCATTACTGAGAAGGTTGATAATAACCTCTTTGATCTTGGTCGGATCCCCTTTGAGAGGACGTTCAAGGCTCGGATCAATGAAACATCCAAGGTCAATGTGTTTTTCAGAGGCACGGACAGCATAGACATCCACAGCACTTTCAAACTCTTCGAGAGGGTTAAAGGCGATGTCTTCGATTTCGAGTTTGTTGCTCTCAATTTTTGAAAGGTCAAGAATGTTATTGATGATCTCAAGAAGGTTCTCCGAACTTTTTTCAATGATATCAATAAATTCGCGCTGCTCATCATGCAGTTCGGTATCTTTGAGAAGTTCGGTAAATCCGACAATACCATTGAGTGGGGTACGGATCTCATGGGACATGTTGGCCAAAAACATGGATTTGGCTTCACTGGCTTCTTGCGCAGATTGCTTATCACCCATCGTTTGCTCAATAATACGTTCAAGAAGGGCATAGGCCTGGGCGGTACCATCCGCAGTATCAAGGTTGATTGATTTGCTGAGCTCATCGGCTTCGTTATCGTGCGTATCTTCCGCAACACGCTTAAGTACGGACTCAAGGTTTTTGATATTTTTTGCGATTTCATTGGAGAGTAACATTCCCAATATAGCAATCAAGATAGAGACGATCCATACGGTAATAGCAGAGATCAGAAATTGGATCGCTTGTGCTTTGACAGCGGATGCTCTGCTATCCATTGAATCCAGGACGATCTTTTCACTCTCATTGATCGCATTTACTTTTTCTGAGAGCATTGCAAACCAAATACCGGATTGGGTATCGTAGTCTCCCTCGTCACTGGAACGTAAAACACTGCCCCTTTCTGTTGTGATATCCTGTAATAGCTCTGTGTTGTCTTCGGAAAGAAGGGTGGCTTTGAGAGCTGTTTGCAGTGCTTTGTCGGTTACGCTTTCGAGGTTTAGCGCATCTGCATTACCGATGAAGCTGATCCATTTTTCAAGCTCTTCGTCCTCTAAAGCATTCCCGCGTGACAGCAAATAAGTTAGATAGTCACGCTCTAGACTGGTGTATTCATTGGCACGTACCAATGAAAGATAGTTATTGGCCATGGAGGCAACTTTTTCATCCAGCAATACAGTTGAAAGAGAAGAAAGCTCTTGAATCAAAGCTTCCTGCGGTTTGCCGTAAACATCATTAAAAATCTCTTCAAAATCAGCCGTCTTGTTGTCAATGGAAGGACGAGTCTGAAGGCGTGATTTTTCCAATGCTGTAATAATGGCCACGGTTTTAGGGGAGTTGCTCTGAGCAATAAATGCTTTTATTGAAGCGTCAACGATGATGCGTTGGGCATGAAGTGATTTGAGAGTAGCTGCAGAAGCATTTCCTAGATACATCACCGTCATACCGCGCTCACGCGAGATATCATTAATCATGGTATTTAATTGTTTATTGCTCTCCAGTCGCAGTTGGAGGGTTTGAGCTGCTTGGAAGCTTACGTAGGAAGTATATACGTAATAACTCGCAAGTGTGAATAAAATCAATATCGGTAAGAGACTGATTAGGCGAAGTCGATTTTTAAGTCCTAAATGCATAGTGGATTCCTCTTAAAGTTGATCAAGATAGTTAACAAGGCGTGCAGAAGCTTTTTTGGCTTCTTGGGCATCATTGGTGACGGAAAGAATAGCGAGTTCATCCGAAATTTCGCTAAGACGTAAATTATCGCTGATACCTTTGAGCTTAGCCGCACTGCTTCTCCAGGTATGGGTGTCAAATGCATTGATGGCTTGAATAATGGTGCTGTTCATAGCTAATGCATCGGCTTTATAATCACGAAGTAATTCTTCCATAAAGGCCGGTTCCATTCCAAGTGCGCCTGCCACTGCGTTGAGATCGTATTGCAGTGGAGTTGCAACGGTCTCTTTAGTTGGAACCTCCTGAGAAAGGTCTTCTTCTAGTGTTAAAAAGTCCTTTTTAAAAGGAACTTCTTCTGTGACATCAGAGGATGGGTCATCTGTTAAGTCAATCTCATCAAGATGGACCAAAAGTGGTTCATCCTCATTTTGCTTAAGAGAAAATGCATAGATGTCATCCGTTTTTTCAGGGATACTTTGTAGGGAAGGCTTAGTTTCTTCTTTCTTAGGAACAGGTGATTCCTGAGTTTCTAAGACTTCTTTTCCCTCTAGTTTTGCGATAATACTGTAGTAGTATTTGAGATTGCTCTGGATCTCAAGGGGATCCGTCGAGCTGTTGATAATCGTAAGTGCTTCAAGAGCGTTTTCAATGCGTAAATTGGCAGCTACCCCTTTAAGTTTATGAGAAAGAATATGCAGGGTATTTATCTCATTTTTTGCGGTTGCTTCGTAAAGCTCATCTTTGAATTCATGGGATTGCTGGATAAAGTCACCGATGAATTCTTCAATCAAGTCAACAGGAAGACCAAGTTCATTGGCCGCAATATTCGGATCATATAGGTAAGAACGATCGACTTTATGCTGAGAAAGGTACTCTTTCTCTTGGGCAGAGTATTGCGTAGTATCCTGTATTGGAGCTTGTACGGCTGCAGTAGGAATAGGAACCGGTTTAACTTCCGGGCTTACAGTTTTTTGCTCCTCTTTCTCTGAAGATGAATCCAATTCTTCAGCACTTAATGGAGCCATTAGTGAAGCATAGATGTCATCCGTTTCATCGAGTGGTGTGGACTTTGTTTTTGGAATATCAAAGATAGTCGGTTCACTTAATTGTGTTGAAGGGAGGTGTGTATAATCGGGCAGCGGTGCCGGTTGAGCACTTTTTAGGACAGGTTCACTTGGGCTGGCGAACTCTTGGCTTGGTGCTTTTGAAGCTGTGGTGTGCGCTTTGAATTCTTCGCCGCTGATGCTTTTTATCTGGGACATTTCGATACGGTAGCTATCTGCGGAAGGCTCACTGCACAAATGAAAAGGGCTAACGCTAAGGCGGCAGCTGAATGTGCGTCCGTTTGCATGTACGATGGCACTGGAGGCATCCGAATCAGCATGCAGTAAAAAATCAATCCATCCGAAATTTTTAAAGTTATGAATATAGCCTGGTTCATTGGCAAAAAGATCAGCCACATCGGAGCAAACATTTAATAGCTCGTCTAATGAAGCATAATTGAGAAGACGTAAGCCCTCATCGTCTATACCTATGAATTCTTGTTTGTTGTTATAAAGTAACACGTTGTCTCCCTTTTAGCTTTCTTTAGCGATCATTTCTTGATAGAGAAGAGCAGTTTCTTCGATGTTTTTACGTGACGCTGGTTTACGAGCAGCCATATACCCTTTTAATGTGCCATTTTCATCATAGATAGGAGCCACTTCGGTATCAACCCAATAATATTTTCCGTCTTTACGGAGATTTTTAACCAATCCGTGCCAAATGGTACCGGATAAAATGGTTTTCCATAATTGTGTAAAAGCAGCTTTTGGCATGTCCGGATGGCGGATAATGTTGTGAGGTTTTCCGACAAGCTCATCAACACCGTATCCCGAAATTTCGCAGAAACGTCGATTGGCAAAGGTGATGATACCATTTAAATCGGTTTCACTGACGATGGCGCGCCCTTCAAAAAAATATTCTTCATCAATTGGATTGGGTCTATCCATAAATACTCCTTATTAACTGGCACTGTAAATACAAGTCTAAGAATATGGCATAAACTCTATAAAAGATTACTGAGATTTTAGTGAATTATAATAATTATGAACATTTTTAGCTCCAGATGTCCCAATAAGCTCTTTTATTGTTTCAAAGTCAGCTTTTGCAATGGCATCAAACGTTTCATAGTAGGTGAGTAATTTTTGAATTTTTCCGGGGGTAATTCCAGTAATAGACAGTAAAAGTGAGCTTTGGTCTTCTTTGAGCTTGCTCTTTTTATGAAAGGTTATGGCACAGCGATGGGATTCATCGCGCAATAACTGTAGAAACTGCAACCGTTTATCGCTCGTATCAAGCCTGAAAATCCCTTGTGACGTATGGAGGATATCTTTTGCGGAACCTTTTGCTCTATGGGCTTTGGCATCAATTTTTTCTTTGCTGATACCGATCACGTCGATGAGGGTACCGTTGGAGTCCAGTAGCTCGAGGGCAAGTGAGCGTAAGGTTTCGCCACCATCTATAACCCATAAATCAGGTGGAGGATTGGATTCAAAGCTCTTTATGCGTCGAGTGAGCATTTCGCGCATCTGGGAATATTCGTCTTTATGTTCCAAATGATATGTACGGTATCCTTTTTTATCAAAATTGCCATCACTATAAGCAATCATAGCTCCCACAGTCGCTTGACCGGAAAAATGGGAATTGTCAAATGCTTCGATACGATTGGGGATATTTTCAAGTCTAAAAACTTCTGCAATTTGATCAAGAAGAATGTTTTTATCGTTTTTTGGTGATTTAAGCAGCTCAATCGCGTTGATATAGGCAAGATTTGTAAGTTCTTTTTTGATTCCTTGTTTGGGAAGAATAATCGAAGCTTTTTTTTCAAATAATTGGCTTAGATGCTGTGTGACCCAATCAATGGATTCAAAGGATGCGTGAATGAGTATGGGAACAATGATCGGGGGTTTTTCACTGCCATAGTAGTTGACCAGTGCCCGCTCGTAGGCTTCATCCAGAGAATAGGAGTCGTTAGCGGTGAAAAAATCATGGCTACTGGAGGCGATTTTTCCATCACGGATAAACAAGCGGACAACACAGCCGCGGATCTCATCGGCGGCGATGGCAAAAATATCATAGGCCTCGGTTGAGGCAAGATCGATCTGGGAGTGTTCGGTACTGCGTCCAATGCGCTCCAGTCTATCACGCAAGGCTTTAGCCTCTTCAAAACGTAAGTCTTCGGCGTAAAATTCCATTTTAGCACGAAGTTTTGGGATCAGAAGCTCTTTATTTGCCACCCATTGAATCGCAGTGTCAATCATCTCTTTGTACTGCATTTTATTGATGGGAAATTCACAGGGACCCAGGCATTGATTCATTTGATAATAGAGACACGCTTTTTTTCCCTTTAGACAGCTTTTTTTCTGTACTAATGGGAGCAATTCGTAAAGGGAATCGAGAATATCCCGTGCCCCTGTAGAAAAAGGACCAAAATAACGTATGGCTTTGCCTTTGATAATTTTACGGGTGATATCAAAGCGGGGGAATTCTTCCTCGAGATTTACATAAATATAGGGGTAGGTTTTATCATCGCGCAGAAGAATATTGTACTTTGGTTTGAGCTGTTTGATGAGGGAATTTTCCAAAATAAGAGCATCGTGTTCGTTTTCAACCACCAAATAATGAAAAGAAGCCGTTTCGCTGAGCATTTTTTGAATACGCAAAGACAAGGTAGGTTTGGGGGAGAGCTGCGGTGTGAGATTGAAATAGCTTTTGACCCGCTTAGAGAGGTTTTTGGCTTTTCCTATATAGAGAATACGTCCTTTGGGATCAAGATATTGGTAGATACCGGCACAATGAGGGAGGGAACGTATTTTTTCAATCATAACCTGGTCTTAATCAATAATTTATGGTAGCTATTATACCATCCCTATTGAAAACATGGCATAGGGAAAAAGATGACTAAACTATGGTTAATTACGCTGACAGGTGTCCTATTGATGCTAAGTGTAAGCGGATGCGGGTATAAAGCGCCACCATTTTATGAGAAACCAACTCCAGAAAAAGGGTCAACCGTTGCGCTATGATGTTGTCATAATCGGTTCAGGAATAGCAGGCTTGTATGCCGCACTGAATCTTCCTAAAACGCTTAAAGTATTATTGATCAATAAATCCCATCCGTGGGAGTGCAATACTTATTATGCCCAAGGCGGCGTAACTACGGCGTACGATGATGCGGATATTGATTTGCATATCAAAGATACACTTGATGCAGGTTCCGGTATGTGTGATGCCAATGCCGTACGTTTGATGAGTGAAAGTTCGCAAGGGATTATTCAAGACCTTATCAAGCGAGGTTTTGGATTTGATACGGATGCCCAAGGCAATCTTTTGTATACCAAAGAAGCGGCTCATTCACGCAACCGTATTTTACATGCAGGTGGAGATGCGACAGGGCGCCATTTACATTTCTTTTTACTGCAGCAAAACCCTCATCCGATGTTATCAGATGCAACTGTGGTTGATCTTTTGATTCATAAGGGAGCTTGTTGCGGTGTTGAAGTGATCAGTGAGGGGAAGCGTCGTATTATTGAAGCCAAGCACGTAATCATTGCCAGTGGCGGTGTCGGATCACTGTACGAGTATCATACAAATGCCCATACCATCAGCGCGGATATACATGGAATCTGTTTGGAAAAAGGGATTGCTCTTGAAAACATGGAGATGATGCAGTTTCATCCTACGGTTTTTGTGAGCAACAGCGGGGCACGTAAACAGCTTCTCTCAGAAGCATTGAGAGGCGAGGGGGCATGGATTGTTGATGATAAGGGCTATCGCTTTTTGTTTGAGTACGACGAACGTGGAGAAATGGCTCCGCGCGATATTGTAAGTCGCGCGATTTTTGATTACAAACAGCGAACCTCTAGTCAAGTGTATCTTTCGTGTGAGCATTTTGATAAAGAGTATTTTAAAGAGCGTTTTCCTAATATCTATAAAGCATTGCGGGATTTTGGTTATCATCTTCCCAAAGACAGGGTTCCTATCTCACCCGCATTTCACTATTCCGTCGGGGGTATCAAAAGCGATTTAGAGGGTAAGGTCCCGGGTATCAATAGACTGTATGTCATTGGAGAAGCAGCATGCACAGGAGTGCACGGGGCAAATCGTCTTGCAAGTAATTCACTGCTTGAAGGGCTTGTATTTGCCGTAAAAGTAGCTAACAATATCGTGCATACACCTACTCAAGGATGTTCTGAACCCTTCGTGATAGGTGATGATGTGTTAGAGTTGTCATCAGACAAAGAAAAAAAAGATCTGTTACGTAAAATAATGTGGCAAAAAGTATCCATTGTTCGTACTACGGCAGGTTTAAACAGTGCTTTGGATACGGTTAAGGCAATGCTGGATGAGCCTGTAGGGCGATTGCTTCTTTTACGTCTTTTGAGTGCGAAATGTATTATTGAGTCGGCGCTGAAACGGACTGAATCAATAGGGGTGCATTACATTACTGCTTGATCTCGTTTTTCATGGGAGTTTGCCGCATATTTGAGTAAAAATGGGACACTTAGATTTAGGATAAATGCTGCTACCGAGATTAAAAGCAAATCTGAACCCGTGATGAGCTTCATGGAAAGTGCTGCAATCGCGACGAGAAAGGTGACCTCGGCACGTCCTTGCATCGCCACGCCGATGAGTATCGAAGAGCGCCATGGAAGGCCGTTGATATAACGGGCTGTAAATGAAGCGGCAAACAATTGAATGACAAATAATACGCCAGCTAGCAAAAATGCATGGCTAAGAATCCCCATAAAGAGTGAAAAACTTTTGATTTCCATGTGCAATCCGATACTGATAAAAAACATTGGGGCAAAGAAATAAAGGGTTAAAAAACGAAGTTTTTCAATACTGCCATGGAAAAGCTTATCCCCTTCATCCGTGGTTGACAAATCAGCGTTAAAATGTTCTTTATTGATTATAAGTCCCATGAAATAAGCACCAAGGGCAATACTGGTTTCAAAAAATTGGGCGATAAACGATCCTATGAAAGCCAAAAAAATCATAATAATAATTGCCACATTTTCTTCTTGACGCCCTAAAAAATTGGCGGCGCCTGCATGGGTATAAATGGAAGTTTTGGTTTTTGTAAGAAGCTGAATGAGTACACTTTTGTGAGTGAGTGATGAAGTTGGACGGAAATGAAAAAATAAATAAGCAATAAGACTCATAAGGGTCATAAAAAATAAAAAATTGGAAACGGGTTGTACTGCCAATGAGGTTATTGTTTCAAAAGAAATACCCAACGAAGCGGTTCCTTGAAGAGATACAAGAATTCCTCCCAGTACGCCCCATAAAATAAGAGAGATTACATCGTCAGTTAATGCTGCGGCCACAATAACAGGTTGAAGTTTATGTTTGGCACTAAAAGAGAGTGTATTGAGTGTTAAAAAGGCGATACCGATAGAGGTTGGAGTAAAGGCCATTGCAAAGACGATCGATTTTATCACATCGTGCGAGAGGGAATATTCAGTAAAGTAAATCGCAAGAAAGGGCAATATCACACCGGCTACGGCAATTTTCCATCCTGTTTTAATCCCCGCAGTAAAGCTTTTTAGATTTTCTTCCAGACCAAGATAGAAAAATAAAAAGATGGTTCCGATAAATGCAAAGGTTTCAATGGTAGCAGATTCAGGGGAGAGAAGATGAAGATTAACGGCGGCGAGTCCACCGATTAGATAAAAAAGGACATCGGCAATTCCCGTTTTTTTCGATGCCCACAGAGAACCAATAATAATGATAAGTAAATAAAGCAAGATAAGGGTAGTAATCATTTCCACAGGAGTTGAGCCTCTTTTTTTGGTTATTGTATCAAATCTTAAACAAGTTTAGAGCATATTTTATTGGTTTCTTGTTCCTTTTTTAGGCTGTTATTAAACTTTTTCCCAAAATAAT
Organism: Sulfuricurvum sp.; assembly: GCA_030692765.1. Taxonomy (GTDB): domain Bacteria; phylum Campylobacterota; class Campylobacteria; order Campylobacterales; family Sulfurimonadaceae; genus Sulfuricurvum. The sequence continues at coordinate 127,059 of JAUYUB010000024.1, forward strand.
CTTTTATTTTTGGATCATTAATCTTTGCTATAATCAAACAATGCCAAGATAAAGAGATAAAAATGGTACCTCCTCAATTTCCATGGTCCGTTAGCTCGGACGATATTCTAGAACATTTGCAGACAACGGCGCATGGGTTAGAGGTGAGCGAGGCCGACAGACGCTATCAAACCTTTGGCCCCAATACTCTCATGGCAGAGGAACGTTCGAAAACAAAGATGTTTTTTGCTCAATTTGCAAGCCCTATTGTCCTTATCTTGATTGCCGCGGCGCTTATGAGTTTTTTTATGGGGCATACGAAAGATGCGATAGCGATACTTGCGATTCTCATTATTAACGCGATTTTGGGATTTTATCAAGAGCTCAAAGCAGAAACGTCTATCCGATCTCTTCAACGGCTTACTGAAAGCCATGTTTATGTTTTTCGTAACGGAATTGAGACTCTTCTTCCTGCCCGTGAATTGGTGCCGGGCGACATTGTCAGTGTCAGTGAGGGCAATGTTGTTCCCGCTGATATACGCTTAGTGCAATCACATGGATTGCAGGTGGATGAGGCTGTATTGACCGGAGAGTCTCTTCCAAGAGATAAAATGAGCGATTCGATTCTTGAACAAACCGTTCCGATGTATGAGCAAATCAATTGCCTTTTTTCAGGAACGTCCGTCTTGCGAGGTAAAGCGATGGGAGTGGTTTACGCCACGGCGGATAAAACTGCTATTGCCCGTATTGCACAAGCGGCACAGAAAACTTCTCCACAATCCCCCTTAACACGATCGATGCGTAAGGTATCTCGTCAATGGCTTGGCGCCGTTATCGTCATTTTGATTGTGCTGGGAATTATTGCGCTGATACAGGGGCGCAGTGCCGATGAGATGGCGATGATTCTTCTCGCCCAGCTCGTTTCTGCGGTTCCTGAGGGACTTCCGATTGTTATTACGCTTATTTTGGCAATCGGCGCTCATAGGTTGAGCCGCCATAAAATTTTAGTTCGCCATCTTCCTTCTGTGGAATCGCTGGGGAGTGCTACGATTATTGCGACCGATAAAACCGGTACGATTACCGAGGGGATTTTGTCGGTGAAAGAATCGTTTTTTTTGAATGAAGCAGAACTGCGTCGCTGTGCCGCACTGTGTAATGATGCGCATAATTCACTGGGGGACAGTATTGATGTAGCCCTCTCGCGATGGCTCGGAAAAGATTTTGAAACGCTTAACAGTATGCATCAACGGGTTTTTTATCACCCTTTTGATCCAAAATCACGGATGATGGCCACGGTCAATAAAATCGGCGATCAGGAAAGACTCTATCTAAAAGGGGCCTATGAAGCGCTGATCGCATTGGCAACCAATTCCGCCGATAACCTCAAAAAGCTCAGTGATGCTCATGATAAAATGGCGTCGCTTGGATTGCGCATATTGGCGTTTGGGACCAGCGACAGCGGATGGGAGGATCCTGAAAAGTGGGAGATTACCCTCACCGGATTGATCGCCTTTGCTGATAAGTCAAAAGAAGGGGTCAAAGAGGCGATCGCCCTGGCACAAAATGCAGGCATTCGTTTGATTATGATTACGGGAGACAACCCCATAACGGCAGAAGTTATCGCCAGAGAAGTGGGTATAGTGCATGATCATGACCGTTTTTTGACCGGAAAAGAGATCGATGGGTTCACTAATAAGGAACTCTTGAAAGCTTTAAAAAATACCTCTGTGATTGCCCGCGCCATGCCCGAACATAAATATCGGATTGTCCAAACGCTGCAAAAAAGCGGTGAGATCGTTGCCGTTACTGGGGATGGGGTTAACGATGTTCCTGCATTGAAAGCGGCTGATTTAGGAATTGCGATGGGAAGCGGCAGTGAAGCGGCAAAATCTTCTGCCAAAATGGTTATTGTGGACAATAACCTGGGGGTGATTGTTAATGCCATACGTGAGGGGAGAGTAATTGCCGACAACTTACGTAAAGTGCTTTTTTATCTTCTGGCTACGAGTTTGGATGAAATTATTATCATTACGACGGCGATATTGATGGCCCTTCCGCTCCCGCTGCATCCGACACAGATATTATGGGTTAATATCCTCACAGAAGGTGTTTGTGATAAAGCTTTTGCCGTATGTAAAGAAGAAGGAGAGGTCATGCGCCGTCCGGTTCGTCGCATGGCGAGCCAGTTTCTTGATCGCAGAACACTCCAGCGGATTGTTTGGGTTGCATTTGCAACGGCCATTGTTGTCCTGTCCCTTTATTTATATCTGCTTTCGCATGATTATTCTTATCACATGGCACTCACGGCATCCTTTTCAACGCTGGTAGTCTCACAGTGGATCAATGCGGTTCTTGCCCAAAAAGAGTCGGAACCATTCTTGAAAAACATCCGAAATAGTGTGACGATTAATCCCTGGATATGGGCCGGCATCGCTTTTGGAATAGTGCTTCAAGCTCTGGCACTGTATGTTCTGCCTGAATGGTTTCACAGTGTTCCTCCGACACCCGAAATATTAGGATACATTCTGATGGCAGCGTTGGGTAATTTTATGCTTGTAGAAGGGTACAAATGGTGGGAATATCGATTTTATAAAGATAAGAGAGCAAAAGGACATATCCAAAATTAAACTACGATGAGGTATTATTTCATTAATACAAAGGGTTTTATCCCTCTTCAAAATATCTTCTTCCAAAGGCCTACCCGTGAAAGACGTTAGCATCATCATCCTCGATTTTGGTTCTCAGTATACCCAGCTCATTGCCAGACGTTTGCGTGAAGACAAAGTGTATTGTGAAGTTTTGCCGTATCGCACGACTTCGGATGCCATCAAAGCCAAAAATCCTAAGGGAATCATTTTGAGCGGCGGTCCCTCATCGGTTTATAACGAAGATGCGTATACGGTTGATCTTGGTGTCTATGCTCTTGGTATCCCTGTACTTGGGATTTGTTACGGTATGCAGCGTATCGCCGTTGATTTTGGCGGTTCGGTGATTCGCAGTGACCATCATGAGTATGGTCAAGCAGAACTCACAATCGATTTAACCCAAAATTCTCTCCTTTTCCAAGGGTGTGAAGATGAGCGTAATGTTTGGATGAGCCATTCAGACAAAGTAGACGTATTACCGGAAGGTTTCATCTCTATTGCTCACTCGACTAACTCCCCATATGCAGCGATCGCTCATGAAGAAAAAATGGTTTATGCAATGCAGTATCACCCAGAAGTTCACCACTCTGAAGAGGGATACTTGATGTTGCGCAATTTTGCACTGAACATTTGTGGTGTTACCGAAAAATGGGATATGGGGCATTTCCTCAAAGAGCAAATCGTCAAAATCCGTGCCCAAGTGGGTGATGGAAAAGTGCTATGTGCCCTTAGTGGTGGGGTAGATTCCAGCGTGGTTGCAGCATTGCTGTATGAAGCGATTGGTGACCAGCTGATTCCAGTATTTGTGGACAATGGTGTGCTACGTAAAGGGGAGCGTGAATCAGTCGAAAATATTTTCAAAGTTCATCTCAAAGTTCCTCTTGTCGTTGCGGATGCAGCAGATTTGTTTTTGGGCAAACTTGCAGGTGTCACCGATCCTGAGACGAAGCGCAAAATCATCGGACACACATTTATCGAAGTGTTCGAGGCAGAGGCTAAAAAACATGAGGGGATTAAATTCCTCGCCCAAGGTACATTGTATCCTGATGTTATCGAGTCCATCTCTCCCAATGGTGCATCGGTAACGATCAAATCGCACCATAATGTTGGTGGATTGCCTGATTGGATGGATTTTGAGCTTATTGAGCCATTACGCGACTTGTTCAAAGACGAGGTTAGACGTTTGGGTACTGAACTAGGGCTTCCTGATTATCTCATCAATCGTCATCCGTTCCCAGGACCTGGATTGGCAATACGTATTATGGGAGAAGTTAACCGTCCTGATTTGACGATGCTACGTGATGCCGATGTGATTTTACTTGATGAACTTAAAGCCAGTGGTTATTACACCAAAACATGGCAAGCATTTGTGGTACTTCTAAACGTTAAATCTGTAGGAGTTATGGGGGATAACCGTACGTATGATAACACGGTGTGTGTGCGTGTTGTTGAGGCCGTAGATGGTATGACTGCAACGTTTGCCCATTTGCCTCATACGTTGCTAGAACGTATCAGCCGTCGTATTATTAACGAAGTGGACGGGATTAACCGCGTTGTCTACGATATCAGCTCCAAACCACCTGCAACGATCGAGTGGGAATAAGGGGCACGCGTTTGCGCCCTATCTATCTAATCTCTAAAACTTCATCAGATGAACTGATGGATGACGTTACTCATATTCCTATTCTCTCCATACACTTTTTAACTCCTGTGATTGATTTTAATCTTTATGATGGAATCATTGTGACTTCCAAACAAGCAGCTGTTGCATTAAAATTTTACATGCCCGATTGGAATAGACTGAAGGTGGTGTGTGTCGGTGAATCAACTGCTAAAGTAATGAAGGAATTGGGCGCTCGCCATATTGAGCTAGCCCATGGATATGGGATGAGTATTTTGGAAGTATTGTCTCCTCATGAGGGAAAATGGTTGTATCTGCGCCCCAAAATGATTGCTTCCTCGTGGCCTGTTCATGCGCGTGAATCGGGAATAGAGCTTGACGAAGTGATTATCTATGAAACAGCTTGTAATGACGACATTAAAGAAATACAAATAGCGCAAAACAGTGTGCTTATTTTTACATCGCCCTCAAGCGTAGAATGCTTTAGTAAGCAAGCGGATATTCTACCAACACATGGTGTTATTGTGATCGGAAAAACAACTCAAAATGCACTTCCAAAAGGGGTAAAATCGCTTTTAAGTGCCCAAACGAGTATTATTTCTTGCGTAGAAATGGCACGTAAAATAGGGATTTCTTGAAACTTTATTATCCATATTAAGCTTTTTGAGGTTATAATTATCTTTACCTGGGCGCAGCGAGTAATCGCATTTGAGGGTTCTACATATACACTTAGTGGTATCGGTAGTCACCTTGGTGTGTCGGTGGTCTCGTTTGAGCGCGAAAGCGCGAGAGATTGCCGCCGGAGGGGTGCTCGATCTGCTTAATTACGCTTTGAGAACCAAAGCTACTGCGAAAACGCCCGCCTGGGCTTTTACCCTTTTAAAATGTCATTTTTGGTATTTTAAAAGGGTATTATTTTTATTCAAACGGGGTGTGTATGCGTGTAATGATAATCGGCAGCGGTGGGCGTGAGTTTTCAATTGGAAGAGTATTGACGCAAGACAGTGCGGTTGAAAAGGTCTATTTTGCTCCCGGTAACGGTGCTACGCCGATGCTTGGTGAAAACGTTGCATTGAGCGATTTCAACGAGCTTGCACAATTCGCTTTTGATAACGCGATTGATCTAACGATCGTCGGTCCTGAAGGCCCTTTAAGCGAGGGGATTGTTGATGTGTTCAAAGCGAAAGGGCTTGTTATTTTTGGTCCTACCAAAGCCGCGGCACAGCTAGAGGGTTCAAAAGTCTACATGAAAAACTTTTTAGCCAAATATGGCATTCCTACGGCACGTTATATTGAAACAGGTCACATTGAAGAGGCCTTTAAATTTATTGACAGCTTGCTGTTACCGATTGTTGTCAAAGCTGATGGCTTATGTGCGGGCAAAGGAGTTATTATCGCTCTTACATACGATGAAGCAAAAGTAGCGGTCTCTGAAATGCTTAGCGGAAAATCATTCGGTGATGCGGGCAAGCGTGTGGTTGTCGAAGAGTTTTTGGACGGTTATGAGCTTTCGATGTTTGCATTGTGCGATGGAAAAGACTTTATTTTACTGCCTGCAGCACAAGACCACAAGCGTCTTTTAGATGGTGATGAGGGCCCAAATACAGGCGGTATGGGTGCGTATGCTCCAACTCCTCTTGTGGATGATTTGATTTATGAAAAAGTCAAAGAGCGTGTGGTTCGCCCAACCCTCAAAGGGATGCAAGAAGAAGGAGCACCATTCGAGGGTGTTCTCTTTATTGGAATTATGGTGGTAAACGGTGAGCCGATTACCCTGGAATTCAACGTCCGTTTTGGAGACCCTGAGTGTGAGATTTTGATGCCGTTGCTTAAAACACCGGCAAGCGAACTGTTTTACAAAGCCGCAACCAAACAACTCGACACCCTTAATATCGAATTTCATGATAAATACGCTGTGGGCGTCGTCATGGCGAGTAAAAACTATCCGTATGACAACTCTGTGCCTGCTGAGATTGTGGTGGATACGATCCATCATGATGAGATTTTGCAAAACACTCACATAGCTTATGCCGGCGTGAGTACAGAAGATGGTAAGCTTTATGCAAACGGAGGACGTGTTCTTGTATGTGTCGGAGTGGGTGACAGTATCAAGAGCGCACGTGATCGTGCCTATATGCTCTGCGGTCAAGTTCATTTTGCAGGTAAAAAACTGCGTACCGATATAGCCTATCAAGCGCTTCGCTAATGAATGAACAGCTCGATGACGTATTGGATCGTGAATATCTTCAAATTGCGTCACTAAAAGCGCGTTCGGCAGCTTTCGCAATAGATGAAATACTCATTTCGATACTCCTTTTTATTGTTCTGTGGGACAATATTTCAGCAGCAAAAACCGTAGAAGCCATTATCGAATTGACCAATCATTTTTTACTAGAATTTATGGCAATTAAGATTGTGTATCAAACTTTTTTTACAATGCAGTACGGAGCAACTTTAGGAAAGATTGCGATGAAGATTCGTGTCATAGAAGTGAAAACACTGTCGAATCCCAGCTTTTTTTCAGCCTTTAATCGAGCGGTTTTTCGTGTCGTGAGTGAAGCGCTTTTATATCTTGGGTTTATCTGGGCTTTTTTAGATCCTTACCGACGAAGCTGGCATGATTTTACCGCTAAAACAGTGGTTGTGAATGCGTAAATCAATCTTTATCAGCATTGTTGCGTGCGGTGTTTTGTTAGCCGAGGAGCGTGTTGAGCTTTTTGGTCTTAATGCGGATATCAATGGGTCGGTAGTACATGCTTACGGAAATCCTGTCATTATCTATCAGGATAAAATCTTAACTGCACAGCACCTCTCCTACGACCGAAATACGAGCATAATTGAAGCCGAGGGGAATGTAACGGTTTTTCAAGATGGAAAAACTCAGGCCATCAGTGAATACACGACAATAAATATGGACACGAATACACGGCAATCGCGTCCTTTGTATATGATTGATCATCAAAGCGGATTGTGGATGAATACACAACAATCTGATGCCTGCGAAAGTCAGATTGATTTGGCAAGTGGAATGGTGTCAGGATGTAATTCGACCGATCCTTTGTGGAAAATCCGCTTTAGCAGTGCCGATTACAATACCGATAAAATGTGGATGAATCTGTATAACGCCCGTTTGTACGTTGAAAATGTTCCCCTCTTTTATCTCCCTTATTTTGGGTACCCTACCGATAAAACGCGTCGAAGCGGGTTGCTTATTCCTGAGTTTGGACTCTCTAGCGATCAGGGGTTTTTCTATCAGCAGCCTATTTACATCGCTGTGCATAATTGGTGGGATGCAGAGCTTCGCCCTCAAATACGCACCGAACGCGGATCGGGTATTTACGGAGATTTTCGTTTTGTGGATACGCCATCGTCTCAAGGCTCCGTTCGATTCGGATATTTTAAAGAACAAGCGGCTTATGCTCTTGAAAATGATCTAGCTCACATAAAGCATTATGGATACGATATTAAGTATCAGCACAGCGCATTTTTGAGGGAGTGGTTTGATTTAGAACTCGATGGGGAATCGGGACTGTATGTCAATGGCAGGTGGATGAATGATGTGGATTATCTCAATTTACAGCAAATTGATGAAACGCAAAATACGACCACTAATCAAATTCTTTCGCGTATCAACGCTTATTATAGCAATGAAGATGATTATTTGGGGATGTATCTCAAGCATTATCAATATCTTGACGGCTCTATCGATAACGGCAAAACGATTCAGATATTGCCGACTTTACAATATCACCATTATTTGGAAAACTTTTTTGAAGATCATTTATTGATCAATGCGGATACGGCCATTACTAATTACTATCGTCCTGATGGCATGCGCGCGGTTGAGGGAATGGTGAACGTACCGTTGATGCTTCAATCGGGATTGTTTGACAATACAGTAGATACGAGTTATGTGGCAAATCTCAGCGGTCGTTTGATCGGTTTTTACGGAAATCCTCAGACAAACAACACCAATGACACCATTAATGCCTACGAATCAGGGCAATACGGGCAAGTTGATCATACCTTCAAGCTTTCAAGTACTTTGGTAAAACCGTATGGCGAAACGATACACGTGATGGCCCCTGAAATCGCCTATACGTTTGCAGGAAGCCGTTATTACAAAGGGTATTACGATCGTTACCATAACGAAGAATGTATACCTGGAACAAAAGATAAGCCATGGTGTGATTTCAACACACTTCAATCACCAAGCGATACCCTTTCGCTGGGAATCAATAACTATCTTTTTGAAAATGGAAAGCAAACGCTGGTCGATCGTCTTTCCCAAAGTTTTCGTTACGATGATACAGGGAATTATTACGGTGAATTGACGAATGAACTGGAATGGCAGATTATTCAAGCTGTTTCGTATTACAATGTAACTTCTTTTAATCATGACCGAAATCGAATTACCAAAGAGCGCAATACCGTACGGTATGATGATAAAATTGTGACGGCATCTCTTAATCATTATTATTCAGATGAATTGCGCAACAGTGTAAATGTTTATTCCAGCTATTGGTCCGCCGATGCATCGTATCAATACAATCGTCATTATCGTTTTTTTGGTCTTGTCGCGTATGATTACCGAGAAGATCTTTTAAAACGAAGCGAGATAGGCTTTTTGTATTCACAAAGATGTATGGATATAGGAGTACGTTTTGTACAAAACAATCGACCGATATTAACCAATGTCAGCGGGAACGACTCTGTTAATGACTCTTATGTTTTTCTAACATTGATTCTAAAACCGATTGGCGGTTCAGAATTCAATTATAAAATCACCAATAATCAATAGGGGCGAAAGATGAAATTGGAAGCGAAAATAGGTCTTTTTGTCATAATGGCACTGGTGGCTTTACTTGTATTGTCAACGCAAGTTACATCATTGGGTAAATGGGGACAAAGTGGCTACCCCATACAAGCGTATGTGGATGATGCTTCAGGACTTGAAAAGCACACGCATGTATTGATGAACGGTGTGACGATCGGTGAAGTTCAAGAGATCACGATTGAGGGCAAGCGTGTCCGTCTGAGCCTTTTGATCAATGACGATGTTAAGATTCCCGATGATTCAGGAGTTATTGTGGCGCAAGAGTCGCTTTTGGGATCAAAAGTTTTAAACATTCTCGTAGGTGATGCGAGCAGTATGCTGAAAAAAGGAGATGTTTTAGTCCAATCTAAACGGTACGCATCTTTTGACCAAACGAGTGATTCGGTCAATGCTGCTGCCAAAGAGATGGAACTTTTATTGCATGATTTTAGAGAAACATTGGACGATGAACACCGTAAAGCGATACAAGAAGCTATAGTTGCCTTTCGTGATGTTGGAGTCAATCTAAACGGGGTAATTGGGGACAATCGTGATAATCTCCACGCCGCAATTGCCAATTTCAGAGATATGAGTGCTGGATTTACTCAGACAGCAGATACGGTCAATAAAGATCTTCCGGAGATCATGAACCGTGTCAATTCATTAACCACCCGTTTGGATAATATCAGCGGTTCTTTGGAACATTCTCTTCCAGAAGCGGTTGCTAAGTTTGTAAATATTGAAGATAATGTAAGCACAATATTGGCTGAAAATCGTGCCGGACTCAAAGGGACAATTTCTTCAGCCGAATCCTTTTTCAAAAGCGGCGAAGAGGCATTTGGCAAAGTGGATACGATGCTTTCGAGTTTTACAACGAGCGAACTGCAAGTGGCAATGCATGCAGATTATATGATGAGGGATCAATATGCAAAAGTTTATTTAGGAATCACTTATCTCCCGAATCCGACAACGTACTATATGCTTGATTTGATAAGCACAGATGATTATTCCCAACCAAATGTCGTTCCTGGGAAACATGTGAAAAGCGCTACACTCTTCTCTGCACAATATGGAAAACGCTTTGATGATTTCTTATTACGATTTGGGGCTATTGAATCAAGCGGAGGGGCTGGGATTGATTATTTTATGAAGCATGACCGTTTGAAAATTTCAGCAGAAGCGTTTGACTTTAATGCGATCAATGACCTTCGTAGCGACCGCGCACACCTCAAGGCACAGATTCGCTATCAAATGCTTAAGCATCTTGAACTGTATGGCGGCTGGGATAACTTCATGAATCCTGCTTCACAAAGTCTTTTCTTAGGTCTGGGCATGCGCTTTATCGACAATGACATAAAATATACTTTTGGCGCCGCATCGATGGCACGATAAAATTTAACAGGGATTACAATGAAATACACTATCGAGTTAGCTCTAAAAAATAAACAAGAGTCTTATGCGCTTAATCAAGTAGCGGCGCAAGCCAATGGTGCCGTATGGCTTAAATCGGGTAATACCGTTATTTTGGCAACCGTTGTCATCGATGAAACCCATTTTGTGGATGAAGACTTTTTACCTTTAACGGTACAGTATCTTGAAAAAAGCTATGCAGCCGGAAAATTTCCAGGTGGCTTCATTAAACGTGAAACAAAGCCGAGTGATTTTGAAGCACTTACTTCCCGCATAATAGACCGCTCTTTGCGTCCTTTATTTCCTAAGGGATTTGCCAATCCGATACAAATTTCTGTATTGGTACTGAGTGCAGATAGCGATGCTGATTTACAAGTCTTAGGCCTCAATGCGGCATCCGCAGCATTGTATCTTTCAGACGTTGATATCTTCAACTCAGTCACCGGGGTGCGTGTTGCGAAAATTGACGGAGAGATTGTTTTCAATCCAAAGCACAGTGATCTTGAGAACAGCACTTTTGACCTTTATTTGGCAGGAAGTAAAGAAGACATGCTGATGATCGAGATGCAGGCATTGGGCAGTGATGAAGCACAAATTATCGAAGTGGGTCTAGTCGATCCGTTCGTCGATCCGGTAATGGCATCTCAAACGATTGCGATGCGCCAATCCAATGCCATGAGTGAAGACGAACTCATTGAGGTACTAGGCCAAGCGCAAGCGGTACTCAAAGAAGCAAATACGATGTATGAAAACGCTTTTAAACCCTACGCCAAGGCACCATTTGAACTGCAATGCGTCATCAAAGAGATTGATCCTGAAATGAGTGAGTACGTACGTAGCAATCACACCGATGATCTCAAGCGCGGAATCAGTCAAATGGCAAAAACAGAACGTTCTACGGCGCTTCGAACGATTCGTAAAGCAGTTATGGCAGAAAAGCCTGACTGGGATGAGCATGAACTGAAAAAAGCGATTGAACAGGTTAAGCGCTCTATGGTTCGTGCGCAGATTTTGGATGAAAAAGTACGTGCAGACGGCCGAGGTATGAGAGAAGTACGTCCGATTTCTATTCAGACCAATGTGTTGCCAAGCGCCCATGCATCAGCTCTGTTTACACGTGGCCAGACTCAGGCTCTTGTGGTATTAACACTTGGCGGTCCTAAAGATGCTCAGATGTATGAGGGGTTAACCGATCGTGGTACGCAAAATGAAGGCTTTATGGTTCATTATAATTTTCCCGGTTTCAGTGTAGGAGAAGCTTCTCCGATCGGTGCCCCAAGACGTCGTGAATTGGGACATGGGAATTTGGCAAAACGCGCATTGGAAGGTGCTACGGTTCGCAATGGACAGACAGTTCGTATCGTTTCTGAGATTTTAGAGTCAAACGGTTCATCGTCCATGGCAACCGTATGTGGTGGCTATATGGCCTTACGTGCAGGTGATATCGAAGTATGTGATCCGATTGCGGGTGTTGCTATGGGGATGGTTCAAGAAGGAAACCGTCATGCTATTTTGACCGATATTATGGGTCTTGAAGATCATGACGGGGATCTGGATTTTAAAGTGGCAGGGTCAAAAGAGGGCATTACTGCGATGCAAATGGATATAAAGCTAGGAGGTATCCATTTGGATGTTCTCAAAGAAGCGCTTTATCAAGCCAAAGAAGCCCGCGCTCATATTATTGATATCATGATGGCATCCGAAGAAAATATTGAACTAAATGAAGGGACATTACCAAGCACGGATCTATTCCACGTTGATCCCAGTTTTATAGGCGATATTATCGGTCAGGCGGGTAAAACGATTCGAGAGATTATTGAAAAATTTGACGTCGCGATTGATATTGATAAGAAAAAAGGTTCTGTAAAACTAACCGGTAAAAACAGAGAAGGTATCAAAGGGGCACGCGATCATATCGAAGGGATCACAAGCGGTTTGACGCCGATCGAAAAAGTAGAGTACAAAGTGGGCGATGTTGTACAGGGAAAAGTGAAAAAAATCGTTGATTTTGGAGCATTTATCGAACTTCCCGGTGGGATCGATGGGCTTATTCATATCTCAAAACTTTCCGATGGACATGTGGGTCGCGTGAGCGATATGATCAAAGAAGGTGATGAACTGATGGTTGAGATCGTAGAGTTCAAAGGCAATAAGATCGGACTGGGTCGAGCTAAGTAATTTTTTAGCTCCTCCCTACTATAATTTCGCCTACAAAGTGATAAGTAGGGAAACTATCCGAACAGACTTTGATTTAAATACGGAGATTACTCATGAAAAAAGTTCTATTTCTTATGACTGCACTTGTTGCTGCAGCATTCGGTGCTGACGAAGCGGCAGCAGTTGTTGAAACTGCTGTTGAAGCTGCTCCTGCAGTAGCTGCTGCATCTGCAGACGTTGCTAACCAAACGCTTAAAGCGTATTCTATGATCGCTGCGGGTGTTGGTCTTGGTTTGGCTGCACTTGGTGGTGCTATCGGTATGGGTAACACTGCTGCTGCAACTATCGCAGGTACTGCACGTAACCCAGGTCTTGGCGGAAAATTGATGACTACTATGTTCATCGCTCTTGCTATGATCGAAGCACAGGTTATCTATACATTGGTAATCGCTCTTATCGCTCTTTACGCTAACCCATATTTGGTAGCGTAAGTTTTATCAAACCTCACGATCAGCTTCGGCTGATCAACTTCTTTTTTTATGCGGTCGTGGTGGAACGGTAGACACGCTACCTTGAGGTGGTAGTGCCTTACGGGTGTGGGGGTTCAAATCCCCCCGACCGCACCATCTTTTTCTTTAATAAACAATCTTCTAACTTACTAATAAAACTTCCTGAACTTCTAAAAATAATGCTTATAACTTTATGTGTATCTTGGATTCTCCGATACTATAAGATATACTTATTCTTTATTTATATCAGTGTATATAAAATATAGATATTGACAAAGTATATTCAGGGAATATTTTATAGGCTGTATGTAGAATTGAAAATAGTAAAAATCCTCAAAGGAAAAGCAAATGAAAAAAACAATACTTTCAATACTGCTATCAGCATTAACGGTTATGCTGATGAGTGGATGTACCACAATGGGAAATATGATGTCTATGGCACCAGCATTTGCAAGTTTAGAATCAAATACGCAAGCATCATATGTGAAGATGTTAAAGGTGGTTGATGAATCGGGTGATGCTGCAAAGGCGATGATGATTGAAACAAAAATCGCAGATGATGTTTCTAATGATCAGGCAGTAGATTCGATTAAAGCTATTACAGAAGAGCGTAACATGGTGGTAACGGGTGACGTTAAAATGTACACCAAAGCGGATGCAGGACCAACAGAAGTTAAACATGCACGTATTATTTCTGTATGTAATTTGCAAACTGCAAAAGTATTTTTAAATCATTCTCGATATTACGGTGGCTTTATGCCATGTCGTATTATGTTGATTGAATATGGTAATGGTGAGCGCTTTTTGGTTACCATGGACTTGACATTAGCAATTTATGGCGGTAAACCACTTCCTCCAGAGATGTTAAAGCAAGCACTTGTTGTTAAAGAAACAATGGAAACGCTAATTGCAAGAGGAGCAAAAGGGGATTTTTAATCCTCTCTCTCTGGTATTTCACTATTTATATTTTCTCGTTACTTCCTTTCTCTAAAATATCCCTTTAAGTTCACTTCCGTTACTATCATTTTGATGTAGAAAAATGGAGAAATTTTATGAAAAAATTGATAGTTATCTATGCGCTTGCATTATGCAATGTGTGGGGATGGGATGCCTTGCAAAGCACGGCGCAAGTTGCCAGTCAACTCAATGATCCGAAAGCAGTTATTCTGGATGTTTCAGAGGATGATATGTATGTTTTAGATGGACATATCCATGGTGCTTATCATACGGAGTTAAAGGAATGGAGATTATCGTATGTACTCAAATCACCTGATAAACTGCAAACGCATATACGTTCTTTAGGGATAAATACGGATTCTAATATAATTTTATATGGGCACTTGGGGGCTGAGAACAACTTATTAAGAATCAGCTATGTCTATTGGGCTTTAAAATACTGTGGTGTTAAGAATGTAGCTATCATGGATGGTGGCCTTGAACAATGGAGAGCAGAAAAACGTTTTGTAAGCACTGATGAGCTTACAGCGCCAGAAGGTAATTTTACGGTACAAATTGTTCCTGCAATCATGGCAGATATGGCGTATGTCAAACAAAATCTTGGGAAAATTGCGATGCTGGATGCACGTCCCAGTGAATATTATTTTGGGATGAAACCTTCCAACGGTGTTGAACGGCTGGGACATATTCCAGGAGCTGTTAGTTATGCATGGACGAACAGTATAACACCAGAATTGAAACTGAAATCACCTGATGTATTAAAGAAAGTATTTAGTGACGGATTTGATTTTAAACAAAATCAGGAAATAGTTATTTACTGCACAATAGGGCTAGAGGCAACGTTTAACTATTTTGTTCTCACTGGTCTTTTGGGTTATACCAATGTACGAGTTTATGATGCCTCTATGCGTGAATGGGGGAATTTGAAAGATATACCAATGGTACAATATAAATGGGAAGAGTTTCATCCTATGGTAGAAGTTATCAAGTAGGGGATGAAATGCTGCTAAGCGAGCTTATTTCTGAGACTAAGCATCTGGATTTAGAAACTATTACACCTGATGCAATAACAATACATAATAACCGCCCGCTGGAGATGGCAGTAGAGATCATGAAGGATCATAAAGTTAATCAAATCATGTTGCTGGATGAAAATGAGCAGTATGCAGGGACATTAACGAAAACAGATATTAATAGATACTGCAGCACACTTAGTGAAAAAGAACAACTTGAGATATCTTATGAAAATCTGCCTTCATGCAGAGCAATAGAAGCTAAATTCAGGGATGCCAAAGCGACGTATAATATGCTTGGCATTGCTTTTTGTGAGATTATAACTCTCGGCAATGAGCAGATTATACGTTGGTTAAATGCAGAAGCGATGTTCACGTTTGGCGTTAGTATAGATGATCCTATTAGCAAAATGCTTACCCAAGAGAGATGGGAGCATCTTATGAATATTTTTGATATGCAAGGCGGGGTTGAGCACGAGCGTATTGAAGTACGTGGGCGTATCTATGAAGTAACATTAATGGAAGTAGAACTGTTAGGGCAGCGGATTTTGAAACTTTTTTTATATGATGTTAGCGAGTTGGTACGATTAGGTGATGAATTACGTTTATCGCTAGAGCGAACGATTGAGCACATTGCTCATTATGATGTTTTAACCGATTTGCCTAATCGTTTATTGTTGGTGGCAAATTTAGATCACGCGATTAGCCACCCAAAGCGGCAGAACGATAAAGTAGCTATTTTAAACCTAAATATTGATCATTTTAAAGATATTAATGAATCGTATGGTTATGCAGTTGGAGATAAGGTTGTGCTCCAAGTGGCAAAGAAGCTTGGCAAAACTTTAGGGCGAGAAGATACATTGGCAAGGGTTGGAGGGGATGAATTTATCATCCTTCTCGAAGGGTTGGAGGATGCACTGGACAGTGAAGAGGTAATTAAAAAAATACAGACTCTTTTTTATGATGTTCTGATGGCTGAGGGGATAGAATTCAAGCTCTCTGCAAGCGTTGGAATTGCGTTGTATCCAGATGATGGTAAAAACAGTGAAGCGCTTTTAAAAAATGCAGATATTGCGTTACGTCGAGCCAAAGATGAGGGAGGAAATAACTATTGTTTCTTCTCTTCAGAGATGAGTGTTCAGTTGTTTGAACGGGTGTTATTAGAGCGTGAATTACGTCGTGCAGTTGATGAATCTGAATTCTTGGTCTATTATCAACCGCAAGTTGAGCTCATATCCGGAAAGCTGATCGGTGCAGAAGCTCTGGTGCGATGGAAGCACCCTGTAATGGGGCTTGTTTCCCCTGATGTTTTCATACACATATGTGAAAGTAACAGTTTGATCATACCCATAGGTGAACGTGTTCTCATGGATGCATGTACTCAGGTAAAGTTGTGGAAAGAGCAAGGACTGTATAGGGGGCGTATTTCTGTAAATGTTTCAGGAAAACAGTTTGAGCGTCCTGACGTTGTTCAAACGATTAAAGCTATTGTTGATGAAACAAAGTTAGATCCACGGTATTTAGAATTGGAAATTACAGAGAGTGTTTTAATGGGAAATCCAACTGAATTTGGAGCTAAACTGATTGAATTAAAGGCAATGGGCATCGAAGTCGCCATTGATGATTTTGGGACGGGATACTCGAGTTTGAGTTATCTCAAGCAATTTCCGATTGATAAATTAAAAATTGATCAATCTTTTGTTATGGGGATTCCTAACAACGAACAGGACATGGCGATTGTTAAAGCGGTTATTGCGATGTCTAATGCACTTGGATTTAGAACGATTGCCGAGGGAATCGAAAAAGAAGAACAAGCGTTGTTTTTGAAAAATCTTGGCTGTGAACAGGGGCAGGGATATCTTTATTCACGTCCCTTAAGTGCTGAAAAGTTTGAGGAATTTTTGAAGGCTTTGGTATAATAGTGAATATAGAATACAAGGAGCGATTATGGCTTATATTGAACAACTAAAGCATTTGATAGAAAATGAGCTGATTCCAGATGTGGAAGATCATGTGGATGAACTTTTTGAGGGGATCGCCTCTGCAAAGGATGCGACAGTTGATGAGCGAACTCAGCTTGAGGATATGCAAGCACTTCGTGACGAGTACAAAGAGCTACTCAAAGAGCTCAAAAGCGGTGACATTGATGAAGAAGAAGCGGAACAGCTGTATACGGAACTCACTGCAATGCGTACAGAGGGTGAAGATGACGATATATATGACGATGAGGAAGATGAAGACGAAGATGATTACGACATCTTCGATCATGAAAACGACGATCAGTACTAAGGATGGCGCAATACATCATTCTTGATACCGAGACAACCGGTACGGGTGAGAGCGATCGTATTATTCAGCTAGGTTTCTTGGTTCTCAATGGTAAAGCGGTAGATGTCTATAATGACCTATGTTCTACAGACACTCCGATTGCTTACCCTGCGATGGAAGTACATGGTATTACTCCTGAAATGATCATAGGGAAGCCTATGTGTATCGACACTAGTGCCTTTAAAACACTTCTTGAACTTAATACTACCGACAATGTGCTCATTATCCATAATGCTCCGTTTGATCTGGGAATGCTTTCAAAAGAAAACTTTACGTCAAAAATGCGTCTGATTGATACACTCAGATGTGCCAAACATCTTTTTGAAGATGAAGATGCACATCGTCTTCAGTATTTTCGCTATCGCTTGGAGCTGTATAAACAAGAAGAGGCAGAGGCCAGTGCTTTGGGTATCGTGGTTAAAGCGCATGATGCGATTGGGGATGTATTGGTTCTAAAACTCTTTTTGACCGAATTGCGTAAAAAGCTTCAAGAACGTTTTGGCAGTGTCAATCCCATCGATAAGATGGTTGAACTGACCCAGACTCCTGTATTTTATATCAAGCCATTGAAGTTTGGGAAGCACAAAGGGAAAACGCTTCCCGAAATCGTGGTTGCCGACAAAGGATACTTGACATGGATGTTGGGAAATATGGATGGCCTGGACGATGATATGCGCTACAGCATAGAAAAGGTTTTGGCTTCCTAGCGCAATAGATAGCTCATAGGGATGCTGAGACTGATACTTTTTGAGGGCTTCGGAAATTGAGGTGCTGTATTTTTGATCAGTGCTTTTGCATCCTCATCAAGTATCTCAAATCCCGAACTTTTAACGACCTCTATATTTTCGACACTTCCATCACTTTTGAGACGGAAACTGATACGAACTTCTCCCTGCATTTTTAGACGTTGCGCATTTCTGGGATATTTCAGATTTTGGATAAGCAAGGCACGTATCTCTCCCAAATGAGCATCCAAAAACTCTTTTTCGATATTAACACTTGGTGCGATTGGCTGATGTACTGTCTTGGGTATTTCTGCAGGTGGTGACAGGGGTACAGCAGTCGGTACACTAATAC
This sequence comes from Sulfuricurvum sp., assembly GCA_030692765.1. GTDB lineage: Bacteria > Campylobacterota > Campylobacteria > Campylobacterales > Sulfurimonadaceae > Sulfuricurvum. The sequence goes on from JAUYUB010000024.1 coordinate 145,571, forward strand.
TTGGTCGAGCAATAGGCTGTGGAGCCACTGTTGGAGTTGGCTGAACGGTTTGAAGATGTGTCGGTACTTTTTGGATAACCGGAGTCATAGGTGTTGATTTTTGCACCGGTATTGATTTTATTTCTTTGGTAGGTTGAGCTGGAGTTTGTTTTTTTGGTAATGTGGCAGGAGTGGAGCATGAGCATATCGTCTGCAGTTTTAGGGATGTTCTGGATTCTTTTTTTGGAGTATAGGTAAAAGCAAAAATAAATAGAACAAGTAAAAAAATATGAATGAATAATGAAAAAAAGAGGGGACGTAATTGCGATATCATTTGGCGATTATACCGCTTACTTGATTTAAATTACTTGAGAATGGTCCAGTAGAATATTGTTCATATTGTGTTTAATCGCATAGTCGAGTAAGTAAAAGAGTTCATGAAGCATTTTGGAATTAGTCTCATAATTGCTGGCAGTGACAACACTGAGATACAGCGGTATCGAAAAAAAGACACTTTGATAATGGGTTAAAAGGTTATTGGCTGCTTTTATTCCGCGTATTTCATCTGAGCAATCAAGAATAACAGCACAGGTATTATGATTCAAAATAATAAACCGATCCGTTTCGCGTATGAAGCCTGCCATTTGAGTCAGATCAATATCCTCACTTGTATAACCGATAGTGATAGAATAGTTGATTTCATAGCGTTTAAAACGATAGCCGAAGTCTTTAACGGCTTGAGAGAGCTTCTCTTTCATTAAGGAATACTGCTCAGAGGTAATAGTCGACATTCATTGAAACCTTGTTTAATATTTAGTTCTATTGATTATAGCATATAGGTATAAATAGAAAACTATTTATGTTAAGATCATGCCTAATATACATGGTAAAAAAGTTCATAGGTTTGTATGGTAATGGCTATTTCAGAGGTGAGGATTGAGAAAAGTACATGATTGAAAATGCATTAAAAATTTTAGAGAATTCGAACCTTTTTATTACAGGAGGGGCAGGATCCGGAAAAACGACCCTTACTCGGGCGCTAATCGAGCATGCACAAACGCATGGACAAAAAGTGGCATCGTTGGCTTCGACAGGGATGGCTGCGACACTCATTGGAGGGCAGACCCTTCACAGTTTTTTTGATCTTGGGATTGCGAATTCTCAAGAAGAATTGGAGCGTAACGGAAAACTGGAGTGCTCCAAAAAAATACATAAACTGATCCATTTAATAGATATTATTGTCATTGATGAGATCTCGATGGTGAGTGCACCGGTGCTGGACATGATACGTCTTCGGCTTTTGCAGGCTGAATTTAATGGAAAACTGGTGGTTATAGGTGATTTTTTACAGCTTCCTCCAGTGGCACGAGGTAACGAGCCAATCTATTTTGCATTTGAATCCCCCAGTTGGGAGCGTTTTCGTTTTGAGACGATTCACTTAATAGGGTCCTTTCGTACGCATGAGGAAGACTTTCTGAGTCTCTTGGAAAAAGTACGGCATGCGTCTATTGAAGAGCAAGAAGTAGTCGCTCTGGATGCACTGGTGCGTCCATTGCCTGAGGATAAAAGTACGATCACACTGCTATACGGTAAAAACATCAGCGCTCAAAACCATAATCGGTCTCAGTTAGCACATCTACACGGAGATGAAATTGAGATTTCGACCTATGTCACAGTTCATGATAAAAAAATGCAAGATCGGGATGTCGAGCGGTTTATGAGTGAGAGTCGTATGGAGAGTGTGATGGTACTAAAAGTTGGAGCCCCAATCCTATTTACCCGTAATGCATGGAACTATTACAATGGTGAGCGTGGACGGATCACATCGATCGAAGACGATGCGGTATGGGTCAAAAAAGAGGATGGTAAAAGCGTCAAAGTAGAGCGAGTCGAGACGACAAAAACCAAGTGGGTCGAAAAGGGAAAAGTAATGAATGAGGAAAAGCTCATGACATTGAGCCAATTCCCTATTACGCTGGCATTTGCAATTACCATACATAAATCGCAAGGGATGAGTTTGAGTGACTACATCATTGAGACCAATGAGATCTTTGCCCCATCGCAGTTTTACGTGGCACTTTCCCGCTCTATCTCTGCACATCGAGTGACACTGACAAAGCCAAACCGTTCATGGGAACGGCTTTGTTTTATTCACCCCAAAGCATTGGGGTTTGTGGAGGGGATTGACGACTAGAATTTATAGTCGAGTTCAATCCAGAGTACATCTTTATCTTTAGTAAAACCTGTTACGTCACCAGCATTATAGAAAGCGGCTTTGACTAAACCTTTGAGCCCTTTTACACCTGGAATGGCATTGGTGTACTGAAGGTCGAGCTCGTTTCCAAGATCAGTTTTACCGCTCATTACGACATCTGTTTCAAAGGAGTGATAGGTAGCCAGTGCACTGCCTAAGGTTCCACCATTGTATCCTAGTGTGTAATAGGTATCGACTAAACCGCCAGTAGGGGTTATTAAAAATTTGTCTGCTGTACCGTTGAATTTATGCAATGTTGCTAACGGTGTTTGGAATTTGGTTTTACCGTCACTGCCGCTTGTACCGCTTAGGAGCTCTTGCCCTGCTCCCAGTGAAACTCCCATCATGCTTGCGGTTGCTTCGATATTGTAATACGAAGCATCGTTTTGGGTTTTTATATTCGTCGTTGTTGTTGCAAAGGTTGCATCTGTTTGTTTGGCATACTCACCGTGATAGGAAACTTTAACTGGTCCTGCAGGAACATCACCTGTTAGAGAGAGACCACAAGTATCTGCCGCAAATGCACCTCTTTCCAATGAGAGCATATACTCATACGCGGTGACTTTTAGCATGTCATTAACCTTGTAGCTTCCGTTTAAGATCACCGATTTGCTGTCATAGGTTCGCTCATCAAAGATAGTTTCATAGCCGTACATATAGGCACCAAAGAGATTTAATCCTGAGATAGAGGTATTCGTGATCGAAACAGCATCCAAACTTTGCGGCATTTGTCTCCAGTCAACTGAACCGATAAAGCGCTGATTATCAAGATTGACGAGTTGTCGTCCTGCTTTGGCCGTTGTTGCACCGTATTTGTATTGGAGGTATGCTTGTGTAAAACGAGTCTGTTCTGGATCCGCAACTACCTCATAACGAGTATCTTTTGTAGGAGACAAATCATTGTATCTGGTTCCTCCAAGCGTTTGAACGGTTGTACCGTCTACTTTCATGGTTAATCCATCAATTCCAAAGAGCTTTGTTTCAAGTCCAAGCGTTGCACGTACCGTCATTGCATTAGCATCTTTTTTGGTTGAATCTTGAATATCAACACTTTCGTAACGCGCTTTTACCTCACCATTAAACTTCGCGTTGCTAAAGAGTGTAAAGTCATCTGCACTAAGTGTGCTTGAGAAACCGCTGGCTAAAGAGAGAACAGCAACTGCTGATAACGTAATTTTTTTCATTCTTTTTTCCTTTTGTTAGTGTTATATTGTAGTCTTACTGTGATTAGTATGTCGTTGACATAGATCAAGTAAGACGGACTAATCGTCGTGTTTGGCAAATTTCGAGTATAAAAACTCCACGATCGCTCCACGACATCTTAGATATTCTTCATTGTGTTGTAACGTCAGACGCTCTCGTGGACGAGGAAGATTGACTTCCAATATCTCTCCGATAGTAGCCTCTGGCCCATTAGTCATCATGATGACGCGGTCACTTAATAAAACCGCTTCATCGACATCATGGGTAATAATAATGACGGTGTTTCCTGTCTGCATCTGTATACGCATCAAATGATCCTGTAAATTAGCACGGGTCAGTGAGTCGAGTGCCCCGAACGGCTCATCCATCAAAAGCACTTTTGGCTCGATGGAGAGTGCCCGTGCGATTCCGACACGCTGCTTCATCCCTCCGCTGATTTCACCAGGATATTTGTCTTTGGCGTGATCAAGATTGACGAGTTCGATGTATTTCATAACGTGTTCTTTGACCTCTTTTGGGTTGAGATCATCACGTACTTTTTTAACCGCCATCTCGATGTTTTGATAGACAGTTAACCATGGCAGCAGTGAATGGTTTTGAAACACCACTGCACGTTCAGGACCTGGAGCATTAATCTCACGGTCTTCGAGCAAGATCACACCATTACTAATCGTGTCCAATCCTGCGATGAGGTTGAGTATCGTTGATTTCCCGCAGCCAGAATGCCCGATGATCGAAACGATCTCATTTTCACGTATTTCGAGTTTCACATCGCGCAGTGCTACGTATTCTTTCCCTTTACCCAGGGGGAAAACTTTATCCACATGGTCGATCTTTAAAAAAGGTTTTGCACTCATACTCGGCCTCGCTTGCGATAATCAAAATAATCGGCGATCAATCCCATGATGGTGTCCAGGATGTACCCGACCACACCGATGAGGATGATTCCGATGATAATATGGGAATAGTTGAGGTTGTTGTATTCATCCCAAATCCAGAACCCGATTCCTAAACCGCCTGTGAGCATCTCAGCTGCGACGATAACCAGCCATGCAATTCCCAATGATAAGCGCATACCCGTAAAGATAAACGGTACGGCAACAGGGAGGATAATCTGAAACACTTTCTCAAATGCACTTAGCTGTAACACTTTTGCTACATTGAGATAATCCTCACTCACACTGCGCACCCCTAGTGCCGTATTGATGATGATCGGCCAGATTGAGGTGATGAAGATGACGAAAATAGCCGTCATATCGACATCTTTGAATACAAACAACGCCAATGGCAACCACGCAAGCGGGGATACCGGTTTGAGGATTTGAATGTAGGGATTGATCGCGGTTTGTGCCATTTTAGACATACCGATCAAAAGCCCTACGGGAATACCCACGGCGATTGCCAATGCAAATCCACCAAAGACCCGTTTTAAAGAACTCATCAGTTGCAATGCAATCCCCTGATCTCCTGCTCCGTTGTCATAGAGTGGATCAGAGAGGACAACGAGCAATTCGTTCCATGTCTCCATCGGAGTTGGAAATCCTGGAATTTCAATCGAAACGGTTGACCATACAGCGATAAGGACACCAAAAAGCAGTGTCGGAAGCGCAACGGTATTGATGGTTTTTAAGAGCATAATTGCCTCCTTATACTTATTTTACTGTCCATTTGTTCACCTTGGCCAATGCTTCTTTGGTGATTTTTGGCGATTTGATCGGTGCGTTAAAGATGTAATCCACTGATTTGTTTGGATCAAACGTCACACCGTCGATAAACTTGCTCTCTTTTTTCCATGCTGATGCAGGAAGCGGATACTTAACCTCTTTTGCAGCTGCTGCAAACAAATCAGGACGATAGACACTCTCGACCGTCTTTTTCATGTCGATTGGTTTATTAAGCTGTCCCCAGCGTATCATTTGAGTCACATTCCACAATCCGTGAGAATAATACGGATAAAGTGCTCCACCTTTTGCAAAGCGGTTAAAGTTTGGCATTGGAGTGTTAACTCCATTGGTGAACATATAGGTTCCTGTCATGGAATTGTCAATAACGTCTTTTGGAGCATTGACGTACGATTTACTTGAGAGGATTGCAGATGCCTCTTTGCGATTTTCCCATGATGCATCGAGCCATACACCCGCTTCGATCACCGCTTCCATCATTTGTTTTGTGGTTTCTGGGTATTTTTCTTGAAATGACTTTTGGACACCGAGTACTTTTTCAGGTCCGTCTTGCCACAGCTGATATCCTGTTGTAACTACTTTTCCTATATTACCCATAACAGCACGCTGTCCCCATGGTTCACCGACACAATAGCCATCGATATTTCCTGCTGTCATGTTAGCGACCATTTGTGGTGGTGGAACGACTTTAAGTGCTACATCGGTATCGGGATTGACACCATATGCCCCCATCCAATAGCGGATATGGTAGTTGTGTGTTCCCGTAGGGTAGGTCATACCAAATTCAGGGACACCCATTGTTTTTGACGCGATCACTTTTTTGAGAGCTAGTGCCGAACCTTTTTTGGTAGCTACTGGGTCTGCAGCCATCATCGCATCGTACATTTTGTTGGATACGGTAATCGCATCGCCGTTTTGGCCCAGTGCCATGAGCGCTAACATGTCTTTTTGAGTACTGCCTACACCCAATGTGATAGCAATTGGTAATGCAGCAAGCATATGTGAGGCATCGAGCTCACCAACCGTCATTTTGTCACGAACGTTTGCCCATGATGCTTCTTTGCTCAATTCAACATTGAGACCATGTTTTGCAAAAAAACCTTTCTCTTTTGCAATTACGAGTGCCGCACAATCCGTAAGCGGGATAAATCCGATTTTGAGATCTTTTTTCTCAACAACTGCTGACATAGCTACTGATGCTGCCAGTGAGAGCAGCAAAACACTTTTTCCGAGAACATTTAAACTTTTCATAATGAAACTCCTAATTAAGATTAAAAAATCTGAAATAATTGTAATGGAAATAATAAATAAATAGTGCATCTAATTGATTAAAATTTAATCATCTAAATGCTTATTCATATAAAGAGTAAAAATATATTGGCATTGAAATATAATTTTTAGGGAATAGGTGTAAAATCACTCTATGAATATCAATACACTTTCAGAATTATTTTTGGCACTTGGTTCTTCGGAAGAAGGTTTGAGTGATGATGAGGTAGGGCTAAGACGCCAACGATATGGACTCAATACTCTCCCAAAAATTCCTACAAAACCTTGGTATCAAAAATTAATCGTACAATTTACCTATTTTTTCGCTCTATTGCTTTGGGTAGCGGCAGCGATTAGTTTTGCTACCGCTTGGTTTGATCCTGCATCTCAGATGCTTTCGATTGGATGGGCCATCGTAATTGTGATTGTTTTGAATGGATCGTTTGGTTTTTATCAGGAATTTCGTACTGAAAAGAGTTTGGAAGCGCTGCGTAATATCCTACCATTGAAGGTGAATGTATGGCGTAACACCATTGAACGGATCATATTGGCTGAAGAGCTTGTTCCAGGAGATATTGTACTTTTAAAAGAAGGGGATAAAGTTCCTGCTGATGTGTATGTGATACAGGCTTTTGATCTTTGGCTCAATGAAAGTACATTGACTGGAGAGAGTGAACTTGTCTCTGCAGATATTATAGGAAGTGGTCATGAGAAGTGTATCCTTTATTCGGGAACGTATGTAGTTAAAGGAGAAGCACGGGGTTTAGTATTTGCAACGGGTAAAGAGAGTCGATACGGGACGATTGCCGCATTGACCCAAACTGTTGATTCTGGGGAGAGTCATCTGCAAAAAGAGATTGCACATGTCTCTAAAGTTGTTGCTTTGAGCTCAGCAGTACTTGCTGGGAGTTTGATTGTCATCGCTATGGGGGTGGGAGGATTTGAATTATGGAAAACTTTTTTACTTGCTTTAGGTGTTTTGGTGGCTTTAATTCCAGAAGGACTTTTACCGACAGTTACTTTGGCTTTGGCATTTGGTGCCGGGCGTATGGCATCCAAAGGATTTCTAGTCAATGGTCTTTCGGTTATTGAAAATCTAGGCGCTGTAACGGTAATTGCAACAGATAAAACAGGGACGATTACTCAAAACAAGATGGAGGTAGTCGCATGGGAGGAGAACGAACGACAGAACCCTTCAGAGGAACTTTTAAATGCTGCTTTGTTGTGTAACCGAGCGGAACTTTTAACAGGCGATCCGGTAGAACAGGCTCTTTTAAGATTTGCAAACGGATATACGGATATGGCACTTATACGCAGTACCTATACGCTTGTGAGTGATTATCCGTTTGATTATCATCTTAAGCGGATGAGTACAGTACACACGAGTAATGAGGGATTTAGTGTCTTTTGTAAAGGCGCTCCTGAAGTTATCCTTTCCCTGTGTCATGAAGTTATGACACCAGAAGGAAATAAAGAGATCACTACGAATGAGACTCAAAGGCTAATCGAAAAACATGACCATATGGCTTCTCAGGGGTACCGTGTCATTGCGTTTGCCAAACGTGATTGTTCAGTATTGCCCTCATCGCGCGTCGAAGCAGAAAGCAACTTGGTCTTTATCGGATTTATTGCCATGGCAGATCCATTGCGTGATGATATTATCGAAGCCATTGAGCTGTGCCATAAAGCAGGGATCCGGTTACTGATGATTACAGGGGATCATCCTCTAACTGCTGCAGCGATTGGGATGAGAGCGGGAATCATCAGTTCAAGCACCGATGTAACGACGGGAAACTATCTGGATCGACTTCCTCCTTCGGCGATTAAACATTTATTACGAAAAAATCATGTATTTGCCCGTGTTTCTCCGGAGCAAAAACTCACACTCGTAACACTGCTTAAAGAGATGGGTGAAACAGTAGCCGTAACTGGTGATGGGGTGAATGATGCCCCTGCACTAAAAAAGGCCGATGTTGGTATTGCAATGGGTTCAGGAACGGATGTCGCGAAACAATCCGCTGATGTCATTTTAATGGATGACCATTTTGCAACAATCGTCAAAGGGATAGAAGAGGGAAGAGCTGTTTATGAAAACATACGACGTTTTATTACTTATATGTTAGCCAGTAATTTACCCGAAGCAGTTCCTTATATTCTCTTTTTTTGGTGGGGACTTCCTTTGGCTCTCCCGGTTCCACTCGTTTTAGCTATTGATTTGGGTACAGATATTATGCCTGGATTGGCTCTTGGAGTAGAACCTCCGCATCAAGGACTGATGCACAGAAGCCCTCGAAAACGCAGAGAACGTATTTTGACAATAGGTGTTTACTTTCGGGCATTTGGATTCTTGGGACTTATTACGGCGCTATTGTCAATGGGACTTTTTTGGTTCTATCTCCAAGCACACGGCTGGCATGGAGAAGCTATGCATTGGTCTAATCCTATTTATTTGCAGGCGACAACATTGACGTTTTCTGTAATTGTTTTTGCACAAATCGCCAATGGTCTTTCCTGTCGAAGTACCACCGAATCGTTGTTTACGATTGGATGGAAAAAAAATCGTTATTATTGGGGGGGAGTAGGGGTGGAATTGGCTCTTTTAGGGTTAATGATATTTTTTGATCCATTTTCAAAACTCTTTGGAACGGCATCTTTTGATTCGATTTATTGGTTGGGAGTATTTGGCGCAATGGTTATTGTTTTGGCAGCGGAAGAGGCGAGAAAAGGATGGGTACGCCATTTTATCAAAGGGCATCATTCTTAGAGACGTTTGATTTTGCGTAAAAGGACGTCGTCGGTGATTTCTTCGAGACGCATTGCAGAATACATTTCGTGCATCTCGGTGCGCCATTTTTCCCATTGTGCATGAAGCGCACAAGGTTTTTCATCCTCACAGTCACCGATACCAAGAATACAGGCATCGAAAAATCGACTTCCATCGATGGCTTCTATAAGTGAAATCAGGCTGATATCAGAGCTTGATTTTGCCAATTTAACTCCGCCGTTAGCACCTCTGCGAGAAACGAGAATGTTACAGCGCACGAGTGTCTGGAGTGACTTGGCCAAAAAATGGTAAGGCAGTTCGAGGGAATCACTGATTTTTTGTATATGGTAATACTCATCCTGAGGTTTTGTCGAGAGCCATACGGCTGCTCGAATAGTATCTTGGCATGCGGAAGAGAGCATTATTCTTTTTCCGTTTTACGAATGATGTAGACCAAGATTGCAAACACAAGGAGTAAAAATGAGAGTGCCCCCACCAATGTTGCGGCATAAGGAAGATCTTTATAGTCATGCAGCGAAATCTTAAAGACGACCAAGAGCGCTTCAATGAGTAATGCAATAATAATAGAAACTGAAAAATTGAGCAATGTCTTAGGGTTGAAAACGTCGCTGACATGTTGTGTTCTCGGCAGTACCTCTTGTTCTACAATGGTTTTTCCTAAATCATAAACCGCCAATCCCAATGTCAATGCAATAATAGGTTTGAAGACGGTATCAATGGAAAGCGGTTCGATGGCAAATAAATATCCAGCAAAGGTATAGAAGCCGTAAAGAACAACAAAGACTCCGAAAAATAGCAATCCGCCTCCGATGAGCGCATAAGATGAACGATTTAGAAATTTAAAGACATCATTTTTTTCGATGAGATCGAACCGTTCCAGCAGTTTTCGAAGACGGAAGTCTAAAAAGAGATATCCATCCCCCACCGCATAAACCACGGTGATGCATAAAAAGCCTGTAGCTGTTGAAATGTAGGGGTCACTTATATAGTATCCCTTTTGAATTTGGACTTCATTAATAAGATAGGCACGATCTACCCCGATTTGATTATGTTCTTCACGATTGATATAAATATTAGGAGAGTTTTGAACAAAGCCTTCATCGGTTTTATAGAGCAGTTCCAAGCTTGGAAATGTTTTGTAGAGTCGTTCGATTAATTGTACATTGAGAGTTTTAAGATTTACGTTTCCCAACGTGGAAAGGATAAAGTTTTGGATGAGCGGAGCATTCGCCGCATAACTTCGTACTAAATCTTGCATGGTTAAACTCCTTATTTAAAAGTAAATGAGATAAAGAATTATAGTTTATAAAATAGTCATAATGTGATTAAATTTTAATCATAAAGATTAAGCCATTTCACCTTTAAAATAAAGTGATGTGAAGATACTACGATAGGAAAACAATACACTAAATGCTGCTGCGAGCAAAGAAACGGCCACCATCATATACATAACTGCAAGCTGATAGGAGACAGCAGTTAGAGGATGGGCACCTGCGAGTAGCATTCCTGTTGTGATTCCTGGGATATGGATGATACCTACTGTCTGTAACATATTTAGAGTAGGAATCATGGCAGCTTTGACCGAAGCCTTGGCAGCAAACGAAAGTGCTTCTTTGAGAGGTGCTCCCAGTGCTATCATCCCCTCAATGGTTTCTACGGTATTTTTGACTTCCCCTTTGAACCGTTCGATGCTTTGGGTATAGACATTGAGAGCATTACCGATAATCATCCCACCAATAGGGATCATCTCATTGGGAACCATGTGTATGACTCCAAATGCCATCATCGAAGCAAAGACGATTCCCGATGATGCCCCCAGCGTGTAAAAAGCGATTCGAAAACTCTCACTGCCCAGAGGCGAACGCTTTTTGGCCGTATAAGCACCAAAGAGCAGCATTCCAAGCAAGACAAAGAAGAGCAATGAGGGATGGGAAATTTTAAAGAGATAGACGAGAGCATATCCCAAAAGTCCAAGCTGTACCATTGCCAAAATCGAGTTGGTAAGGATTTGTTTTTCAAGACCGAAATGTTCTTTACGTGAATACCATAGGGCAAATAGGATAAGAGCGTAGGAAGCTAGGAAGGAGTATTGCATAGAGAAAGGATAAACGATTTTTGATTAAGAAGAAGCTTCCCCAAGAAGGGGAAAGAGAAATTATAATTCTGCAGCGTGAGCAGAAAGATATTCAGCAACACCTTCGGTGCTTGCTTTCATACCAGCGTCGCCTTTTGCCCAACCAGCTGGACAAACTTCACCGTGCTCGTTCGTAAACAACATAGCATCGATCATACGAAGCATTTCATCAATATTACGACCCAATGGAAGATCATTAACCACTGCGTGACGAACTGTACCGTCTGCATCGATCAAGAATGAACCGCGAAGTGCAACTGCATCACCGAACAATACATCGTAATCACGTGAAATTTGCTTTGTAAGATCCGCTACAAGTGGGTAACGAACTTGTCCAATACCACCTTTGTTGACTGGAGTTTCTTTCCATGCAAAGTGGCTGAACTGAGAGTCAACGGATACACCGATAACGTTAATTCCACGTTCAGTGAATGAATCAAGACGGTGATCAAATGCGATCAACTCAGATGGACAAACAAATGTAAAGTCCAATGGATAGAAAAACAATACGGCACCTTTTGGTCCAAGGTTTTTGTAAAGGTTAAAATCCTCAACGATTTGGTTGTTACCAAGAACGGTAGTAGCAGTGAAGTCAGGTGCTTTGTTAGTTACGAGCATGCGGTTTCCTTTTTGATTTTAATAAAGTGGGGTAATTGTAACACGTGAAGTTTAATCATAATTACACTTAACGAGTTAGTATCAGTATCTAAAGGAGTTTTTTTGAATGATAAATGCATTATAATCGCATTATGATTACTTTTAAGACACTTTTTATGATGATGCTGCGTTATAAGCGCTCCCTTTTGTGGGGAAATGTGATTGCGATTTTTGCAACTATTATCTCCATTCCAATCCCTTTGCTTATTCCTCTGATGGTGGATGAGGTACTGTTGAAAAAAGGGGGAGGGATAACGAGTGTGATTGATCAATTCACGCCGTTGCATGAACCGTTGCTGTATATCGGTATTGTGCTGGCGATGACGATAGCGCTGCGTTTTCTCTTTTTTCTACTGAGTGTGGCCTCACAGCGATTTTTTATCACCCTTTCTCAGGAGCTGAGTTTCGTTATTAGGGTTCAAGCATTGGAGCATCTTAAACATGTTTCTATGAGCGCGTATGAGCGATTGGGAAGCGGCAAGGTTATCACCCATCTTATCACAGATATTGATACCATCGAGCAGTTTTTGGGTGGGGCTCTGTCCAAACTGATTGTGTCCGTAGCGACGCTCATCGGGGTAGCGGCAGTTTTGATCTGGATCAATCCTTTGTTTGGGATTCTTATTTTGATCTTTCAGCCCATGATTATGATCGTAACGCGAAAAATATCGGGACGGGTTGGGAAGCTTAAAAAAGAGCAAAACCACACCATCGGTCTCCTCTCCGATACCCTGACACAGATGTGTGATCTCTTTGGACAGATACGTGCGAGCAACAAAGAGGAGCGTTTTATCGGCGATGCGATACAGCAGTCCCAAACGCTCAAGCAAAGCGCACGCATATATGGGATAAAAGCGTTGCTTGGGGAGCGTTATTCCTATACTCTTTTTCTCAGTGGATTTGAGATTTTCCGCGCACTTGGATTGGTGATGGTGCTGTATTCAGATTTGAGCATCGGACTCATGTTCGGGATATTTGGCTATTTGTGGTTTATGATGACTCCGGTACAAGAACTTTTGTCCTTGCAATACAGCTTTGCCAATGCCAAAAATGCCCTCTCTAGGCTCAATGAGCTCCTATCTTTGCCTACGGAACCCTCACAGCCAGAGCATCCAATCGTATTGCCATCAAGCGGAGCACTTTCAATACAGACCAAAGATCTGGTATTTGGATACGATCCAAACGAACCGATACTCAAGGGGCTGAACTTCAATATCGAAGCGGGGAGCAAGGTTGCGATTATCGGGGCCAGCGGAAGCGGAAAAAGTACCCTTTCTCAATTGTTAGTTGGATTTTACCCTCCGACATCGGGGGATATTCTCTACAATGAAATCAGTGTTTCGGAGATTGGGTTTTCCCATGTGCGTGATGAGGTTTTTGTGGTATTGCAACAGCCGTTACTATTTAATGATACGTTACGGTTTAACCTAACCATGGGTGAAGATGTACAAGAAGATACGATTTGGAATGCATTGCGTATCGCCCAACTGGAATCTTTTGTACATGAACTACCTGAGGGATTACAAACCCAAGTTGGGAAATTTGGTATACGACTCTCCGGCGGTCAGCGTCAGCGTTTGAGTATCGCACGTATGGTATTGGCCAATCCAAAAGTCGTTGTTTTTGACGAATCGACCTCGGCATTGGATGTTCATACCGAAACAGCACTGTTTGAAGCATTGGAAGCATTTTTAAGTGACAAAACGATTATCATCATCGCTCATCGTCTCAGTACCGTGACAAGAGCCCAGTATATTTATGTTTTGGAAAATGGGGTGATCCTCGAAGAGGGGACGCGTGAAGAACTGGAAAAACTTGATGGAAGCTTCCAGCACTTCGTCAATCATCAGCAGTAAGACAGTACAATAAAACACGAATTTAAAGGAAAAAGATGCAACGAAACCTATTTGTAAAAGTGATGATCTTTATGGCATTTGCCCTCATGATTTGGCTTTTTTTTCCGTTTTTGAAAAGTTTTTTTGTCGCATTTTTATTGGTGACGGCGTTTACTCCTTTGCATGATGTTGTAGATAAACGATTGTTTCAGATCCGAAAATTTAGAGCCTATCGAGAAGTGATCAGTGCATCAGTGATGACATTGGCACTGTTTATCGTCCTGTTTGTCCCTATTTTATTTTTTGTTTACTACATAGCAAGCCATCCTACGGAGATTATGAAAATAGGCTATACCTTTCAGACTCAAACCATGCGTTTACTGTCGCATTTGCCTCATTCTCTGGATTGGGTGGAAAAAATAATCGCGACATTGATTCAAAAAGCAAATGAGAATCAAGCCCAGATTGTTTCTACATTGGCCGTGAGTTTTGGTAATGGTGTCTTGGGCTTTTTGGGAGCTTTGGGGGAGATGGTTATGATCGTCATCTTCTTTTTCTTTCTTGCTTGGTACCGTCGACCGCTTACGCTTGCGATTGCTCCTGTCATTCCATTGACCAGGGCTGTTCGCCATGAGTTTGTCAAAGACATGATTTCCACCACAGCGGCAGGATTTTATACCCTTATTGGAGTAGCGATTGCACAAGGGTTGGCGTTCGGGATATTTATTGCTTTTTTTGAGCGTTATGATCCATGGCTGTTTGGATTGATGATTGCGGTAACGTCGGTGATACCGATTGTCGGGACGGCGTTGGTATGGATTCCCATCGCCATCAACGAATTTTTTAACGGTAACAGCGCCAATGCGATGATCATCATCATCTACTCATGGGCAATGCTCTCGTTTTTTATTGATAATGTTGTTCGGCTCATTATCTTGCAGCAGGTCAATCACTTGCTGAGTCAGGGACGTCAATCAATTGATGATTTTCTCATCTTTTTTGCGATTATCGCAGGGTTGGCAACCTTTGGTTTTTGGGGATTTATATTGGGGCCTGCAATCGTTGCTTTTTTGGTTACGCTGTTGCGTATGTTGCGACGTAACCACGTTGCACGTTCACGACTTTAGAGTTTGTATCTCTGCGCGTAAGCGCTCCAGATCTTCCATCAATGCGCTGACTTCATCGTTTTTTTCAGGAGTTTGGCTGGACGTATCCGTGTAATGTCCAATGGCACTTTGGACGTTTTGGCTCAGCTGTGCGAACTGTGCTTTGGTTTTTTCGATAAGTTCATTGTTATCGAGATTGAGACTTCCTTCTAGGTCTTTGATTCCTTCGAGTATTTCATCTTGATGCTTGTAGGCATAGTATGCCGCAGCTCCGCCCAAAACAGCTCCGATTAAAAAAGTGAGTGCGTTATTCTTTTCCATCATTATTCCTTTAGTCTTTACTGTTTTTTTTGAAAATCTGCGCCAATGCACCGATGGCTAATGACCCAACTGTTACTTTGGCGATACCACCCGATGCTTTCATCGCCAAAGAACGGGTTTGCTCATGAATATAGGAAACAAGATCACGTATTTCGTGTAACGTTGAGAGCGATTTTTCGCCAATAGGGGTTGTGTGTTCTTTGAGATGTTTGATGAAATCATTAACTTCATACAGGGTTGATGCTGCTTTAGTCGTCAGAAAACTCATTTCATTTTGTACCACGGCGATAAACTCTTGC
Source organism: Sulfuricurvum sp. (assembly GCA_030692765.1). Lineage (GTDB taxonomy): Bacteria > Campylobacterota > Campylobacteria > Campylobacterales > Sulfurimonadaceae > Sulfuricurvum. Next base: position 161,095 of record JAUYUB010000024.1, read on the forward strand.
GATTTTTGCATCATTTTAACGGCATGAAATCCGATTAAGGCAATCACTATGGTGATGATGACCATGCACAGCGCGATAATTCCAACAAACAGGGTTAAAAGTTCAGTATTCATAGGAGACTCTCTTGGGTTGTTTTGTAATTAGTGTAACCTAAGATTTCTTAAGAGTGCTATCGTGAGTAGTGTTTGTAAAAGAGAAATTTTAAAATAATGATGTATCATTCTTGATAATAGTAAACAAAGGATATGGGATGCAAAAAGTTACAAAAAGTTTTTTATGTGTTTGTTTTGCACTTATCAGTAGCGTTAGTGCTGATGAAGCGTTTATTGATAGTATCAAAAAAGGGGATACTGCCACCGTAAATCAAATGATTCAAAGCGGTGTGGATGTTGATAAAAAAGTCAATGGCGCAACTCCTTTGATGTGGGCGTCCAAGGGAGGAAATGTCGATATCGTTAACGCTTTGATTGTAAAAGGAGCGGATGTGAATGCTCAAGACGGTGCGAAATACAGTGCTCTTATGTATGCCGTGACTCAAGGAAATCATGACGTTATTAAAGTCCTGCTAGATAAAGGGGCAAAGCCAAATGGAAAAACAAAAAATGGAATTTTTCCGCTAAAAACAGCTATTGAAAAAAATGATCGTAAAAGTGCAGAATTGTTGCTGTCTCACGGGGCAGATGTAAATATGATCACTCCCTGCGGCGCATCGGTAATGTTGAGCGCTGTGACTGGAAATCATCCTGAGATGGTGGCACTTTTACTCGATAACGGGATAAATGTGAACAAAGGCGATGATGAGGGCGAGACTCCTTTGATGCTTGCAGCAGAGGCTGGGCATAAAGAGCTTGTAATCTCTTTGTTGGCTAAAGGAGCCGATAAAAGCATCAAAGATGCAGAAGGAAGAACGGCTCAAAAACATGCTGAACATGGTGGACATACCGAGATCGTGAAGCTTTTAGAATAGTAAAAGTGGAAAGATTTTTTCATAACAAATCACATTAAAATGTTAATACTATCGTTAGTTTAAAAGTTATAGACTAACAAAGGAAGATAGTTTGGAGGTGTATCATGCAAGTGAGTTCCTATCTGTTTCAAAGCCCGTATTCTCAATCGGTTCAAGTAGGTCGTCCCGATCCGATGCAAGAACAAAAGCAAGCGGCTGAAGAGGCGTCAAAGTCTAAAGAAGCTGAGATAACAAAACAAAACATGCAGGAAAAGGGCGAGACAGCCGCAGTAGGGGTAAAATCATCTACTATGTACCAAAATGACACCAGCTCGCAAAATACGACGCAAGCGGTCAATGCATTTCTAGATGTTGCCAAAGATGTTCGTCGTTCTGGGTACATTAGTACATACAGCAATAATTGAAAGAAGCTTTAGAATACGTGTATTGAAATTAAAGGGGATTGCTTTTAGTAGGTGGTGGCTAATCTCGGATTGGTTAGATACCAGTCTCAGTCTATCAAAATAGTAATCTGCGAAAAAGCCTGTATTATAGGGCATTGCTGACATTTTTATTTCTCCTCTTGTCCTCATTTTTGTATTAAAATTTGTATGGAAAATGTATTGAACTTGGATGATATGATATTTCATCTGGATTAATCTTTAACTAGCTTATTTTATGAGATTTTATAAATCATTTTTGGATGATTTCCCCGTGCCTCTAACACGTCTATGCTATAATGTAACTACGATATATAAATAGGGGAGGGGGCATAAATGCGATTAACTATCATTGCAGGTGCAAACGGCAGCGGTAAAACGACATTTGCCCTTTCTTATGCCCATTTTAGTGAGGTTGAATTTATCAATGCGGATGAAATTGCCAAACAATTAAACCCCGATGATATGGACCATGAAAAGTTCAATGCTGGAAAAATATTTTTACGGCAGATTGAAGAGCTTTTAAATAAGCGTCAAGACCTTATTCTCGAAACGACGATGAGTGGGAAGTATTTAATCAAAATTATCCAAAAAGCCAAAGAATCGGGATATACGATTGATATTTTTTACCTTTACCTTGAAGATGTGACGGATAATATTGCAAGGGTTCAAAACCGTGTTTTTAACGGCGGTCATAACATACCCAAAGAGGATATTATTCGACGATATTATCGAAGCCGTAACCTTTTCTTCAATCTCTACAAAGAGCTTGCAGATAGATGGTTTTTATTTTTTAATGCAGATGATGAGTTTGAAGAAGTTGCCAATTTTGCCGATGGTGAATTGACAGTATTGCACGAGCCATATTATGCTATTTTTACGGAGGGTGTTCAATGAAAACTATTGAAAATTACAAATTCCGAGATATGATTCTCAAAATCGGAAAAAAAGCGATTAAAGAAGCTCAGGCACGGAGTCTGGCAAATGGCGTTCCAAATGTTTATCGCCGTGACGGAGTTCCTTATTTTCAGATGCCAGATGGTGAAATCACATCAAAAATACCGAAAGAATATGAAGGTATCTATAATTAATCATTAATCAGATTTCTTTCAATCTGGAAATCGCAAACAACTTGAAGAAGAAATACCCTCTTTAAATATTCGGTCTACGGGTTATTGATAAAGTAATTTTATCGTGTTTGACGAAGTTTTGAGAGTTCAAAGAAGTTAAAATTTTATTTCGTCTATCAATGGATAATTTTGAATCTTTTGTTTTTAGTGAGTGTTTATAAATTCTGTCATTTATCCGAATATTAAAATAATAATAACCGTTTGGGTGATGAATTAAGTATTTTGTGTCTAAACTTGTGTCTGAAATGTGTGTAAATTTGAAACTATTGGAAGGGATACTCTTCTGAAAGTCCGTAAAATAGGGGTTGTGGTGGCTAATCTCGGATTGGTTCGATTCCGTATTGATAGTAAAAAATCCCATAAAATGAGGATACGATGTCATTTTAGACCTCCACGATACTTTAAAATGTATTGATATTGTATTGAACTTTATTTGATTTCTTTCTTGATGATGTTCAATTGTTTATGAATTTCGTCTGTATTATAATTATTTGTTTTTATAATAGAGTTGATTTTTGTTAATCGACTTCTTAATTCTCTCCGTTTTTCTTCATCCGTTATGGTCGATGTCCTTGAAAATAAATCTTTTCTCAATTTAACATTGTCAAAATTGGTTATTTTCTTTTCCGTGATTTTAAGAGTGGTAGAAGGGGTTTTATTTTCTGTTAATGGTTTGATAAGGGTTGAGTTCTTTTTATTCATTGTAGGTGGTGTATTTTCACTAATATGAATGCCTATTTTATCACAAGTGTTTATGTATTCATTGGGAGTAATAAAAGAACTTTGACCATATTGAACCAATAAACCACTTGTTGAACTGTTGTCTAAAAATACAAATCGACCAGGACCGAAAGAAGTGGGACTCACATTCCCAATCTTTTCAAGATAATCAAGAGAACCAAGACACATTTTAACTCCATCATTATTATCGACTCTTAACAAAATTCGACTTTGTAGGTTTCCACGAAGTTTAGATGAAATTATTTCTGTTCCACCTCGTTGAGTTTGAATCAACAGTCTGACACCTTGGGAGCGTCCCAATTGACCGATACTCTCAATTTTCAATAACATTTGTTTAAATTGTAAATAACCGTCTTTATCAAGTTCTTTTAATGGACAACTTTCAACGACTTCACTCCACTCATCAAAAATCAAAAATATAGGGTCTTTTTCGTATTTTTCCAACCCTTTATTTTTTAAATATTCCATCCGTCTTTGATTTTCTTTATAAACATAATCGACTATTTTAATCAAATGTTCGACTTTATAACCGACTATAATTTTTTTATCTATTTTTCCATATTTTTCAAAAGTTAGACCCCCTTTAAAATCTACGAGGAATATATTTTTCACCAAATCAAGGTTGTAAATTAATCCATTTAAAATTTGGGTAATAAATAAACTTTTACCACTTCCACTTTGTCCATTGATAAAATAATGTGTCATTTTAAAAAGGTCAAGAAATATTTTTTCTCCTAGATGATTAAGACCGAAAAAAATAAAACCTTTTTTTAAAAATTCTTCTCCATTCCAATTATATAAATCCAATCGGTCTTTGGTGTCAATAACAATTCCATTATCTTCACATTTTTCGATTTTAATATGGTCTGTATTTAAATAGTGTTTTATCTGTTCTTTGTTTTTCTCATATAGTTCTAAATCTATTAGCCCCGATTTGTTTTTAATAATAATCCGTCCGTCTTTATAACTTTCAACATAGTCGTAATATGTAATTTTTTTTACTTCATACTTCAAATTATTAAAAGTGAAAATATTTTTCTCAACAGTATTTTTATAATTGAATGTTCGAGGGAGTTTATAGACTTTATTTTTAAAGTAATCGAAGAAAATAAAATGATGAAGTATTATTCCTCCTACTGTCAGTTGAAATATTGAATCTAAATAATGTATCAAAAATTCATTAGTATAGTTTATAGAAATGTATTTGAATAAGATGAATGTTATTAACAATTTTAAAACAATACCTATAATCATATATATACCTTAAAAAGACAATGATAATTCATTTACTAAACCTTTGTTTTTTAAACCAATTTTTAGTAGTTCAATATAGAAATAAGTAATTTTCATATTTTTTGGAGAAGTTTTCTTGATTTCATTATAAAATCTATCCTCAATTTTAATTGTCAATGTTTTCATAGTTTAAACCTTTGTAATTTTTTTATTGTCATATCATTTTGATACGACAATTTTTCCACTTGTTTTATAATAAATCTTTCCATTCATTTGAGACATTGAAATTGGAACTGTTAATTTATCACCTTTCTTTATTTCATTGTTAAAATATTCTAAATCTATTTTAACTTCCAATACTTCTAAACCACCATTGTCATTTTCATTAAGAAACTGTAATTTTGAAACTTTTTCACCTTTGAATTCCGTTGTTTTAATAGAACTCAGTTCCCCTTGTATAAACAATTTACTGCTCATTTTTCTTTCCCTTAATATTATAATTTTCGTAAGAAATAACTCTATATCTCTTACTTATTTAGAAGTATAAAAAAAATAATAATTTTTACAAGAAATAATCTTATTTTTATAAGAATTAATTAATAATATATTTGTTAAAGTATTGTAAATTAAAAAACAAAGGATTCTAATGTTTGATTTAAAAAGTAAAGAAAGAGAACTTATTGGTCTTAAAAGTCAAATAAAAAAAGTTAAAGAAAGTATTGAGAACTTAAAAGTAAAAAAGTTAAAGGGTCTTTTGGATGATAAGGAAAGATTAGAGAAGGAAATTAGAGAAGTTAAAGTAAAAAATAAATCATAATATAAACGGGTTAATGGATTAATAATCCATTAATCATAAATATTCTTCATCCCTTTACGATTTTGAATTTTGAATTAAAATTTCTTTTATATGTTCGTCATTATTCTGTATGAATTCAATTTTACTGTAATAGTTTAATGAATAATAGTATTTTATCAATTCACTATAATCATCATCAATGTCGTCAATTAATTCAGTTAATCGTCTATTCTGTTCTGTTCTTAGTTCCATCCGTTCTATTTCAATATCTTCTTTAACCTTTTCAATCGTTAGGGGTTCTGTATCTATTCCTAACAATTCTATGATGGTATTAATATAATCAATAGAAGTTTTTAATTCGTCTTGTCTATTATTAAATACCTTGTTCTTTAAAAGGTCTTCGTATAGTTCAAAATCATTATGGAACTTTTCAAAGTGATAATTACTTTTGAAGTCATGAATTAGATATTTCTTGTTGTTCTCATTGTTAAAATAATAAATCTTATTTTCATCAATCAACAGTTTGTTATCTTCAAACATTTTTGAAATTGTATAAAATAAATACTTCTTACCATTGTGTAATTCAGTCAAATCATTATCATTGAATTCATTAATGACATTTTCTTTATTGTGTTCATTTTGTTTGAAAAGAGTATAGAATTTATTATTTATTTTTTCTAATTCGTCTTTTGATAATTTATCAGTAAAAAAGTTTGTTGAGTAAATTTTTTGTCTTATTTTAATTTTTGAGAAAATAAGAGTTTCTTTTGATACATTTTGACGAGGTTTTAATATTTCATTCGGTTTATTGTTGTCATAACTTTTCAACATATATTTAAACATATAATCGGTTATGTGTTTTCCGTTTCCTTTGTTATCGTCAATTGTTCTAAAATAAATAAAATTACCTTTTCCTTTAATACTTTCCTTGATTAAATAAATATTCTTTTTTTCTTTTTTAAAACTTATTGACCTTTTTAAAATCGTCAATATTTCATATTGATTATTAATTCGTATTTTAATTTTTTTATCTTTGAAATATTGTTCAATGACTTTAAAGAAATCAACAGTAATAACTAATTCTACTCTACCAATATTATTTTTATTTCTTCCCAATACTAGACTTTCTATATACTTTATAAAATCATTTTCTTTGTATAGAAAATCTGTTTTATGACAATGTAGATTAAATTTTTTTGTGAGTTCATAAACCCTTATATTTTTATAAGATAGTTCTTTGTCATTATTCCGTTTCGTTATTGTCCTAAAATATTTACTGAATTCTTCATATTGTTTTTTAATTTTATCTTCCAATAGTTTAATGTTATTAATTTTTAGAGGAATATTTAGGATTGGGTCTATTGTTGAAGTATGAAAAATGACATATTTATCTTTTCCTATTTCATTAATTGAACTAATTTCATTCTGTATAATAGAATGTTTTATAATATGTTGTCTCTTTAATATGTCTTTTAGACTGATGAAAGTATTGTTGTCTTTATTGGTGAAAATATTTAGATGTGAATTGTTGATTATTTCATATTCTTTTAAAAAATATTCTTCTCGTAAATTTTTCAAATATTTATTTAAAAATGATTCAGACACACTATCTCCTTAATTTACAATACTCTTTATTTCAACGGACAGAAAGAGTTATATATATTTATAAGAAAACAAGGGGATGAAGAACCATTTAAAAATGATAAATCATTTTTAAAGAACCATTCAATACTGAATATTATAAATTTATAATATTCATTTTAATAAAAACTAAAATATTTAAAAATTAATATTATGAATGAAGAGATTTAATCCATTCCTTATAAGTGTCAATATTATTGTATGAAGATTTTTCTCTTCCTTCTATTTTTGCCATATCCTTTGTTTGATAGTTCATCCAATAACTATCAAATACTTCTTTTCCATTATTTCCAAATTCTTTAACGAACAAACCCTCACCTTTTTTTAATCTATTAATATCAGATTCTGAACCAATATTTTTTGTATTACCACTTCCAGGTCTATCTATTCCTATTTTCCATTTCTCTTGTATGAAAAAATCAAAATCTCTTACAACTGATTGTATATTAGTAAAATTATTCAAATTATATACATTGGTCTCATTAATAAGGTATGAATCTATAATTGATTTATCAGAAAGAGTTAATATGATAGTTTTATTACATAAACCTACAAAATCATTCCATTTCTCATCGGTGTCTTCGTTAATGTATGTAATTAAGTTTTTTCGTTGTGTATTGGTTAATTTAAGATTTTTTGTAAATAAGTATTCTTCAATTCTTGTTATATCGGTTCTGGAATAAATAATTCCAAAGACATAATGTTTTTCATAGGAACCATAAGGAAATAGAACATTTTTAGTAGATGTTCTATTTCTAAAATACCCAGTAAATGCTCCTAGTGTCATTCCATTAACATTTGTAGGACTAACTCTATATGTACTTTTTAAATCAACAGCATATTTTTTTCCATCATTGTCAATAAAGGTAATGTCTGGATAATAGTTTTGATGTGGTGATAGTTTTAAAGTAAGTCCATTTTTAGAAGCAAATTCTAAAAACTTTGGAAATATCATCAATTCAATAATTTTTGAAACTACTTTTGTGTCAGTACTAATTGAGTAAATGTTTTTATAATAATCTATAAATCCTTTCACTGACCAATCTGGACTATCTGGAATACTTAATGTTTTAGTCAATTCAGGAATGAATTGATTGAATTTTTCTTCAAAATTCATATTTATCTCCAATTATTAATTTAATTTACTATGTTTATTGATTCACCCAACTGAAACATAATATTTTTTTTTATCTTTTTGGTTGATTACACATTCTATTTTTTTCTCTTTTAATAGTTCATTTAATGAAAGTGATACCTGAGTTTTAGATAGTTTTGTTTTTCTTGTAATTTCTAACATACAATATTCTTGTTTATTTTTTTCAAAAAATATTCTTACTTTTTCGGTAAATTGTTCATCGGCATTTATGAATGTATTGTTGTAATGATTCATTTTAAAATCCTTTATTTAAATTATTGGGCAATTATTAAAACTTCTTTTGAGTCCTGTTTTTTTGATAAAACATATTTGTAATCGACAGTTTCAATATGAACTTTTTTATTATATTTACGAAGTATTTCTGATATTTCTTCTATACTTGGAATCCCATCTTCTCTGTATGAAATAACGATAATGGAATTTTGAAATTTCTCGATTAATTGTTCAAAACCAGAGGATATATTTTTTTTATCTTCCCAAATAGAATAATTTGGGATTAATCTTTTGTGTTTAGAATTATAATCTATTTCATTTTTCCAATTATAATAATTGGTTAAACCATCTAGAAAGTGATAAAATTCTCCATAAATAGTCAATGTCCCTGTTTTAGGTATATATGGAGTATCAATATATACTAAATCTGCCTTTATTTCTAAATCAACAATATCACCACAAAAAGATTTATTATTTTTCCCATTGTCAAAAACGGAATTATTAATTTCTTTTACAAATTTATGAAAATGTTCAACAAATGGTTTGTCCCAAGTTGTCTTATTCCCAAAATTTCGTTTAACATCAGATGTTCTAACATACAAATTTTTTCTATGAAAAAGGTTATATGGTCTTTTTGAAATACACGACTGATATAAAGCCCAATATAACATTGCTTTTTTGTATTCATTTTTAACTTGATAAATGTTTTGTGAAACAATATCCAACCATACATTTTCTTCGTCTGTATAATATATATCATGAAATGTATCTTCTATAAAAGATAAATAATTATAGTCAGTGTGTTTTTGAATTATATCGTTGAAATCTTCATCAGTTATTTTTTCAGAAGAGTTTTCAATTAGAGATTTCCCAACTTGAAAATTAAATGGTAATCTATCATTTGAATAAACTTCCTTTCCCATTTCTTTAAGAGTATATCCGATAGAACTAGTTCCCGAAAAAGCATCAATAGCTGTTTCAAAGTTCAGTTTTTCTAAACTGTGTTTTATCCATTCTCGAAGTTTGTATTTACTTCCTTGATACCGTGTTGTGGGTAATTTATGTTTATGAAAGAGTGTAGATTCTTGTTTTATTGATTTTGCCATTTTTCCAATATCGTTTTTTGTGATGTGGTATAGTATATAGGAATTTTACATAAATATTTATAAATCATATTTAAGTAATTCTATAACTTCTTTTTTTAATTCTATTGTTCCTATTTCTCCATTAGAGTATTGAATACTTTGGTCATATTTCAAATCACTATGTCCCATCAAGTATTTAATTGTTAAATGATGATTTGGGTATTTAAATAATTCATATGAGAAGTTTTTTCTTGTTGAGTGAAATACTTTATCTGTCTCTTTTATAAAGTGTCTTATGTATTCATTTATTCTATCTGAATTTCTATCACTGGAACCACTCCAAACCATATAGTCATTTTTTGAATTATAAATATATTTTTCAACGATAGAAATTATTTCTGAATGAATTGGTATTATTCTTTTAGAAGATGTATTTTTTAAACTTTTACCATTTTCTAAATCTTCAACTAATTCAAAACACATAATTCCTTCAACATTAACTATATTTTCTTTTCTAATTTTACTTAATTCATTAATTCTCATACCACTATATAGTCCAATTTTTATAATATCAATAATAATTTGTTTATTACCTTTTTTGTAATCATTATTAAATAACAATTCTAAATCATTTTTCTCAAATCTTTTCCATTCTTTAAGTGGTTTTTGTTTTACAAGTGGTAAAAAATTATTAAAAATATCATTATTAAAAATTTGTTTATTTTTTAAATAGAAAAAAAACATTTGATAATTTTGAAATAAATTATTAATATAATTATTCATCAATCTAGGAAAGTCTTTTTCATTTAAATTTAAATCTATAATTTCTTTAATATTTTTATTATCACATTCTCTAATTTTTATAAAGTTAGAAGGTATTTTTTTAAATTCATCTTGTAAATCAATAAAAAACTTACTTGTAAAATTTGTTATATTATAGTCGTGATTATTTTCTAAATAACTTACCAAGTAGTTATATGAAGTTTTCAGATTTTTAATTGAATTATCAGAATACGGTTTTCCAGTTTTATCTTTGTGTCTTTCACTTTTCCATAATACATAATTTTCCCAGTATTCTTTTAAATTCAAATATTTATTCTTTCTATCATTTATTTCGACAATAACTGGTTTATTAGTTTTTATTTCTCTTATTTGTTCATCTGACAAGTCTAATTCATTATTTTCATATTTTAATTTAATATCGTTTTGAATATCTGAAATATTTTCTATTTCTTGTATTTTTAATTTCTCAATTTTTTCTAATTCTTCTTCTTCAAGTTGTATCTTTTTGTAATGTTTTTCTTGAAGAATTTTAATTTTATTGTTTATTTCTTCTTCTGTGTGTTCTTTTGGTTTATTCTCTTCGTAGTCAATATATGAAAACATTTTTTTAACCCTTAGTATCTTTAATGTAATTGATAGAGTTATTTTATCGTGTTCGTGTATCTTTTCATAGTTTAGGGAATTCACTATTAAATCTTTTCGATATATACCAATAGTAATATCTTTCGTTCTGAGTGAATATTGGAGTATTTTATTCTTGACACGAATTTGGAAGTAATAATAACCGTTCGAACGAGTTAATAAGTGTCTTGTATTGTAATTGTATTGAAGTTGTATTGAACTTTTAATTTTAGGGGAAATTTTAAGGGGGATATATCTCTGAAAGTCCAAATTATAGGGGTTATGGTGGCTAATCTCGGAATCGAACCAAGGACACGCAGATTTTCAGTCTACTGCTCTACCGACTGAGCTAATTAGCCACATTTTGTGGACTGCAATTATAGCCATGCAAGCTTAAAGATAAGCTTAAAAGCTATTTTTTTGATGAGACCTTAAACCATTTAGGGCGATCATCAAAAATATGCTTAACATTTGTAGCAGTAAAAAGGAAAATAGAATGGATCATGAAGAGATGCTGAAAAAAATCCAAGAGCATCAAACTCTTTCACGCCGTGATGCCCTTAAAATGATGGCACTTTCTCCGATTACGGCTTCTGTATTGGCGGGAGGAACACCGATTTCTTTGGCAGCATCCGGTTCTGAGGCAACGGGGAAAATTGTGATTGTCGGAGGAGGTGCCGGTGCTTTGATGGTTCTTGCCCGTTTACGCCAAGCACTCTCTAAACCTGATATAACGATTATCGCTCCCAATGATAAACACGTCTATCAGCCGGGACAAGTTTTTGTTGCGGCAGGTGAGTATTCCCCTGAAGATATTATTTTTGACAATACGGGCTACATTGGTCAGGATGCTACATGGATCAAAGATGAAGCGACAGTGTTTGATCCGGATAATAACAAAATTATAACAAAGAGGGGCACAGTTGTTGCGTACGATTACTTAATCGTCGCAACGGGAGTACAGTACCATTATGAGCAGATTGCAGGGCTCAGCGCCGATATGATAGGTAAGTATGGTATATCAAGTGTTTATTTAAATGATCTAGCACGTGGAACAGCAGATGGGGCAGCGATTACCCATGAATGGTTTAAAGCCGTACATGAAGCGGCAAAAACATCCAAACCACGCGTCATTTGTACTCAGCCTTCCTCTCCAATTAAGTGTGGAGGAAGCCCGCAAAAAATTCTTTATTTGAGTGATGACTTCCTCAAACGCGACAAGCTGACGGCTGATTTTATCTTTGCAAGTGCAGGGGAAAAGCTGTTCGCTCTTCCGGAGATTGACGCAGCTCTAAATAAAGTTCAAGAGGGGTACGGCAACATAACGAACAAATTCGGTCATGAGCTCATTGCCATCGATGCTCAAAATAAAGTCGCTACTTTCTTGCATAAATACGAAGTACAAGGTGAATACGACGCAGAGTTTAAAGAATATGAGAGGGTTGAAAAAGAAGAAGAGGTAAGCCTTAAATACGATTTTATTCACATCACTCCTCCCATGCAAGCTGTGGATGCGATAGTCAATTCATCGCTTGCATGGCAAAAAGGGACAGCCAAAGGGTGGCTGGAAGTAGATCGCGAAACGCTTCAGCACAGACGTTATCCCAATGTGTTTGGAATCGGTGACGTTTGCGGTATCCCTATGGGAAAAACAGGAGGAAGCACGCGTCATCAAGGACCGATTGTCGTAGGAAATTTGGTTTCGATAATGAAGAAACAAGAGCCTATGCTGAAGTTTGATGGGTATACGGTCTGTCCTCTTAAAACGTCATACGGGAAAATCATTATGGCAGAGTTCAATTATGATGGATTGGCACCGTCATTTCCACTTGACTGTACACAACCGCGCCGAATATGGTGGGCGTTTGATCTGTACATGCTTCAGCCGATGTACCGCTATTCGATGCTCAACGGACTGATGTAAGTTTAAAGCTTAACGACGAGTTCTTTGAAGAGGTTTCCCCGTTGGGCATACGAGGTAAACTGGTCTAGACTTGCTGCGGCAGGAGAGAGCATTGCAATGGTGTTGGGAGTATGAACTTTAGCAATTTGTTCAACAGCGATATCAAGCGTATAACATAAGGCATAAGGGATGTTATATTGCTGGCACAGGCTTTCTAAGCGCAGAGCGTTTGATCCGATAGCATAGACGCTGACATCATATTTTTGAAGAGGAGTGAAGAGCTCTTCGAGATCTACCCCTTTGTCGTCGCCACCGAGAATTAAATGCATAGGGGAACTGCCGTATGTACGGCAAGCTGCAAGAGTGGCATCAATATTGGTGGCTTTAGAGTCGTTGATCCAAAGACGGTTACGCGAATCACGGAACTCCTCCTGTCGGTGAGGATCGAGAATAAAGGCATTTATTTTGTCGTAATCACAGCGGTCATAGAGGATCTTATCCGTTCCCATAGCAATGAGGGCATCCATCAAAAATGCTCCTTTAAACTTGATCTTTGTCGCATCAAATCCAAAATAGCGGGCGAGATCTTTTTCATTTTCATAGATGATCTTAAACCCTTTTGTCGGGGCAGATTCAAACATCTTCGGCAGGATGACCGCTTCTCCCTCCTTCATCATGGAGAGAGGTTTGATTTTTGCATCAAAGTAGGCCTGCATCCCTCCATGCCAGTCTACGTGATCGGGAGTGACAGGCAAAAGTGCGTAGATGTCCGGTTTGGCAATATTGGTGTAGTGCATACTAAAAGAACTTGTTTCCAAAATCCAAATAGGAGCATCGGGGGACATTTGGGCCAAAGGAGTACCAATATTACCTCCGCTGATGGCTCCTTTGTCTTTTAGGAGGTGTTCCATCATCTGCGTTGTGGTTGTTTTTCCATTGGTTCCACTGATCCAGATAGAAAAGGGTATTTTTGGCGCAAAAAAGTCGTATTCGCTGATCAAATGAGTTGCTTTTTGAATCAAAGGGTGTTGTGGCGGAAATCCTGGTGATGGGATTTCGTGCGTGTACAGACGTGAATCAAACTCACTGATTGGGTTTACTTTGTTTCCCTCTTCGTCGATAAACGGCTTAGTGACTTTATCGTCAAAAAAGGTACAGGGTCCATACGCTTTAGCAATGGCACGCGTTGTTTTTCCATACCCGAAACAGGCAATATTCATGCGTTGCATTAACGGATCTTCAGGCTGATGATGGCAAGAATATTGGACAGCAGTGCAATGATCCAAAATCGGACGATGATTTTGTTCTCGGCCCATTTTTTGAGTTCAAAATGATGGTGAATCGGGGCCATTAAAAAGACCCGTTTTTGACGAAGTTTGAAACTTCCTACTTGGACGATGACGGAAATGGTTTCTATGACAAATATCAGACCGATAAGAAGAAGCAGGATCTCACTTTTACTGATAATGGCCATATATGCGATAAATGCACCCAAAGTTAACGATCCGCTGTCGCCCATGAACACTTGTGCAGGATGGCAGTTAAACCATAAAAAACCTAATAATGAACCAATGAGTGCCATAGCGATGATAACGACTTCTCCAGCAGGAATTTTTGGCAGTAGAAGGTAATGGGCAAGTGAGGCATTTCCGACGATGTACACAATAACGCTCAATGAAAGTAGGGCAAAAATGGAAGGGACGGTTGCTAGTCCGTCCAGTCCATCCGTTAAATTGACAGCGTTGGAAGTGGCAATAATGACCAATACCCAAAAGAGAATACTAAATTCACCCATCTCAAAAAGGCTTGTTTTGATAAAAGGGACGTAAAAACCGGTTTCAAGTTTTGCAACGGTGATTAAAAAAATACCGATTCCCAAACCAAAAAAGAGTTGTAACAGCATTTTAGAGCGGGCACTGAGACCTGCTAAATTGTTTGCTCCACGAATTTTCCCCCAATCATCTGTAAATCCGATATAGGCATAAAAAACAAGAGTTAAAAGGCCGCCGATGACATAGGGGTTGGCAATATTAACGGTTAGTAATGAAGCAAAAATTGTAGAGAAAACAAAGACGATACCTCCCATAGTAGGGGTTTTGGCTTTACCTTGGTGTGCACTTACGTACTCGTTGATAGGTTGGACACGACTTGATTTTTGAGCCCATGCAATAAAGCGAGGCATAATAATCAGGGTCAGGATAAGACCAATAAAAAATGCTACCCCCGCACGCAAGGTAATGTATTGGAATAAGTTGATTCCAAACGTTGTGTATAACCAGTGTAACATTTATGTAGACTCTTTGTGTTCAAGATGTAAAGCAATGCAAAGTGATATTCTAATATAATCGGCAAAAAGTTTGATTAATCAAGGAGAAGTTTTGAGAAAAAAAACGGTTTTAGTCATTACTGATGGGATCGGGTATTCTCCAAAACACGATTTCAATGCATTTCGTGCAGCCAATAAACCAACGTATGATCGGTTATTCCAAGAGGTACCACATGCGCTCATTGATACGTCAGGTCTTAGCGTAGGATTACCTGAGGGACAAATGGGCAACTCTGAAGTGGGACACATGAGTATCGGCAGCGGTCGTGTCTTGTATCAGGATCTCGTCAAGATCTCTTTGGCATTGGAAGACGGCAGCTTTGCACATAATATTCCATTTGTTAATTTATTAAAAGCCTCCAATCGGCTTCATTTGATTGTACTCATGAGTGATGGCGGAGTACATTCTCATATTGATCATCTGCTGGGTGTTGCTCAGCTTGCCGCTACCACAGGTCGCGAGGTATGGCTGCATTTGATTACGGATGGACGTGATGTAGGTCCTACATCTGCAATGTTCTATTTAGAAACTGTTCTTGCACATGAGGATAAAAACATTAAAATAGCCACTTTGGGCGGGCGTTTTTACGCGATGGATCGTGATAACCGATGGGATCGTATTGAAAAAGGGTACGATGCCATCGTGTCGGCTCATCCAAAAAGTGAACAAAGTGTTGCCGATTATATAGAAAATGCCTATGCAAAAGGGGAAACGGATGAATTTATCACCCCTGCGGCATTTGACGGATATGAAGGATTTAGTGAAGGGGATGCGGTCTTAACGCTTAACTTTCGCAGCGATCGCATGCGTCAACTTGCATCTGTAATGGGTGATCCTGAGTTTAAAGGGTTTGAACGCACGTATATTCCGGTCCATTTGGCCACGATGACACAATATGATAAAAATCTTCCGCTTCCGGTACTGTTTCCAAAAGATGCACCGATAAATACCTTGGCAGAGGTGATCTCAAATGCGGGTTTACGTCAGCTTCACACGGCAGAGACCGAAAAATATGCCCATGTTACGTTTTTCTTTAACGGCGGGATCGAAGAACCGTATGAAAATGAGACCCGTGTATTGATTCCAAGCCCGCAGGTTAAGACATACGATCTGCAACCGGCTATGAGCGCACCTAAAGTAGGGGATGCGGTTGTCAAAGCGATGGATGAAGGGTATGACTTTGTCGTCGTAAATTTCGCCAATGGCGATATGGTAGGACACACCGGAAACTATGAAGCAGCCATTAGTGGGGTTGAAGCGGTGGATACACAGCTTGGACGCATTCTTGAAGCGAGCAAGCGTAATGATTATGCGGTAGTGATTACCTCGGATCACGGCAATTGTGAGGAGATGCGTGATGATGCGGGTAATACACTTACCAATCACACGGTGGGCAAGGTATGGTGTTTTGTGCTGGATGATGAGGTTAAAGAGGTTCATCCGGGAGCGCTTAACAATGTTGCACCAACGGTTTTAAAACTCATGGGAATTGAAAAACCATTAGAGATGGATTTGCCATTGATATAAACATGAATACCCTTCGACAAGCTCAGGGTGAACGGTAAAAAATATAAAAAAAGGAATGAGATGAAGTTCACAGGTAAAAATGTATTAGTAACAGGTTCAAGTCGAGGAATCGGTGCGGAAGTAGCACGTGTATTGGCAGGTTATGGGTTAAAAGTCTGGATCAACTATCGCAGCGGTGCAGATGCAGCGGATGCGGTTAAAGCGCAAATCGAAGCTGCCGGAGGAACCGCAGCAGTCATCGGATTTGATGTAGCAGATGAAGCGGCGTATGTAGATGCAATTAAAACGATTGTGGATGCAGATGGCGAACTCTCTTATCTGGTGAATAATGCAGGGATTACCAAAGACGGTCTGGCTCTTCGTATGAAGAGTGACGATTTCATGGCCGTTATTAATGCTAACTTACTCTCCGCATTCGTAGGATGCCGTGAGTCATTTAAAGCAATGCGCAAACAAAAGTTTGGTGCAATTGTTAACATCGCCTCTATTGTAGGGGAAACAGGCAATGCAGGTCAAACAAACTATGCAGCTTCAAAAGGTGGCGTTATTGCGATGACAAAAAGCTTCGCACAAGAAGCCGCCAGCAGTGGTATTCGATATAACACCGTTACGCCTGGATTCATTGCAACTGATATGACGGATGTGCTTAGTGATGAGATCAAAGGATCCTTCACAGCTAAAATCCCGATGGGACGCTTTGGTGAACCAAAAGAAGTGGCGGAAGCGACGGCTTTTTTACTCAGTGATCACTCCAGTTACATTACGGGCGAGACTCTAAAAGTTAACGGCGGAATGTTTATGTAAAAAGTCTTAAGGGCAATATTTTGCCTCTTAAGCTAAATATGTTATAATTTCTACGATTTTACTCATTAAACAGGAGCTATTATGGCGCTATTGGAAGATATTAAAGAAGTAGTGGTTGAACAACTAAGTGTTAACCCAGACGAAGTTAAAGCGGATTCTAAATTCGTAGAAGATCTTGGTGCAGACAGCCTTGACGTTGTTGAGTTAGTAATGGCTCTTGAGGAGAAGTTCGATATCGAAATTCCTGACGATGAAGCAGAGAAGATCCAAACAGTTCAAGATGTAATCAATTACATCGAAGGTAAAAAGTAGTCCTTTTATCAAGGCTAGCTTGCCTTGATATTCAGTCATTTTACACTGGTCTTAGTTGTTTTTTCTCTCTAATAAAAGATGAGAAAATATCTAAGATTAGCGATGAGCAGGAGAAGATGTGAAACGAATAGTAGTAACCGGTATGGGCATGATCAATGCAGTAGGTCATGATAAAGAGAGCTCGTTTAAAGCCATTTGTGATGGTGAATGCGGTATTGATATGATCACTATTTTTGATCCTTCAACACAGAGTGCTCAGATTGCTGGCGAAGTTAAAGATTTTAATCCTGAAACCGTTATGGACGCGAGAGAAGTTAAAAAAGCAGACCGCTTTATCCATTTGGGTATTAAAGCGGCACAAGAAGCAATGGCAGATGCTAATTTCCCTGATGAGTTTGATAAAGAACGTTTTGGTATCAGTGCAGCGTCTGGAATCGGCGGACTTCCTTCTATTGAGAAAAATTCTATTATTTTAGAGACAAAAGGGGCTCGTCGTATCTCTCCTTTCTTTATTCCTGGAGCATTGGTCAACATGCTTGGCGGATTCGTAACGATTGACCATGGTTTGCTTGGACCAAATCTTTCATGCGTAACGGCATGTGCTGCAGGTACGCATGGTATCAGTGAAGCGGCCAAAACAATCATGACAGGTGGAGCAGATCAAATGTTGGTAGTTGCTGCTGAATCAGCAATCACAGGTGTTGGTGTGGGTGGATTCGCATCGATGAAAGCTCTAAGTACTCGCAACGATGATCCTAAACATGCATCACGTCCTTTTGATGCACAGCGTGACGGTTTCGTTATGGGTGAGGGCGCTGCAGCATTGGTTTTGGAAGAGTATGATTCTGCGGTTGCTCGCGGTGCACGTATTTATGCAGAATTAATTGGGTTTGGAGAAAGTGGTGATGCAAATCACATCACATCTCCAAGCCTTGAGGGACCTCTTCGTGCGATGAAAGCCGCGCTAAAAATGGCGGGAAATCCTAAGATTGATTATATCAACGCGCACGGTACTAGTACTCCAACGAATGATAAAAATGAAACTGCAGCGATCAAAGCAGCCTTTGGCGGAAAAGAAAACTGTCCTCCGATCAGTTCAACTAAAGGTCAAACAGGTCACTGTCTTGGTGCTGCTGGTGGTATTGAAGCGGTTGTCGGTATTATGGCAATGCGTGATGGTATCATCCCTCCAACAATCAACTACGAACACCCAGATGAGAATTGTGATTTGGACGTTGTCCCTAATGTCGCGCGCAAAGCAGAGCTAGACATCATAATGAGTAACTCATTTGGATTTGGCGGCACAAACGGTGTCGTTATTTTCAAAAAAATCTAAAGGTTTTTCTTGGCTACGTATCTTGATTTCGAACAAAATATTTGTCAAATCCAAGAGGAAATCATCGCTGCAGAAATTCGTTATGACCATCATGCAGTCGAAATCCTAAAAGGTGATCTTGAAAAAGAGGTCACTAAAACCTACGCAAATCTTTCTCCTTATCAGGAATTACAACTAGCGCGTCATCAAGATCGTCCTTATGCGATTGATTACATTAATTTGTTATTGGATAAAAAATACGAGCTTCATGGAGATCGCCACTTCCGTGATGATCTCGCAATCGTTTGCTATATCGGGTACATCGGCGAAGAACGTGTGATGATTATTGGTGAGCAAAAAGGGCGCGGCACTAAAAATAAGCTCAAGCGAAATTTTGGAATGCCTAACCCTGAAGGGTATCGTAAAGCGCTTCGTGTTGCCAAGATGGCAGAGAAGTTTAAAATACCTCTGTTGATGCTCATAGATACTCCGGGCGCATATCCAGGCCTTGGGGCTGAAGAGCGTAACCAAAGTGAAGCAATTGCACGCAATCTTCTAGAGCTATCGAATCTTAATGCCATTACGGTATCCGTTGTCATTGGTGAGGGCGGAAGCGGTGGCGCCTTAGCTATCGGTGTTGCCGACAAACTTGCGATGATGCGTTATTCGGTATTCAGTGTTATTTCACCAGAAGGGTGTTCAGCCATTTTATGGAATGACCCTGCCAAGGTAGAAGCAGCAACAAAAGCACTTAAAATCACAAGTGCCGATTTGAAGTCATTGGATTTGATCGATGATGTCATTCCTGAGCCGCTTATCGGGGCCCACAGAGATAAGGCAGGGGCGGCAGAAGCAATCAAAACTTATTTTATGGCACAAGTCGATGCTCTTAGAAAACTCAGTGATGAAGAGCGTCTTGAGCAGCGTTATAATCGTCTTGTTAATGTTGGGCGCTACTCCGAGTAGGAGGGCTCACTTTCTTCAATCTTCTTCGGGGCTGCTTTAAGCCGCTTCAATCGTTTTGCCTCTTTTGAAAAAGCAATCAATTCTTCGCACGTATGTATCGATTTTGGGATGAGCGGCAAGGTTCGCTTGAGCAGTTTGGTTGTCGTCATCGCATCTGAGAGTGCGCGATGATGGGTTGCTTCTCGATAGAGTTCTAATTGCTCATTGAGATAGGCCAGTCCATACCGTTCACTCTCTATGGTACGTTCTGCAAGATCAATGGTGCATAGGGATCGGTTTAGTAAAGCGTCTAAGCCCACGCGCTCCATCATCGCAGATACAAAATTATAATCAAACTTCGCATCATGACCGACAAAGACAGCATCCCCTAAAAAAAGCCGAAATTCATGCATGATTTTGGCTAATGCCGGCGCTTTAAGGGTTTGCTGGACACTAATCCCTGTTATCTCTTGTATTTGTTTTGAAATATCCGTTGCATACACTAAGCTGTCATAGGTATCTATGATGACACCGTTTTGCAGTTTTACAGCCCCTATTTCAATGATTTGATCACGGGAAGGTTTGGAACCATTAGTCTCAACATCGACGATGCAAAAAAGAGTTTCACTCACGGGAGTATAGGTACTGCTTAAGCAATAAAGATTGTCTTTCAAAACCAGATTTAACCCTTGGGCTTGCAGTAATTCAAGCGATAAATCGCTGGGTTCTTGGAGCAGGGATTCAAACTCTTCTTTTAGAATTCCTTTTTTGGTCAAACGTGTAAACAGTTTTGGATCAAGTTTCACGCTTTTGCCTTTTGTATAAAGGATTGTACTAACAGAGGGTCTTTTTTGCCTTTGGAAGCTTCAACACCGCTACTGACATCGACACCGTAAAAACCATAAGATTTTAGGGAAGCAACATTGCTAGAATCCAATCCGCCCGCAAGAATGATTTTAGAGCAGTCAACATTTTTAAACCATTCAATGTTCAGACGTTTACCGCTTCCGCCAAAGCTATCGCAATAAGCATCAACGAGACGGTAGTGATCCGAATATTTGAGTATGTCTTCTTTGCGTTGGGCACGGATAACACGTAAAGAGGGGAAGCTAAGCGTTTGAAAAAATGGTTCAGATACATCAAAATGTATTTGTGCGAGTGTGCATCCCGTAGATAAGCAGACACTGCGGATATGTTCGGCTGTTTCATTGACAAAAAGAGCTACTTTTTCAATAAACGGTGGGAGGTTTATGATGATTTTAGCAGCATTATCAGGGGTAATATAGCGAGGAGATTGCGGGTAAAAAACAAATCCGAGAGCATCTGCACCAGACTCAATGGCGCAGAGTGCGTCTTCCAATGAGGTTATGCCGCAAATTTTAACTCTCATACGCGAAGGCTGTCAATGGCTGTTTTGTAGTCATCCGCACCAAAAACATAACTTCCGGCAACACAGATATCTACGCCCGCATCCTTTAGCAATTGTATGTTGGAACTTCCGACACCTCCATCAATTTCTATCAAACACTCAGGATTAATACGATCACGAAGTACTTTTAAGCGTTTGATTTTTTCAACAACGGTCGGGATGAATTTTTGACCGCCGAAGCCAGGATTGACGCTCATGACGAGGACCATATCTAAATCAGTTAATAAATATTCGATCGCTTCTGCAGGAGTATGCGGATTGAGGACAACAGCAGGTTTTATTCCCAAAGAACGTATTTTTTGTACCAAGCGATGTGCGTTCTTTTCTTCTTCAATGTGAAAAGAGATGTACTTGGGCTTAAGAGGCGCAAAAAGATCCACGAAAAAAGAGTTGTTTTCTACCATAAGATGAATATCCAGAGGTTTGGTAGCGGCTTTTGCTATTGCATTTACGACAACAGGACCGATCGTCATATTAGGTACAAAGTGTCCATCCATAACATCGACATGAACAAGATCGCATCCGGCATCGCAAATAGCACGGACATCACGCGCTAAATTTCCAAAATCAGCAGAAAGAATGCTTGGGGCAACGAGCATAATAGATCCCTTGAATATTTTTATGCTATTTTAGCGAAAAAGGGAACTTTATTTACCGTGTCAAGAAAAAGATAAAGGGCTCACCTTCAAAAGTAAGATCGACTTGTACCCCTTTTTTATTTTGGGCAATCTCAAGAAGGGTATTGACATCAGTATAGGTACGGGGAAGGGTGATATCCAAAAGATACTTCTTTGCCGTTAAGAGGACTTTTGCGCGTCCCGCAATAATATTAACAAATTCGGCTAAAGAGTCGAGTATCTCCTCTTCACTGGCATTTTCGCCACCGATCAGGAGTTCACAGGCTTTTTTAGCAATTTTTTTAGGAAAAATGAGAATGATGAGCCCATCAATGTCTCCGTAAAATCCGATCGAACTGGCGTATTGATCGTTAGTTATGGGTACGGTCAATGGTTGAACATTGACAGAGTTCTTAATAGCCGTTGCATTGGTCATCATGGCAATAGTTGATACGGTTGCCTCAATAAATTGAGGCAGTTCATTCACCAAGGACTTATTTAGGGATCGATTATGTTTGGCTGCCGTCCCGCCGCCGCTTCCAAGCTCTTGTAAGAGCTCTTTATTTTTGAGGATATCATCCATGTTATCAAAAAACATGAGTCCTGCATCTTCGAGATCATTTTTAAAGGCTTCGGGTGTTTTATCGAAGGAAAGTCCCACAAAACAAATAGAGGCATTGTATTCAGCAGCGGAAGAGGCAAGTTTAGTGAAAAAATTGAGTGCATGCACATTCATTGAAATGACTTTGTAGGCATCAAAAATAAAGAGGCGAAATCCGACATTTAATGAGTTTTGATGATAGGAAAGATTAAAGGTATCGCTTATTTCGGCATCTAAAAACTGAGAAATAGTGTAAATAATAGCATTTCCCGTCACCCGTGTTGCTACTTTTTGCCCGTAAACTCCAAGACTTGTATCTTCAATAATAGCATAATAAAGTTCTGGAGTTTTCTTTTTTTCCTCAAGCTCAAACTTACTTTGTGCCATAATCGGATTGTGGCCATAATCAAAGAGTTCGATGGCCATCGCGGAACGCTGTGAGGGGTCATCATTGTAAAGTAAAACGGTTCGGGACTCGCTTTTATTATTGGCGGCAAAAAGCTCGGCAATTTCTTGTGTTTTAAAGAGTGAAAAACCGGCTCCACCTTTGTAAAAAGTATTGATGATATTGAATTTTTGATGATTGTAATCGCAAAATCCGACAGTAATATGTTTATGATTGCGGATATTGATTAAAAGTTTTACAAAAACATCCAGTCCATTTTTATTGAAAAAAATAACTTTTTTCAAAGAGACAAGAAGCATATCAATATTGAGATCTTCGGTTGCTTTTATGTCTTCAATGGTTAAAAAACTGGGTGCGTTATTTCCATCCAAGAAGCCCTGTAGATAAAAAACCCCGACACGCCCTTTGACTATGGCTCGCATGTGTATTGAACCACCTGTGCAAAAGATTCGTAAATGTCTTGGACAAATTCGATTTTAAAATCTATAAAGTCGTTCAGGCCTGCACTGACATAAGCGTTTTGGCTAAGCTCATAAAAGAGTAAAAGATGCATCCACTGTGCTAAGACACGCTCTTGACCCGTAAGGTTTTCTACTGTTCCCGAAGCCGATCGGATTAAATCTACGATGCGTGAGGGCATTTCCCATTTTCGTGCAATTTCTCCAGCCAGGTCAAAAAGGTCACTTCCGGCCATACGAAAAAGAATGGTATTAAAATCAAGTGCTTTGACGCAGCGCAGTTGTGCTACTTCTGTTTTTCGTTTTGCAAAAAGCGCCTCGCAAACAACGATACTCGCAGGAATCAATGAGATCGCACTTTGCACCTCTTTATCGTTTATCTTTAGATGAATCAAAATAGCTTCCCAATGCTTGCTGATAGAGGCTTGAAGATCATAAAACTGATGATTGGAAAGGGAAAAGAGTTCCCACTTTTTAGGGGTTAGCAAACTTAAAAGATAATTATATAGGGTTTGCTGTGTTGCGCTAAGTCCTAAAATCCCGAAAATTTGAGCTACATCAGAAACTTCATTTCGAAATCCATATATAGGACGGTTCATAAGCGTTTTAAGATAAAGTTTCAATGCAGGATCTTCTGAGGCGCATTTGGATGCTTTTGGCAAATCACCTGCCCGAGCATATCTAAGCGCTTCTTGTACAACGGCTGGCGCAGCAGGAACATTTTGAATGTATGATGCTATTTCTTCTGAAGTTATCACGAGGTTATAGTTATCCAATATTTTTGTTTATTGTAGTATGAGTAGATTAAAACAGACTTGAAATTATCATAAGTAGTGCAAAGAATTTGGTAGGAAGTGCTTTTAAGGTAACCTTTGGGTTTAATTAGGTAATATTCGCAACCTAAATTTTACGCAAGGAGCCTCAAATGGCAAGAAGATGTGCTATTAGCGGTAAAGGCCCAATGAGCGGGAATAACGTTTCTCACGCTAAAAACAGAACTAAGCGTCGTTTTTTACCAAACCTTCGCACTGTTCGTATTACGCTTGAAGACGGAACCACGAAAAAAATCAGAATCGCTGCTTCCGAGCTTCGTACTCTTAAAAAAGATTCGTAACTTCCCGCGTGGTGTCCCACGCATTTCGGGAGTCCTTCCCGATCTTTTCTCTTAACTTCCCTTTACTTTTAAACAACACCCATTTATAATACGATACTTAATCATTATTGGAGTTTTTCTCATGTATACCATTGAAAATATTGACGGCGGTGTATGCGCAGCATCTGGTTTTTATGCAGACGGCATTCATATTGGTCTGAAAAAAGAGGGCGCGAAGGATCTGGCATTTATTTATTCAGATACTCCCTGTACGATTGCTTCAGTTTTTACGACCAATAAAATGACCGCAGCACCGATACGCCACTTTCGTAAAAAGGGAACATTCGAGGGAAATTTCGTCCTTATCAATGCGAAAAATGCCAATGCGATGACGGGACCTGCCGGTATAGCCGATATCGATGAAGTGCTAAATGCCCTTAGTCTCAAATTTCCTCAGATACAGCATCCGGTAATGAGCTCCACGGGTGTGATCGGTGTGCGTCTTCCAAAAGCCAAGATCATTGAGGGTGCGATGAATTTTGATCTTACCAAGCGTGAGGGAAAAAATGCGTCTGAAGCGATTATGACCACCGATACGTTTGCAAAACGTATCGCGTTTGAAGTCAAACTTGAAGACGGAAAATCATTTCGTATCGGTGCGATGGCAAAGGGTGCAGGGATGATTAATCCTGCAATGGCTACTATGTTGTGTTTTATCACTACCGATGCCAAGGTTGATGCAAGTACGATGCAAAAAATATTGGATGAATGTACCCACACTACGTTTAATGCGGCAAGCGTGGATGGAGATACCTCGACCAATGATACGGTTTTGGTGATGGCTAATGGTCAAAGCGGTAATTTCCATCCAGAGGCGTTCAAGGAAGCACTGGAGAAAATCATGCTCTTTTTGGCCAAGGAGATGGTGCGTGATGGCGAGGGTGCCACCAAGTTGGTGACCTATAAAGTCACAAGCGCTAAAAATGACGTCCAGGCAGAGATTGCCGCGAAAGCATTGAGCAATTCATTGCTGGTTAAAACGGCACTTTTTGGGCAAGATCCCAACTGGGGACGGATCGCTTCTACGATTGGTGCGAGTGGCATCGACTGTGATGAAAGTACGTTGAGTATTTGGTTTGATGATGTGTGTGTGTATAATAAAGGCGATCTTCTCTTTGATGAGAAACTCGAACCGTTTGCCGCTGCAGTGATGCAAAAAGGTGCATTTGTCATCCACTGTGATATAGGATTAAATACCGGTAGTTTTACAGCGTACGGATGCGATTTGGGTCATGAATACGTCAAAATAAATGCGGATTATCGAACCTAATCCTAAGTGATATCAGGTTACAATTAGGTTACATTAAAATCTTGGTCTAGAGGATGTGCGCATGCGCGGATATAAAATTTTCAGCGGTTCATCATGTACCGAATTTTCAGTAGAAGTTTGTAAAACACTCGATGTTCCTCTTTCAAAGGCGGAAATAAAACGTTTTAGTGACGGTGAGATAAACATTCAGATTGCTGAAAGTGTTCGCGGACGGGATGTCTTTATTATTCAAAGTACCGGTGCCCCTTCCAATGACAACTTGATGGAATTGCTCATTATGACCGATGCGCTTCGACGTTCATCAGCCAACTCCATTACAGCAGTGGTTCCGTACTTTGGTTATGCACGTCAAGATCGAAAAGCAGCACCTCGTGTTCCGATCACGGCACGTTTGGTTGCAGATATGTTTGAAAAAGCAGGGGTTGACCGTGTAGTCACGATTGACTTGCATGCAGGTCAAATCCAAGGGTTCTTTGACATTCCTGTTGACAATCTCTATGGCTCAATCATTTTTCAAGAATACATCAGTTCGAAAAACTTTGCCAACCCTGTTATCGCTTCTCCGGATATCGGAGGGGTTTCACGAGCACGTCATTTTGCTGAAAAACTAGGGCTTGAGATGGTTATCGTCGATAAACGCCGTGAAAAAGCGAATGAATCCGAAGTCATGAACATTATCGGTGACGTAGCGGGCAAAGACATTATTATGATCGACGATATGGTCGATACGGCCGGAACGATGGTAAAAGCTGCTGCTGCATTGAAAAAACGTGGGGCAACGTCGGTTATGGCATGTGCAACTCACGGTGTCCTCAGCGGTAACGCTTACGAAAATATCAACAACGGTGAGCTTGATGAGCTCGTTATCTCCAACACCCTTGAGCCTCGAGGACACAGCGATAAGATTAAAGTTCTCAGCGTTGCTCCCCTCTTTGCCGAAGTGATCCGCCGTGTCTATCACAACGAGAGTGTAAACTCCCTATTTAGCTAATCTTTTTTCTCTAAAGATTCTCTTTAGAGATCCCCTCCTTTTTATTCTAAATATTTTTCACTTTTTACACCAATTTTTCAGCCATAATGACCAATCACAAAATTTTGTTGCATTTAATTATTTTAGACTAGAATTAAGCAATTTTTTCTTTCGAGACGCTATAATGGCAAAGATTATAATTATTTGTTAAAACAGGTGATATTTTTGGTTTTGATAAATATACCAACCGTGACGAAAGGGTGAATGTGAAATATACAACTTTTTTTATTATCGCAGCAGGCTTGCTGTTTAGCGGGTGTTCAACGCAATCCTTTAAGATGTTCGGGGAGAGTGACAGTGTCGTTAAGACTATCGCTGTATCGGATCTCAATTATAGTGAAGAGGTCCAGTTTGAATGGAAGATCGTCAAAGGGGATCGGGTTGAAATCAATATCGCCAATTTGACCGCTGGAGAGGGTGATCAGCAGCTGAATCAAATGTTAAGCAGGGGTGGGCAGCAAACCTTAGCACGTGATGGAACGGAAGGATATTTGATTGCAAATAATGGCTTAGTTCGATTGCCGCTTATCGGTGCAGTCGAAATTATGGGTTTAACAGAGAATCAAGCCGCCGAGAAACTTTCAAATCTTTATAAGCAATATTTGAGAAATCCGTATGTCAGTATTAAAATTCTGAATCAAAAACTTTACGTGTTAGGAGAAGTCAAGAGCCCAGGAGTGGTTCAAGTTACCAATGGAACCATGACGCTCTTTGAAGCACTCGCGCGTTCAGGTGATTTGACAAACGATGCCGAGAGAACGAATGTTAGAGTGATCCGAGGAGGACTGCGAGATCCTCAAATGCGTGAGATTAATTTGGCTGATATGTCACAGATGAAATTGACCAGTCTGATCCTGCAGCCCAACGATATTATTTATATCCAGCCTCGAGCTATGAAAGCGTACAATGTAGCTTTTGCTGAACAAACTCCGTTTTTCAGTATGATCAACACCATGATGAGCCCTTTCTTAAGCGCTATCTCACTTAAAAATGGACAAATAACCAATGTCGTCTTATTTAAATAACCACAATATGGCACCTCGTGTGCCCAATCAAGCCGAAGAAGAAATTGACCTCAAAGAGGTAGTGGCTGCATTGTTGCGGTATAAAAAATCGATGATTGTTATCACCGTAGCTATTATGATTTTTAGTATATTTATAGCCTATTTTAAAACAGATATTTATCAGGCTGATTTAACCCTTCAAATTCAAGATTCTACCACCTCTCAAGGGCAGGGTGATTTTATGGCGGCCGCTCTTGGCACACAGGGGGGGAATCTAGGGAATGAGATTGCTATCTTTAAATCCCGATTTATTGCCAAAAAAGTCTTGGAAAAAGTTCAACTCGGAACACGTTATTACACAACATCCGGATTAAAAACGGTAGAGTTGTACAAGCAGTCACCCTTTATTGTTCAAGCCGGTGCGATAAGTGAACGGCTGATCGGCTATGAATTTCACGTTCAACCTGTAGACCCTATGCATTTTCGCCTGATGCTTGAGCCAACACTCGGAATGAAAATCGGTGCTTTTTTTGGCTCGGCCAGTTCAGCTGCGATGGTGCAATCGGTGACCTATCAAGGTGTATTTGCGTATGGAAGTACCATTAATACTCCTTCTTTCAGACTTAAAGTGATGAAAGCAGGAGAGATGGGAATGGGTGATTACACCTTTACCGTTACCCCTAACGAGTACATGTACAGCTTGATTCAATCTTCTTTGAATGTGGCACTGGGGGCAGAGAAAGGATCGATTTTAACCTTAAGTTATCAGGATAATGTTCCGCAGCGAGCCCAAGATGTCCTTAATATCATTGCAGAAGTTTATGAGAATCAAAATGTCAAAATAAAAAGTGCGAGTGCCGAAAAAACATTGAGCTTTATCGATGAACAAGTGGGTGCAATCAACAAAGCGCTTCAGCAATCGGCTATCAATCTAAAAGATTACAAATCATCCCACGTCGTCATTGATTTAGGAAGTAAAGCAGGTCTTGCAGCAACAGCGTTAAGCGGATACGAAGCGCAAATGTACGAATTGCAGATGCAAGAGAGTTCGTTGCAAAACTTACTGACTTACCTTAAAAATAATAGAGAAATTAAAGGGATCGATTTAAGTACAGCAAGTAAGTCAATCGTCTCATTGATCCAAAAAATCCAAGAAGTCAATACACTTCATAGCTCCTTATTGGTTGATTACACGCCCAAGCACCCCTCAGTTATGAAAGCCGAGGAGCAGCTGGCCTCATTGAAAGAGGATTTACAAGGGACGATTGAGAGCAGTTTGCGCGGGATTGAAGAGCGTAAAACTACATTAAACGGTATTATCCAAAAACATACAGCATCCCTTGAATCGCTCCCGGAAGAGGAACGTCAGCTGACGCAACTCAACCGTACCTTTATGTTCAATGAAAAAATTTATGAATATCTTCTCCAAAAACGGGCCGAAACGGCTATCATCGAATCTTCTACGGTTTCGGGAATCCGGATCATTGATGATGCTTTGGTGGGTGGAATCGCGGTTCAGCCTAATCGGGCATTGATTGTGATGATGGGGTTGATTATCGGGTTGATTATCGGGATACTCCAAGCCTTTATCCGACACTTTTTGGCCAATACCATTCAGACGATCAATGATCTTGAGAGCCATACGACACTTCCTCTGTACAGTGTTCTTCCTCTGTTCAAGGGGAAAAAATCGTTGTATGAAGATGCATTACGTGTTTTACTTACACGGCTGGAGTTTAATGAAGAGAAGCCAAAAGTTATTACCATTACATCATCAGTCAAGGGCGAGGGGCGTACAACTACTGCTCTTGAGCTGGCTGGGGTGATTGGAAAAAGCGGTAAAAAAGTGGTTGTTTTGGATTTTGATATGCGTGAATCACGCGTCAATAAAAAACTTGCCATCACAAATGAATCCGGAGTAAGCACTCTATTGGCTGGCTTAAACAGCTTTGAGGAAGTAGTTCGTAATGTCGCCTCCAATGTCGATGTCGTCGTTGCGGGACCTGCTCCTGTGAACCCATACGAGTTAATCATTTCAGATCGCCTCACATCGTTACTGGATGAGATGAGAGAGCTATACGATTACGTTATCCTCGAATCACCGCCTGCTGGTTTGGTGGCGGATGCTTTGGTTTTGATGCGTTTGTCGGATTTGAATCTAATCGTGTTTAAAGCGGCGTATTCTAAGAAAGATTTTATCAAAAGTACCAATCGTTTCGTAAATGAACATCAATTGCATAACGTCGGGATCATTTTAAATGGTTTGGAACTCAAAAAAATAAGACCATGGCTCAGAAAATAACATTTTTAAATTCAGGTTATTTTTTAAGATTTAATGCTATAGTTTTATGACTATAGGTTTGCAAGGTGTAGTATGGTTTTATATAATTTATAAGACGTGATATTATCCGTTCTTTAAAGAGGGAAGCATCTTGTAGTGTGTTGGCAAGCGTGCCTTTTTTTTGTTTGAATAAGACAATAAAGGCTACATCCGGAGCAGATATTTTGCTTTCGGATGAGTAAATCTTGAGGTTGAACTAAGATTTAACGTACTTACAATTAATCTATCGTTTAGATTGATTACAGAGGCAAAACAATGGACAATACACAAGCACGAAACGTTGAAGCTCGCAGAAGTTTCTTAAAAAAAGCCGCATATGTAGCGCCTGCAATTATTGCATTGGGTGCACTTAACGCTCATGCAGATGTAGGTGCAGCAGCAAGTGTATTTAATGGTAAAGCAACAGTTGATCCAGGAAATATTCATGTTGGAGATGCTACTGTAACTGGTTATAGTGGGCCAGATGTGATCTTAGGTGGAACGTATCAAAAAGTTGGATCTTCAACTGTAGTAAACTTTTCACCTGTAGAAGTTCAACAGAATAATTTTGGATTGTTCAGCTGGGCTAAGGCATTTTTCGGAAATATTCTTGGTTAATCAGTAAGAATGGTTTATAACTTTCATCTTCTTTTTTCAAATTCTCTTGGAGAGGATTTTGATTCTTCAAAATCTTCGGGGAGTCTGTCGATTGAGGAAGATGTAGGGATAAATTGTGCTTCTTTTCCCGTGACTCTTATTTATCAAAACAATCAAGATCGCAATGTTACCCTTGCTACGGATCGAGAGTTTACCGTTCCCTCAGATAATCAGCGTTGGATTTTTACGGTTGAGAATGTCATCAGTTTTGCCTGGGAAACCCAGAGTGGAAAAATATCTTATCGATTCTTAGCGGAAGCGACCGAAGATATTTTTCGATTTTGGCTCTATCACATTGTTTTACCAATTTATTTTTCGATTGGTCAGGTCTACAAATTTCTCCATACCGGAGCCGTTGAAATTGCGGATAAGTCGGTACTGTTTATGGCACCCTCACATGGGGGGAAGTCGACCCTGACCGATTATTTTTTGCAGCGTGGGCATCCTCTGATTACCGATGACAAGATGGCGACATTTGAGAAAGAGGGTGAGTATTATGCTGTCCCATCCCATCCGTACCATCGCCCTTTTCGTACCGTAGAGGTGTTGGGACATTTATGTGAAAATCCTGCCACGCAGATCCGACCCATCCATGCGATCTATATCCTCGAAAAATCGGAACCGGAGGCACAAATAGTGATCCGTCGTCTCAAAGGGATCGAGAAGTTCAGTCGATTGCATGAGGGGGGAGAGATGAATTTCAGCTTTTTCACACCGCAATACGTCACGTATCTTGCGGGTCTTGCGAATCGTGTCAATGTGTATGAAATCACGGTTCCGCATGACATGGAGCGCCTCGAAGAGGTGTATCAAACCATCAAAGAACATACCAATTTAAACTAAGCTGGATTCCCGCCTACGCGGGAATGACACGAGAAGGAAGATGATGACCTTAGATAGCCGCTATACGATCCCCTCAACGGTTTTACTGCAGAGCGTTGATGATGAAGTCCTGCTGTTTAACAGTGCAAATGGGCTCTTTTTTACTCTCAATGAGATGGGGGCAGTTTTTTGGCAAAGTATGTCTGAATCGAATACGTTACAAGATATTTTTAATAGCATAGCGCAGGAGTATGAGGTGGAAGCAGATCTTCTGGCTCAGGACATTATCACTTTTTCTCAAACACTCGCAGAGCAGGGGTTATTGAATTTTGAAACCCAAGACTAACCAACCTGCTCAAGCAGCACTGTATGATTTTTTGATCGAGTGTTGTCAGCAAACCCCTAATCCGATGAAGCTGGAACAGGTTTCCTCAGAGATATCGGATTGGGATATTTTGGTAGATTCTGCCTACTTGCACGGTGTTTTTCCTCTCCTGTTCAAGGCTCTAAAGAGTGTTGAGACGATTGATGAGCGGGTGATGGTGCGTCTAAAGAATATCAACCTCCAAATAGCGCGAAGAAACATGATGATGACAGCAGAGCTGTTGAGTGTCATTCGGTTGCTGAATGATAACGGTATCCGTACGATCGCGATCAAAGGACCGGTGCTCTCACAGATCATACATGGTGATATTACGCAGCGCCAATTTTCCGATTTGGATCTTTTAGTCGAGCAGTGTGATATGTACAAGTCATTGGAGTTGTTAGAAGGGATCGGGTATCTCTCCGAACATCCGATTCGTTTTCTCAAAAATCAAACTCTCCTAAAAGTAGGCAAAGATTTTCCTACAACGCATGCCGAAAAAAATGTTTTAATCGAATTTCATTGGCGGCTGTTTTTGGATCGGCACATTAAAAAAAGCAATATCAATCTTTTTAGTGATTCAAATTATCACTGCGTGATTAATAACACGACGGTTGAAACATTAGAGCTAGGTGCTCTTTTGCTGTATCTGCTACTGCACGGATCAAAACATTATTGGGAACGGCTGGAGTGGATCGTGGATATCGATCGGCTCATTCGTATCCATCACGATGAAATCGATTGGGATGTATTGGTTACTATGGCGCAGGATATGGAGATCGAATTTATGTTTTATTTGGGCTTAGCGGTGAGTCATGAGCTTTTTCACACTCCATTGAGCATGACAATTATCGCTCATATCGATTTAGATCATGCGGTTCTCAAAGCCAAAGAAGCCATACTGTTGGAGATCAAAAGCGATACGATTAAAAATGAGCAAACAGGATTGGTCTCTTTGGAAAATCTCAATAAAATTCTTTTAATGAAAGATAACACCAATGGGTGGATGCGGCACTATCTCCTAACGTTGCTTCAGATCAAAGAACTCGATGTTTATATGGTCAATCTGCCGAATTTTTTATCGCCGCTTTATTATCCGATCCGATTGTATCGCCTTTTCAAGCTTAATGTATTGCGATTAAAGTAATTATCAACTTATTTTAACATTAACTATGGTATAAATAGTTAATTAAATGGTCTAAATGGGGACAAAATGAATACCGTACAAAATAATGGCGTTGAAGGTCGACGCGGATTTCTAAAAAAATCAGTTTATATGGCACCTGCACTTATGATGTTGGGGTCTTTGAATTCTTACGCTCATAGCAATGGCGATTCAAAATCTCACACTAATTCAAAAGGTCCAGGTAATTCCAGCTTAAAAGGGAATAATGGCTATGGAAATGGAGATCAGTGTGCTCCAGGAAATTCACTGAACCATAACGGTGCCGAAAATGATACTGATGGTAAAAAGAAAGTGAATAATGTTGGTGTAGAGACTCATGGCGGACATGAAAAAGATATTGCAGACGATAAGCATAATGATCACGACAAGCATGATAAAACAAGCAGTAAAGCTCCGTCTTTCAAATTTAAAAATAGCTAAATTACTAATCCCCTTTTTGACCCCATAACAGTGCTTTAGGCACTGTCCCCCTATTTTTTAATCCCTATTTTATATCCTAGTAAATCTATCAAAAACAACGGCGTAGAGATGAAGTTTCTTCTCCATAATCGTTTAGGCTCTTTGAGCAGTCTCGGAAGCCATTCGAGATGAAGATCGATCCAAAATTGCGATGGCCGCTGTACCGTGCCTGCATAAAAATCAAACACGGCTCCAATAGAACATGCTACTTTGGTATTTAACATCTCTTTGTGCTGATGGAGCCATTTCTCTTGTTTGGGTGCTGTCATCCCGACAAACAGAACATCAGGCTCGAAATCATTGATCACTTGCCGTATCGCAGTATTATCCTCTTCGGAGAACTCTGGTTTAAACGGTGGGGAATAAAAGGCCGGGGTGATGTTCGGGTACTCGGTGCTTAGTTTCTCTTTGATCTTGTCCAGCGTGTTCTGAGAGGCTCCCATGTAAAAACATTTGCCACCGCTAGAATTTAACAGTTGCAGGAGATGGATGTGGAGATCTGCTCCGGCGATCTTTTGAATCTGTCTCCCATGGAGATTTTTGGCTGCAATGACGATACCGCTGCCATCGGGGAGTAAGACATCCGAATCTCTCAGAGCCGTTTCGAACAGCGGGTCACTTTTGGCTGTGACGTAGGAATGGGGGTTGATCGTGTTGATAATTTGCTGAGTATCAGTAATGGTTAATCTATTGATATCGTCGGTAAATATGTTATAGCTCATGATGGATGTGGAGTGAGGTTTAGTCATTTAGAATCCTGATGAAATTTTCTTCAAACTGCCGCGTGTTAAAGTTTTTGAGGTACCGCTGACGGCAGTAATGGGCAGTGGTTGGAGTGATGAGCTTTTCGATAGCAGTTTTGAGAGCAGTTTCGAGTTCGGTTGTATCATTGAGTATGATGCCGCATTGATCATCGAGTATATAGGGGATGGAGCCCTCATCGGTGGCGATGGAGGGTAATCCATAGGACATGGCTTCAAGCAACGACAGAGGGAATGCTTCGTTTTGATAGCGTGTGGGAAAGATGAAGAGATGGGCACATTCAAAAAGGGCACGTTTTTGTTCTCCGTTTACAAATCCATGGAACGTTACGGTATTTTCCAGAGCATTGTGTTGTATGTATTCAAAATACTCTTTTTCATCCGTATCATTTTGCCATCCGCCGGCGAAGTGGTAGTGTATGGGATGATTTTTCGTCTGATTTGCTAATTTAAGAACGTGGAAATATCCTTTGGATTTGATCATATTGGAGAGATAGAGGATATTGAGTGGTTCTTGCTGTGCGTATCGTGCAGCGATCAGTGTTTCGAAACGTTCATTATTCAACGTGTCTTCGACACCATTGGGGAGATAGGAAATGCTTTTGTAGGTTTGGACCTGTTTAAAATCATTTTCGAGCATGGGACTCAGGATGATAAGATTGATATTCTCTAGAAAAAAACGGGTCAGAGAGAGATTATGTGGCGAAACAGAGACAAACTCATCGATCCCTTTGGTATGGTAGTGATAGTAGATTTCTAGTGACGTGAATTTTTTGTAAAGTTTCCAGAGTGTGGAGAGGAGTAGATCGCGGTAAAATGCTACGCTTCGGATGGATGCGGTGAAGTAGATCCGATCGGGGCGAAAAGTGAGTAATGCCCATAATACTTTGACATAGAGTTCAGCGACAAAATAGAACTTTTTGAGATTGACTTTACCGATATCACCGATCGTATCCGAGGATCGTATGGGGATATAGCGGCA